>NZ_VATA01000150.1 GCF_005870025.1 Poseidonocella sp. HB161398
CTTGTACTTCGTAGGGGCCCAACTGCTCATGCCTACCGGCTATCATGCTGGATTCATGCAGTGAATCCCTCGCACGATTTGTGCAACAAGGCCGCACAAGGTCTTCAGTGAGCTCGTAAACCATTTCGGTTCGTTCCGTATGGACTGTGTTTGTCTCTCGCACCGTACCTTCCGCAACACTCCGGTGACAAGGCCATGTTGTCTGCGCCGGCAACGACATGGCTTCTGGATTGCGACCTCGAAAGCGGGCAGATCTGATGTGCCTCGCACAGACCCCCGGTTGCCGGATCCGGGCTCTCAACAGCCACGCGGCACCGCGGAAGGTTGACCCAAGCGCTGATAATTCACCATCTGTCACCACGCAGGGACGCGGGGCGGAACCTGCCGCTCGCCCTCAGCACCCCGAACGCCACCACCCAGCCCTTACCTGCCGGTCGCCACAGCGCCGGGCTCGAGACTCCACTGTGACCGGCCAGGCGAAGCGGACATGCGGCGCCGCGGCGGAGCCCAGGCGGCGAATCTGCCATAGCGGCCGATCGCGACGATGATGGGGAGACTGGCGCCGCCGCAGCCGGGCCTCCACGAGTCCGGCCGGTAATCTTCATCTTCCGTACTGGGGAAGAGCGCCGTTAGCAGCCGGTGGCAAACCGGCCCAGCGGGCGCCAAGGTCGAGCGGTCGCTCCCAAGGCCGGTCGTTCATAATCCTGCGCCGCCGCGCTGCGGCTTTCCCTGCAACGGCCGCTCGGCCTGGCCCGCAGCATTCTCTGCTTGCTGGCCGCTCCTCAGTTGGGTCATCCACTGGCACATTGCCTTGCCTTGAGGCGTTTCCAAGATTAGCCGCTCAGTCTTTCTCGCGGCATTCTCGTCCGCCTACCACGCATTCGCCGGACCAAGCGGTTATCCAGTTGGCTTTCTGGAAGACCTAGTCCGATCCCCATGCCACAGTACTCCGCGGAAACATCCGGGGCGGGGCATGGAACATAAGCGAAGTCTGATCTCGAACGGCAACCCGATGGAAACGATTGTCGGCTTCAGCCGCGCCGTCAGGGTTGGCAATTTCATCGCGGTCGGCGGGACCGCGCCTGTCGATGGGAACGGCAAAACGGTCGGCGTGGGTGACGTTTTCCTGCAGACAAAGCAGTGCTTCGAGATCATCAAGGCAGCCCTGGAACAGGCAGGCTCGGGCCTGCAGGATATCGTGCGGACGCGGGTCATCTTGACCGACATCGACAACTGGAAGCCCGCCATCGAGGCGAGGAAGCTCTACTGCCTCGATGCACGGCCTGTTGACACGATCATGGCGGTAAGCCGGTTCGTAAATCCGGAGTGGCTGGTCGAGATCGAGGTGGATGCTGTCGTTGCCGACTGAGGGTGATGGAGCCGGAGAGCTTCCGCAGTTCGGTTCCGGTGCGCCTTTGAATATCAGCAGCCCGGGCGGCGTGCGACCACCATCATCGACACGAGCCTTCCCTCCGCCACCGATTGGGCGGCATTTGCGGTTCGGGCAGGCATGTCGTCCCCCATCGCCGGCGCCGCTCCGATGGTGCCAGGCTGGGGGCCTCCGCCGGGTTTTGAGCGTGCCCGTCCCGCCCGGTCTTCGATACCGGAAAATCCGGCTCCAGAGAGTGTTTCGAGCAGGTCTTGCGGCACTCCAAGGAAGCTGACCTCGGCCGTGAGCGCCCATGGCAGCGGATAAATTGGGGATCCATTTGGCCCTTCGGCAAGATGGGAGAGCGTATATATTCCGCCGGGTTTCAGAACCCGGAAGGCTTCTTTGCACATGCGGTCCTTGTCCGCGACGTTCATACTCACGTTCTGGCAGAGGACGACGTCGAAGTGTTCGTCTTCATACGGTAGATCGGTAACGCTTCCCACGGCCAGGGCGATCTTGCCGCCCAGACCGGTCATTTCGTTCAACTGAGCGGCGACGTCGATGTATTGAGGGGTCAGATCTATGCCGTCCACCGTGCAGCCGTGCATGCCCGCGAGATAACGACTTGGCCCGCCAATGCCACAACCAGCATCAAGCACGTGGCACCCGCGCGGGATCTCGGCCAGTTCGACCTGCGCTTCAGTGGTCGCGAAACCGCCGCCGTGCAGATGATCCAGCTCACTGAGCATCTCAATCGACGGATTGTCCGGATCATATCCACGGCCCCTTAAAGCCGCACGAATACGCTCCATCAGACCAGTGCGCGTGTAGTGGTCGATGACCGGTTCCATTCCAGGTTTCATGCTGCCCCCTCACACTTCTCCGAACTGTAGCATGGCCGCGATCCGGTTGCATCGTTTGCGGCAACCGTGGACCGCTCTGGGGCTCTCAACGTCCTTGCGGCGGCGCAGAAGCTTGGTGCTGGAACAGATAGTTCACAGTAAGAGGCCATGACGAACCGAGCAGAAGAACTTGCCGCTCGCCTTGGCACCCCGAGCGCCTCAAGCCAGCCCTTTAAGGTCGGTCGCGACGGCACCGAGGTCGGAGCACCTGGCGAGGTCGACCACGAAAAGCGGACTTGCGGCGGCGCGGCGGAGCCCGAGCGGTGGATCTTCGAAAGCGGTCGGTCACGGCGGGCGGAGCTCGGCGGGCGCCAACCTAGCCGGGCCGCTCCAATCCGGCCGCTCATGGTGGCGCCCCTCCTAGCGAAGAGCGCAGTTTGCAGCCGATGGCAGACTGGGCCAGCCAGCCCCAAGGTCGCGCGGTCACTCCCCAATCCTGTCACTCGGAATTCGGCGCCGTTGCACTGCGGCCTTCCCTGAAGTGGCCGCTCGTCCCATCCCGCTGCTGTCTGCGAGTATTGGCAGGCATAGGAGCGGACGCATGGTATCCGCACGACATGGGGACAGCTATGGCGGGGCTTCCGGAAGGGACAGTCCCGTCAATCCGTCGGTCGCTGTGTATCCGGATAGGCACGCCGCCGCGACGTGCGTGCCGAAGTTCAGCGAACTCTCGATAGGCCAGTCTTCGTGAATTCCGTGCATCACGCCCGCCGCGAAGGCATCTCCCGCGCCAACAGCACTGATCACCCGTTCGGCGGGGATCGGATCCGGCTCCATGACGTGCTCGTAGCCATGACCGCACCAGATCACCCGGGCCGGTGAATGAATGACCACGCCTGTCCGCACACCCCCGGATTTCAGGACGCGCGCGGCACGGATCATGCCATCCAAGTCAGCATCGCCGACCAGCTCCAGACCGGTCGCCAATCCCGCTTCAAGCTCATTGGCGAACAGAATGTCTATGTCTGGCAGCGTGGCCTCCACCGTCGCGCGGTAGGCGGGCGAAGCGAAGGATGCAAGGTCCACACAGGTCATGATCCCTTGGGCTCTCGCCCTCGCCAGCAAATGTCCGGCCACGGTTCGTCCGTCAGGACCGATCGCGTCCAGCGCATCGAGCAACGTGAGATATCCGAGGTACAGCAGCTTGACCTTCCTGGCCGTCAGACGGTCGATGTCGAACGCCGAAGCATCGAGCAGGGCGTTGGCGCCCGGATGGTGGAAGAACGTCCGGCTGTCGCCCGGCACGTTCATCACGTGCGTCTGGGACGTGGTGGCGCGTGATGTCCTGCGCAACTCCTCCGCTGGCAATCCAGCCTCGTGACACAAACGGACCACTTCGTCGCCCAAGGCGCCCGCGCCGATCAAGCCGATCGGCAGCACGGGATACTGTGCCTTCATGGCCTTGAGGCCAACGGCGACGTTGGCCGGACCCCCGCCGAGACCGATGTGCTGGGCTGAAATCAGCGCCAGCCCCGACTTCTCGGGCCAGTGCGAAAGCGTGTGGATCGTGTCGAGAACCCAGTTGCCGGCGCAGGCAACGCCTTGCCTTTGTGTTGTTGCCAGACCGTTCATGAGCATCGGACCTCTCGGCGAAGGCGTGAACTTGTTTCCTTCAGCATAGCAGAACCGGGGCAGGAAATGTTGCGGTCGACGCTGCCGACATGCCCGGTGGATATCTGCGTTCTGTCGTTGATGGCTCGCATAACTGAGTACGCGACATCTGCCGCAGGGCGCAACATGCCCATCCGGAGCGATGCGCCGACGGATCACCGCGGCGCATCGCCTGCAAACCGGAGGAAGCCGCCGGTCGCCCTTTGCATGCATACGCCCCTTGCCAGCCCTCTCGGGCCGCCCATCCGCCGACGATGTGGTCCCGGTGAACGCCGGGATGTTTGGTCGGCGAAGCCCCGATGTGATAACGTCCGCCAGGGGAGAAAGCGGGCCGGATCGACCTGCATGATGCAGCAGAGGGCCCGAGGCCCCTTTCAGGGAGGACTTGCCATGCCACATTTCGTCGTAACGGGCTGCTATACATCTGCGGCCTTCAAGGGGATGATCGCCAATCCGAGTGACCGGGCCGAAGGCGCGCGCTCGATCATCGAAGCCGCCGGCGGCAAGGTTACTGCCTATTACGCAACTACAGGCGCTACAGACTGGTTGGTCATCGCCGAGATCGATGATGTGCAGGACTTGGTCGCGGGCCTGATGGGAGTTGCCGCCTCCGGCATGGTGGCCAATGTCCAGACGGTCCGCGCCTTCTCCGCGGAGGAGTTGACGGAGATGCAAAGGAAGGCCGGGCAGATTGCGGGAAGTTACAAGGCACCTGCCTGAAGGGGCGCGGGTTGAAGCAACCTCCCCGCTCGAGGGCGGGGAGGAATGCACCAAGCTTTCCAGTTAACGCAGGTGTCACCATGGGCGCCCCAGCAGCGCACTGATTGCCGCTCCGGAACCGTCTCTGGCCTCACCGCAAGGCCGCAGACGGTTGAGCCCGACGCGCCGTCGGTCCCCAGACAGCCCCTTGCTGACGGTCGCGACGCCGCCGTGGTCGAAGGGCCCGTCGCGACAGGGCTTGGAGAAGCGGACTTGCTGCGCTGCCGCAGAGCCTGGGTGATGAATCGGCATAAGCCGCCGGTCACGAGGACAAGAGCATCATAGGCGCCGGTCTGGCCGCTGTTTCCCTCTCCGTTCGATCGCGGCGACTTTTCCTAGTGGCGATGACGGCTCCACGCTGGGGTGTCGGCTGCGAAGCACCGGCTGCATGCATTTGTTCCGGCACTGCGTTTCACCCGCCGTCCGCCCCTTGCGTCCGAAGGTTGTCCTCCACGGAATGTGCGCATCGCCCG
>NZ_VATA01000151.1 GCF_005870025.1 Poseidonocella sp. HB161398
CTTCGCCTTCGAGTCCTCCACCTACAACGTCTTCCTCTTCTTCCGCACGGTGATGGCGCAGGGCGACGGCGCCCCCGATCCGGCCCCGGCCGTCGCGGCGGCGGAAACCACGCGGATCTATCCGCTCTGGGAGGTGGAGAAGGACATCCCCGCGATGGAATTCCCCAATGCCAGCGGCGTGCGGGTCAACATGATGTACCCGACGGATTTCGAGTACTGGACCAAGCTGAAGGCCTTCGTCGACTACGAGCCCGTCGAGGCGATCGACCCCGAGCTGCGCGGCGTCCTGGCCTCGATCGGCATCGTCAAGGGCGCCCCCTTCGAGCCGCATGACTGGCAGCGGGCAGCGCTGGAGAAGGCGCTCGCGGACGCGCCGAAGATGATCCTCGCCTCGGCCCAGACGGGACGCGCGGACGGGCGCAGCAAGTACTATGACGACCGGCAATGGGAACGCGCCTGGGTCGGCGGCACCAATGACTGGATGCAGGAGAGCTATCTGGATCTGGGCGCGCGGTCGCGCTTCTTCCAGTACGCCTATTCCTCGGCCCCGGCGATGGTGATGCGCACGACGGGCGCGGGGTCCAAGTACCCCTACACCATCCGCGATGCCGAAGGGGAGTTCCTGGAAGGCGGCAGCACCTACCGGCTGACCCTGCCGCCGGACGTTCCCGCCGCGCTGTTCTGGGCGGTGACGGCCTATAACGTGACCGACGGCACGATGCCGGAAACCGCTCAGATGCTGCCCTCGACCAACGGCTACTACGACATCCCGCAGAACGCGGACGGGTCGATCGACATCTGGTTCGGCCCGCAAAAGCCCGAGGGCGTGGCGGATGCCGCCTTCATCCAGACGGTGCCGGGGCGCAATTTCGTCGCCTGCCTCCGGCTCTACGGCGCCGAGGATGCCTTCTACGACCAGACCTGGAAGCCCGACGATCTGGTCAGGGTCGTGCAGTAGAGCTTTTGCGCGGCCCCTCCGGGCCGCGTCCGTACGCAATTTCAGGACAGACCCCATGACCTACCGTCTAATTCTCGCAACCACGGCATCCGCGCTCCTCCTGGCAGCCTCCGGCACCCTCCGCGCGCAGGAGGCCGTGCCGCTTGCCGGGGCGACGCTGCAGGGCGACGAGACAATCGACACGCCCGCTGGCCGGATCGACCTGCAGGACAGCTATTTCGACGGCGACGCCTCCGCACGCCTCTTCGACCTGATGGACCTGCAGCGCGCGGCGCAGCTCTACATCTGGTCGACGCCGCTGGTCAGCACCGCCCATTGGCGCGACGCCCAGGGTGCGGCCTTCGGCACGGACGCTCCGGGGGCCTTCGCCGTCCTGGAGACGCTGAAGGAGAAGCGCGGCATCGTCACCGCCAACCTGACCACGCCCTACATCTTCAACTTCAGCGACCTCTCCGGCGGCCCCATCCAGATCGACTACCCGGCCGGACAGACAGCGGGGGGCGTGCTGGACATGTGGATGCGGCCGGTCTTCGACCTCGGCCTCACCGGCCCGGACAAGGGGGAAGGCGCGACCTATATCGTCGTCGGACCGGAGGACGATCCCTCCGCCTACGAGGCCGATGACGTCCACGTCTTCCAGAGCGCCACGAACAACCTGATGGTCGGCATCCGCATTCTCGATCCCGACCCGGCCTACTACGACACCTATGTGTCCCAGTACAGAATGGGCCCGGTCGGCCAGACGGAACCGGCGAGCTTCGTCCGCGGCAAGGACGTGGAGTGGAGCGCCACCGCGCCGCGCGGCCTGGACTACTGGGAGACGCTGGCAGGCATCGTCAACGAAGAACCGGTGCGCGAGATCGACAAGCCCTGGATGGAGATGCTTGCGCCGCTGGGCATCGTGAAGGGCGAGGACTTCGCCCCCGACGACCGCCAGCGGAAGATCCTGCTGGAAGGGGCGGCGCTCGGCGAGCTGATGACCCGGAACCTGCAGGTGAACCCGCGCTATGCCGACGTCTGGTGGCCGGGCACCTCCTGGTACAAGAGCTTCGATTTCGGCACCGCGCAGGAGACCGAAGTCCTGCAGCAATTCGACGAGCGCGCGACCTGGTTCTACGAGGCTGTCGGGTCCTCCGAGGGAATGGTCAACCCGACGCCCGGTGCCGGGCAGGTCTACATGACGACCAAGCGCGACGCGAATGGAGACATGCTGCGCGCGGACCGCAACTACGTGCTTCATGTCCCCGCCGATGTCCCGGTGGCGCAGTTCTGGTCTCTGACGCTCTACAGCGAGAACACGCGGCGCCCGTACGACAATGGCGGCACCGAGATTTCCGATGTCAGCCTCGACAGCCGGATGGAGCAGCTGCAGTACAACGAAGATGGCTCGGTCGACCTCTATGTCGGTCCCGATGCGCCCGACGGGCTGGACTCGAACCACCTGGAGACGGTCGGCGATGACGGCTGGTTCGTCTATTTCCGCCTCTACGGGCCGGAGGACGCTTTCTTCGACAAGAGCTTCGCCCTCGCCGATTTCGAGGTCGCCGGATGAGTTCGCCCTTCCGGTCCGGTCCCGCCGCGATCGGCAGGCCCGCCCCCATTTCCCAGCCCCGCGGCCTGCATGGGCCGCGCCGAACCAAATGGAGCACATGAAGAATGGCACAGTACGATTTCCAGTCCGTCATCGCGTTCACCAGAAGCGGCAACAGCCTCAACTTCGGGGGCGGCACGAGCTCGGACCTGTCCGGGACGCTGGATGACGGCGACACGTCGGATGACAGCTTCCAGGAGAACGAGGTGGTGGGCACGGTCGACGGCAATGCCGTGCACTTCATCGGCACCTACACCATCGACGGCGAGGAGTATCCGGTTGTCACCATCGATGGCGACCCCGACAGCGGCTACCTGCTGAGCCCGTATGTCGCGACGGCCTCCTTCAGCACGCTGCCCAACGAGATCAGCACGACGGACGATGCCTTCAACTCCGCAGCGGACGCAGACTTCGTCACCTGCTTTGCCGCCGGAACCCTCATCGCGACGCCGGAGGGCGAAACGGCGGTCGAGGCCCTGTGCATCGGCGACACGATCCTGACCTCGGACGGCCGTGCGGTCGCGGTCAGGTGGATCGGGCGGCAGACCGTGGACAAGCGCTTCACGCCGGCAGATCGCTTCCTGCCTGTCCGGGTGAGGGCTGGCGCGCTCGGCGACGGGCTGCCGCATGGCGATCTCGTCCTGACGGCGGATCACGCCCTTGTCCTCGACGGGCTCGCCATCAATGCCAGTGCGCTGGTCAACGGCACGACGATCACGGTCGAGCCCGCCGCCGGGCTGCCCGACCGCGTCACCTACTACCATGTCGAGACCGACGGGCACGAGGTGATCCTGGCCAACGGCGCCCCGGCCGAGACCTTCATCGACTACCGCGGACGCCGGGCCTTCGACAATTTCGCCGAATACGCGGCGCTCTGCGGCAAGGAGCCGACGATCCGGGAGATGCCGCTCCCGCGGGTCTCGGCCGCGCGGCTGGTGCCACCGGCAGTCCGCGCGAAGCTGAACAGCACGCGGGCCGCCTGAGCGCGTTCCCCGGCTCGGCGAAGAGCATCTGGAACTCTCGCGATGCCGTCGTGTTCGCCGGCATCGCCCTTCCGTCGCACCACTCCGGGGAGGATCGTGGAATGCATTTCCGAACGGCAAGGATCGCAGCCATGCTGCTGCCGCTGCTGCCCGTCGCAGCAGCGGGGCAGTCCGGTTCAGACGCCGACTTGGCCAAGCAGCTCGCCAATCCCATCGCCAACCTGGTCAGCGTACCCTTTCAGTTCAACTACGATCACGGCCTCGGCGCAGAGGACGGGACGCGCTGGCTGATGAATTTCCAGCCGGTGATTCCGATTGACCTGGGCGCGGACTGGCTGATGATCTCGCGCACGATCGTGCCGCTGACTTGGCAGAACGACGTTGTCCCGGGCGAGAACATGCAGCTCGGCCTCGGCGACACGGTCCAGAGTCTCTTCTTCTCGCCGAAGAACGGCAGTTCCCTGACCTGGGGACTCGGTCCGGTTTTCCTGCTGCCGACCGCCTCCGAACGGACCCTCGGATCGGAGAAATGGGGCGCGGGCGTGACAGCTGTCGCACTCTGGCAGGCAGGACCCTGGACAGTCGGCGGATTGGGCAACCACATCTGGTCGGTGGCTGGCGACGCCGATCGAAGCGACCTCGACCAGACCTTCCTGCAACCATTCCTCAACTACACGACAGCCTCGGCCACGTCCCTTTTCGTGAACACCGAAAGCAGCTATGACTGGGAGGACGATGCCTGGTCGGTGCCAGTCAATTTCGGGGTCAACCAGCTGATGACGGTTGGCGGGCAGCGTATCCAAGTGGGCGGCGGGCTGCGCTACTGGGCGGAGGCACCGGACGGCGGCCCCGATGGCTGGGGTGCACGGCTTAACCTGGTTTTTCTCTTTCCGAAGTGATGGACAAGGAAAGCGCGATCTATCGCGCCTTGTTGGAGTGGACGGCCCTCGGACGGCATTGAAGTATGCCAGATTGTGCCGTCGAAGAACTCGAGCGAAGGAGCCGTCCTGGGTCATATTATTCGCATTCTGGCATGAATCTGCGGCCAGAACGGCCAGTTCCTTCCGGATGTGGATCGTCACCAAACCGTGACCCTGTCTGATTAATGGATAACTATCGGTGTTTATGTAAGAACTTCATTCTCGTGCCGGGTCCTGATCAGCGCCGATCGGGACCCGGCTCGAGCAGAAAAGTCTCGGTATAAACAGCTGGTTGCAAGCCGAATGGGCAGGGTCACGGTTTGATGCTGATCCACAGTCCGAGGTAACGGATAGAACCCACCGGATGCTGGCGGCAAATTGATGGCCGAAGCGGCCGACCCGGCCGCGGATCGTTTCGCGGGAGACCGT
>NZ_VATA01000152.1 GCF_005870025.1 Poseidonocella sp. HB161398
CCAGTCGAGCCTGTCGCGCGCAGCCTCGCCCCAGAACCCGTCGGGGTCCGCGATCGAGCGGGCATACATCTCCTGGTACTGCGCCTCGTTCACCAACGCCGAGGCCTGCACCTCCGCAAGCGGGGGATAAACCCCCTCCGTCTTCTCCAGCATATGTCTCTCCCTAGTCTCCTGGCGCCCCGCCCGCATCTCCCGGTGCCGGGCCGCGGCGCCTCATCCCTTGGGCAGAGATTAACACGGGCTTTCACATTCGGAATAAATGTCTGATGCAGCGCGATTTTCGTGTAAATATTTTGACCGAAAAGTGTAAACGACCGAAAATTTCTTTTCCTTCCGCGCGAATTCCGCACGATCTCCACGTCTTAGCGACGGCTTCTGCAATGCGGCATGAGCGGCTCCGGGACGGGTTTCGCAGCACGGCCCGGGGGCCGCGGCGGCGGCAAGAGCTGCGGCGCCCGCTGCATGGCCGCGTTGCACCAGGGGAATGCGGGCCTGCCCGGCCACGGCGCGCGCGCGGCCGGGCCGGTGATTCGAATCACTTTTCCGCGGGGAGCCGCCCGGAGGGCCGCAGCGGGGCAGGGCGCGCGGCGGCGCTCAGCCCAGCATGATGCCGAGAATGACCGCCATCAGCCCGAAGGCGGAGATCATCAGCGCGGCGAAATTCAGCGCCACGATGCGCTTGAGGCGGTCGCGCAGGGCGTCGTCGCCCAGACCGGCCGCACGGGCCTTCATTGCCATGACAATGCAGGCAATCAGCCCGCCGAGCCCGCAGAGCGATACCGCGGCTCCGATCCAGATAAGCGCTTCCATGCCAGAGGCGTACTTTGCCCGCCGGGCGAAGGCAAGCGGGGCTTGCATGGCAGGAGGCGAGCGCTTACCACGCAGGCGCCGAGAGCAGGGGAACCGCATGGATATCGAAGAAGAGCACAAGAGCGACCAGTTCCGCGTCACCGCAGCCGAGCTGCGCCAGTTCGTCGAACGCGTCGAGCGGCTCGAGGCCGAGAAGAAGGATCTCGGCGAGCAGATCAAGGAAGTCATGGCCGAAGCCAAGGGGCGCGGCTACGACACCAAGGTCATGCGCAAGGTGATCGCGCTGCGCAAGCGCGACCGCGACGACATCGCTGAGGAAGAGGCGGTGCTGGAGCTCTACAAGGAAGCGCTCGGCATGTCCTGAGCGCCTTCGGCCGGAGGCGGCGCCTGCCGCACCGGCCCCGAGATCTTCCTCCCGTAAAGACTTTGTTTGCGTTGGCCGGGTAGCACCGGAACGGAGGCGCCCTGCGGCGGGCGCGGCATTCCGGTTCTGGTGGAGGCATGACCCCTGGCATGAAGGACGCAAGAGGGCCCATCCGGGTCGCCATCGTGGACGATTCGGCGACCATCCGCAGGCTCGTGGCAATGGAGCTGGCGCGCCATCCCGATCTGGACCTGGTCGGCGAGGCCGAGCATCCCTACCAGGCGCGGGTGATGATCAAGTCGCTCAATCCCGATGTGCTGGTGCTCGATATCGAGATGCCGCATATGAACGGACTCGATTTCCTGAAGAAGATCATGACCTTGCGGCCGATGCCGGTGCTGATGTTCTCGTCGATGACGAAGCGCGGCGCCCAGGCCGCGGTCGAGGCGCTGTCGACCGGCGCGGTGGACTGCCTGGAAAAGACCCCGACCCTGTCGACCGACGGCACGCTGCAGCGCCTGCCGGCGCTGATCCGGATGGCGGCGGGCGCGCGGCTGGCCCAGCCGCGGACGCAGGATGCCGGGGCCGGGAACAGCTTCCTGAACCGCGGCCGGATCGTGCTGATCGGCTCCTCGACCGGCGGGGTCGACGCGCTGGAGCAGGTGATCGGCGGCTTCCCGGCGAATTGTCCGCCGACCCTGATCACCCAGCACATGCCCGCGGAATTCCTCAAGAGCTTCTCGGCGCGGCTCGACAACATGGCGGCGCCTGCCGTGCGGCTGGCCGCCGATGGCGAGCCGCTCGCCGAGGGCAAGGTGCTGATCGCGCCGGGCGGGCCCTATCATCTGGCGCTCGACGGCCGGTCGCCGCGCTGCGTGCTCGACGGGCAGGACAAGGTGTCGGGCCACCGGCCCTCGGTCGATGTCCTCTTCCACTCGGCCGTGCCGGTGGCGAACCGCGTCGTGGCGGCGATCCTGACCGGCATGGGCGCGGATGGTGCCCGCGGCATGCTGGCGCTGCGCCGCGCCGGGGCGCGCACGCTCGCCCAGGACGAGGAAAGCTGCACCGTTTTCGGCATGCCGCGGGTGGCGCTGGAAAACGGCGGGGCGGAGCGGGCGGTGCCCCTCCGCCGCGTCGCCCCCGCCATCCTCGAGCTTTGCACTCAACCCGGTCTCCAGACCGTCTGACCGGAGGAAACCCCCATGGCAGGACCACGCACTGAGCACATCAACCAGGGAGAATACGCTGTCGGCAGCGAAGCGGAGCACATGATCACCACGCTGCTCGGCTCCTGCGTGGCGGTCTGCCTGCACGACCCGTCGAACAATGTCGGCGGCATGAACCACATCCTGCTGCCGGAGGAAACCGGCGGCGCCGCGGTGGGGGCGAGCTTCGGCGTGAACGCGATGGAGCTGCTGATCAACGGGCTGATCAAGATCGGCGCTGACCGCAGCCGGCTGGAGGCGAAGGTCTTCGGCGGCGGCAAGATGGTGGCGGGCCTGTCGGATATCGGCCTGCGCAACCGGGATTTCGTGATGAAGTTCCTCCAGGCGGAGCACATTTCCTGCGTCGGCGAAAGCACTGGCGGCACCTCGGGTCGGCGCATCCAGTTCTGGCCGCATAGCGGCAAGGCGCGGCAGAAATTCATGGAGACCGCGATCAAGGAAGTCCCGGTCGCAGTGCCGAAGCCGAAGGCCGACGATATCGAGCTGTTCTAGCACTGCCTTGGCAGATCTTCATCTGGGCGCTCTACGATGAGCTTTTCAAAGCGAGGGCATCGGATTGGCGGGGGATCGCAAATGCGTCGAGGATGGCCCGCCTGACGGCTGGCACGGTCGGTTGCGGGGATGGTCCGGGGACTCTTTTTTCCCGTCCCGCGGCCTTGAGGCGGCGGGATTGCAGGAAGGCGTACGCGATCATCGTCATCAGGCGTGTCGGTGAAGACCGGTCCAGGACCGGCCCTCGAAATGGTCGAGGCCAAGCTCCTCCTTGAGGTGCTGAAGCGCCTGTTCGCAAATCCATCGGGCCTTGACGGCAGCGGCGAGCGCCTTGAGGCTGGTGTCGGCTGGCAGGTTCGAGGCGTAGTATTTCCGCTCGCCGGTCGCACGACGCTCACCGATCAGCCAGACCTCCTCATCTCCCGGCATGGCCTGCACGCGACCGTCGGCCATACGGTGTTTGTGGCCATCGGCGATCCGGACGCGGGTTGCGGCAAACCGGCAGGTCAGCCTGTCTTTGGTGCCCCGCCGCCAGCTGAGCTTCCTCCATTTTTCACCCTCCAGCATCTGTTCGGCGGAAACGGCCGCGCGATCCGGCAGGTGATATTTGCAGCAGCGCCCACGCGCGGCCTCGGGAAAGATCAGTCCGACATTGACCGGTTAGACGTTCTGCCGCCGCGACAGACCGACTGTCCGGGCGAGGCCTCGTGTGCTCAGCGCGTGACGGAAAGGCCCGCTCGATCCGCAACCCGCATCGGCCACCAGGCAGCCGAAGCGGACGCCTGCGGCCGCACCCGGTCAATCTCCGCGATGGCGACCTCTGGCATGCTCAAGGCGACCTGCCGATCCTCCGGCACACGCGCGCGGGCCATGCGATCGGGGCCGCCCGTCCAAGTCTCGGGCAGAAACAGCCGCAAGCCGACCATTGCCGGAACCTCTCATGAGGCCGACGTCAACGAGACCCGCGACTTGCAGTTCGCAGTCTTGCCCAGCGAGGACGCATTTTGCGGCGCAACCCCGACCGAACGCCCCCCCTCTTCGGCAGGCAGGTATCATCGATGACCAGAAAGGCCTCGTCGCCGCCCACCAGCCTGTCGGCTTCGGCGAGAAGTGCTGTCTCCAGAGGCGCACTGTCCCAGACCCCGTCGGCGATGAAATGATGCAGCTGGTCATAGCCCACCACCCCGTCCCGCGCCGCCATCGGCTGCACGCTCTTGCGGTCGCCCGGGCCGATCAGACCCGAGACATAGGCCGGACACATCCGCCTTCGCGTCTTGTGCCCGAGCGCCGCAACAAACGGTGCCAGCCAACCTTCCAGATCGTCCCGCAAGGTTCCCGCAAATCGCCAGCCTCCCTGAATGCCGACTCCCGATGAAGCACCCAAAAAGCCCCCCCGTGAATACGGTGAATATCAGGTCAGCGAAAATCTGCCAAAGTAGTGCCAGTAGGTCAAAGTAGTGCTCGTAGAGGGACTCTATTGCACAACGCCGCAGATGACCGAGGCCGCCCTTTCCCCAAGTGGCCTTGTCACTCTGCCTTTTTGACCGGCATGCTGGGCGCGTTGCGGCCGTTCAGGTCGGCCATGCGAGCCCGGAGCTCCGGGGCCTGGCGGTCAAAGTCCCGTGCCATGAGCCTCTAGCCCGGCGATTTCACGCAATGCATCATCGTCTCGACGTGGCTTCGGCTTGACCTTGTTGCACATTTCGGTAAGAGGGATTCATATCGGGAATCCGCAGGGTTAGCTCTCTGTCATGCCCAAGCCAGCCACCTCCCGCTACCGCACGACGAACTGGTCCGACTATGACGCCTCTCTGCGGAGACGTGGCTCGCTGTCGGTGTGGTTCGATCCGAAGATGACCTGGCATGCAGAGCGCAGCGGAAAGCGCGGGCATCCGGAGACTTTTTCCGACAGCGCGATCCAGACCTGCCTTGCGCTGAAAGTCCTGTT
>NZ_VATA01000153.1 GCF_005870025.1 Poseidonocella sp. HB161398
AAATGGCACCTTTCCGACCGATCAACCCTTTGATTTTCCAAGATCAGCCCGCGCGGGCGGGCCAGATTCCGGCTTCCAACTGTCGAAGTCCGGAGACCCAGACCGTGCTGCCTTGCGCCGAGACGGTGCCGATGCTGCTCTGGGCGCTGCTGGCCTCCGGGCAGATCCAGATGCGCAAGGTCGACGGCTGGGAAACCCTCTCTCAGCCCCTCGAACCGATGGCCCTTGACCTCGTGGCCTGAACGGAGCCAATTTCACATGCCCGGAGCATGCCGCTCGGAAGTTTCCACCACATTTGCGACACGACCCACTCGCCTTGCATTGGCTCGGTATATTACTTGGCCTCGGGACGGTCGCTCCCGGCGAACTTGTCCTCGACCCAGTCTGGCAGGCCCCTCGCGCCCGGCACTGAAACCGTCGTGACCGCGCAGGCGGGCTGGGTTCTGGTGGCCTCGAAGGTCGAGGTCCGGATCGTCGCCACCTTCTTGGAATCGCCCGATTTCACCGTCTGGACCGCGTTCCCGGCATAGACCGGACGTTCGAAGGTCGCGCAGTGGACCACCGCGGTGACATCCGAGAGGATCATGACGTCAAGGAGCGCCGCACCGCCACCCGCGGCATGATGTTCTTCGCGCCGAGATTGCTGTCGGCACAGTGACGGTGCGGTATGAATTCGGCGCTTCGGCATTCTGCCGCCCCATGCTCGATCCAGATGACTTCTGGCATCCCACGGACCAACCTTTCGAAACAAGGAGGGTAGCAGCGTCGCGAATGAACAGCCAGACGACTACGGATTGAACCGGTCTAGAGGAGTCGGGCAGCGCGCTCTCTCCTGCAGACGTCCCGGCGCTGATTCAGCCGATCGGGGTTGGAGCAACGGCCGGGGTGTGGTCGCCTTGCGCTCGCGCATGAACGCGTAGATGCCGCTTGCCACGATGACCGCGGCGCCGATCAGCATAGTCGGCTGGGGCACCTCGCCGAAGAACAGAGCACCATAGGCCACGCCGAAGACTAGGGAGACGTAGCGGAAGGGGGCAATGGCGGCAATCTCACCGAAGCGCATCGCCAGTACCATCGCGACGTAGCCCGCCAGCAGGAAGGCGGCGCCGAGGAGGATCAAGCCGAACTGTGGCAGCGAGACCGGTACCCACTCGCCCCGGACGAGGGTTGCAACCAAGCTGATCGCGAGTAGCGCTGCGGAGGCCAGCGCGGCCAGTGCTGTCGCCGGAACGGCCGCGCCGAGCAGCCGGGTGACGACGTCGCGCAGGCAGACCGCGGCTACGGCCAGAAAGACAAAGGCCGCTCCGGGCCCGAAGGCATCGCTGCCTGGCCGCACGATCAGCAGCACGCCAGCGAAGCCAATGGCGATCGCGAGGATTCTGCGCGGTCCGACGGGCTGGGACAGGAAGACCGCGGCGGCCAGCGTGACCGCCAGCGGCTGCAGCTGGAACATCGCGGTGGCGGTCCCCATCGGCATCAGGGTGAGCGCGACCAGATAGAAGCAGACCACGCCGCATTCGCCCAGCGTCCTCAGGCCGATCAGTCGGCTTTCACGTGGTGTCGGTCGCATTCTCGCGGCGCCGTCGCGGATTGCCAGGATGGCAAGCCCGGCCGTCATGAAAACATGGCGGATGAAGATGATCTGAAACAGCGGAAGGTCTTCCGCCAAGACCTTCACGATTGTGTCGGAGCTCGGCATCGTCGCCATCGCGATCACCATGAACGCGATGCCGCGGATATTCTCATTCATCTTTCGTATCCTTAAGGATGGAGGTAATCGCGGCGCCTCGCGGGCAGGCCAGTCTCAGCCGCCCGCGACAGATCTCGCCCTGCTCTGGATGAGTGCCGCTATGTAGAAGGGAAGTCCGGCCGAAACGCCGTTTTTCCTGCGCTCCGTTGCATCAACGACTATACCTATGCTTCCGTGTCTGGGCCAAGGGACGGCATGCTCCACCAATCCGATGGTTTATGATCATGATCGGCTGCGCATATTACCATAAGCATATGTGCAGCGCCGTCGCCCCGCCGCTCTGCCCGGTGCGGAAGGGACGAGTCAATCATGATGCTATCGCCTTTCTGCAAAGCGTAAACATCCTTGCCGACGTGGAAATCAACCGCCCCTTCAAGTATGTGGCAATATTCCTGGCCCTCATGGGAAACCAGGGTCCGCATGACTTCCGTTTCCGGGAAAATGAGGTGAAAGACCTTGAATAAATTCAGCGGGTCCCGCCCCCCCAGAAGTAGCCAGTTATACCCCGTTGCCGCAAATTCATGGGGCTGGCTATCGGCACGAGTCACCTGAACCCGCGAAGGCTCCGGACCCTGCGGTGCATTCAGAAGATCATCTAGCCTGACGCCGAGAATTCCGCAGAGCTGGAGCAGCGTCGTCACGCTCAGCCCCATGTTTCCGCGCTCGATTCGCGAAAGCGAGCTTTCGGACATTCCGGAACGCTGGGCAACCTCGGCGAGTGTCAGTTTCATGGATCTGCGCGCGTCCCTCAGTCGGCCGCCGATCTGGAGGACTGCCGCACTGAGATCGTCCTCACCCAAGCGCGCGGCCTCCCGGAGGGGACCCTGGCATGTCTTGCTGCATGTTGCTTCATCCTTTCGCGGTTGGTTTCGGTTCATTGTGACTTACCGCGCTGCTGCCGGCTGATCAACGGGCCTGGTCAAGGATATTGCATCATCTGCAACTTATTCCGAGGGTCTGGCGTTTGTGAATCGCTCAAAATGCGTGCATGAAGTCAATCGGGACTCGAAATGAGGCGTCATAAGCGCATAAAATTGCACCACACGCAAAAAGAAGCAGTAAAAAATCCCTAAATATGCAAGTTTACATTGACCGGTGGAGCGGATTTTCCTGTAACCGGACACAGGAAGAATGAGGTCAGTATGCAAGACTACGTCGTCAAAAACTTGCTCCAGGTGCAAGATATTACCGAGACGGTGATGAGTGCACAGGGATTTTCCGAGGCCCAGGCCGCCGCGATCGCCCGGAACGTCACTGCGGCCGAGCGCGATGAGTGCCGCCATCATGGCCTCTTCAGGGTCGCGTTCTATATCAACACGCTGCGTGCCGGTCAGGCGTCCGGGACATGCATGCCGGAACTGTCCGATCTGGCGTCGTCAGTGCTTCGGGTTGATGGAAAGTACGGATTTTCGCCACTGCCTCTGGAAATTGGCCATAAGGCCCTTGCGGACCGCGCCCGCGAGCATGGGATTGCCGCGCTCTCGGTAAACAACGCGCATAATGTTGCCGCTCTCTGGCCCGAAGTCGAACGGCTGGCCGAAGAGGGGCTCTGTGCGCTGGCCTTCGTCGCAGCGGCACCTTACGTCGCGCCCGCGGGCGGAAACAGGCCGCTATTCGGAACCAATCCGATGGCCTTTTCCTGGCCGCGTCCGGGCGGGCTTCCCCCGGTCGTTTTTGACCAGGCGTCCAGCGCAAGCGCGCGCGGCGAAATCCAGATCCGTCTCCGGGACGGAAAGAGCCTTCCCGATGGCTGGGCAATTGACGTTCACGGGCAGCCGACCAACGATCCGCAAGAGGCTTTGCAGGGCGCGCAGCTTCCTTTCGGCGGCGTCAAGGGGTCGTCCATTGCAATGATGGTCGAGCTGCTGGCCGGGCCGCTCCTCGGGGATCTTCTAAGCTTCGAAGCCGGGGAAAAAGACAAGGCCAAAACCGGCGCACCCTGCGGTGGCGAGCTCATTATCTGCATGGATCCCGCGCATTTTGTTCCCGGAAAGGACCGTGAGGCGCAGCTCCGGCATTCCGAAAGGCTGTTCCGGAAAATTCTGGATCAGGAGGGCACCCGCCTTCCCTCGTCCAGGCGCTACGAAGCGCGGCGGCGAACGGAAAATGAAGGCGTGCGCATTCCGAAAGTTCTCTACGACAACCTGATGCTTCTGCGGGAGGGCGGCTACACAACCGAGCGCCAGACCTATGAAGGCGATCATATCGCATCCTGAACGCGTAGACATAGCATCATGAAATATGAAGTCACAGATCTAACCAAGGTTCGGCGCCGTCCGGAACGGGCAATTTACGACCGCGATCTTGTTCATTCCATACTGGACGAGGCACTTGTCGCGCATATCGGATTTGTCGACGACGCGGGGGTTCCCCGCGTCATTCCGACGGCCTTCTCCCGGATCGGGGAGGACGTCGTGATCCACGGCAGCACCAGGAACCTCCTCATGACCACATTGGCCAAAGGCGGGAGGGCCTGCATCACGGTGACGCTGATCGACTCTCTCGTTGCGGGCAGGTCGGGTTTCGGATGCAGCATGGACTACCGTTCGGTAGTGATCTACTCCTCGGCCGAGGTTGTTCCGGACTCCGAGAAACCTGACTGTCTGGAACGAATTGTACAGGACATCTTTCCGGGCCACAGAATTCGGGACCATCGAGAAAACGAGCTTAAGGCAACCCTGGTGCTCCGCTTTCCGATACGCGAGGTCTCGGCAAAGGTCCGCGATGCTGGCTGTCTCGATGTGGAGGACGACTACGCGTCGGACAGATGGGCCGGGCGCTTTCCCGTGTCGCTGGAAATCGGGCCCGCCGAGAACTGCCCGCGTCTCGGGCCTGAGGTCGTGATCCCCGAAATCGCTGCGGGTCTTCCCTCGAGGAAAAAGTAGTCTACGGGGAGCTTGTACCGGGAATGACCCTATTTCTGCAGTTCGTCCTGACCGGACTCGTGACCGGCTGCTTCCTGATCCTGGCGACGATCGGCTTCTCCTTCACGCGCCGGGTGGAAGGGTTCCTGAACATCGCCCATGCCGAGCTGCTGGGCGTTTCGGCCTTCGCGACCTGGGGCTGCAACAAGCTC
>NZ_VATA01000154.1 GCF_005870025.1 Poseidonocella sp. HB161398
CGGAACAGCGCCCCGACAGCAGCCGGTCCCCGCCCCGCCACCGCCATGCCAGCGGCCAGACAGACGCGCTGGCCCGACCGCCCGGACCCCGGGGACAGCGCCCCAACGGCAGCCGGGTCGGGCCCCGCTCCGCAACCCACATGCCAAAGGCCGGACAAACACGCTGGCCCGACCGCCCGGACCCCGGGACAGAGCCCCAACGGCAGCCGGGTCGGGCCCCGCTCCGCAACCGGCGGCTCCCCCGGGCATCAGAGCCCCGACAGCTGCTCCGCCCCGCAGCCCCCGCTCACGCCGTCTTCGGCAGATCTTCCGCAATGCCGAACAGGCGGCTGCCATAGTGGAAATGGCTCACCGCCCGCAATTCCTCCGGAAGCGCGCCCCGCGAGATCTCGATCAGCCGCTGGGCCACGACGCGCCAGTCCATGGCATTGGTGTTCCACAGCACGGTCCCGCAGTCGCGGCAGCTGACCGTCTTCATGCTCAGCCTCGGATGTCGGAAGCTCGGGAGGCGCCCGGCCCCCTTCGTCACCGCCAGCTGCTCCGGGTTCCAGGCCGTCACCGAATGGAACGGCACGTCGAGCAGCACCCGGCAGGCGCGGCGATGGCAGTGCCCGCGCACCTGCGGCGCGCCCTCCAGCCGGATTTCCGTTCCCCCGCAGCTGCAGCTCACAAGATATGCGTCCATCATCCCGCCCCCTCCCCTGTCCGTCCCGATCCCGGACCCGGCAGCGCCCGCGTCAAACCTCTCTGCAAAACGCAAACGCGGCCCCCGCAAGGGGACCGCGTTCTCGGGGAGGCATCCGGAAGGGAAGGGTCACTCGCCCTTGGTGACGCCCTCGAAACGGGTGATCCAGGGATCGGCGATCAGGCCCTGCACGTTGCTCTGGAAGGCGGCGGTGACGACGCGCTCCGAGAAGGGCTGGATGGCGATGACCTTCTCGTCGATCATCTTCTGGATCGTCTCGTACATCTCGGTCTGCTTGTCCTGGTCCGGCTCGACCAGCGCGTCCTCGATCATGCCGTTCAGCTCGGCATCGTAGAAGCTCGTCCGCCAGCCCTGGTAGTTGGTCAGCCCGGCTTCCTGGGCGTTGTCGGGGTTGTAGACCAGCGCGCGCAGGTTGCTGTCCGGGTGGGGCTGCTGCCCGCCGCCGCCCCGCCCGACCAGCAGCTCGAAGTCGCGCGAGCGCATCGCGCCGTAGATCTGCCCGCCATCGCCGGTGATGATCTCGGCGTTGATCCCCGCCTGGGCCAGCGTGCCCTGGATCGCGGTCGCGCTGTCGAGGAACTCCTGGGTGGAGATCACCCGGATCGAGGTGTCGAACCCGTCGGGATATCCCGCCTCGGCCAAGAGCGCCTTGGCCTTCTCGACATCCAGCGCATAGCCCGGATCGGGCAGCGCGCCGAAGGCGCGGGAGTTGATGACCCGCTGACGCTCCACCCCGAAATAGGGCATGATCGCGGCGTTGATCCCCTTGTAGTCGATCAGGTAGCGCAGCGCCTCGCGCACCTTCGGATCGGCGTATTTCTCGTCCGCCGCGGAGGCCGCGAGATAGTAGAAGCCCGCGCTCGGCTCGGTCTCGACCTTGATGTCGTCGCTGGCCTCCAGCGCCTTGAGGTCCGAGGCCGCCAGCGACAGGCCGACATCCAGATCGCCCTGCTCCAGCCCCAGCCGCTGCGACTGGCTCTCCGGAAGGTGGCGCATCAGCACCCGCTTCATCGCCGGCGCCTCGCCCCAGAAGTCGTCATTCCGGGTCATCAGCACGTATTCGTTCGATCGCCATTGCTGCAGCGTGTAGGCGCCCGACCCGGCCGAGTTGTTGGTCAGCCAACCCTGGCCCATGTCGCCATCGGCCTCGTGCTCCATCACCAGCTTGCTGTCGAGAACCGAGCCGATCCCCGCCTGGGCGATGTACATCAGGATCATCTTGGGGTCGCCCGGCTCGGGCAGGTTCATCACGAAGGTCAGCGGATCCTCGGCCACGAACATCTCGTCCGCGGTCTCCGACGCATAGCCGCGACTCTTCAGCCCCGAGGCCTGGGCGAGGTTCAGCGCCAGCGTGCGCTTGAAGCTCCAGGCGACATCCTCCGCCGTCAGCGGATTTCCGGAGGCGAATTCCATGCCCTCGCGCAGGTGGAAGGTCACCGACATGTTGTCGGGCGCGATCTCCCAGCTTTCCGCCAGCCGCGGCTCCAGCACGCGCCCGGTCGGGTCGAACTGCACCAGCGCGTCATAGACGTTGTTGAGGATCTGGACCGCTTCGCCGCCGGTGATCGCCGCCGGATCCATGGTCAGGACGTTGTTCATGTTGAAGGCGACGATCAGCTGGTCCTTCGGCGTTTCCGCCGCCGCGCCGCTTGCCACCAGCGCCGCCAGCGCGACCGATGCCATGAGATGTTTCATGCTTTCCTCCCTGTGATTGGGGCGTGCGCCCCTCAACGCACGCGGTTGTTCTCGATATGGTCGAAGTCGATATCCTCGCCCAGCCCGGGCCGGTCGGGGACATGGACATAGCCGTCCGCATCCATCGGATCGGAGAGCTGGTTGAGGTAGTCGAAGCCGTCGTCGTATTCGAGGAACGGATGCAACAGCCCGCGCTCGTACCAGCGGCAGTTCTTCGAGGCCGCCACGACATGCAGGTTCATCGCCGTGTTGCCATGGACCTCGCAATCCATGCCGAAGCTCTCGGCCAGCCGCATCGTCTTGATCGCCGGGGTGATCCCGCCGACATCGTTGACGCCGGTCCGCAGGATGTCGCAGGCGCCGGACTTGACCCATTCCGCGCGGCCCCAGTGCTTGCCGGCCGCACTTTCCGGGCCGATCACCGGGATGTCCAGCTGGTCTGCCATCCACTTGTAGGAGGACATGGACTGCTCGTCCATCGGCTCCTCGATCCAGTCGAAGCCCAGCTTCTCCAGGCCGCGGCCCAGTTCCAGCGCGTCGACGCGGGAATACCAGTGGAAGGCGTCGATCATCAGGTGGATGTCGGGTCCCACCGCCTCGCGCACCGCGGCGCAGGCCTTGAGGTCCATCTTGACGTCCGGCGCCCAGCTGACGGGCGGCATCCAGGTGTGGAGCTTGATCCCCTTGTAGCCGCGCGCCACCAGCTTCTCGCAGAAGCGGCCGTAATCCTCGGGCGTCGCCAGCCCGCCTTCGATCTCGTCGCCGCACATGATCGAGCCATAGGCCCGCACCTTGTCGCGATAGGCGCCGATCAGCTTGTGGACGGGCTGGTTCAGCGCGCGTCCGGCCAGGTCCCACAGCGCGCAGTCGACCACCGCGAGCGTCCGGTCGGTCAGCTGCGCCGCCGAGCCGCGCTGCCAGTGGGCCAGGTCGTGCCAGAGGCGTTCGCGGTCGCGGTGATCCTGGCCGATCAGCACCTTCTTGACGAATTTCTCGATGACATGCGGCCGGACGATCTCGGGCGCGGTGAAGGAATGGCCCTCGTGCCCGTCCTCGGTGGTGATGGTCAGGATCGCCTGCTCCACCTGATGCGCCGGGCCGGGATGGGCATGGCCCGCCGTGTCCGAATGCCGCCTCGTCGTGTGGCGGAACACCCGCACCTTCACGTCATTGATGATCACCGCGTCTCCTCCATGCGTCCCCGGCTTGTGCCGTCATCTTGTCCGACTGGTTATCCGTCCTGTCTAAAGCTGTCAATATCAGTCATACATGTTGTCGAGATCCCGTCGCCGCACGGGCCGCTGCAGGCATATGGATCGGGCCCGCGAAGCGGGTTATATGAGAAGATGCGCAAGTTTCCGGACAGATTGCGCCAGCAGGAAGGACCAAACCGATTTCGACCAGGCAGATTTCCCCGCTCGTGTCCCGGATCATCACCGATCTGAAGGAGAAGATCTCCAGCGGCCAAAGCGTTGCAGGCACGCGGCTGCCCAGCGAGGCGGCCCTGACCCGCACCTATTCGGTCAGCCGGACCGTGGTGCGCGAGGCAATCGCCGTGCTGCGCGCCGAGGGGCTGGTCGAGGCCAGGAAGGGCTCCGGCGTCTTCGTCCTGGACGCGGTCGAGCCGCCCCGCCAGCCCTTTGCCGATCTCGACATCGACCGGGTCGCGAGCGCAATCGAGCTGCTGGAGCTGCGCAGCGCCGTGGAGATCCGCTCTGCCGGGCTGGCCGCCGCGCGGCGCTCTGCCCTGCAGCTCGAGGTGCTGATCGGGCTGCATCGCGGCCTGGCAAAGCGCGTCGCAGCGGGCGAACCGACCCGGGACGCGGATTTCGAATTCCACTACGCCATTGCCGAAGCGACACAGAATCAGCGCTTTGCCGAGTTCCTCTCCGCCATCCGCCCGGGCATCGTGCCGCGCACCGTACTGGGCCAGGATGCTGCCGACCCGAAGCTGAAGGCACCCAACCCGCATCTGGTCGAAGAGCATGAGCAGATTCTCGACGCCATCATGGACGGCGATCCGGCCGCCGCCGAGGCGGCAATGAAAGCGCATCTCGACAACAGCCTGGCCCGCTACCGCGCCTTCCTGCGCAATCCGGAGGGATAGCGCGCCGAAAATTCATCATACGTATTGACGCAACACATCATATGAGTAATTCTCTCCCTGCCGCCGCCCAGGCTGCCGGAGGACGACCCCTGGCGCCGTGGCGAGCCGTACCAGGGAGACCGAGATGCTCGACAAGTCCGTTTTCACGCCGCATGGCAAGCACCTGATCGTCGGCGAGTGGGTCGCGGGGGACCAGACCTTCGCCTCCGAGCCGGCC
>NZ_VATA01000155.1 GCF_005870025.1 Poseidonocella sp. HB161398
CTTCCTGGCGCTGGTCCTCTACCGCGTCATGCGCATGAGGCTGAAGGCGAAGGGCCATTCCGCCAGCCCGCGCACCGCGCTCGACCTGCTCGCGCGCATCCAGAAGCACACGACGCATATCGGCGACCAGACCTTCACCGGCCTATCAAGGAGCATTCCCGAACAGCTCGATCTATTTGACGCCCTGGGGCTCCCGAAGCCCGCCTGACCGCCAAGTTGTGGCAAATCTCGCTATCACGTGCGAGCAATATCAATTACTTATCTATTTTGACGTCGAACTTGGGAGGGCGGCTTCGAGGCCCGGAGCGCCGTCAACGATGACGAATTCGGGCCGTCGCAGGCCGCGCGCATCGAGGTCGGACAGGAACTGGCTCCAGGCTGCGGTGCTCTCGCCTCCCATGTTCTTGATGGAAAGCAATACCTTCTGCCCGTCGCGGCGCACCCCGATCGCGGCGAGCACCGAGATGTTCGTGGCCTTGCGGTCCAGCCGGGTCTTGATGACGGTGCCGTCCAGAATGAGCCTGACGATATCTTCCTGGGCCAATTCCCTGGCGCACCAGGCATCCCAGTCGACCTTCACCTTCCGCCGCACGGCTGACCACGTCCTTGCTGACGACCCCTTCGAACAGGCCGAAGAGCGCCTCATGACCGTCCAAGAATCAGCTATAGTCTTTATGGTTCAATGAGCTTGAGATAGACCACGACAGACCAGAGGTCCTCCTCAGGTAAGGTACCCAAAGTCGAGATGACCTCGGCCATGCTGCCGCCCGCCACATCGAAGGACGGGGTGAACCCCGATTGCAAATAGGCGAGAAGGTCATCTTCAGACCAGTTGAGACGGCCCGGCGTGATGTCCGGGATACGTCCTGGGCCATCTGGGTTTGCCGCGCCTGTTAGCCAAGCGTCGGTGATTGGGCCGCCGAAGACGGTGCGCGGCGTGTGGCATTCCCCGCAGTGACCCAGCGCCTCGACGATGTAACGTCCGGTATCAACCTCTTCCGGCACCTCGGACGTTACCCAGTCGGGGTTCAGGTAGAGGCGTTTCCACAGCCCCAATCCACGCCGCATGTTGAAGGGAAAGGCCAGATCATGGTTCTGACTCGGTGTAGCGTCCGCTGGAAGTGTTGCGAGATAGGCGTGGAGCGAGACGGCATCCGTCAAGGTCATCCGCGCATAGGTCGTGTAGGGAAAGGCGGGAAACAGATGTTTGCCATCCCGGTCAACACCGTGATGAAGCGCATTGACCAAATCAATGGCGCGCCATGCGCCAATCCCCTCCTCAGGGTCTGAGGAGATATTGGGCGCATAGAAGGTGCCAAATCGGGTCGTAAAAGTCCGCCCGCCGCTCAGGATAAGGCGCGCCTCCCCTTGCGCCTCCTTTGCCGCATGGCAGGACGCACAGCCGCTGGCACGGAAGACGTATTCACCGCGGACGAGATCGGGTTGAAGCCCGGCGATCGCGGTCTCATCCTCGATCACCGGTTGGGACAACACCCAAAAGCCCGCCAGCCCCGCACCAGCGGCGAGAAGCAATCCTGAAATGATTTTGCCGATCATGGCGGCCTCCTCGCTGCTGGGCTGGACCGGTTTAGTTCGCCGGGATGACGCGATAATCGCGGTGGCATTGGCCGCAGGCTTCGGTCACGGCACCCATCTGCGCCGTCAGTGCCTCAAGCCCATCCCCCGCCGCGGCAAGCATCTGGTCGGTGGCGTCGGCAAGCCCTTGTTTGCGCGCGAGGAAGTCATCCATATTGGTCCAGATCGAAGCCGCCGCGCGGCTCGTTTCAATCTCACCCGACGAGGTGCCGGGGAGGAGATATGTGGTCCAGTCCTGTTGCGCCAGCGAGGCAAGCGCATCGGCCGCGGCCACGGCGAGCTCGGGGTCATAGGGCTGTCGCCCCTGCATCATCTGCGCGAGCACCCCGAGCTGGAAGGCTTGCAGGTTCATATGGGCCAGTCGCTGTGTTGCCACATCCTTTTGGACGCGGCTGACGCGGGCATAGGCGACGGTCGTGGTGGCAAGAACGGCGCAGAGTGCGGCCCCGATCACCAGTTTACTAGATTTCGGCATAGCGTGTGTCCTGTGAATTCGAGTGCGTTGTGACGCCCGCACCATTGGGAGCGGGCGTCGCTTCCGTCTTGCCTCAGTTCGCCCCCGCGGCGGTGAGCGCGGTGACGATATCGGCGCCATCTTCCCGCGCCTTCGCGAGATCCAACGCCGACTGCCCCTCTGCATCGGTGAGGGAGATATCCGCCCCGGCTTCCAACAGCACCTCGACCACGGCGAGCACATTGCCTGCGGCAGCGATATGAAGCGCGGTCTGCCCGGCCCCGTTGGTTGCGTTGACATCGAAGCCCTGCGACAGAAGCCACGACTGAATCGCCGGATTCTTCTGACGGATCGCAGAGATGGTAAGAGCGTTATTGCCATCCTTGTTCACCGCCATCGGGTCTTCCACGACATCCTTCATCGCGGTGATGACTTCGAGTGACGGATTGCGGAAGGCAGCCTGAAGGAACGCATTGGTGCCGTTGTTATCAAACGCCTGAATGTCGTCGTGTTCGGCGATCCACATAATCGTATCGACGTTCGGGTTTAGATAAGCTGCGGAAAGCGCGCAGTTGCGACCGTGAATGTCACGCGCAGAGATCGGCAGATCCGCGGCCATCAGGGCTTCGTACACCGGAATCTCAGTCTGCAACAGGCAGGCAAATCCCAGTGCGTCACGCCAGGAATCGTCTTGATAGTCGATTTCAAGATCCTCGCGTTCAAGGAACATCTCGACCACCTCGAGGCTGTTGAAGCGCGCCGCCATCATAAAGGCAGAGAGATTGTCGTTGCCGACTTGGTTGACGTCTTCGCCCTTGTCTATGAAGTAGCTGACCACATCCGTGCTCGTACCAGCCTGCAGCGCGCGCCAGAGCGGATAATAGTCCTCACCATCGACAGCCAGCGGATCGGCCCCTGCCTCTACCGCGGCTTCAACTGCGGCGACGTCGGGCGATGCGTTCCAGAAGTCACGTTCCAGCAGAACATTCTGGGCAAAGACCGGGGCCGCGCAGATTGAGAGCACTGTCGCGACAGCGCAGGATTTGTAGTAGATCATGCGTTTCTCCTCCCATACGCATAATTGACATTTGGGAAGCTTGGACAATGTAAGCGCGAATCGGCGCGCCGAAATTGTCATATTGGGCTGTGAATTTGTTATGAAATGCTCACTACTCCTCGCGTGATTTGGCCGCCAGAGAGGGTGCAATGCTGGCGGCCACAATGGCGTGTTTCTCGAGAATGTATTGGAACCCGGCTCGCGTCATCATTCGACCGGCGTTGTTCAGAAAAAGCGCTGTTTCGTCGACTTTGGTCTGATCGCGATCCAAGCACGAATTGCCGCGGCAGTTTCCTGCCAGAGCGGCAGCACCCGTTCTCGTCGTCCTTTGCCGATGATGTGGGTGCTGGCGGGTGATCGCCCGTCGAACTGGTCGAGCCGAAGGCCGACGAGTTCGGACACGCGCAGCCCTCCGGCAAATGCCAGATGCAGCATGGCTCGATCACGGATGCCCGATGCTGTCCGTCGAGGCGATCCGCAGGTTCTTTTAGGTCTTGGTGAGCGAGGCCAGCCCAGCCTCGCCCTTCGCGATGATCGTGCAATCAGTTGCCTTGCGTCTTGCGCGTCGTAACCGTCGACATCACCAGGATGGCCGCCACGACCAGAAAGACCGCACCATATCCGAATGCCGTCGCGTATCCAGTGGCAAGCGCATCCCGGGCTTGAAGGGCCGTCGCTTCATCGCCCTTGGCGAGGGCAGACTGAAGTACGGTCGCGGCTTCCGGCAGGGCGTTCCGCGAGGCGAATGTTGCAATCGTCGTGAACACCGCCAGCCCTAGGGCAGCTCCGGTTTGCTGCGAGGCATTCAGTAACGCAGACGCGATCCCCGCACGTTCCGCCGCCACACCGTGAACCGCGGTAAGGGTCAGGGTGACAGCCACGATGCCCAACCCGAAGGCCGTCAGGAACAGCGCGGGCATGATATGCCATGCATAGGCCGAGCTGATCTCCAGACTGGACAGCCACAGCATCCCGCCAGCCGCGATGAGCAGGCCGGGACCGGCAAGAGCTCTCGCTGCGAGCTTCTCGACGAGCTTGGAACTGAGGACCGACCCGAAAATTATGCCGACGCTGAACGGCAACGCGCCAATACCTGCCCAGACCGGGTTGAACATCATGACCTGCTGCATGTGGAGCGCCATGCGGCGCGACATATGTGGAACGGCCCGCGTGGCAAGAGCTTTTTCATCCGAGGAACAATTTGGGAGCGGTGCGGTCATATGTACGGCCTTTC
>NZ_VATA01000156.1 GCF_005870025.1 Poseidonocella sp. HB161398
TCGCGGTCGAGCGGATTGCCCCAGCCGCCGGCGCCCGGAGTGCGGAAGGTGACGATGTCGCCCGCCTCGACCTCCAGCACGTCGATCTTGCCGAGGCGCCGCTCGCGCGGCTTGCCCTCGTTGACGACCAGCGATCCGGGCTGGCCGGGCTGGCCGCCGGCCTGGCCCCATGGCCGGAACAGCAGCCGTTCCATGCCGCGGCCCAGCACGTGGCTGCCGGGGGTGAGGATGCGGAAGCTCAGCTCCATGCCGCAGCCGCCGCGCCATTGCCCGGCGCCGCCGGAGTCGGCGCGCAGACCGTAGCGCAGCACCTCGACGCCCAGCTCCGCCTCGACGGTCTCGACCGGGTTGTTGGCAAGGTTGGAAATGCCGCTGTCGCGTCCGTCGACCCCGTCATGGCCCTGGCGCGCGCCGGTGCCGCCGATCAGCGGCTCGATCACCTGCACCATGCGCCCGCCGGTGGCGTTGGGCTCGCTCATCACGATCGGGATCACCGTGCCCGAGGCCGCGGCCGGCAGGACCGAGGGCAGGGCCAGGCCAAAGGCGCCGTTGAGGATGTCGTTGACCCGGATCGCGGCGGCATGGCGCACGCCGGTCGCGGCCGGCTCCTCGGGGTTCACCAGGCTGCCCTTCGGCGTCGAGATGCTCAGCGGGCGCAGGAGCCCGGCATTCAGCGGCGCCGAACGGTCGAGCGTCTGCACCAGCGCCAGCATCCGGAGCGTCAGCCAGGCATGGGGCCGCCCGCAGGAGGGAATGTTCATCGCGGTGGCGACCTGCGGGTCGCTGCCCTCGAAATCGAGATGCACCCGGCCGTCGCCGACGGTCACGGTCACGGCGAGCCGCACCGGCAGGCGCGAGGCCGCGTCGTCGTCGAGATAGTCCGAGAAGCGGTAGCTGCCCTCGGGGATCTGGCGCAGCACCGCCGCGGCCTTGCCGGCCGCATAGTCCATCAGCGCCGCCTGCGCCGCGGCCAGCTCGGCCGTGCCATGCTGCCCGGCCATCTGCGCCACGCGCCGCCGCCCGGTCGCCAGCGAGGCCAGCATCGCGCGGATGTCGCCCATATTCGCCTCGGGCGTGCGGGAATTGGCGTCGAGGAAAAGCCGCACCTCGGGACTCATCTCGCCCTTGCGCATCAGCTTCACGGGGGGGATGCGCAGGCCTTCCTGGAAGATCTCGGTATTCACCGGCGAGATCGAGGAGGCGACGCGGCCGCCGATGTCGGAGCAATGGACGAAGCACCAGCCATAGGCGACGATCTCGCCGCCCTCGAAATAGGGCTCGATCATGTGCAGGTCGGGCAGGTGGGTGGCCAGCCCCGTCGAGCGGTAGGGATCGTTCGTCAGGATGACGTCGCCCGGCTCCAGCGCACCGCAGGCGGCGACGGCCGCCTCGATGGCGGGCAGGCATTCCAGCCCGACGAAGCCCGAGACGCCGATCGAGCGCGGATAGGCGAAGAACCGGCCGTCCCTGCCCGCAAGCGCGCAGGCGAAATCCGCGGTTTCCTTGACATAGAGCGTGCGCCCGGTGCGCTGCAGCGTCAGGCACATCTCCTCGGTGACCGAGGCGAACTTGTTGCCGAGGATCTCCAGGAGGACCGGATCGAAGCTGTCGGCGCTCATGCCTGGGCCCTTTCGATGACGAGGTTGCCTTGCGCATCCACGCTGCCGGTCCAGCCGGGCAGGATGACGGTGGTGGTCTCGGGCTGCTCGATCACGGCCGGCCCGGGAAGGACAGCGCCCTTGCCGAGCGCCTCGCGGTCATGGATCGCGGCCTCGTGCCAGCGGCCCTTGTGGAAGAGGCCCCGGCTGTTCCGCCGGGGCGCGGCACCGTCGGGACCCGAGGGCGCGGCGGCGGAGAGCGGCTGCCCGGCGCCGATCATGGCAAGGCGCAGCGTGCCGATCTCGACCGGCGCGGCGGTGTCGCGGAAGCCGTAGATGCGCTCGTGCTCGCGGTGGAAGGCCTCTGCCATCGCCTCCGCCCCGTCGCCGGGGGCGAGCGCGACGCGCAGCTCGTAGGCCTGCCCGGCATAGCGCATGTCGGCGGAGCGCTCGGCCCGGCGCCCGGCGAGATCCGGCAGCTCGTCATCGAGCCAGGCATCGCCTTCGGCGGCGAGCATGGCGAAGGTCTTCTCCGCCTGGGCGGCGGTGGCGGCATCGAGGGTGACGCGCAGCGAGCGGACGAAATCGCGGCGCAGATCCGCCCCCGCCGCGCCCATGGCGCAATAGGCCCCGGCGGCCAGCGGCACGAGGATGCGGGCGATGCCGATCTCCTCGGCCAGCAGGTTCGCATGGGTCGGCCCGGCGCCGCCGAAGGGCAGCAGCGTGAAGTCCCGCGGATCGAGCCCGCGCTCGGCCATGGTGCGGAAGAGCGATCCGGCCATGCCCGCGGAGGCGACGGCCAGCGCGCCCTCGGCAAGCCGCGCGGGGCGGTCCCCGCCCTCCATGCCGATCCGCTCGGCGACGGCGCCGAGCGCGGCGATGGCGGCAGGCCCGTCCAGCGGCATCCGCCCGCCGCCGAAGCGCGCGGGGTCGATGAAGCCGGTGGCGATGAAGCAGTCGGTGACGGCCGGTTCGGTGCCGCCCTGGCCGTAGGAGACCGGACCGGGGAAGGCGCCGGCGCTCTGCGGGCCGACTTTCAGCACGCCCTGCGCATCCGCCCAGACGACGGACCCGCCGCCCGCGCCGATCGCGGTCACGTCGACCACGGGCAGGACCAGCGGCAGGCCGCCAATGTCGGTGCGGGTCGCGATCCCGGCCTCGCCGCCGGTGGCGACGGCCATGTCCGAGGAGGTGCCGCCCATGTCGAAGGTGATGATATTCTCCATCCCCGACTGCCCGGCCTGGCGCACGGCGGCCATCACGCCGGAGGCGGGGCCCGAGAGGATCGTCTCCACCGGGCGGGCCACGGCGGAGCCGACCGAGAGCGAGCCGCCATTCGAGGCGGTCACGAGCAGCGGCGCAGTCACGCCGATCCGTGCCAGCCCGTCGGTCAGCCGGACGAAATAGGCGTCCATCAGCGGCTGGATATAGGCGTTGAGGCAGGCGACCAGCGTGCGCTCGTATTCGCGGATCTCGGGCCAGATCGTGGCGGCGGAGGTGATCGGCAGCCCGCCGGTCCGGGCCGCCAGCTCCGCGGCGAGGGCGCCTTCGGTCTCGGGATCGGCATAGCCGTTGATCAGCATCAGCGCGGCGGCGTCGAGCCCCTGCGCGGCCAGCGCCCCGGCCACGCGGTCGAGCTCGGCCGCAGACGGCATCGCGGCCAGCTTGCCCTCGCGCGAGAAGCGGGCGTCGATCTCGATCACCCGCGCGCGGGGGACCAGCGGGACCTCCTTCTCGGCATGCAGGTCGAAGGAGGACGGCATGCGGCAGCGCGCGATCTCCAGGATGTCGCGGTAGCCCTTCGAGACGACCAGCCCGATCCGCGCGCCCTTGCGCTGGATGATGGCGTTGAGCCCGATCGTGGTGCCGTGCATCAGCCCGCCGACATCCGAGGGCGCCATGCCCTCGCGGGCGAGGAAGGCGGAGAGCCCCTCGATCAGCGCGCGGGAGGGATCGTCGGGGGTCGAGGGCTCCTTGAAGAGCGCGACGCGGCCGGTCTGGCTGTCGGCCATGACGAAATCGGTGAAGGTGCCGCCGACATCGATGCCGATCCGGAGCCGTCCCTGGCTGCCCTGTGCGAAGTCTTTCATTGTCTCTTCTCCTCGCCGCGCCGTCATTCGGCGCCGGCGGTCACGATGACGCCCGCCTCGGCGGGCCAGCCCAGCCGCAGCCGGTCGCCGATGGCGAGCCCGCCCGCGCCCTTGGCGGCATCGGCCTGGCGATAGGCGGTCAGCTCGGCGCCGCTGCCCTCGAGCGCGATGCGGAAGGCGGCATAGGAGCCGCGGAAGGAGCTGGCGATCACCCGTCCCTCGAGGCTGACCGGCAGGCTTTCGGCCGCGCCGCCCAGCACGATCCGCTCGGGGCGCACCGAGAGCGTCGCCTGGCTGCCCGGGACGGCCGGGCGGGGCAGGGCGATGGTCCCGGCCGCGCTGGAAAGGCTCTGGCCGTCGGGGGCGACCTCGCCCTCGAAGATGTTCGAAGTGCCGAGGAAGGTGGCGACGAATCCGGTTTCGGGGCGGTCGTAGATCTCGTCCGGGGCGCCGAGCTGCAGGATGCGCCCGCCCTGCATCACGGCGATCTGGTCGGACATCGACATCGCCTCTTCCTGGTCATGGGTGACGAGGAGGGTGGTGATGCCCAGCCGCTGCTGCATCTCGCGGATCTCGAACTGCATGCTCTCGCGCAGCGCCTTGTCGAGCGCGCCGAGCGGCTCGTCGAG
>NZ_VATA01000157.1 GCF_005870025.1 Poseidonocella sp. HB161398
ACGGTCTCCCGCGAAACGATCCGCGGCCGGGTCGGCCGCTTCGGCCATCAATTTGCCGCCAGCATCCGGTGGGTTCTATCCGTTACCTCGGACAAATGGCATCTCGACGAGGTCGTCATCCGGATGAACGGCAAGGCCCATTGGCTGCGGCGCGCGGTGGGCGGGACCGGCATTCGCCAGCATGCTTGAACGCATGACGCATTCCTCAAAACCCTCGTTCAGCAGCGGCGCGGAAAAGTAGCCGCAAAGCGCTTGTTCTGCGTGCGTCTCCGGCGCAGGGGCATGCCGCGCGTCCTGGTGGCCGACAAGCTCGCCTCCTGCGCGGCCGCGAAAGCCGAATTCGCACCGGGAGTCGAACACCGCCAGCGCAGGGGACTGAACAACCGTTCCGACGCTAGCCACCGCCACACGAGGCGCCGCGGGAAGAGCATGGGCCGGTTCAAGTCGCCCGACCATGCCCGGCGTTTCCGCCGGTTCATGGTGAGGCAGCCGCCTTGTCCGGGCCAAAGCGCCACGGTCTCTCCGCCACGTCCGACCGCCACCCGCGGTCAGATGCTTTCGATCTTTGGAACGGATGCACCGCCAAGCTCGCCGCCTGAAAAGCGGCCCAAGCAGCCGTGGTTGGGAAGCGGATGGCAACCTGACTGTGAATATGCTCGGGCAGTCTGGTGGCTTGAATCGCAACCTGGTTGACTTGGTGTCATTGCTTTGACGTGTCGACCAGCAGACTGCCGCGGCAGCGGGCGAGAACGACAGCCCCGTCGCAAGCCCCGCAATGGCGCGATGCACCGAAACGGTCGTGCCCTTCACGGGCTGCCCCGTGACCGCGAAGCCGTCATCCGACAGGGCGACATCGATCGTCCCCTCCAGATCGGCCGCCGCCATGTCGGGCGCGAAGAGGCGGCTCATTCAGTCGCCCTTGATCTGCTGGGGCAGACCCAGTTCCGGCGGCGAGGCCAGCGCCGGGGTCGGATATCCCGGCGAAACTGCCATCAAAAGCCCCGCGGCGAACAGCGTCCAGCCGAGGCGGGCCTTGGGCAAGGCGTGGTAAATGGGCCTCATGGTCTCTCTCCCTCATGATTTGCGGCGGTCGGGCCGCGTCCTGCGCGATCAGCGTGCCAGCCAGCCGCCGTCGACGTTCAGCACCGCGCCGGTCAGGTATCGCGCCGCCCGCGAACACAGGAAGGCCGCCGTGCCGCCGATATCCTCGGGGCGCCCCCACCGACCGGCGGGGATGCGTTCCAGGATCTGCCGCGAGCGGTCGGGGTCCTCGCGCAGCGCCTCGGTGTTGTTCGTGGCGATATAGCCGGGGCGATGGCATTGACCGTGATGCCATGGGGCGCCCATTCGTTGGCCAGAAGCTTGGTCAGACCCGCCACCCCGTGCTTGCTGGCGGTATAGCCCGGAACGCGGATCCCGCCCTGGAGCGACAGAAGCGAGGCGATGTTGACGATCGACCCCTCCTGCCCGCTTGCGATCAGTTCCCGCCCGAAGGCCTGACAAGTGAAGAACACGGCCTTGAGGTTGGTGTCGATCACCGCATCCCAATCGGCCTCGGAATGATCGACGGCATCGGCGCGCCGGATGATCCCGGCATTGTTGACCAGCAGCGTATAGTCCGCGCCCGCGAAGACCTCCCGCGCGGCCATGGGGTCCGCAAAGTCGATCAGCGCCGCATCGGCCCGACCGCCCGCGGCGGTGATCATGGCGATGGTTTCGTCGCAGGGACGCCGCCCGGCGCAGGTCACATCTGCGCCCTGACTGGCCAGCGCCACGGCGATGGCCTGACCGATGCCGGTGTTCGCCCCGGTGACGAAGGCGCGATGCCCGGCAAGCGAGAACAGATCCGCCATCAGCGCAGGTCCTTGAGCTGTACAGGCTCCATGTCGGTGTAATCGACATTGTCCCCCGCCATCGCCCAGATGAAGGTATAGGCCCCGATCCCAGCGCCCGAATGGATCGACCATGTGGGCGAGATCGCGGCCTCCTCGTTGGCGATGAACAGATGGCGCGTCTCGGTCGGCTCGCCCATTAGGTGCAGGACACCGGCCCCGGGGGTCATGCCCCAATAGAGATAGGCCTCCATCCGGCGGTCATGGACATGGGCGGGCATGGTGTTCCAGACCGAGCCGTCCTCCAGCGAAGTATAGCCCAGGATCAACTGGCAGCTTTACATGACCTCGGGGTGGATGAACATCTTGATCGTGCGCTTGTTCGATGTCTCGACCGCGCCCATCCGGACCTCCTTGCAATCGGCAGGCGTCACAAGCCGGTGCGGGAAGGCGCGATGTGCAGGCGCCGATGCGACATAGAAGCGGCCCTGACCGCCGAAGGTGACGGGACCGGCGCCCAAGCCCAGATAGAGCACGTCCCCCGCCTCTAGCGTCCAGCTTTGGCCTGCGGCCGCGACCGTGCCTGTGCCGCCGATGTTCACGATGCCCATCTCGCGCCGGTCGAGAAAGCTGGCGGTCTTCGTCTCGGCCACCGCGTCCAGCACCAGATCGGCCCCGTCCGGAACCACGCCGCCAAGCGTGAAGCGGTCGTAATGGGTATAGACCAGACGGATCTGTCCCGGCTGGAACAGCTCCTGCGCCAGAAACGCCTGGCGCAATGCCTCGCTGTCCATGGATCTGGCGTGATCGGGGTGGATGGCGTGGCGGGTTTCGACATTCAGCATGGGATGTCCTTTCCTGAAAGTGATGCGCGGCGCGACGGCTCAGGGCCGCGCCTGCAGGGCTGCAAGCTGTCCGCTGACGCAAGGGACAAGCGGAAAGAGGGATGCCTGCGAAGAATGATAAATGTCGGGCTTGCCTGCGAACTGACGGGCGACGGGTCGGCCGGCCGGGTCGATCTCGGGTAGCCAGCCGCCGCGATCGTGGTCGATGAAATGCCGGTCGGCGAAATCCCAGAGCCTGCGATACCACATGTCGTCCTCGGCCGTGGGATCGACCTTGAGGAACGGGCTTCATGCATGACTTGATGCATGGCATTATCTGTACTTTTCGGCTCGTCGAAGCTCATCGGCAACCTCTCCTGAAAGTGCGTACCGACTATCTCTGGCGCGCAGAGCTCACCCGCAAGATGACCCGCTCGTGACGCTCACAGTCTTCCCCTCCGAGTCATCGAATTTTCTAAACGTTGTCAGCCCTGTGTTCGTTCGTATAGAGAATTTAGTGGATATAGCTTCCATCCCTGATCAATGCGTTCGCAAGGACGACAAGCTTCCTCATGACGGCAGTAACGGCGACCTTGCGCGGCTGGATTGCCCGACACAGATCCCCGGGGTCTCCAAGATCCGCTCCAGCTTCGCGCTGACCCAAGTGAAATACGCCACCGCCCCGCCGACAGTGCATCTGCGGGGCGCGCGCTAGGCGCGCCCCACGGCTTTACGCGGGACGATGGGCGGCAAAGCCCAGCCGGACGTAATCGGCCATCCAGCCGGTTGCGGGATCATGCAGCGCCCCAGGCGCCGCACCGCATCGGCCCGCGCCGGTTCCAGCCCCGAGAGGTAGGGCCCGGCGAAGGTATCCAGCCAGCCATGCCGGCCGAAAGCGGCGTCTGGCGTCCGATCAGCACGCAGGTTTCGACGGTGAAGCCCGCCGCCTCGAGCCGCGCGCGCTGCGTCGGGACCGAGGGGAAATCCCAGGAGCAGCGGGCGCGATCCGCCAGGTCCGCGGCCTCCAGCGCGGTGATCACGGCGGCCACGTTGCCGAAACCGCCCTGCTCGACCACCAGCCGTCCGCCGGGGCGCAAGGCGCGTAAGGCATGGCGCATCACCAGCCCGGGATCGCGGAACCAGTGGAAGGCCACGTTGGAGAAGACCGCTTCATAGCTGCCCTCTCCGAACCCTTCGTGGGCATCGCGTTCCAGCACGTCGCCACCAAGCGCGGGCACGAAGCCCGCCTTGGCCGCGCGTCAGGCGGCGCGCTTGATCCGGAGGCTGATGCCGCGCGGAACTCCATCGGTGCCGTTGATGATGATCAGGTCCTGCGGGCAGGCAGAAACCGCAAAGCTACCCAACATGGGGTAATCGCGGGAGCGAGTCGCCCTGACACCAGTTGAGTTTGGTTGGTGGCTGTCCCCCGATAGAATGGAAATACGGGCTCACGACGGTCGCCGGGCCCAAGCAGAGGTGGTTCTCTGATTGCGGCCTTGTCAAGCGGAGGTCTGATCTGTCCTTCGGGGGTCATGGTTCTCTCCGAGGTCGGGCGTAAGCGCGC
>NZ_VATA01000158.1 GCF_005870025.1 Poseidonocella sp. HB161398
CTCCGACGGGCAGAACCCGGACCACTCGCGCTCGAATACCTCCCAGTCGATCAGCCCGGCGAGCTTCGCCAGTTCGCGGCGCAGATAGATCATCTCGACCAGGCGGGGCCGCAGCTGGTCATTCTACGGGCTTGCGCCGTGACACTAACACGACGGTCCCTCGGATTATTCTGGCGGGCGGGAACGGGTGCTTCATCGGCGGCCGGAAATTGCAGGTGACCAGCTCCCCTGAAGAGCCGACGGTTTGAATGTCGCCTGCTCTCCAGACGAGGAGAGAGGCGATGCGGAAGAGCCGATTCAGCGAAGAGCAGATCATTGGCCTCCTGAAGGGGCACCAAGCCGGGCTGGGCGCCGTTGCTTCCTGCATTTCGAAGTAGAGTCCGCCCCAACCAGAACACGGAGAATGACGCGATCAAGGTTCACGGATTGGGGATGGGACCGTGGCCTCAAGGGGGCTCCGCAACCCCATCGGAACCAGATCACCGGGATGCTGAAGGAGCAGGAGGCCGGCATGGCGACGGGCCTGTCGTGCTTGATGCGGGTGGAAAATGGCGGCCAAATCGGTTGACCCGTTTCCGGGCCGTTGCCCGGCTGACGATCACGCCGCGCTCCGCCGTTCGGGCAGTCGCCCGGACCAATGGCGTTCATGCGCTCGCTCCTCGGCATCCGCCGTGCCGGGCGCGGACCGATGGCACGCGCAGACCGTGCAGACCGCGCCGGCAACGACCTAACGGGGGGAAGCGGTCGCCGTTCAAGCGCGGCATCACGGACGGTGCTCTCATTCCGGATGGCTGTCCAACAGAGACATCCCGGACAAGTAGGCAATGCCATTGGGCGCCTTGCTCCGACATTTCCCGTGTCCCGCGCAACGAAATCGCGGGACCACGCCGGCTGAGCCGCTATGCCCTTTTGACTCGGCGGGTCCGCGATTTCGTTGACGCATATCTGGAACAGCCTCTCAGCGGCCAAGCGATTGCGCGGGGCGCGGAAACCTCGTCGCGCCCCCTTCACCGCGCCTTCCTGGGGAAATGGCAGAGACGCCGATGAACCGTGCACCGGGGCTCAGGCTGCACCGGTTGCACCGCGACCTGCTTGCACGGAGGGAGGGCAGGATGCCGATCTCGGTGCTGCAGAGCCAACCGGCGCTGACCGGGCCCGGCCGGGACTCGGGGCGGTAGCGGGAGCTGTTCGGCGAGTTTCCCTCGCAAACGCGGTCCGGAAGCGCCGGATTGAGGCGGCCGACCGCCTTTTCAACCGGTTTGGCGGTATCTTCATACGGCACCGGTTTACTTTTCGGCACCTGCCGCGCAATGTTTCCATATGGCTTTCCGGAGGTACCTGCGACTTCTCCGGCGGTCGGGCATTCGGGAACGTGGGGGGAACCAATGCCGAAACGAACCGGACATATCGTGTCCGCAGGCCTGCCGTGCGTCGGCACCGCAGCTGCGGCGACTGGCCTTTTCAGGAATAGCGGCTCTCCAGCTGTTTCCGCAAGGAGTCCCGCGCCCGGGCGGACGGGGAACACTTTCCGCGCCGCGATGCTGGCGGCTTGCACCCTGGCATCGACAACCAGTGCGACCCGCGCGCAGGACGCCGCTGCCCAGGCCAACAACCCGCTGGCCAACGCCAGGGCGCTCAACCTGCAGAACTACTATATCGGCGAGCTCACCGGCGACGGCGACAAGGATGCCAACCAGTTCATCCTGCGCTTCGCGGCGCCGTTCTCCATCGGGGAAGGCAACTGGCTGATGCGGTTGTCGGTTCCGGTCGATACGCTGCCCGTCGGGGGCAACATGGGCGATGTCACCGGCCTCGGAGATATCGACGTCTTCGCGGCCTATCTCTTCGACACGGGCAACCCCGCGGTCAGCTTCGGGATCGGCCCGGAGATCGTCGCGCCCTCGGCCGGGGACGACCGGCTCGGCAATGAACAATGGCAGCTCGGCTTCGCCAATGTCTATTTCAACGCGGCCAGCAGCAAGTTCCAGTACGGCTACCTTCTGACCTACCGCAACGGCGTCGGCGACAGGAACGGCCGCGAGACGGTGCAGCTGGGGGCCTTCCAGCCCTTCGGATTCTACCAGCTGGGCGATGGCTGGTACACCGGCGGCGCCCCGGCATGGGCCTATGATTTCAAGAGCGGCAACTACAATGTCCCCCTCGGCCTGCGCCTGGGCAAGGTCATCCAGAGCGGTGGCACGGTCTTCAACCTGTTCGCGGAGCCTCAGTACAGCATCGCCCATGACGGCGACGGGCAGGCCCAGTGGCAGGTCTTCTTCGCCATGAACATGCAATTCTGATCCAGGCCCGGTCCCGCCGGCGCCGATGCGCGCGGATGACCGGGGCCTGATCAAGTTCAAAGGGAGACACCAGATGCGGAAACATATCGCCGCCACGGCATCGTGCCTTGCTCTGCTTGCCGGCGCTCCGGCAATCGCGCAGCAGTCCTCCGGCGTCCCGGAGCTGTCGATGCCGGATCCCGAAGCGATGCCGCAGGAAGAGTATGTCCGCATGCTCGCCCGCCAGGCCTTTGTCTGGGGCTGGCCGATGGTGAACATGCAGAACCGGCATGACCAGATCACCCAGGCGCCCGAGCCGGGCCTGCTGGGCGGCATTCTGCCCGTCGCGCCGCAGGGCCGGATCGCCATGCTGAGCGACTACATTCTGCCGTCGGAGACCTTCGTCGCCTGCCCGAACCAGGATGTCGTCTACGGGCTGGGCTTCTTCGATCTCAACGCGCAGCCGGTCATCGTCCAGGTGCCGGATTTCGGCGACCGCTTCTGGGTCTACGCGCTCTACGATGCACGGACCGACCAGTTCGGAGAGCTCGGGAAACCCTATGGCACGGCGCCGGGCTTCTACCTGCTCGCCGGTCCGGACTGGGACGGCGACGTGCCCGCGGGCGTGACGGATGTCCTCCGGTCCTCGACGGCATTGGCCAATGCGATCCCCCGCATCTTCAAGGACGACACGCCGGAAGATGCAGAGGCCGTGCAGGCATTGATCGACCAGGTGGTCGTCTATCCCCTGGACAGCTTCGACGGCACGATGAAGACCATCGACTGGAGCGAGGCCCCCGATATCCCCAATCCTGCCGCCGATGCGGGCGGCGGCGAAACCCAATGGGTGGTGCCGGAGAAGTACTTCGACCAATTCGGCAAGGTGCTGGCAACCGTGCCGCCGCTGCCGGGCGAGGAGGCCATGTATGCCCAGTTCAAATGGCTGCTGGACGTCGCCGCGAAAAGCGGAGACCTGAAGCAGGCCATCGCCGACGAGGCCGTCCAGGCGGACCGGGAGGTCATCCAGCCCTTCTTCCGCTGGGAGCATAACGGCCGGCCTGCGGGAAATGGCTGGAACCGCTCGGTCAACAATGCCGACTGGGGCCTCGACTATTTCGACCGGACGGGCACCGCCAAGTCGAACATGTTCGACAACCGTCCCAGCGAGACGCAGTACTTCTACACGGATTACGACGCCGGGGGGAACCAGCTCGAAGGGGCGCAGAGCTACACGGTCACCTTCGCTGCCGGGCAGGAACCGCCGGTTGACGGGTTCTGGTCGCTGACGCTCTACAACGACAGGCACCTCTTCGCCCCGAACGACCTGGACCGCTACTCGCTCGGCACCAAGAGCACGGGGATGCAGCGCAACGAGGATGGCTCCCTGACGATCCATGTCGGCCACGAGTCGCCCGGCGCGGCTCTGGAAAGCAACTGGCTGCCCGCGCCCGAAGGCGAATTCTCGCTCTATATCCGCGCCTATTGGGGGCAGGCGCCCATCACCGGCGGCACATGGCAGCCACCGGTCATCGAAGTGGCGGGCTGAGCCGCCGCGGATGGCGGAAAGGCTTCCGGCGCAGGTCCGCCTGCGCCGGCGGAATGACCAACAGAGGAACGGCCATGTCCAATCGCCTTCGCGCCACCTCGGCTCTGTGCCTGTTCTCGCTTGCCGTATCGACACTGTCCCCGGCCCTGGCCCAGTACGCTGGTCCGGCGCTGCCGCCGCTGGCGGCGCAGGTCAACGACGGCAACTGGCTGGCCGAGGAGGAGGCCCGGGACCTGCTGGCCGATCTGTTCTACCAGCGCGCGGTCCATGCCTGCATGACCATGCTGCCCGCGCTGAACGTGATCGGCATGCGCGACGGGTCCGAGGCCGAGTTCGGCGCGGGCTACAACGTGCTGCCGATCTGGAA
>NZ_VATA01000159.1 GCF_005870025.1 Poseidonocella sp. HB161398
CGAGATCGCCCCCGTCCACCACCGCCTGCCGGACCGCATCCGCGCCCATGCGCTGATCTGCTTCCTGGCGCTGGTCCTCTACCGCGTCATGCGCATGAGGCTGAAAGCGAAGGGCCATTCCGCAAGCCCTCGCACCGCGCTCGACCTGCTCGCGCGTATCCAGAAGCACACGACGCATATTGGCGACCAGACCTTCACCGGCCTATCAAGGAGCATCCCCGAACAGCTCGATCTATTCGAAGCCCTGGGGCTCCCGAAGCCCGCCTGACCGTCCCGTTGTGGCAAAACTCGCAATGCGCTGCGAGCAATATCAATTGCTTGTCGATTTTGACGTCGAACTTGGGTGCCGCTCCTCCTTCCAGCGCCGCGCGAAGGCGGCCACCCGGTTATAGGAACCCTCGCAGCCCAGGCTTGCGAGTTCGGCGTGCAGCTGCTTCCGCGTTCGCCGCTGCTTCCGCGGCTTGCCCGCCTCGGTCTTCAGCCAGGCCGCCAGCTTTTCCGCGTAGGGGTCCAGCTTGCTCGGCGGCTCGGGAACTTGGAACTGCGGATCCACGGTCCCGGCCCCGAGATACTTGCGGATCGCTCGGCGCGGCCTCGGACCAGTGGCGGCGCGCGCCTCGCTCCGGGATAGCCCGGTACGCCGGGATATTTCCCGGATCGAGAGCTGGTCCCTCAATGCCCGGCGTCGGATCACGCTCGGAATTGCCATGTCGATCACTCCGTTGACCCCCGATGATCAAGTCGGGGGCGAGTTCAAACATGGGTCAGTTCTCAGTGGAAATTTCCGGGCTGCCCGGGTCAGTTCTCAACGGAAATCAACAGCTCCAGTGTTCACTGGGCGGCCAGCCTTCCCTTGCCAGCCGTTCGTTGAGCTGCCGCGCGACCGACTCCCAAGTGCTCTGCGGCCGCATTTTCTTGACCTCTGGAAGCCAGCGGGTCTCGCGATTGATCAGGCTCTCCAGGTGGCCGTCCTTGCGGCTCTGGCTCATCCTCATGCGATCCAGCTCGGTGATGTTCTGCAGCTTCGGATTGCCAGGCATCCGCCCGTTGGCGCGCGCGTTCGCGACGCCGGCACGGGTCCGTTCTGAGATCAGGGACCGTTCGAACTCTGCAACCGCCCCGAGTACCTGAATTGTGAGGGTGCCGTCTGAACTCGACGTGTCGATCGGATCGGCCAGACTCTTGAACGTTACCCCCCGTTTCTTCAGCTTGGTCGTGTCGCGAATGTGGTGGAAATTGCCGAGCGACATGCTCCGGGCACGTGAAATTGGCTCCGTTCAGGCGGCGAGGTCAAGAGCCAAGGGCTCGAGTGGCTGCGAGAGGGTTTCCCAGCCGTCGACCTTGCGCATCTGGATCTGCCCGGACCTGGATCTCGAGAGTCTGGTCCTCGGTGGATACCCGAGCATAGCCGATCAGTGCCATGAAGATGCCTCGCGCTGGTGATCAATGATAGAACAGATCGTACTGAGACGCGCGGATTTTAGACGGAAAAGTTTTCCCCGAAGTGGAACAGATTGCACCTGGGAGGGAGCGTCTCGCCGTAGGCAGATCAGCACGGGATAATACAGATCGTAGGCGAGTGCCGGGCCAACACGGGAGGGAGGCTGGAGCGGCCAGGGGCCAGTGGTCCGCACGCCCGTGCCGCCCGGCTCAGAATGCCCGAGATGCGGTCCTGGATCGGTGCGAGAGCCGGTGCTCAGGCTGGCGCCGCCTGGAGTTCAGCCCGCGGGATCGGGCGGCGAAGCATCGGGATCTGTGACCCTGAATCCGCTCTTCGGCCAAAAGTCCCGGAGAAAGGGCAGGCGATGTCGATCCGGATGTGTCTCCCGGCTACCATTTTCAGGCGAATCCGGATGTCTCCCGGCCGGAACTTCACCTGTTTCACGGGAATGTTCCGCATCCTTTGCCGGGAAAGGACGTGATGTCCGATAAGGGAAGCTTACCGGACATGTCCGGCGTCGCAGGAGGCGGCGGAATAGCGGAAAAAATTGAGACTAAAGCGCCGCCATGTCTCGCGGCTCCTCCGGATGGTGCACGCTCGAGGACCTGCGCCAGGCGCTAGTCCGCCCAATTTGTCCGGACTCTTCTAGCCGGATCCGAGCCTTCCCGGCCGCCGGAGGGGACCGCGATAGCTGCACCCGCATCGCCCAACGCTGTGCCGCCCCGAAGAGCGCGTCGGCTGTGACCTGGTTGCGTGCCTGCATCTCGAGGATCCTATCGTCCACAGCGGCAGCCGCCAGCAGGGGGTGAACAAAGACCGGTTGCACCTGCCGATCCACTCGCTTGAGGAGCCGGGCAGGGGGAAGTAGCGACGAGCCGCCGTGGCGGTTGACGACGAAGATGAGGCGCAATCCGCCTGCCGCAAGTGCGGCTAGGGCGAATCCTCGACGATGCGATTGAGCGCTCGGGGCAGGTCGCTTGACACTGGCCTAGCGAGTGAGTTGCTCCAGGCGGGCGCGGCGCAACCTTTCTCGGTCCTGTGGCCCGCCATCAAGGAACCCGATATGGAGAAGTCGGGGCCTCGGGACGAGTCGGACGCGGCTAAAACAGACACTTACCCACGGGGGCCTTTTGCCCGGCGAGCAGATCCCCGGCCGGATACCGCCGGGACACCTCGGTGGCTATCTGGAAGCATTTTCTGCGCGTTATGACGGTTTCGCGACCGTCATCCGCGGCGGTACCCCTCTTGTTCCATTGTCTTCTGTTTCGGACGGGCTGGACGGCATGCGTTTCATCGCCGCCTGGCTGGCCTCCTCCACTGCCGACGCGGCATGGACCAGGACGGAGGATTGCGCAGGTGCCTGGTTCCTGAGCCCTGACACTGGTTGGCAATGTCGGCGGAGCCATCACTCGCCGGTCGTGTCTCGGAAGTGGTGGAAATTGGATGGCGGCGTAATCTCCGGGTGAACTGACACCCACCCAACCGGCGGCTGCAACCGCCGTGGAGATCACGCCATGACCGAGATTAACGACGCTGCGGGCTTTGCGCTACCGGCCGACGAGGCCGGGTTCGACCCGATCGAGGATCGCCTTCGTGCGACCGTCCGCGCCACCATCGAGGCGATGTTCGAAGAAGAACTCGAGGCCTTCATCGGGCGGTGCCGCTATGGCCGCGGCGATGCTGCACAGAAGGGCTACCGCCATGGTCACCGCGAGCGGCAGCTTACCGGCACCTTCGGCACCGAGACGGTGCGTGTTCCCCGCGCGCGGATCGAGGCCGAGGCGGGCAAGACCACCGAGTGGCGCTCGAAGGCGCTGCCGCGTTACAAGCGGCTGACGAAGAAGGCCGAGGCGCTGATCGCGGCAGTCTACCTGGCGGGGACCAATACGCGGCGGGTGAAGCGGGCGCTGTTCGGGCTGTTCGAGGGCGCTGTCAGCAAGGACGTGGTGAGCCGGGCGTGGCGGAAGGTGCAGGTCGACTGGGACGCCTGGTGCTCCCGCAGCCTGGCCGGCGAGGATATCGTCAGGCTCATTTTGGACGGCACCATCATCAAGACCCGGCTGGATCGCAAGGCCACGAACATCTCTGTGCTGGCGGCGATCGGCGTACGGCGAGACGGCCAGAAGGTGCTGTTATCCATAAGGAATATGGGGGGCGAGAGCACGGCTGCCTGGCGTCAATTCCTCGACGAGCTGGACGCACGCGGCCTGAAGCGGCCCGAATTCGTGATCGTCGACGGCGCGCCCGGCCTCGAAGCCGCGCTTGTGGCGCTCTGGGGCGAGGGCCTGCCCATCCAGCGCTGCACGGTCCACAAGCATCGAAACCTGCTCGGCCATGCGCCCAAGCGCCTGCACGATGAGCTGACCGAGGACTACCGCGACATGATCTATGCCGATACCGCCGCCGGGGTGGAGCTCAGGCGGAAGATGTTCCTGCGCAAATGGCGCCTCAAGTGCCGCGCGGTCGCCGACAGCCTGGAAGAAGCGGGCGACCGGCTCTTCAGCTTCACCAGGCTCAACCCGTCGCAATGGAAATCCGCGAGGACGACCAACGCGATAGAGCGCCTCAACGAGGAATTCCGCCGCCGGATCAAGACCCCCCAAGTTCGACGTCAAAATCGATAAGCATTTGATATTGCTCGCATCGCATTGCGAGTTTTGCCACAACGGGACGGTCAGGCGGGCTTCGGGA
>NZ_VATA01000016.1 GCF_005870025.1 Poseidonocella sp. HB161398
CCGGCCTCGGCGGCCTGCTCCATGTATTCCTCCGGATGGCTCGCGCCGCAGAGGAAGGTGAAATTCGAGGTGATGCAGAGTTCGACCGCCATGCGGGCCAGTATATTCCCCTTTTGTTCTCACGTGGAGTCCGCTTGCCCGGCGCTGGCGGCGTCTCATGCATTTGCGGAAAGGCACCTTTGCAAAAACGTCGATTGCGCTAACGGCGCATTCGTGATGGCTTGGTCATGCCGCATTGCAGCGGAGCCTCCGGCATGGCCGGGGTCTCTTCCGCGATGCGTTCCCGAAATAACCAGTGACTCAGTTGGGATTTCCCATGACCTATCCGGACGCCCAGGTCCGCCGGACCATCCTTGCGCTCGCCCTCGGTGCCTTTGCCATCGGCGTATCCGAATTCGCCACGATGGGGCTTCTGCCCTATTACGCAAGCGACCTCGGCATTTCCGAGCCGGTCGCCGGGCATGCCGTCTCGGGCTATGCCTTCGGCGTTGTGGTCGGTGCGCCGGTCCTGGCCGTGCTGGGGGCGCGGCTGCCGCGCAAGCTGTTCCTGGTGATGCTGATCGCCTTCTTCGCGCTGGCCAATGCCGTGGCGGCGCTGGCGCCCTCCGCCGATCTGCTGATCGGCTCGCGCTTCCTGTCGGGCCTGCCGCATGGCGCCTATCTGGGGATCGCGATGCTCTTCGCGGCGGACATCCTTCCCAAGGGCAAGCGCGCGCAGGGCGTGGCAAAGGTGCTGATGGGGCTGACCATCGCCAACGTGATTGGCGTGCCGGCCGCGGGCGCAATCGGGCAGAGCTTCGGCTGGCGCTGGTGCTTCGTCATCGTCACGGTTCTCGCGGCGGCCTCTGCGCTGATGATCAAGCGCGTCGCCCCGGTGGAGCCGGCCGATCCGGCGGCGAGCCCGCTGCGCGAGCTGGGCGTGCTGAAGAGCCGGGCGATGTGGCTGACCCTGCTGGTCGGCTCGGTCGGCTTCGGCGGGGTCTTCGCGGTCTATTCCTTTTTCTCGGCGGCAATGATCGACGCGGCGTCGGCGCCGTCCTGGGCGATTCCGCTGGCGCTGTCGGGCTTCGGCCTCGGCGCGACCTTCGGCAACGAGCTGGCCGGACGGCTGGCCAGCTGGTCGCGCTTCGGTGGGGCGCTGGTGCTGCTCCTGGGCATGGCCGCGGCGCCGGTGGCCTACGCGCTGGCGATGGGCGACTGGGTGATGATGACCGTCTCCCTGTTGGTGCTTGGCTGCACGGCCGGGCTGGTGATCCCGCTGCAGATGCGGCTGATGGACGTGGCGGCGGATGGGCAGAACCTGGCAGCGGCGCTGAACCATGCGGCCTTCAACTTCGCCAATGCGATCGGGCCGCTGCTGGCGGGCATGGTGCTGGCGGCGGGCTATGGCTGGGCGGCAACCGGCTGGGTCGGCGCGGCGCTGGCCCTGGGCGGGATCGCAGTGCTGGGCCTGGCCTGGGCCGATGCCCGCAGCGGCAAGCTGCCCGGCGGCGGGATCGCCGTTCCGGCCTGACCGCTGGCGCCCTCCCTCTCCCCGCGGGGGAGAGGGCCGGGGTGAGGGGGCGCCGGCCTCCGCGGAAACAGGACCGCAGACACGAAAACGCCCGCCTTCCGGCGGGCGTTCGCATGTCCGGGATGCGGCGCGATCAGGAGTGGATCGGGCCGTCGCCGCAGGCCAGCGCGGCTTCGCGCACGGCTTCCGAGAAGGTCGGGTGCGCGTGGCAGGTCAGGGCGATGTCCTGGGCCGCGGCGCCGAATTCCATGCCGACGCAGATCTCGTGGATCAGCTCGCCCGCCGACGGGCCGATGATGTGGCAGCCGAGGATCCGGTCGGTCTCCTTGTCGACCAGCATCTTGACGAAGCCGTCCGAGGCGAAGACGGCCTTGGAGCGGCCATTGCCCATGAAGGAGAACTTGCCGACCTTGTAGGCTTTGCCCTCGGCCTTCAGCGCCTCTTCGGTCTTGCCGACCGACGCGACCTCCGGCCAGGTGTAGATCACGCCCGGGATGACGTCGTAGTTCACGTGGCCATGCTTGCCCGCGACCACCTCGGCGACGGCCATGCCCTCGTCCTCGGCCTTGTGCGCCAGCATCGGGCCCTCGATCGCGTCGCCGATGGCATAGACGCCCGGCACCGAGGTCTGCCAGTGCGCGTCGGTGGCGATCTGCCCGCGCTTGGTCATCTCGACGCCCAGCTCCGCCAGGCCCAGCCCGTCGGTGAAGGGCTTGCGGCCGGTGGCGACCAGAACGACATCGGCCTCGATCGAATGCTCGCTGTCGTCCTTCTTCAGCTTGTAGGTGACCTTGGCACCGCCCTCGGTCAGCTCGGTGCCCTGCACCGCGGCGCCCAGCACGAAGTTGAAGCCCTGCTTCGACAGCAGCTTCTGGAACTGGCGCGCGACCTCGGCATCGGCGCCGGGGGTGATGGCGTCCAGGTACTCGACCACGGTGACCTCGGCGCCCAGGCGGCTATAGACCGAGCCCATCTCCAGCCCGATCACGCCCGCGCCGATGACGACCATCTTCTTCGGCAGGGTCTCGAGCTCCAGCGCGCCGGTCGAGGTCACGACGGTCTTCTCGTCGATCTCGACGCCGGGCAGCGAGGCGGGCACGGAGCCAGAGGCGATGATGATGGTCTTCGCCGAATAGGTCGTGTCGCCGACCTTGACCTGGCCGGCCGCGGGCACAGAGCCCCAGCCCTTCAGCCAGTCGATCTTGTTCTTCTTGAACAGGAACTCGATGCCGGACGTGTTCGACTTGATGACGTCGTCCTTGTAGGCCTTCATCTGCGGCCAGTCGATCTCGGGCTCGCCGGCCTTGATCCCCATCTTGGCGAAGTTCTCGTGCATCTCGTGCACTTCGTGCGATGCATGGAGCAGGGCCTTGGAGGGGATGCAGCCGATGTTCAGGCAGGTGCCGCCGAGGGTCTCGCGGCCTTCGACGCAAGCGGTCTTCAGGCCCAGCTGGGCGCAGCGGATCGCACATACATAGCCGCCGGGTCCGGCGCCGATCACGATCACATCATAGTCTGCCATTCTTTCCTCCTGGCGAAACATTGGGGCGTGGCGTTTCGGTATACTACAGTCCACAAACTGCAGGCGCCACCGGGTTTACAGATGTCATAAGAGCACGGCCAGCAGCATGACAACCGTGGCAAACCATCCTGCCGACCAGATGCAGGAACGCCACGGTACAAGGCCGAAATAGTAGGCCGGCACGTAGAGAATGCGCGCAGCGAGGTAGATCCAGGCGCAGGCGGCGGTCAGGGTCCCGGACTTTCCGGCCAGGGTGACGGCGGCGACGGCGATGGCGAAGAGGATCAGCCCCTCGAAATGGTTCTGCAGCGCGCGGGCGAGGCGGGCCGTGCCGCGGCTGACGCGGTCGCCCAGCGGACCGTCATCGCGCGGACCCAGCGTTTGGCGGGGGCCGAGCTCCAGATTGGCGGCGATGGCGAGAAGGGCGAGATGGACGCATTGCAGGAGCGCGGCGAGGACAAGGGCGGTCAGTTCAGGGCTCACGGAGCGGCTCCATCGGCAGCTTTCGGGCAGCACCTAATCCCCGGAGGCGATTCCGGCAAGGCATCGCGGCCCGATACCTCAGCCGGCGGCGACGCTCAGCCGGTCCTCGGGCGCTGGGGCAGCGGCGCGCGCGGCGGATTGGGCTGGCCGCCCAGCAGGCGCTGCAGCTGTCCCTCGCGGTAGCCGATGACAAAGCAGGTGGCGAAGACGGGGGCGACCTCGTCGGCGGGGCGGGCATCGACCCCCTGGCGGGCGAGCCGCTCTCCCAGCGCATAGGCGGCGCCTGCGCCGCCGTCGCTGCAGGCGGCAGAGGCGACACCGGCCGCGAGGATGAAAGGCAGCGAGAGGGGCACGCAGTGGCGCATGTGATGGCTCCTGATCCGGACCGGTCCTCCCTGTCACGGATGCTATCACTGCGCGGCGAACGGCGCGGCCTGATCGTTAAACTTGCGAAAGCTTTGCGGCACTGCAGCATGACCTTGCGGCAGATCCGGGCGACGCTGCCTGCGGTTTCAGCGCCATGAGAAAAGGGGCACCGCTTGCGCGATGCCCCTTCTGCGATCCGTCAGAAAGCTGCGGATCAGAAGTGGTACGAGACCTTGATGGCGGCCGTGGTGCCGTCGATCTCGGTGTCGTCGTTGAAATCGTCCATTTTCTGGTACTGGATTTCGCCACCGAGGGACAGGGCATCGGTCATCATGTAGTCGTAGCCGACGCCGCCGCTGTAGCCCCAGGAGGCGCCCAGGCCGTCGCTGGCTTCGCCATAGGCGCCACCGGCAGTTGCGTAGACCATCGACCGGCCGAGGTCGTAGCCCAGCTTGGCCTTGATGTGGCTCAGGCTGTCGAGGTCGTGGCCGTCGAATTCCAGGCCGGTCGCGTTGGCGTCGACTTCGGCGCCGTAGACCAGGCGGTTCTGGGTCACGCCCTGCCAACCGGCATGGAGACCGCCGACAGCGTCGTTGTCATCGGTGTCGAGGACGTCGCCGTCTGCATCGAACCAGCCGCCACCGAGCTGGGCACCGGCATAGAAGCCTTCCCAGAGGCTGGCGGGCACGATCGGTGCGACCGGAACGGGATCGGGCGCAACGACGGGCTCTTCAAGGGCGCCTGCCAGCATCGGCGAAGCGGAAAGGCCGAGGACGGAGGCCGTGGCGAGGGCATAGACTGCACGCATGTGAGTACTCCTTAAGTTTCTCTTCTCAAGAGGCGGACTGTTTTCCGTGAGCGGTCCGCGTGCGGCTCGAAAGCAAAAATAATCCCGAATGGGACGAAAGGAACTGGGGACGGAGCGAGTTGATCAGTGTGTTGCGCGATTGTCATCAATTAGTAACGTTTTCATGATTTCCCCGCGATGAGCTACTTGCCGCCAACTTGTCCTCTGCTGGGCAATATACTGGCAGATTTGAAAAAATTCGGACGGCCTCCGGCACGCCGTCCGGAACGCCGATCACGGGCTTTCCCGTCGGCGGAAGTCCCGTCTTGACGAAATTTGCCCAGAAACCGGCTAATTCTTGCCGATTGTGTTCCAGCACCGGTCCTGTCCCGGCCAGCTCCGCCGACTCATTCCGCCCTCAGCCAGTCCCTAGCTTCCGACTCGGTGCCGACCGGGAAGACCCGGATCGGGCAGGGCATGACCGGCGCGAAGAGGGCGATGGCGGTTTTCAACCACAGGTTGCCTGCGACGACGGCGACCTTGCCGAACCCGTGCCAGTGGCGCAGGCCCAGCCGCGCATCCTCGGCCATCGCGCCTGCGGTGTAGTGCCGGAAATCGCCGTCGAAGACGGCCAGCAGCCGGAGCCGCTCGCGCGCCTCCAGCGCGGCCTCGACCGCGGGGACCAGCACGGTCTCGTAGTCACCGGCGGTCACGGTGCCGGAGATCCGGACCTCCAGGATGTCGTCAGCGGGGGTCGAGCCGAGGGTGATCATGGTCTTCCGCCTCCTGCGGGCGGCCCCGGGAAGGCCGGAGCCTCGCCCCCGATATGGGACGCCGGGCCCGCGAATGCCATTGCCGCCCCCCGGAACGCGAAAAGGCGCCCCTGGGGGCGCCTTCCGATCTGGTGCAATCGCCGTGGCGGCGGATCAGAGATCCATCAGCAGGCGGCGCGGATCCTCGAGGGCTTCCTTGACGCGGACCAGGAAGGTCACGGCGCCCTTGCCGTCGACGATGCGGTGGTCGTAGCTCAGCGCCAGGTACATCATCGGGCGGATGACGATCTGGCCGTTCACGACGACCGGACGGTCCTGGATCTTGTGCATGCCGAGGATGCCCGACTGCGGGGGGTTCAGGATCGGCGACGACATCAGCGAGCCGTAGACGCCGCCGTTCGAGATGGTGAAGGTGCCGCCCTGCATTTCCGCCATGGACAGCTTGCCGTCGCGGGCGCGCTTGCCCTTGTCGGCGATGGCCTTCTCGATCTCGGCGAAGGACATCTGGTCGGCGTCGCGGATGACCGGAACGACGAGGCCCTGCGGGGTGCCCGCGGCGATGCCCATGTGGACGTAGTTCTTGTAGACCACGTCGGTGCCGTCGATCTCGGCGTTGACCTCCGGGACTTCCTTCAGCGCGTGCACGCAGGCCTTGGTGAAGAAGGACATGAAGCCCAGCCGGGCGCCGTGCTTCTTCTCGAAGAGCTCCTTGTACTCCTTGCGCAGGTCCATCGCCGCCGACATGTCCACCTCGTTATAGGTGGTCAGCATGGCCGCGGTGTTCTGGCTGTCCTTCAGGCGGCGCGCGATGGTCTGGCGCAGCTTGGTCATCTTCACCCGCTCTTCGCGGGCGGCATCCTCGGCCGGGCTCGGCGCGCGCGGGGCGGCCGGTGCCGACGGAGCGGCGGCAGGCGCGGTCATCGCCTTCAGCACGTCGCCCTTCATGATGCGGCCGTCCTTGCCGGAGCCGGAGACCGATGCCGGGGAGATGCCCTTCTCGGCCATCAGCTTGTTGGCCGAGGGCGCGTTCTCGACATCCTTGCCGCCTGCGGCCGGGGCCGGAGCTGCAGCTTCCGCCTTCGGCGCGGCGGCCGGAGCGGCGCCGCCCGAGGTCAGCACGGCCAGCTTCGCGGAGGCGTCGACGGTCGCGCCTTCCGGCGCGATGATCTCGGCCAGGACGCCTGCGGCAGGCGACGGAACCTCGACGGAGACCTTGTCGGTTTCCAGCTCGCACAGCATCTCGTCCTGCGCGACGGTATCGCCGACCTGCTTGAACCAGGTCGAGACGGTCGCCTCGGAGACGGACTCGCCCAGGGTCGGGACCATCACGTCGATGCTCTCGCCGCCGGAAGCTGCCGGGGCTTCTGCCGCCGGAGCGGCCGGGGCGGCTGCCGGAGCGGCCTCGCCGGCGCCTTCGGAGATCGACGCCAGGAGCGCGTCGACGCCGACGGTGTCGCCTTCATTCGCCACGATCTCGGCCAGGGTGCCTGCGGCGGGCGAGGGGACCTCCACGGTCACCTTGTCGGTTTCCAGCTCGCACAGCATCTCGTCCACCGCCACGGTGTCGCCGGGCTTCTTGAACCAGGTGGCGACGGTGGCCTCGGTGACGCTTTCCCCGAGCGTGGGGACACGGACTTCGGTCGACATACTCTTAGTTCCCTTCGGTCGTAAGCGCTTCGTTCACGAGCGCGTTCTGCTGTGCTTTGTGCTGGCTGGCCAGGCCGGTCGCCGGCGAGGCCGAGGCGGCGCGTCCGACATAGCGGGGCCGCTTGTGGGTGGCGCCGATCTTCTCGAGCACCCATTCGATATTAGGCTCGATGAAGGTCCAGGCGCCCTGGTTCTTGGGCTCTTCCTGGCACCAGATCATCTCGGCGCCCCTGAAGCGCTGCAGCTCGTCGACCAGGCTCATGGCCGGGAACGGATAGAACTGCTCGACGCGCAGCAGGTAGACATCGTTGATGCCGCGCGCGTCGCGCTCTTCGAGCAGGTCGTAGTAGACCTTGCCCGAGCACATCACCACGCGCTTGATCTGCTCGTCGGGCGCCAGGCTGGCGGGATGCTCGCCGATATCCGCATGGTCCTTCAGCACCCGGTGGAAGCTGGAGCCCTCGGTGAAGTCCTTCAGCTCGGAGACGCAGAGCTTGTGGCGCAGAAGCGATTTCGGCGTCATCAGGATCAGCGGCTTGCGGAAGTTGCGGTGCAGCTGGCGGCGCAGGATGTGGAAGTAGTTCGCCGGGGTCGAGCAGTTCGCCACGATCCAGTTGTCTTCCGCCGACATCTGCAGGAAGCGCTCCAGCCGGGCCGAGCTGTGCTCGGGGCCCTGGCCCTCGAAGCCGTGCGGCAGAAGGACGGTCAGGCCCGACATGCGCAGCCACTTGCGTTCGCCCGAGGAGATGAACTGGTCGAACATGATCTGCGCGCCGTTGGCGAAGTCGCCGAACTGGCCTTCCCACAGGACGAGCGCGTTCGGTTCCGCCAGCGAGTAGCCGTATTCGAAGCCCAGCACCGCGTATTCGCTGAGCGCCGAGTCGATCACCTCGTAATGCGCCTGGCCCTCGCGGATGTGGTTCAGCGGGTAGTAGCGCTCTTCGGTCTTCTGGTCGACGAGGCCGGAATGGCGCTGCGAGAAGGTGCCGCGCGTGCAGTCCTGGCCCGACAGGCGGACCGGATAGCCCTCGGTCTGCAGCGAGCCGAAGGCCAGGGCCTCAGCCGTCGCCCAGTCGAAGCCGGTGCCGGTTTCGAACATCTCGGCGCGGGCATTAACGAACCGGCCGATGGTCTTGTGGGTGTGCACCGCATCCGGGATCTGGGTCAGCGCGCGGCCGATCTCGTGGAAGGTCTCGGTCTTGATGCCGGTCTGGCCGCGCTGGTATTCTTGGCCTTCCTTGTCGAGGTTGGCCCAGCGGCCGTCCAGCCAGTCGGCCTTGTTCGGCTTGAATTCCTTGCCGGCCTCGAACTCTTCGTTCATCAGCGCCTGGAACTGCGCCTTCATGTCCTCGATCTCGCCCTCGGGGATCAGCCCGTCCTTGACCAGGCGGTCGGTATAGAGCTGCAGCGTGGTCTTGTGGCGCTTGATCTTGGTGTACATCTCGGGCTGCGTGAACATCGGTTCATCGCCCTCGTTGTGCCCGAAGCGGCGGTAGCAGAAGATGTCGAGCACGACATCCTTGCCGAAGCGCTGGCGGAATTCGGTCGCGACCTTGGCGGCATGCACCACGGCCTCGGGATCGTCGCCATTGACGTGGAAGATCGGCGCCTCGACGACCAGCGCGTTGTCGGTCGGGTAGGGCGAGGAGCGCGAGAAATGCGGCGCGGTGGTGAAGCCGATCTGGTTGTTCACCACGATATGGATCGTGCCGCCGGTGCGGTGGCCGCGCAGGCCCGAGAGCGCGAAGCATTCCGCCACGATGCCCTGGCCCGCGAAGGCGGCGTCGCCATGGAGCAGCACCGGGATGACCGCGCGGCGCTCGGGATCCTTGAACTGGTCCTGCTTGGCGCGGGCCTTGCCCAGGACGACCGGGTTCACCGCCTCGAGATGCGAGGGGTTGGCGGTCAGCGACAGGTGCACGCTGTTGCCGTCGAATTCGCGGTCGGAGGAGGCGCCGAGGTGGTATTTCACGTCGCCGGAGCCGTCGACATCCTCGGGCTTGAAGCTGCCGCCCTGGAATTCGTTGAAGATCGCCTTGTAGGGCTTCTGCATCACGTTCGCCAGGATGTTCAGGCGGCCGCGGTGCGGCATGCCGATGACGATCTCCTTGACGCCCAGGTTGCCGCCGCGCTTGATGATCTGCTCCATCGCCGGGATCAGCGCTTCGCCGCCGTCGAGGCCGAAGCGCTTGGTGCCCATGTACTTGACGTGCAGGAACTTCTCGAAGCCCTCGGCTTCCACCAGCTTGTTCAGGATCGCCCGGCGGCCTTCGCGGGTGAAGGTGATTTCCTTGTCGAAGCCCTCGATCCGCTCCTTCAGCCAGCCGGCCTGCTCGGGATCGGAGATGTGCATGTACTGCAGCGCGAAGGTGCCGCAATAGGTGCGCTTCACGATCGCCATGATCTGGCGCATCGTCGCCAGCTGCAGGCCCAGCACCTGGTCGATGAAGATCGGCCGGTCCATGTCGGCCTCGGTGAAGCCGTAGGATTTCGGGTCGAGCTCGGGATGCGGCGTGGTCTCGCGCATGTTCAGCGGGTCGAGATCGGCCACCAGATGGCCGCGGATCCGGTAGGCGCGGATGATCATCAGCGCGCGCACGGAGTCGAGCACGGCGCGCTTGACCGCCTCGTCGGAGACCGAGACGCCCTTCTCGGCGGCCTTCGACTTGATCTTGTCGCCGGCGGCCTTCACTTCTGCGGCCGGGGCGGCCCATTGGCCGTCCAGCGCCTGGGTCAGGTCGTCATTCGGCGTCGGCGGCCAGTCCATGCGCGCCCAGGAGGCACCCTTGGCCTCTGCCGTCACGTCGGTCTCGGCATCCCCCAGGGTGGCGAAGAAATCGGCCCATGCGGCGTCCACGCTCGCCGGGTCGCTGGCGTACATCGCGTAGAGCTGTTCGATATACTCCGCATTCTGGCCCTGCAGAAAGCTGGAGGCATGGAATATGTCGTTCTTGCTCATTTCGGTCATGGCTGTGCCTCTAGGGGTTGGATCCCGGTGAAGTGGTTCCGGCGGCGCCGGGCAGGGACTGACCGGAACGCCTTGGTGCTAGGTAGGTGCGGAGATGCAGATGTCAGCACCCGGCATCTGCGGAAATGCCAGCAGAACCCGCGCGGCCGGAGCGCCAAGGCGGCGTCCGGCTGCAAGTCACGGGCTCTGATCGCGTTTCCTGGTCCCATTGGGTGCGAAAGTGCCTCAGGGGCGTAAACAAAGACAGACTGGCGCCTGCCGGGGTTGGGTGGGGCGCGCGGTTTCCCGCGCGCCTGCCGAAATTACTTGCCCATCGCCTTCAGGACGGCCTCGCCAAGGGTGGCGGGGCTGTCTGCGACGACGATGCCGGCCGCTTCCATCGCGGCGATCTTGTCCTCGGCACCGCCCTTGCCGCCGGCGACGATGGCGCCTGCATGGCCCATGCGGCGGCCCGGAGGCGCCGTGCGGCCGGCGATGAAGCCCGCGGTCGGCTTCCAGCGGCCCTTCTTCTTCTCGTCGGCGAGGAACTGCGCTGCGTCCTCTTCCGCCGAGCCGCCGATTTCGCCGATCATGATGATCGCGTCGGTCTCGTCATCGGCGAGGAACATCTCGAGCACGTCGATATGCTCGGTGCCCTTGATCGGGTCGCCGCCGATGCCGACGGCCGAGGACTGGCCGAGGCCCAGATCGGTGGTCTGCTTCACGGCTTCGTAGGTCAGCGTGCCCGAACGGGACACGACGCCGACGCGGCCGCGCTTGTGGATGTGGCCGGGCATGATGCCGATCTTGCACGCGTCCGGGGTGATGACGCCCGGGCAGTTCGGGCCGATCAGGCGCGACTTGGAGTCGATCAGGGCGCGCTTCACCTTCATCATGTCGAGGACCGGGATCCCCTCGGTGATGCAGATGATCAGCTCCATCTCGGCGTCGATCGCCTCGAGAATCGAGTCCGCGGCGAAGGGCGGCGGCACGTAGATGACCGACGCGTTGGCTTCGGTCACGTGCTTGGCTTCGTGCACGGAGTTGAAGACCGGCAGGTCCAGGTGGGTGGTGCCACCCTTGCCCGGGGTCACGCCGCCGACCATCTTGGTGCCGTAGGCGATGGCCTGCTCGGAGTGGAAGGTGCCCTGCGAGCCGGTGATGCCCTGGCAGATGACCTTGGTGTTTTCGTCAACGAGGACAGCCATGTGGCGTTCTCCTTACTAGAATTCTGCTAGGGGGTCAGCCTTTGACGGCCTTCACGATCTTCTCGGCGCCGTCGGACAGGTTGTCGGCCGCGATCACGTTCATGCCGGAATTCGCGATGATTTCCTTGCCCTTCTCGACGTTCGTGCCTTCGAGACGGACGACCAGCGGAACCTGCAGGCCGACTTCCTTCACGGCTGCCAGCACGCCTTCCGCGATCACGTCGCAGCGCATGATGCCGCCGAAGATGTTCACCAGGATGCCCTTCACGTTCGGGTCCGAGGTGATGATCTTGAAGGCTTCGGTCACTTTCTCTTTCGTCGCGCCGCCGCCCACGTCGAGGAAGTTGGCAGGCTCTGCGCCGTAGAGCTTGATGATGTCCATCGTCGCCATGGCCAGGCCCGCGCCGTTGACCATGCAGCCGATTTCGCCGTCGAGCGCGATGTAGTTCAGGTCGTACTTGGAAGCGGCCAGTTCCTTGGCGTCTTCCTCGGTCTCGTCGCGCAGGGACATGATGTCCTGGTGGCGGTAGAGGGCGTTGCCGTCGAAGCCGAGCTTCGCGTCGAGCACCTTCAGGTCGCCGCCTTCGGCCACGATCAGCGGGTTGATCTCCAGCATCTCCATGTCCTTCTCGACGAAGGCCTGGTAGAGCTTGCCCATCAGCGCGACGCACTGCTTGACCTGGGCGCCCTTGAGGCCCAGCGAGAAGGCGATGCGGCGGCCGTGATACGGCTGGTAGCCGGTCGCGGGATCGACGGAGAAGGACAGGATCTTCTCGGGGGTGGAGGCTGCGACTTCCTCGATGTCCATGCCGCCCTCGGTGGAGCAGACGAAGGAGATGCGCGAGGTCACGCGGTCCACCAGCAGCGCCAGGTACAGCTCGGTCTCGATGCCGGAGCCGGCTTCGATGTAGACGCGGTTGACCTGCTTGCCGGCCGGGCCGGTCTGGTGGGTGACGAGGGTGCGGCCCAGCATCTTCTGGGCTTCCTCTGCGGCTTCCTCCACCGATTTGGCCAGGCGCACGCCGCCCTTCTCGCCTGCGGAGGCTTCCTTGAAGTGACCCTTGCCGCGGCCGCCGGCATGGATCTGGGCCTTGACGACCCAGAGCGGGCCTTCGAGTTCACCTGCGGCGGTCTTCGCCTCCTCCGCTTTCAGTACGATGCGACCGTCCGACACCGGAGCGCCGTAGTCGCGGAGAAGGGCTTTCGCCTGGTATTCATGAATGTTCATGAAAGCTGTCCCGTCTTGTGCAAGTTGTAGTTCCGTCTAAACACCGGGCAGGGCATCCTTTGAACCGAAAATCTGCCGCACCGGCGGCGTTCAGGGAAAAAAATCGGTTTTGTGATCACACGCCCGAAAGCTGTGATCACAAATTGGCGCTGGTTGCTGGACAGGCATGCGGGACCGGCAAAGCCCTGCCGATGACCTCCGGCGCTAACAGCCGGACAGGCCGAATCACCCGGCTGCCCCGGAACCGCGGTCGCTGCGCTGCGGCATCTTGGAAGGGGGCATGAGCGCGCCCGGCCTGCATCATCACCGGCTCTCCGGGCTGGTCCTTCCCGAGGGGGCCACCGGGCGCGATCCGGTCTGGCCGGAGGCGCGGCAGCCCGCGGGCTATGCCGGTGCCTATGACGCGGCGAGCCTCGTCTACGATGCCGGGCTGCTGCCGGGCGGGCAGGGGGTGGTGCTGAGCTGTCCGCGGCTCTTCAATCTCTGGCCGCTCCTGCGTGCCGCGCTTCCGGGGCGCCCGCGCCGCCGCATTTTCGCCAGTTCCGAGGCGGTGCGGATCCCGGGCTCCGGCGCGCCGCTCCGGCTGCGGATCGGCGGGGCGGAACGGGAGCTGCCGGTGCGCCCGGATACCAGCGGCGCCTTCGCCGGGCGCAACGTGCTGCTAACCATGAGCCGTGACAACGATCCCGGCTGGATCGACGACTGGGTGCGCTTCCACGCGAGCGTCCATGGCGCCGATGCGGTGATGCTCTTCGACAATGGCAGCACCCGCTACGATCCGGCGGCGCTGGGGGCGCATCTGGCAGAGCTGCCGGGGATCCGCGCGGTGGCGGTCTTCGAGGCGCCCTTTCCCTACGGGCCGCAGCTGCCGCGCTGGCAGGGGCAGGTGTCGCATTTCCTGCAGGGCGCCTGCCTGAACCTGGCGCGGCAGACAGTGCTGGCGCGGGCGCGGGCGGTGCTCAATCTCGACGTGGACGAAATGCTGCGCAGCCGGTCGGGCGCGTCGGTCTTCGATGCGGCGGCCGCGCGGCCTCTGGGGGCGGTGAAGCTGGGCGGCGAATGGGTGCATCCGCCCGCGGGCGCGCCCTGGCCCGCGCCGCAGAGGGCCCATGCCTGCCGGGCCCTGCCGCCCGCGCCCTGCCATCTGAAATGGTGCGCGACGCCCGGCGGTCTGCTGTCGCGCGGCGGGTGGGAGGTGCACAAGCTGGCGCCCCGGCTGACCCGGCGCCTGCCGCCCGACCGGGAGTTCGAGCTGCTCCACTGCCATGATGCCACGACCGGCTGGAACCGCGGCCCGGCGCCGGAGCGGCCGCGCCAGGCGGATCCGGAGCTCGCGGCGCTCTTCGCGCGCCATCTGCCCGGCGCCTGAGCGCGGGCGGGACCATCACGGGACTGTCGGGGGGAGGGGGCGGCGCGTCGGGCGCCGGAAGGATGCGCCCCCGGGGGACGCATCGGCAGCGACCGGTCCCGCGCCGGCGCGCAGGACCGGGACGGATCAGGCCAGCGAGCCGTCGATGCCCTTGCAGGCTTCCATCAGGCCCTTCACGGCGTTGACGGAATTGTCGAACATGACCTTCTCGTCCTTGTCGAGCTTGATGTCGACGATCCGCTCGATCCCGCCGGCGCCGATGATGGTCGGCACGCCGACATACATGCCGTCGAGGCCGAACTCGCCGGTGCAATGCGCGGCGCAGGGCAGAAGGCGCTTCTGGTCCTTCAGGTAGGCTTCGGCCATTTCGATCGCCGAGGTGGCCGGCGCGTAGTAGGCGGAGCCGGTCTTCAGCAGGCCGACGATCTCGGCGCCGCCGTCACGGGTGCGCTGGATGATCGCGTCGAGCTTCTCCTGCGTGGTCCAGCCCATCTCGACCAGATCCGGCAGCGGGATGCCCGCGACGGTGGAGTAGCGCGACAGCGGCACCATGGTGTCGCCATGGCCGCCCAGAACGAAGGCGGTGACGTCTTTCATGGAGACGTTGAATTCCAGCGACAGGAAGTGGCGGAAGCGCGCGGAGTCGAGCACGCCGGCCATGCCGCAGACCTTGTTCGCGGGCAGGCCCGAGAATTTCTGCAGCGCCCAGACCATCGCGTCGAGCGGGTTGGTGATGCAGATGACGAACGCGTCGGGCGCATGGGCGGCGATGCCCTCGCCGACGGATTTCATGACCTTCAGGTTGATGCCCAGCAGGTCGTCGCGGGACATGCCCGGCTTGCGCGGCACGCCGGCGGTGACGATGCAGACATCGGCGCCTGCGATATCGGCATAGTCGGTGGTGCCGGTCATGGCGGCGTCGAAGCCTTCGGACGGACCGGATTCGGCGATGTCGAGCGCCTTGCCCTGCGGGATGCCGTCGGTGATGTCGAACATGACGACATCGCCCAGCTCCTTCAGCGCGACGAGATGGGCGAGCGTGCCGCCGATTTGTCCGGCGCCGATCAGGGCGATCTTGGGTCTGGCCATGGTGATCCTCTCCAGTCCTTGACGAATATTGCCGATTGCCTAGTCGCTAAGTCATTTCCGTGCAAGACGGGTCTGCGCGGCAAGAGGAAGCGCAGCAGACGGCGCGAATGCAGAGGGGCGGAATGACGGAACTCCTTGATTACGGGGGACTTGTTCTGGCCGTGGCGGCGCTGGCAGCGCTCACGGCGGGGGCGTCGAAGGCCGGATTCGGCTCCGGCGTCGCAGCTGTGGCGACGCCGATGCTGGCGATGGTTCTCGATCCTTCGGTCGCAATCGGGGCAATGCTGCCTGTTTTGATGGCAGTCGACGTGGCGGCGGTGCGGGCCTACTGGCGCAAATGGAACAGCGCGGCGGCCTGGCGGCTGATCGCGGCCTCGACGGCCGGAATCGCGGCGGGCGCGGCGCTGCATTCGGCCACCGACCCGGACGTGTTCCGCATCGCGATCGGCGGCCTGGCGCTTGCCTTCGCCGCCTGGCAGGGGGCGCGGATGGCGGGCTGGCTGGTGCTGCCCGAGCGGCCGATGCCGCCGCGCGCGGCCTGGCTTGCCGGGGCGGTCGCGGGCTTCACCAGCTTCGTGTCGCATTCGGGCGGGCCTCCGGTGCTGGTCTACCTGCTGGGGCTGAAGCTGCCCAAGACCGAGTTTCTCGCCACCACCGTGCTGATCTTCTGGGCGATCAACCTGATGAAGCTGCCGGTCTATGCCGCGCTCGGCTTCTACAAGGGCGGGGCGGTGCCGCTGATCCTGTGGATGCTGCCCTTCGCGCTGATCGGCGTGCAGCTGGGGCTCTGGGGCGCGCGGCGCCTGCCCGAGCGCGCCTTCTTCGCCGCCACCTATGTCCTGCTGGCGCTGGCCGGGGGCAAGCTGGTCCTCGACGGGCTGGCCTGATCCCTCAGGCGTCGTCGCCGGGCTGCAGCAGCTTGTCGTGGATCAGCTTTTCATAGGCCTGGCCGGAGGCGATCAGGCAGGTCATGCCGTCGGGCATGGTCACGGTGATCGTCCAGGTGCCGGTCTCGTCGGAGGCGAAGACCTCCACCAGCGAGTTGTTGGCGCCGATCCCGATGCTCTGCCGGGTCTCGCCATAGCTCTTCGACAGCCGCTGGAGCACGTCGTCGCGGTCGGCACAGTTCCTCGGCTGTCCCTCCTCGGCGAGCGCGCCCGTGGCCAGGAGCGCCAGGCAGAGGCTTGTCAGGGTCGTCTTCATCGCTACGTCCTCTCAAGAGGAGCCGGGCCTGCCGGGCGGACCTGAGCGTGCTGCGGTCCTGGCGGCAGGGGCACGGCCCCCGGTTGCTAGTCGTATCCGGGCGTCATGCGGATCACCGCTTGCGCCTTTCCGGCCGGCGGTCGGCGGCATCTTGGGCGGCGGGACCGAAGATCCGGTTATCCCGATGCGCATCCGGGCCAGCTTCCTACATGAAAGTGTCACGGTGGACCCCGACTTTCCGCGATGCGGCAAGTGGCCGCGAGCGGGTTTCGCCCCGCGCAATATAAGTACAAAACGAGGCCCGTGGAGGAAAGAATCATGGATCAACGCGCACGCCCCTATCGCTCCGTTCTCTATATCCCCGGCTCCAAGGAGCGGGCGCTGGAGAAAGCCAGGACGCTAGCCATCGACGCCATCATCTTCGATCTCGAGGATGCCGTGGCGGTCGAAGAGAAGGTCAATGCCCGCAGCCTCCTTGCGGAGACGCTGAAGGCCGGGGGCTATGGCGCCCGGGTAAAGATATGCCGGATCAACGGCTTCGACACCGAATGGGGCGAGGATGACCTGGCGGCCATGGCCGCGGTCGCCCCCGATGCGATCCTGATCCCGAAGGTCGAAAGCGTCGCCACGATCGAGAAGGCGGCCGCCGTGCTCGACGCGACGCCGGGCTGCGAGGAAACCCGCATCTGGGCGATGATGGAAACGCCGCGCGGCATCCTGAAGGCCGCCGAGATCGCCGAGGCGCCGCGGATGGGCGGATTCGTGATGGGCACGAATGACCTCGCCAAGGAACTGATGACCAGATTCCGGGCAGACCGCGAACCGCTGCTGACCTCGCTGCAGCTCTGCCTGCTGGCGGCGCGGGCGGCCGGAATCACCATCGTCGACGGCGTCTACAACGCTTTCAAGGACGAGGAGGGCTTCAAGGCGGAATGCGCGCAGGGCCGCGACATGGGCTTCGACGGCAAGACGCTGATCCACCCGGCGCAGATCGACGCCGCCAACGAGGCCTATGCGCCCTCGGCCGCCGATATCGACCTCGCGCAGCGCCAGATCGCCGCCTATGAAGAGGCCGAGGCCAAGGGGCTGGGCATCGCCATCGTCGACGGCAAGATCGTCGAGAACCTGCATATCGTCACCGCCAAGCAGACGCTCGCCAAGGCCGCGGCCATCGCCAAGCTCGAAGAGGGCGTCGCCTGATGTCCTGGATCGTCCTTCTCGCCGGGATCGCGCTGTGGATCGCGGCGCATCTGTTCAAGCGGGTCTGTCCCGAAAAGCGCGCCGCCCTGGGCAAGCCGGGGCAGGGGATCGTCGCGGCGGCGCTGCTGGCGGCGCTGCTGCTGATGATCTTCGGCTACCGCGCGACGCCCTATGTCGCGGTCTGGACGCCCCCGGCGCTGATGACCCATATCAACAACACGCTGATGCTGCTGGCGGCGTTCCTCTTGATGGTCGGCCCGGCCAAGGGCGGGCTGGCGCGGCGCATCCGCCATCCGATGCTGACGGCGGTCAAGACCTGGGCGGTGGCGCATCTTCTGGTCAATGGCGACCTCGCCTCGATCCTGCTCTTCGGCGGCATGCTCGGCTGGGCCGTGGCGGAGGTGATCGTCATCAACCGCAGCGAACCCGTCTGGACAAAGCCCGAGGAAGACCGGAGAGGCGACCTGAAGGCGGTCGTTGCCGGGATCGTCTTCTATGCCGCCGCCGTGGCGGTGCATGTCTGGACCGGCCACTATCCGATGGGATGAGACATGAAAATCTACCGTTTCCTGACCGAGGATGACACCTCGGCCTTCTGCCACAAGGTGAGCGAGGCCCTGTCCAAGGGCTGGGAGCTCCATGGCGATCCGCAATACGCCTTCGACGCCTCGAACGGCGTGATGCGCTGCGGACAGGCGGTCACCAAGGAGATCGACGCGCCCTATTCGCCGGACATGAAACTGGGACAGCAATAGCAGCACCATCGGGGGAGCAGTGATGGCAGCAAAGACCAATCCGGGCCGGTTCTTCGAGGACTACGCCATCGGCCAGGTGATCGACCATGCGGTGCCGCGCACCGTCAAGATGGGCGAGCGGGCACTCTATCATGCGCTCTACCCGGCGCGGCACGCACTCTATTCCTCGGACGCCTTCGCGCAGTCCTGCGGGCTGCCCTTCAGCCCGCTCGACGACCTGATCGCCTTCCATGTGGTCTTCGGCAAGACCGTGCCCGACGTGTCGCTGAACGCGGTGGCCAATCTGGGCTATGCCGAGGGGCGCTGGCGGCTGCCGGTCTGGCCGGGGGACACGCTGCGCTCCAGCTCCGAGGTGATCGGGCTGAAGCAGAACTCGAACGGCAAGTCGGGCGTCGTCTATGTCCGCACCCGCGGGCTGAACCAGCACGGCGAGCTGGTGATGGACTATGTCCGCTGGGTGATGGTGCGCAAGAACGACCCCGCCGCGCCCGCGCCCGAGACGGTGATCCCCGAACTCGACGCGGTGATCGACCCGGCGACGCTGGTGATCCCCGAGGGGCTCGACTTCACCGGCTACGACTTCACGCTGGCGGGCGAGCCGCACCGGATGGCGGATTACGAGATCGGCGAGATCATCGACCATGTCGACGGCGTGACGCTGGAAGAGGCCGAGCACATGATGGCCACGCGGCTGTGGCAGAACACGGCCAAGGTGCATTTCGACGCCACTTTCCGCCCCGACGGCCAGCGGCTGATCTATGGCGGGCACATCATCAGCCTCGCCCGCGCGCTCAGCTTCAACGGGCTGGCGAATGCGCAGATGATCGTCGGGCTCAATGGCGGCGCCCATGCCAACCCGGCCTTCTCGGGCCTGACCGTGCGCGCCTGGTCCGAGGTGCTCGACAAGGCGGAGACCAGGGCGCCGGGCGTCGGCGCGATCCGTCTGCGGCTGGTGGCGGTCAAGTCGGGCGCAGAGGCGGGCAGCCTCAAGGGCGAGGACGGCAAGTACCTCCCCGACGTGCTCCTCGATCTCGACTACTGGGCGCTGATGCCGCTCTGATCCCGGGCGCCGCCCGCAAGGCGGCGCCTGCGGCGATTCCGCCCTAGGGGAAACCCGACTGGACGTGGGGTAAATGGCTGCTACGCTCGGCCCGGGAAATCTGGGGGGAGCCATGAGCAAGTCGGAAGTCGCGGGCGCGGCCATCGGAATAGCGGGCATAGCTGCCGCAATCGGAATCGGCGTCTGGCAGATGAGCACGCCGGTCACTGTCAATGGCATGGACGATCTTCTGGCGACGGCGATGTCGATCGAGTCGTTCATGCGCGATCATCCCGACGCCATTTCCAGCGCATCGAGCGAAGAGCTGCAGCTGCTCGCCGAGCGGCTAGCCCCCCTCGGCGCGCAGCTCGGCCTGGCTCTGGCCGTCATCCCGGAAGGACGGCTCTTCGACCTCGAGCTCCAGCACGCTCTGGATCTGCCTCTTCCTTCGGGCGCGACCATTCCGCTTTCGGTCAAGCAGGTCGCAAATGTCTATTCCATGTCGAAAGTGATGCTGAACGGGCAGGAGCATGACATGGTGGTCGGCGAGTTCCTCGAGGTCGAAGACGGCGGAGAGACCTGCCGGCTGCTGCTCGTCAGCCAGCCAGATGCCGGGACCTCCCGTTTCCGGTGGCGCTGTTCGGGCTTCTGAGGGGCGATCCGGCGGTCCGGAGCGACTCAATCCGCGCCGCCGCGGCGGCCTGCGATCCTTACCATTTTGCTCAAGGTTGATTTTGTGATCACACACGCGGATCGTGTGATCACAAAGGGGTTCCGTTAGCGCTGATTGCGCCAAAAGATCGCGGTTTTGGGATGGCGGGCCGGATGACAACACGGCAAAAGGTGCTAAGACCGAAGTCAACGACCAAAGGCGAACTTCCGAGAGGGTAACCCATGGCTGATGTGAACCGGGGCAACCGGCCGCTTTCTCCTTTCATGCTGGGACAGTACTACCGACCGCAGATCGGCTCCGTCACGTCGATCCTCAACCGTGCCGCGGGCGTCGGGCTGATCGTCGGCGCACTGCTCTGCGTCTGGTGGCTGCTCGCTGCCGCGTCCGGGCCGGAATATTTCGGCATGGTCGACTGGATCGTCACCAGCTACCTGGGCGACCTCGTCATGTTCCTGTCGGTCTGGGCGCTGTGGTACCACGCGCTGGCCGGCGTGCGCCACCTGATCTGGGACGCGGGCAAGTGCCTCGACCTGAAGGAAGCGCAGCTTCTGGGCAAGATCGTCATCGTCGGGTCGGTGGTGCTGACCCTCTTCACCGCCCTTGTCGTGTAAGGAGACCCGAGCAATGGCATTCTACACGGACCGCAAGCGCGCCGTCGGCATGGGCTCCGCCAAGACCGGGACCGAGAATTTCTGGCGCATGACCGTGAGCTCCTACGCGCTCCTGATCCTGACGCCGCTCTTCCTCTTCACCTTCGGGCCGCAGCTGGGCAAGCCCTACGAAGAGGTTGTCGCCTATTTCGCGAAGCCTTTCCCCGCGGTGATCGCCGGGCTGATGATCACCGTCGGCTTCCTGCATTTCATCCGCGGCATGCGCATGGTTCTCGAAGACTACACCCACGGCATGGTCCGCGAGTGGCTGGTCATCGCCGTCACCTGCGTGTCCTACTTCGCGATCGGCTGCGGGCTGTTCGCGCTCGCGCGCCTGGCCCTCTGAAGACGGAGCATACGAAGACAATGGCTTCCTACGAATACGAATCCCACGACTACGACGTCGTGGTGGTCGGCGCCGGCGGGGCAGGTCTCCGCGCGACCCTCGGCATGGCCGAGCAGGGGCTGAAGACCGCCTGCATCTCGAAGGTTTTCCCGACCCGCTCGCACACGGTCGCGGCCCAGGGCGGCATCGCCGCCTCGCTGTCGAACATGGGTCCGGACAACTGGCAGTGGCACATGTACGACACCGTCAAGGGGTCGGACTGGCTCGGCGACACCGACGCGATGGAATACCTGGCGCGCTCGGCGCCCGCGGCGGTCTACGAGCTGGAGCATTACGGCGTGCCCTTCTCGCGGACCGAGGAAGGCAAGATCTACCAGCGTCCCTTCGGCGGCCACACCACCGAATTCGGCGAAGGCCCGCCCGTGCAGCGCACCTGCGCCGCGGCCGACCGCACCGGCCACGCCATCCTGCACACGCTCTACGGCCAGTCGCTGAAGAACAACGCGGAATTCTACATCGAGTACTTCGCCATCGACCTCCTGATGGAGGACGGCGCCTGCAAGGGCGTGCTGTGCTGGAAGCTCGATGACGGCACGATGCATGTCTTCAACGCCAAGATGGTCGTGCTGGCCACCGGCGGCTACGGCCGCGCCTACTTCTCGGCGACCTCCGCCCATACCTGCACCGGCGACGGCGGCGGCATGGTGGCGCGCGCGGGCCTGGCGCTGCAGGACATGGAATTCGTGCAGTTCCACCCGACCGGCATCTACGGCTCGGGCTGCCTGATCACCGAGGGCGCCCGCGGCGAGGGCGGCTACCTGACCAACTCGGAAGGGGAGCGCTTCATGGAGCGCTATGCGCCGACCTACAAGGACCTGGCGCCGCGCGACTATGTCAGCCGCTCGATGACCATGGAAATCCGCGAGGGCCGCGGCGTGGGCGAGCATGGCGACCACATCTTCCTGCACCTCAACCACCTGCCGCCGGAGACCCTGGCCGAGCGCCTGCCGGGCATCTCGGAAAGCGCCAAGATCTTCGCGGGCGTGGACGTCAACAAGGAGCCGATCCCGGTCCTGCCGACGGTCCACTACAACATGGGCGGCATCCCCACCAACTACTGGGGCGAAGTGCTGAACCCGACTGCCGAGAACCCGACCGCCGTCGTTCCGGGCCTGATGGCCGTGGGCGAAGCGGGCTGCGCCTCGGTGCACGGGGCGAACCGCCTCGGCTCCAACTCGCTGATCGACCTCGTGGTCTTCGGCCGGGCCGCGGCCATCCGCGCCGGCGAAACCGTCGACCGCGGCGCCGCGATCCCGAAGGCGCCGGTGTCGGAAATCGACAAGGCCTTCGACCGGTTCGACGGGCTGCGCTACGCCCAGGGCGGCACGCCGACGGCCGAGCTGCGCCTCGAGATGCAGCGCACGATGCAGGCCGACGCGGCCGTGTTCCGCGCCTCGGACTCGCTGAAGGACGGCGTCGAGAAGATGACCGCCATCGCCGGCAAGCTCTCGGACCTGCATGTCACCGACACGTCGCTGGTCTGGAACTCCGACCTGATGGAGACGCTGGAGCTGACCAACCTGATGCCGAACGCGCTGGCCACGATCGTGGGCGCCGAGGCCCGCCACGAGAGCCGCGGCGCGCATGCGCACGAGGACTACCCGGATCGCGACGACGAGAAGTGGCGCGTCCACTCGATCATGCGCGTCGAGGGCACCGCGGTCGATCTCAGCTACCGTCCGGTCATCGTCGATCCGCTGACCAACGAGGACGAGGGCGGCATCAGCCTGAAGCGCATCGCGCCGAAAGCCCGGACCTTCTGATGCCGCGGCTTCCTCTCCTGCCCGTGGCACGCCGTGCCGCGCCGGCCGCCCTTGCGGGCGGGCCGGGGCAGGGAGGGGCAGCGCATCGCCAGGCGGCTCCTGCCGCCTTCCGCACCGGGCGGCGCCCGGCCGGTGCGCCCGTGTTCCGAAACGATTTCCGCCCCGAACGGAACCGCGCCGTGGCGTGGTCCGCTGCCGGGGCCGTTGCCCCCCGCGACCGCTGCAACGGCGCGGGGCTGCGCGTGCCGCGCTGAAAGGTCGATCGATGCGCTTCCGTCTGAGGACGATTCTTCCCGAAGGGCGCGCCGCCGAGAAGGCGGGCGGCGCTTCGGGTGCGGATCTGCCTCCTGCGGCGCCGCCGTCGCCGCGCGGGCCGAAACTGATCGAGAAGCTCGCCAGCGACGCCTTCCTGCGCAGCTACGAGAACATCCTGGTCGAACCGGCCACGGCCTGGGGCTGGCCCGCCGGGCCGGTCTGGCCGCCCGAACCCCAGCCCAAGCCCAAGCCTCCGTCCGAAGCCGCGCCGGATGCGGCCGCGCCCGCCGACGGAACGCCCGCCGAGACGGCGCCCGAGACGCCGCCGCCGGGCCTGCAGCGCCACTGGGTCAACGGCCATGCCGTTCTGACGCCGCCGGAGACCTCCGGCCGCGAGCCCGAGGTGATCGAGGGCCCCTGCGTCTGGGCCGGTGCGCTGATGGGCCATTTCGGCCATTTCGTCGCCGAGCACTGCCAGCGCCTGCTGTTCTCGCGGATGCTGATGCCCAAGGCGCGCTACATCTTCACCCTGCCCGAAGGGCGGGGGGTGAAGAGCGTGCCGTCGTATTTCTGGCATCTCTGCGACTGGTTCGAGGTCCCGCGCGAGCAGATCCTCTTCCTCACCGACCGGCCGCTCCTGGTGCGCGAGCTGCATGTGCTGCGCCAGGGCGAGCAGCTCGAGCGGATCAACCTGCCCTTCGACGTGATCCACCACGAATGGTGCGGTCCGCTGCCGGAATACCTGCAGGCGCTGGCCGAGCTGCACAAGGTCAAGGAGATCGACTTCGCCTCGGGCGGGACGGTCTATGTCTCGCGCTCGCAGCTGGCGCCGCTGACCGTGCGGATGCCGGGCGAGAGCTACCTGGAGAAGCGGCTGCAGGATCTGGGCGTCACCGTGATCTGGCCGGAGAAATCGCCGCTGGCCGAGCAGATCGAGGCCTATGCCACCGCCAAGCGGATCATCTTCGCCGAGGGCTCCTCGGTCCATGTGCGCCAGTTCCTGGGCTACCTGCCGCAGGATCTGTGCATCCTGGTGCGGCGCAAGGGCGCCCGCTTCGGCCGCGAGCACCTGGAACCCAGGGCGAAGAGCCTGAGCTATATCGACCCAATCGCCTGCAACGTGCTCTTCACGGTCACGCCGGACGGCTCGCCCTCGCGCCATACCTCGATCCCGATCTTCGACCAGGATCTGCTGCTGCAGCAATTCGCCGAATTCGGCATCGACCTCGCGCCGGTCTGGGACCGCGCCGCCTACGAGCGCGCGCATGACCGCGACCTGGCCGACTGGGTCCGCGCCAGCTGCGACGAGGCCGGGATCGAGGGCATCGCCCACGGGATCAACATCATGAATGCCAGCCTCCTGGGCTCGGGCCGGATCGAGTACATGCCGAAGCTGCGCCGCGTCGCGATGATGCGCCGCCGCGGCCTGATCGAGCAGCGCGATGCCGAGGCTTCCGGAAAGGCCGGGACGCCGTGACCCGCCTCCGTCCATATCGCCGCCTCCGCCGCCTTGGCGGGGGCCCTGTCACACCGGGCGCCGCCTGCAGCTGCTGCCCGTCCACCTTCCACGTCAAGGGGCCGGCCCGAACCGGTCTTGTCAGCTAGGAGAGAACCATGGTTCAGTTCACCCTGCCGAAGAACTCCAAGATCACCACGGGCAAGACGTGGCCGAAGCCGGAAGGCGCGACCAATGTCCGGAAGTTCCAGATCTACCGCTGGAGCCCCGAAGACGGCCAGAACCCGCGGGTCGACACCTATTTCCTCGACATGGACAAATGCGGTCCGATGGTCCTGGACGCGCTGATCAAGATCAAGAACGAGATCGACCCGACCCTGACCTTCCGCCGGTCCTGCCGCGAGGGCATCTGCGGCTCCTGCGCGATGAATATCGACGGGATCAACACGCTCGCCTGCATCTACGGGCTCGACGAGATCAAGGGCGATGTCCGCATCTACCCGCTGCCGCACATGCCGGTGGTCAAGGACCTGATCCCCGACCTGACCCATTTCTACGCCCAGCACGCCTCGATCATGCCCTGGCTGGAAACCAAGACGAACCGTCCGGCCAAGGAATGGCGCCAGTCGATCGAGGACCGCAAGAAGCTCGACGGGCTCTATGAATGCGTGATGTGCGCCAGCTGCTCGACCTCCTGCCCGAGCTACTGGTGGAACGGCGACCGCTATCTCGGCCCGGCCGCGCTGCTGCACGCCTACCGCTGGCTGATCGACAGCCGCGACGAGGCGACCGGCGAGCGCCTCGACTATCTCGAGGATCCGTTCAAGCTCTACCGCTGCCACACGATCATGAACTGCGCCGAGACCTGCCCCAAGGGCCTGAACCCGGCAAAGGCGATCGCCTCCATCAAGAAGATGATGGTGGAACGCCAATACTGATCTGCGCAGCCGCGCAATCGAAGGGCCCCGGCATCGTCCGGGGCCCTCTGCGTTCGGAGGGGCCCGATGTTCATTTTCCTGCTCGTGCTGGTCGCCGTCCTCGTCTGGATGGCCGTCACCTTCCGCGCGCGGAAGGCGGTGAAGGACTGCCGCTGGCGCGAGAATCGCGCGAAGGACAGCGCCGAGGGGCGCTATTTCATCTGCATGAATTGCGGCGCCGAGACCCGGACCGGCGATGCGAAGCCGCCGCGGAGCTGCCTGCGGCCGCGGGGCGGCGACTAGCTCCGGGCGAGGAGCAGCCGCAGCCCGGCCGCCCCGAAAAGCAGCGCCAGCGCGCCCTCGATCCCGCGCCGCGCCCGGCGGTAGGCCCGGCCCAGCACCGGCAGCGAGAAGAGCAGCGCATAGCCGCCGAAGATCGCCAGTCCCAGCGCCGCACAGCCCGCCAGCATCATCGCCAGCGTGCCCTCGGGCGCCCCGGGGCGCAGCCCCAGCGACATGATGGCGACCCAGCCGAGCACGGATTTCGGATTGCCCAGATGCAGGAGCAGCCCGCGGCGGTACTGCGCCAGGCGCGAGGCCGGGCTGGCGCCGGTCCCGCCCGCGGCATCGGCCGACAGCGCCGAGCGCGCGGTCTTCCAGGCGATCCACAGCAGGTAGAGCCCGCCCGCGATCTTCACCGCCGTCAGCGCCCCGGCAAATCGGGCCAGCAGCGCCGAGAGCCCGGCCGCGGCCAGCGCCGCCCAGACCAGGCTGCCGGTGACGACGCCGAGCGCCAGGGCCAGGGCCGCGCCGCGCCCGCGCGCCATCGCCGTGCCCATGATCGCCAGCGTGCTGGGTCCGGGGCTGGCGACGGCCACGGCATATGTGGCATAGACGGGCAGAAGATGATGATAGAGCTCGAGCTGCATGGGCCTTGTCCTGTCCGCGGTCCCTCGTCGGCCCGAGGATAGCGGCAGCGGCCCGGCGCTGTCCCCGAAATCCGGCCGCGGGCCGGGGCAGGCGGCGCAGCGCGCAGGCAAAGCGGCGCCGAAACGGGCAGGGAGACAGGCATGGACCTTGTGAACAGGCGCTCCGGCGCAGGGGAGGGCGTTGCCCCGGCGCTGCCCGAGGGGCCGTTCCGCTTTGTGGTGCTCGATGTCGAGACCGCCAATAGCGACCCCTCGAGCATCAGCCAGATCGGCCTCGCCTGCGTCCGCGCCGATGGCGGGATCGAGGTCTTCGCCAGCTATGTCGATCCCTGTTGCCGCTTCTCCTCCTTCAATATCCAGCTCACCGGCATCCGCCCCGAGACCGTCCGCGGCGCGCCGCGCTTTGCCGAGATGCTGCCGCCGCTCTGCCGCCTGCTCGACGGGCTGCCGGTGATCCAGCACAGCAGCTTCGACCGCCGGGCGATCGGCGCCGCCTCTGCCGAGGCCGGGCTCGCGCCGCCGGACTGGGACTGGCATGACAGCCTGCCGATGGCGCGCCGCGCCTGGCCGGAATTCAAGGGGCAGGGCGGCCACGGGCTCGGCCATCTCAAAGAGCGGCTTTCGCTCGACTTCGAGCATCACGACGCGGGCGAGGATGCCCGTGCCACCGCGCAGGTGGTGCTGATGGCCGAGGACCGGCTGGGCTGCGACTTCCGCCAGATCGCCGCCCGTCCCGCTGCCCGGGCAAAGCCGCGCCCGGCGGCGCCGCGCGGGCTCGAGGGCGTGGTGGTCTTCGCCGGGCAGATGGCGATGCCGCGCGAGGAGGCGGCGGCGCAAGCGCGGGCGGCCGGGCTCTCGGTGCAGGTCAATGTCACCCGGTCGATCACGCTTCTCGTCGTGGGCGATGCCGACTTGCACGGTACGCCGGACCGCCGCCACCGCCGGGTGCAGGAGATGCGCGCCGCAGGCCACAAGGTGGCGATCCTGGGCGAAAGCGCCTTCCTGGCGATGCTGGCAAGACGCGCTGTTCAGCCGTGAAATAAAGTTTCTGCTGCGGTGCAGCGAGCGCATGGCGAGGTTGCATTCTTGGGGGAGGTCATCGCATCAGCCATGGACTATGTGAGGGCCATCGGGAGGTTGACAATCCTAGCCCCTGGAGAGGTTCCATGAACGACGTTCGCCAAATCCGCCAGTACGATGCCGACGAAGCCATTGCCATCTTCGAGGATTCCGTGTCCTATTACATGCCGGAAGACCTGATCGAAGAAGCAACCGCCTCTGACGACTCGCTGGTCGCCTATTCCGAAGCCGCCTGATCCGGCGGCACGGAGCTTCGGGGCAGACAGCCCCTCTTGTCCGCGTCCGTGCCCCACGGGCGCGTTTATGATTCCGGAGGGAGCCGAGAGCGCCGTGACCGAGCCCGAAGATGCCGCAGAGCGCCGCGCCCGGCCGGCCGTGATCTGCTATCCCGACGAGACGCTGCCCCGCCCCGATCTGGCCGCCATGGCCCGGGCGCGCGTCGGCATGTCCCTCGTCGAGACCGTCATCGTCCCCCCGCGCGAGGCCGCCTGCTTCCGCGTCGCCCGCGGCCAGGTCTTCCGCATCGTCTCGGTCGAGGGGCCGCAGGTCGGCGATTTCAACCTCTGGAACGCCCATGACCTCTCCGAGCGCTTCTATTCCGGCAAGACCCGGGCGCTGCACGGCACCCATCTCGGTACCGGCGACCGGATGTGGTCGAGCTTCCCGGCGCTGCGGCCGATGGCGACGATCCTCGCCGACACGCTCGGCTGGTACGGGATCGACGCCGATGGCGGCTCGGTCCATGACGTGATCGGCACGCGCTGCGACCCCTATACCCACAACCTGCTCTCGGGCGGGCAGTACCATCATTGCTGCCATTCTAACCTGACCCGGGCGCTGGCCGCCGAAACCGGCATGACCCCGGCCGAGGCAGAGCCCTTCGTCCATGATGTGCTCAATGTCTTCATGTGCACCGGCTTCACCCGCGATACCGGGCAGTACTTCATGAAGGCCTCGCCGGTGCGGCCCGGGGACTACCTGGAATTCTTCGCGGAAATGGACCTGCTCGGCGCGCTCAGCGCCTGCCCGGGCGGCGATTGCGGCGCGGAGCATTCCTCGGACGCGGCCGCCTGCCATCCCATGGCGATCGAGATCTACGGGCCCGCCGCGGACTGGCCCGAGAGCCCGCGCTCGGGCTACGACCGCAGCCACGGGCTCTGAGCCCGGGATCCCGGGCCCAGGAGAGGCGTGGAGAACCCTCGGTTCTCCACTTCCCCGTTCAGCAGTAGCGCTCGACCCCGGCGATCTGGTGGTCGCCATAGCGGTCGCCATTGGCGAAGCCCGCGGGCAGGATCGCCGCGATCTCGGCCCGTTCCTCCTCGGTGAAGGCCATTTCGGTGGCGCCCAGCCATTCGCGCAGATGCTCGGCGGTGCGGGTGCCCGGGATCGGGATCAGGTGCTCGCCCTGCTCCAGCACCCAGGCCAGCGCCGCCGCCGACACCGTCCAGCCCTTGCCGCGGCAATAGTCGCGGAAGCGCGCGACATGCGCCTCGTTGTAGAAGAAGTTCGGCTGGGTGAAGCGCGGGTTGGTCTTGCGGAAATCGGTATCCGCGAATCCCTGCGGCACGACCGGGGCCTCGCCGAACATGCCGCGCGCCAGCGGCGAGAACGGGACGAAGGCGACGCCGAGCTTGCGGCAGGTCTCGATCAGCCCCAGCTCGGGCTGGCGGGTCCAGAGCGAGTACTCGTTCTGCACCGCCGTCACCGGCACGACCCGATGGGCGCGGCGCAGCGTCGAGGGCGCGATCTCGCTCAGCCCCCAGCCGTCGATCAGCCCTTCCTCGATCAGCTTGCCCATGGTCTCCGCGACCTCTTCGACCGGGCGCTCCTGCTCGCGGCGGTGGATGTAGTAGAGCTCCAGCTTCGAGCGGTTGAGCCGCTCCAGCGTCCCTTCCAGCTCGGCGCGGATGTAGTCTTCGGAATTGTCGAAGCTGCGCGGCGGTCCGGGGACGATCCCGACCTTCGAGGCCAGCACGATATCCGGCTTCTTCTCCGCGATGTAGCGGCCGATCACCCGCTCGGAGCGTCCCATGCCATAGATGTTGGACGTGTCCCAGAAATCGATCCCGGCCTCGACCGCGGCATCGAGACAGGCCAGCGAGACCTCGTCATCGGCAGTGCCGAAGAACCCGGCAAAGCTCATGCAGCCAAGGCCGATCGCCCCGACTTCGGGACCCGCGGCCCCAAGTTTGCGTTTTTTCATGTGATGGAACCTCTTACGAAAATGCGGCCTCTAGGGCGATTTCGACCATGTCGCCGAAACTGGTCTGCCGGTCGGCCGAGGGCAGGGCCTCGCCGGTGAGAAGGTGGTCGCTGACGGTCAGGACGGCCAGCGCGCGGCGGCCGAAGCGGGCGGCGACGGTATAGAGCTCGGCCGCCTCCATCTCGACGGCCAGCACGCCGTGCCGGGTCATCTGCTCGTTCAGGTCGGGGCGCTCGTCATAGAAGACATCGGCCGAATAGACATTGCCGCAATGGGTCGGCAGGGCCCGCGCCTCTGCCGCCTTCGCCGCCGCCGCCAGCAGGCCGTAATCGGCGCAGGGGGCGAAGTTCAGCTCCTTGAAGAAGCCCTTCGACGGGGTCGACATCGAGGTGCAGGACATGGCGATCACCAGGTCGCGCAGCTTGACCGCCTCCTGCATCGCGCCGCAGGAGCCGATGCGGACCAGCGTCTGCGCGCCGTAGTCGCGGATCAGCTCGTTGGCATAGATCGACAGGCTCGGCATCCCCATGCCAGAGCCCTGGATGGTCACCCGGTTGCCCTTCCAGCTGCCGGTGAAGCCCAGCATCCCGCGCACCTCGTTGACGCAGACCGCGCCCTCGAGGAAGGTCTCGGCCGCCCATTTCGCCCGCAGCGGATCGCCGGGCATCAGGACGGTCTCGGCGATCTCGCCGGGCTTGGCGCCGATATGGATGGTCATGGAAGTCTCCTTGCTCCGGCAGGTCCGCATCCGGGACCGGGTCGTCGCGGGCAGAGTGCCGCCGCCCGGGCAGGGGCGCAACCGCCGTTTCGCGGGTGCGGCGCTTCGCGGGCCGCCGCCGCGCGGACCCGGCCGGCAGGTCGCATATATGCATGTAAGTTCCATGTTTTGTCATGGATCAAACCGTGCAACCATTAAGGGAGCGGATCTGGATGCGGACATCCCGAGGATCGGGCATGCCGGCCAGCGGGGGCGGTGCGGCGCAAACGGCAAGGCGGATCGCGATGCAGAGCTTCTACCGGCTGGACGGATTGGACCGCATTGTCGAATGCGGTGGCGACTGGGACAGATTCTGCCTGGAGAACGGCAGCCCGGCGCTCCTGGCGCATCATGTCCAGGGCAGGATGCTCTGGGACCATGTCGACGGCATCGACATGACCAGCTATCTCGGCGCGATCTTCTTCCATGTCCGTCGCAGCGGCAAGGTCTTCGCCATCCGCCACCGCTGCGACAGCGCGCTGATGGCGCGTCTCTTCGAGATGTCGACGGAACCGGCGGGCGAGGGGCTGCTGGTCACGCACCGCCTCATCTGGGAAGAGCGGCTGCATGACGGCGACTGGCTGCCGCGGATGGAGGACGTGGTGGAGGCGCCGCGCTGCTCGGTCTGCTGCCGCTTCCATCTCGATGGCGCCTGGGTCGACCCGCTCCGCCTTTCGGGCAGGGTGCTGCGGCCGTCCGCCCACTGCCTCTGCACCGCCTGCAAGCAGGAGCTGCGCGAGCGGCTGGACGAGGCGGCGCGGGAGGGAAAGGGCCGGGCGCAGGGCTGAGGGCCGCTGCGCCGGGCCGGGGTCACTCGGCGGCGACGCGCTTCGGCTGCGCCAGGGCGACGATATCCGCCATGATCCGGTTCAGCTCGAAATCCTTCGGCGTGTAGACCCGCGAGACGCCCATCGCGCGCAGCGCCTCGGCATCGTCGTCGGGGATGATGCCGCCGACCATGACCGGGATATGGCCGAGCCCGGCCGCGGGCAGCTTCGCCATCAGGTCCTTGACCAGCGGGATATGGCTGCCCGAGAGGATCGAGAGGCCGATGACATGCGGCTCCTTCTCCTTGGCGGCGGCGATGATCTCGTCCGGGGTCAGGCGGATGCCGGCATAGTCGATCTCCATCCCGCAGTCGCGGGCGCGGAAGACGATCTGCTCGGCGCCGTTCGAATGCCCGTCGAGCCCCGGCTTGCCCATCAGGAAGCGCAGGCGGCGGCCCAGCTTGTCGGAAACCGCGTCGACCGCGGCGCGGATGTCCTCCAGCCCTTCGGTCTTGTTCGAGGGCGCCGCGGAGACGCCGGTCGGGCCGCGGTACTGGCCATGGACCTGGCGCATCACCCCGGCCCATTCGCCGGTGGTCACGCCCGCCTTCGCTGCGGTGATCGAGGGCGGCATGATGTTCTCGCCCGCCTCGGCCGCGGCGCGCAGCCCTTCGAGCGCGGCCTGCACGGCGGCCGCGTCGCGCCCGGCGCGCCAGGCCTCAAGCCGCCCGATCTGCTCGGCCTCCACCGCCGGATCGACCGTCATGATGCCGCCATCGGCGCCCATCAGCGGCGAGGGCTCGCCCTCGGTCCAGCGGTTCACGCCGACCACGACGGTATTGCCCTTCTCGATCTGGTTGATCCGGTCGGCATTCGATTCCACCAGCCGGCTCTTCATGTACTCGATCGCGGCGATCGCCCCGCCCATCGCGTCGATATTCGCCAGCTCGGCGCGGGCGCCCTCCTTCAGCTCGTGGACCTTGTCCTCGATCGCAGGGTTGTGGTCGAAGATGTCGTTGTATTCCAGCAGGTCGGTCTCGTAGGCCATGATCTGCTGCATCCGCAGCGACCATTGCTGGTCCCAGGGCCGGGGCAGGCCGAGCGCCTCGTTCCAGGCTGGCAGCTGCACCGCGCGGGCGCGGGCCTTCTTCGACAGCGTCACGGCCAGCATCTCGATCAGGATGCGGTAGACGTTGTTCTCGGGCTGCTGCTCGGTCAGGCCGAGCGAGTTCACCTGCACGCCGTAGCGGAAGCGGCGGTACTTGATGTCGGCCACATGGTAGCGGTGCGCGCAGATCTCGTCCCAGAGATCGACGAAGGCGCGCATCTTGCACATCTCGGTGATGAAGCGGATGCCGGCATTCACGAAGAAGCTGATGCGGCCGACCACGACCGGGAAATCCTCGGCCGGGACCTTGCCCTTGACGTCGTCGAGCACCGCGCAGGCGGTGGCCAGCGCGAAGGCCAGCTCCTGCTCGGGCGTCGCGCCCGCCTCCTGCAGGTGGTAGGAACACACGTTCATCGGGTTCCATTTCGGGATGTGCTGGTAGCAATAGGCCGCCACGTCGGTGATCATGTTGATCGAGGGCTTGGGCGGGCAGACATAGGTGCCGCGGCTCAGGTACTCCTTGATCAGGTCGTTCTGCACCGTGCCCTGCAGCTTGGCGATGTCGGCGCCCTGCTCCTCGGCGACGGCGACATAGAGCGACAGCAGCCAGGGCGCCGTCGCGTTGATCGTCATCGAGGTGTTCATCTGCTCCAGCGGGATGTCCTCGAAGAGCGCGCGCATGTCGCCGAGATGGCTGACCGGCACGCCGACCTTGCCGACCTCGCCGCGGGACAGTTCGTGGTCGCTGTCATAGCCGGTCTGGGTCGGCAGGTCGAAAGCCACCGACAGCCCTGTCTGGCCCTTGGCCAGATTGGTCCGGTAGAGCGCGTTCGACGCCTTGGCCGTGGAATGGCCGGCATAGGTGCGGAAGAGCCAGGGCTTGTCTTTCTGTGCGTCGGTCATTCGGGCCTCGCCTGTCAGAACGTGTAACATTCGTGCGTCATGAGCCTGATAGACGGAATAATGTGTCCCTGTCAATTCGCTGCGTTGCAACAAGCTGCATACGTGCCCCGCAGCATTCCACTTGCCGCTTCGCCGGTCTGATCAGGCGGGAAACGCTGCAAAAGTGACGCCTCTCCAGCCGCGCGGCAAGGCTGCATCGCAGCGGGCCCGCCATTTTTCCCGGTCCGCTCCGGACGTCCGTCCCCTGGCGCGCCAGGCTGCGGCCGCAGCGGCCGTCTTCTGCATCCGCATCCTGGCCGCGGGGTCTTCTGCATTTCTGTCAATATGTTCCAAGGTCTGGTCATTCAGTGCGACATAAAATTTCAAAAACACAGAAATAATGATTGCGAAGTTGCGTCCAACGCTCTACTTCAAGCGAGAAGCGCGTTCTCTGCGGCGCGGCGTGAGATAGTTGCGAAGGAGGCACTGATGGCTCTCGACACCAACCCGGCGATCGCGGCGTATGAAGCGCCCGAGAAGGACCTCTACGAAATCGGCGAGATGCCCCCGATGGGCTATGTCCCGAAATCCATGTACGCCTGGGCGATCCGCCGCGAGCGCCATGGCGAGCCGGACAAGTCCTTCCAGGTCGAAGTGGTCGACGTGCCGCGCCTCGACAGCCATGAAGTGCTGGTGCTGGTGATGGCCGCGGGCGTGAACTACAACGGCATCTGGGCCGGTCTCGGCGTGCCGATCTCGCCTTTCGACGGCCATGGCGCCCCCTACCACATCGCCGGATCCGACGCCTCGGGCATCGTCTGGGCGGTGGGCGACAAGGTCAAGCGCTGGAAGGTCGGCGACGAGGTGGTGATCCACTGCAACCAGGATGACGGCGACGACGAGGAATGCAACGGCGGCGACCCGATGTTCTCGCCGACCCAGCGGATCTGGGGCTACGAGACGCCGGACGGCTCCTTCGCGCAGTTCACCCGGGTGCAGGCGCAGCAGCTGATGCCGCGGCCCCGGCACCTGACCTGGGAGGAATCCGCCTGCTACACGCTGACCCTCGCGACTGCCTACCGGATGCTCTTCGGCCATGAGCCGCACGAGCTGAAGCCCGGCCACAACGTGCTGGTCTGGGGCGCCTCGGGCGGCCTCGGCTCCTATGCGATCCAGCTGATCAACACGGCCGGGGCGAACGCGATCGCGGTGATCTCGGACGAGGACAAGCGCGACTTCGTGATGTCGCTCGGCGCCAAGGGCGTGCTGAACCGCAAGGATTTCAACTGCTGGGGCCAGCTGCCGACGGTGAACACGCCGGAATACAAGACCTGGTTCAACGAGGTCCGCAAGTTCGGCAAGGCGATCTGGGACATCACCGGCAAGGGCAACAACGTCGACATCGTCTTCGAGCATCCCGGCGAGGCGACCTTCCCGGTCTCGACCTTCGTCTGCAAGAAGGGCGGCATGGTGGTGATCTGCGCGGGCACGACCGGCTTCAACTGCACCTTCGACGTGCGCTACATGTGGATGCACCAGAAGCGCCTGCAGGGCAGCCACTTCGCCCATCTCAAGCAGGCCGCGGCCGCCAACAAGCTGATGATCGAGCGCCGCCTCGATCCGGTGATGTCCGAGGTCTTCCCCTGGGCCGAGATCCCGGATGCGCACATGAAGATGCTGAAGAACCAGCACAAGCCCGGCAACATGTCGGTGCTGGTGCAGGCGCCGACCACCGGGCTGCGCACGCTCGAGGACGCGCTGGAGGCGCGCCCGAGCGCCTGATCCGCCGCAAGTCCGCCGCGACTGCCGGGCCGTCCTTCGGGGCGGCCCTTTTTTGCGCGATGTTAACCCGGGAATGCGACACCGGAGGGGCGGGGCCGCCGCGGCGCCGGGCGCGGCCCGGCAGGGGAGGCCACGGAAATCAGGGGCCTGCCTCGACGGCCCTCGCCATTTCTGGGGAGGGAATTTCCGTGAGTTTCTGGGCCGGCGGGTTTCGTGCTATGGTTGTATTAATCCTCTGTTAACCACTCACTGGGAATTCTTTCATGCAACAGGACTGGGTGCTGGACGTTCTCGCGGATCTCAGGAGCTTCGCGCAGCAGAATGGCATGTTCGCTCTCGCCGAGCAGATCGACGACACCCTGATTGTGGCCGCTGCAGACCTCGCGGCACATCGGGGTCGCGAAGCCGGGGTGGAGCATGGACCGGAAGCTCGAGAGTCTGATTGGCAGGTTGCAGGAGGCAAGCAGCCGCGCTGATCTCCAGGACGCCGTCTGCCTGCTGCGCGACCATTACGGCGTCGACCATGTCGTCTACCACTCCGTCAACCAGTCAGAGGAACCCTATGCGGCGCTGACCTACGGGCCGGACTGGGTCGAGCGCTATATCGAGAAGGACTATGCCCGGATCGATCCGGTGGTGCAGGGATGCTACCAGCGGTTCCAGCCGGTCGACTGGAAGCAGCTCGACTGGAGCAGCCGCGCCGCCCGCAGCTTCCTCGGAGAGGCGATCTCGGCCGGGGTCGGCAACCAGGGGCTCTCGGTCCCGATCCGCGGCCCGAACGGGCAGTTCGCGATGTTCACCGTCAGCGCCCGCGCCGGGGATGACAGCTGGCACCGCTTCACCGCCGGGCATCTGGGCGACCTGCTGCTGATCGCGCATTACATGAACCAGAAGGCGCTGGAATTCGGCAATGCGCCGGAGCGGGTGCCGGGCCGCCAGCTTTCGCCCAGGGAGGTCGACGCGCTCAGCCTCCTGGCCAACGGCCATTCGCGCGGCCAGGCCTCGGAAACGCTCGGCATCTCCGAACACACGCTGCGGGTCTATATCGAGGCGGCGCGGCTGAAGCTCGGGGCGCAGAACACGACCCATGCCGTCGCGCTCGCGCTCAGCCACGGGCTGATCATCCTCTAGCCGAATGATAACGAGGGATTAACCACGCGGCCGCCGCAGCAAGGACCGGTCAACGCCGCCGCCGTCATGGTCCGGACATAGCAAATGTCTGGGGGGACATCGAAAAATGCTGCACTTTCTCTATGCAAACCAGCTGCACACCCAGCCGGCCCTGCGCGACTCGATGTTCCGCGACCGCGCCGACCAGTTCTCTGCCCGGCTCGGCTGGGCGGTCTCGGTCAGCGAGGCCGGCGAAGAGCGCGACGGCTATGACGCGCTCGATCCGCTCTACGTGATCTGGGAAACTGGCGGGCGGCATGGCGGCTCGATGCGCTTCCTGCCGAGCACCGGGCCGACCATGCTGAACGACCATTTCCTCGGGCTGCTCGACGGGCGGCCGCTGCGCAATCCGCGGATCTGGGAATGCACCCGCTTCTGCCTGGCGCGCGGCGCGGCGCCGAGCGTCTCGGCGGCGCTGATGCTGGGCGGGGCGGAGCTCGGACTGGGGATGGGGCTCGATTTCTCGGCCGGGGTCTTCGATGCCCGCATGACCCGCATCTATGCGCGGCTGGGCTGGAACCCGGCGGTGCTCGGCAGTGCCGGGGAGGGGCGCGACCGGATCGCCGCGGGCCTCTGGCACTTCTCCGAGAGCATTGCCGACCGGCTGGCGGAGAAGGCCGGGATCGCCCGCGCCCGCAGCCGCAGCTGGTACCACCTGTCGATGGACCGCGCCGCGCGGCTGGGCCGTCCGCAGCTCGTCCCGGCCTGATCGCGCTGGCATAATCCCGCCTGCTTGGATAGGGTCCGGCCATGCAGCCGACCCTCTCCCCGACGCTCTCTCCCGACCAGGAAACCGCCTATGCCCATGTGGCGGCCGCGCTGGAACGCGCCGGCGTCGACATGGACACCGGGACCGCCGGGCCGCCCACCGACGACCAGAGCGCGATTGCCGTCCTCGGCAAGGCGGGCTCGGGCAAGACGCTGCTTCTGGCCGAACTCTGCCGCAAGCTCCGCGACATGGGGATCGACATCGTCAGCGGCGACTACGAGCCGAAGCGCGGCAAGGAGCGGCGCAGCCTGGCGATCCTGGCGCCGACCAACAAGGCGGCCTCGGTGCTGCGGCTGCGCGGCGTGCCCGCGACCACGATCCACCGCATCCTCTACACGCCCGTCTACAATCCCGAATACGAGCAGATCGCCGAATGGCTCTCCGGGCAGACCCAGACCAAGCCCGAGGTCGAGGGCATCGCCCCCGAGGCGCTGGACCGGGCCAAGGCCTTCTTCGATCTCTACCAGTCGATCCCCGGCGCGATGGCGGCGGTGGGCGTGCGCGGCTCGGATTTCATCACGGGCTGGAAACGGCGCGAGGACCCGCTGGATATCGGCTTCGTCGACGAGAGCTCGATGCTCGACGAGCGGCAGTTCGAGGACCTCAAGGAGATCTTCCCGACGCTCGTCCTGTTCGGCGACCCGGCGCAGCTGGCGCCGGTGGGGCTCTCGGGCGAGATGGTCTTCGACCGGCTGCCCGCGCCCGCCCGCGTTACGCTCAGCCGCATCCACCGCCAGGACGGCGACAACCCGATCCTCGACCTCGCCCATGCGCTCGGCGATCCCGATATCGGCTTCGACCAGTTCGAGCGGATGGTCGAGCAGGCGGCCCGGCGCGACGACCGCGTGGTGGTGGCCGAGCGCGTCGATTGCGACCTGATGGCCCGCTCGCCCGTGCTCTGCTGGCGCAACAACACCCGCGTCCGGCTGATCACCGCCTTCCGCGCCGCCCATGGCACGCCGCCCGACGGGCTGCTGCCCGGCGAGCCGCTGATCTGCGACGGGATCGAGCTGCCGCTGAAGCACCGCAAGAAGCGGCTCGACCTCGAGGCGCGGGGGCTGATCAAGGGCGCGCAGGTGATCTATCTCGGCGCGGGGCAGAAGCCGGGCTTCGCCCGACTGCACGTGCTCGGCGCGCCTGATCCGCAGGTTTCCGCCGCCTCGATCATCAAGATCGAGCAGCCCGAGGAGGACGAGCCGCTGATCGCCTCGGCCGCGCGGATGGGGGCGAGCTTCCTGCATGGCGCGGCGGTGACGATCCACAAGGCGCAGGGCTCTCAATGGTCCTCGGTGCAGGTCTTCTCGCCGGATATCTACGCCGCGGCGCGGGCCGGGCGGACCGAGGCCGGGCTGCCCCTGTGGAAGCGGCTGGCCTATGTCGCCATCACCCGCGCGGAGGAACGGCTGCTCTGGGTGACGCGCTACCGGCTGGCCAAGCCGAAGGACGGGCTCTCGACCGCCGACCTGAAGGTCCCGCCGCCGCCGATGGCGCTGGCGCAGGAGCCCGCGGCGGAGACGGCCGAGGAGCCGGCGCAGCAGAGCATGCTCTAGCGGCGCAGCATGGCGAAGGCGGCGGAGGCGGCCCAGCCCGCGGCGATGGCGATGATCAGCGACAGCCCGCCATAGATCAGCGGCTGTTCCTGTGCGAGGCTGAAGACCCAGCGCTCCAGCCCGACCTTGTGGACGGAAATCACGGTCTGGTATTCGTCGACGACCCGGCCGCTGCGGGTCAGGAAGATCCGCGCGGTGTAGTTGCCGACGGTCAGGTTCGCGGGCATGCGGATCGAGGTGCGGAACAGCGTCTCCTCGTCGAGCGCCACGGCCCCTTCGCGGATCATGTAGCGCCCGTCGGCGATCCTCAGCCGCTTCAGCGCCTCGAGATAGGAGGGCGCGTCCGAGGCCTCCTCGGCGGCGCCGATCGCCTGGATCGCCCGGTCGAGCGAGATGCGGTAGCGCAGATCCTCGGTCTGGCTCAGCGCGGTATCGAGCGGCCGGGTTGTGGCGACGGCGTAGAAGCTGGGCGCCACGTCGATCTCGACCGCGCCGGAATTGACCCAGATGCCGAAGCGCCGGGCCTTCTTGCGCACCGTCACCGTCTCCTTCGGCCCCTCGACCGCGATCACCACGTCAAGCGGCTGGTCCGAGGGCGGCGGCGCGTCGCGCTGGACCGCGCCGAAGATCAGGATGCTGGACCCGTCGAAGGTGGCCGTAATCGCCACCTCGTCCTGGCTGAGCCCCAGCACGACCCGCTCGGCCCCCGCCACGGAGGGCAGGACGAGCAGGATCAGGAGCGCCGCGAGCCGGGTCAATGCGGGATCTCCGAGGCGATGGAATAGAGCTCGGACGGCGTCAGCAGCAGGTCGAGCGCGATCTTGAAGCAGACGATCAGCACCATGCCCGCCAGCAGGATGCGCAGCTGCTCGGCCTTCAGCCGCACCGCGATGGCCGAGCCGATCTGCGCGCCGATCACGCCGCCGATCAGCAGGAGCACGGCCAGCACCGCATCGACGGTGTAGTTCGTCGTCGCGTGCATGATCGTGGTGAAGGCGGCGACGAAGATGATCTGGAACAGCGACGTGCCGACCACGACCTTGGTGGGCATGTGCAGGAGGTAGATCATCGCGGGCACCATGATGAAGCCGCCGCCCACGCCCATCACCGCCGAAAGCACGCCGACGAAGGCGCCGACCAGCACCACCGGGATCGCGGAGATGTAGAGGCCCGAGGTGCGGAATTTCATCTTCAGCGGCCAGGTATGGACCCAGCCCTTCTCGGGGCGCTTGCGCGGGACGTAGTCCTTGCGCTTCGAGCGCAGGAGGGCGTTGAGGCTTTCCACGAACATCAGTGCGCCGATCACGCCGAGGAACAGCACGTAGCAGAGCTGCACCATCAGGTCGACCTGGCCGATCTCGGTCAGCATCTCGAAGATCTTGACTCCGATCGCCGCGCCGACGAGCCCGCCCGCCAACAGCACCCAGCCCATCTTCAGGTCGACGGTCTTGCGCTTGAAATGCGCCAGCACGCCCGAGAAGGAGGAGGCGACGATCTGGTTGGCCTGGGTGCCGACCGCGACGGCCGGCGGGATGCCGATGAAGAAGAGCAGCGGCGTCAGCAGGAAGCCCCCGCCGACGCCGAACATGCCCGAGAGGATGCCGACGATCCCGCCCAGCCCCAGAAGGAGGAAGGCGTTGACCGAGACTTCCGCGACCGGAAGATAGATCGTCATGCGGCCCCTCCCGGCTCAGCGTTCCTTGACGTAGGGCTCGCCGCCGGCGCGCGGCGGAATGGCCTTGCCGACGAAGCCCGCGAGGATCACGACGGTCAGGATGTAGGGCAGGGCCTGCATGAACTGCACCGGCAGCGCGATCCCGGCGATCTCGATCGACTGGAAGCGGTTGCCGAGCGCGTCGAGCAGGCCGAAGAGCAGGCAGGCGCCGAGCGCCGACCAGGGCCGCCATTTGGCGAAGATCAGCGCCGCCAGCGCGATGAAGCCGCGCCCCGCGCTCATGTCCTTGACGAAGCCCGCCGAGAGCCCGGTGGAGAGATAGGCGCCGGCGAAGCCGCAGAGCAGCCCGCAGATCATCACCGCGCCATAGCGCAGGCCCACGACCGAGACGCCGGCCGTGTCGACCGCGCCCGGATTCTCGCCCACCGCGCGCAGCCGCAGGCCGAAGCGGGTGCGGAAGAGCACGTACCAGGTGGCGGGAACGGCCAGGAAGCCCAGATAGACCAGGATCGTGTGGCCCGAGATCAGGTCGTAGTAGATCGGCCCGAAGACCGGCACGTCGCGCAGGGTCTCGGCGAAGGGCAGGGTGATCGGCTGGAACCGCGCGCCGCCTTCAAGCTGCGGCGTGCGCCCGCCCTGCTGGAACCAGTCCTGGGCGATCAGCACGGTCAGCCCGGTGGCCAGGAAGTTGATCGCCACGCCCGAGATCAGCTGGTTGCCGCGGAAGGTGATCGAGGCGAGCCCGTGGATCGCGGCCAGCGCCATCGAGGCGGCGCAGCCCGCCAGCAGCCCCGCCCAGACATTGCCGGTCAGCGACGCGGCCGCGGCCGAGAAGAAGGCGGCGATCAGCATCTTGCCCTCGAGCCCGATGTCGAAGACGCCCGCGCGTTCCGAGAAGAGCCCGGCAAGGCAGGCGAAGAGCAGCGGCGTCGCCAGGCGCAGCGTGGAGTCGAGGATCAGCAGGACGGTATTGAGATCCATCACGCGGCTCCCTTCTTGCGCAGGGCGAGGAAGAGCCGCTCCAGCGGCGTGCGGACCATGCCGTCGAGCGCCCCGGTGAAGAGGATCACGAGCGCCTGGATCACCAGGATCATCTCGCGGCTGATCGCCGGGATCTCGAATTCCAGCTCGATCCCGCCCTGGTAGAGCGCCCCGAACAGCACCGCGGCGAGGAAGACGCCGACCGGATGGTTGCGCCCCATCAGCGCCACGGCGATGCCGACGAAGCCCGCGCCCTGGACGGAGTCGAGCGTCAGCCGCTCGGCCTCGCCCATCACCGCGTTGATCCCCATCAGCCCCGCGAGCCCGCCCGAGATCAGCATCGTGATCATGATGATCCTGACCGGGCTGATCCCGGCATAGACCGCGGCCGGTTCGGACTTGCCATAGGCGCGGATTTCATAGCCGAGCCGCGTCCGCCAGATCAGCAGCCAGACGCCGATGCAGGCCAGCACCGCCACCAGGAAGGCGACATTGAGCGGCGCGAAGCGGTTGAACGGGATGCCGAAGACCCCCAGCACGTCATAGGCCGAGGGCAGGTGCGTGCCTTCGGGGAAGCCCGCGCTTTCGGGCGCCATGCCGGGCGCCTTGAGGACGTTCACCAGCAGGTAGACCATCAGCGCCGAGGCGATGAAGTTGAACATGATCGTGGTGATGACGATATGGCTGCCGCGCCTGGCCTGCAGCCAGGCCGGGATCGCCGCCCAGGCCGCGCCGAAGAGCGCGCCGCCGATCACCGCGAAGGGCAGGGCGAGCCACCAGAAGGGCCAGTCGACCGCCAGGCAGACCAGCGCCACGCCCAGCCCTCCCAGCGCCGCCTGTCCCTCGCCGCCGATATTGAACAGCGAGGCATGGTAGGCGACCGCCACGGCGAGGCCGGTGAAGATGAAATTCGTCGCGAAGAACAGCGTGTAGCCCCAGCCGCGGGTCGAGCCCATGGCGCCGTTGACCATGACCTCGAGCGCATGGACCGGGTTCTCGCCGATATAGAGGATCACCAGCCCCGAGACGAGGAAGGCGAGCACCAGGTTGATGAGCGGGATCAGGACCACATCGGCCCAGCTCGGCAGTTTCTGCATCAGGCAGCGCGTCCTTCCATCCCGGCCATCAGCAGGCCCAGTTCCGTCTCGTCGGTCTCGCCCGGCAGGCGCTCGCCCATGATCCTGCCGTCGAACATCACCGCGATGCGGTCCGACAGCGACATGATCTCGTCAAGCTCCACCGAGACCAGCAGGATCGCCTTGCCCTCGTCGCGCAGCTCGACGATGCGCTGGTGGATGAACTCGATGGCGCCGATATCGACCCCGCGGGTCGGCTGCCCGATCAGCAGCAGGTCCGGGTCGGCCTCGATCTCGCGGGCCAGCACGATCTTCTGCTGGTTGCCGCCCGAGAAGTTCTTGGCGGCGAGGTTCGGATCGTGCGGGCGCACGTCGAAGCGGCCCATCTTGGCATCCGTGTCCTCGCGCAGCGCCTGGTTGTCCATCATCAGGCCCGAGCAGTATTTCGGCAGGTCCTGGTAGCCGAAGCCGGTATTCTCCCAGGCCTTGAAGTCGAGGATCAGCCCCAGCCGGTGGCGGTCCTCCGGCACATGGGTGATCCCGGCGCGGCGCCGCGCGCGGGCATCCGATCCGGGGCCCGAGAGGCTGAGCGGCCGGCCCTTCAGCAGGACCTCGCCGGTGGCGGCGCGGATGCCGCCCAGCACGTCGAGAAGCTCCGACTGGCCGTTCCCGGCAACGCCCGCGATGCCGAGGATCTCGCCCGCGCGGACCTGCAGGTCGATGCCCTTCAGCCGCTGGACGCCCTGGCTGTCGGTGACGCCGAGATTCCTGACCTCGAGCACGGTTTCCTTCGGCTGCGCCGGGGTCTTGTCGACGCGCAGCAGGACCTTGCGGCCGACCATGCGCTCGGCCAGGTCCTGCGGGCTGGTCTCCGAGGTCTTGACCGTGTCGGTCATCTCGCCGCGGCGCATCACGCTGACCGTGTCGGTGATCTCCATGATCTCGCGCAGCTTGTGGGTGATCAGGATGATCGTCTTCCCCTCGGCCTTCAGCCCGCGCAGGATGCGGAACAGGTGGTCCGCCTCGGCAGGCGTCAGCACGCCGGTCGGCTCGTCGAGGATCAGGATATTGGCCTCGCGGTAGAGCGCCTTGAGGATCTCCACCCGCTGCTGGTGGCCGACGCTCAGATCCTCGATCTTGGCATCGGGGTCCACGTTCATCTCGTATTCGCGGGCAAGCTCGGTCAGGTGCTTGCGGGCCTTCGCCAGGGTCGGGCGCAGGAAGGCGCCTTCCTCGGCGCCAAGCACGACGTTTTCCAGGACCGAGAAGTTCTCCACCAGCTTGAAATGCTGGAAGACCATGCCGATCCCGGCCTTGATCGCGGCCTGGCTGTCGGGGATCGGGGTCTCGCGCCCGCCGACCAGGATCTCGCCCGAGTCGGCCTTGTAGAAGCCGTAGAGGATCGACATCAGCGTCGATTTCCCGGCGCCGTTCTCGCCGATGATGCCGTGGATCGTGCCCGGCATGACCTTGAGCGAGATGTCCTTGTTCGCCTGCACCGGCCCGAAGGCCTTGGAGATGCGGCGCAGTTCGATTGCGGGGGCCTCGCTCATTCCAGGAACCCCACGAGCCGGGTGACGGTGCCGTCGCTGCCCAGATCGGCGACATAGAGCCCCTGGCGCACCGGGCCGTCCCCGCGCAGCAGCGTGAAGGGCAGGCGGGCATGCGGGCCGTGCTGGTCGACCGGGCCCGCGGGCTCGATCCGGCCGTCGGGCAGGCGGGTCCGGAACGTCGTCAGGAAGCCGACGAATGCCGCGCGGTCGGTCAGCGGGCCGCTATGAGGGTCGGCATAGTAGAAATCCTCGGAGGTGACCTCGCTGACGATGCGGTAGCGCTCTGCGGAGGAAGGGGCGCCCCAGGCTTCCAGGAGGCGCAGGAGCGGGTGGGTGTCAGCCATGTCGGGCCTCACTCGGACTTGGGCCCGGCGCGTCCCGGGGAACGCGCCGGGGCAGGGATCAGAATGCCGGGCAGGCGCCGTCGGTGGTGAAATCATGCACCGAGAGCTCGCCGGAGATGATCTTGGCCTTGGTCGCCTCGACCGTGTCCTTCATCTCGGGGGTGATCAGGTCGGCATTGAACTCGTCCAGTGCCCAGTCGACGCCCTGGTTCTTCAGGCCCATCACCTGGATGCCGGGGACGAAGCTGTCGGTCGCGCCCTCGTCGAAGATCTGGTAGACGGCGTTGTCGACGCGCTTGAGCATAGAGGTCAGGACCGAGCCGGGGTGCATGTAGTTCTGGTTGCTGTCGACGCCGATCGAGTAGATGCCCTCGTCGGCTGCCGCCTGCAGCACGCCGACGCCGGTGCCGCCCGCCGCCGAATAGACCACGTCCGAGCCCTGGGCGATCTGCGCGCGGGTCAGCTCGGCACCCTTCACCGGGTCGTTCCAGGCCGCGGGCGTGGTGCCGGTCATGTTGATGATGACCTTGGCGTCCGGCTTCACCGCCTTGACGCCCTGGGCATAGCCGCAGGCGAATTTCGAGATCAGCGGAACGTCCATGCCGCCGACGAAGCTGACCGTGCCGGTCTTCGAGGCCATCGCCGCCAGCACGCCGACGAGGAAGCTGCCCTGGTGCTCTTCGAAGACCACGGATTTCACGTTGGGCTGGTCGACCACGCCGTCGATGATGGCGAAATTCACTTCGGGATAGTCGGGGGCGATCTTGTCGAGCACCGAGATGTTCATGAAGCCGATGGTGATGACCGGGTTGGCGCCGCTTTCGGCCATGCGGCGCATCGACTGCTCGCGCTGCGCTTCGGACTGCAGTTCGGTCTCCTTGTAGGAGCCGCCCTTCTCGGTGATGTAGCGCTGCGCGCCGGTATAGGCGCTTTCGTTGAAGGACTTGTCGAATTTCCCGCCGAGATCGATGATCAGGCCCGGTTCCGCCAGCGCGGCCGTTGCCGCCATCGCCAGGGCGGCGGTCGCGCCGAGGAGGGTTTTCATGATTGTCATAGGTCTTCCCCTTGTTGGTCACGGGCCGGATCCGGCGCCCGGGTCGCAGGCTTGCGCAGCCGGTTTGAGCCGATAGAGCCGCAGCCTCGGCAAAGGGTCAACCGTTTTCGGGGGGATGCGGCAGGGTGCCGGGACGCCGATTTGGGCAGCTGCCCTATTTCGCGGCAGGCGCGGCGGGACCCAGGCTGCGGGACATGACCAGCGCGTCGATCCGCGCGCCCTCCGGGGTCTGGTAGTACCCCTTGCGGCGGCCGGATTCTTCATAGCCGCCCGCCAGATAGAGGGCGCGGGCGGCCGCGTTCGCGGCCGAGACCTCGAGGAAGGCGGTCTCGGCGCCGAGCGCGCGGGCGCGGGTCTCGAAGGCCTCCAGAAGGCGGCGGCCGAGCCCTTCGCGGCGGTGTCCGGGATCGACGGCGATGGTCAGGAGCTCCGCCTCCCCGGCGATGGCGCGGCCGAGCGCGAAGCCGCCCGGCGCGGGCACGGCGAAGCAGCCCGTACTGTCGAGCAGCCCCGCGATCTCGCTCTCGGACCAGGGGCGGGGGGTGGTGAAGCAGGCCGCATGCAGCGCCGCCATCGCGGCGGGCGTCATCCCAGGATCGCCGGGGCGGGATCGCGCGGCGGGGCGGCGTCGGCGGGCCGGATATAGAGCGGCGCGGGACGCGCGGCGGGCTGCCCGATCCGCGACAGCGCGACCCGGCCGATCGCCTCGGCCAGCGGCATCGCGGCCGGTGCGGCCTCCGGACCCTCGCCGACCCGCGGCAGGCCCGCGGGCAGGAGCGCCGGATCCTCGACAAGGGCGGGGGGCTCGGCGCCGCCGGGGGCGAAGAGCTGGGCATAGACCGCGCCGCGGCGGGCATCGAGCAGCGCCAGAACCGGGCGCGGCGCGCCCTCGGCCAGCGCCTCGAGCGACGTCACGCCGATCGCCGGGATCCCCAGCGATAGCGACAGGCCGCGCGCCGCCGCGACCGAGAGCCGGATGCCGGTGAAATTCCCCGGCCCGACCCCGACGGCGATTGCGTCGAGCGCCTCCATGGCGATCCCCGCCTCGCCGAGCGTCTCGGCGACCAGCGGCATCAGCCGCTCCGCCTGGCCCTTGGCCATGGCTTCGGCCCGGGACGCAACGACAAGGCCGTCCCGGAGGACGGCCACGGCGCAGTGAGCGGCGGAGGTGTCGAAGGCGAGAAGCGCGGCCAAGGTCAGACGGCGACCGGACGCACTTCGATGACTTCGGGGATGTAGTGGCGCAGCAGGTTCTCGATCCCCATCTTCAGCGTCAGGGTCGAGGACGGGCAGCCCGCGCAGGCGCCCTGCATGTGCAGGTAGACGATGCCCTTCTCGAAGCCGTGGAAGGTGATGTCGCCACCGTCCTGGGCCACGGCGGGACGCACGCGGGTGTCGAGCAGGTCCTTGATCTGGTTGACGATCTCGGAATCCGGGCCGTCATGGTCGGCATGGCCTGCCGGGCCCTGCTCGCCTTCCATGACCGGCGCGCCGGACTGGAAGTGCTCCATCACCGCGCCGAGGATGGCGGGCTTCACATGGTCCCACTCGGTGGCCTCGTTCTTGGTGACGGTGACGAAGTCATGGCCGAAGAAGACCGCGACGACGCCGTCGACGTCGAAGATGCGGTTGGCCAGCGGCGATTTCGACGCCGCCTCGGCCGAGGGGAAGTCGGCCGTGCCTGCCTGCAGAACAGTCTGGCCGGGCAGGAATTTCATGGTCGCCGGATTCGGCGTGGATTCGGTCTGGATGAACATCGGCGCCTCCGTTTCGACCGATATGCGCGGCGCAGGGCCCCGAGTCAAGGTTTGGAACGGTTCTAAACTGCTGCGGCGGGGCCGATCACGGACATTCGATCTGCGCTGGCGTGCCATAGGCGGTCGCCATGCAGGCCGCGGAGCGGTCGAAGCTGCGGTCGCCGCGGCTCCAGGTTTGGCCGGACGCGAAGACCGGGTCGCTGCTGAAGGCGGTGCCGAGCCTTGCGCCGATCACCGCATCGAAGCCGACGGCCTCGGCCTGCGCGCGCAGCGCGTCGAGGATCCCGGTCGCGGCATCCCCCCGAGCCGAGCGCGCCGAACTCGGTATCCCCGCCGAGATGGCCGTATCCGCAGGAGGCGCGGGGGATCCGGATGCCGACCCGGGCGATCTCGCGGCCGGCCACCGGACAGCTTTCGAGCGTGCAGGCGCCGAGGACCCCGGCCCGCGCGGTCAGCGGCGCGACCAGGCAGGGCAAGGCGCGTCAGGCGGGAATATCCCGGGGCGGCAGTCGGTTCGCCATCGATCCTCCGGGCCCGCGCCGGGCGCGGACAGGGCGCAAATCGCCGCTTCCGCCGGGTCAGGTGATGGTTTCGAGCTGTTCTTTCGACAGGTTGCCCGGCACCACGGTGACCGGCACGCGCAGCGAGGGCATCGACTTGATCAGCTGGGTGATCAGCGGGCCCGGGCCGCTTGATTCGGTCGAGGCGCCCAGCACCAGCACGCCGATCTCGCTATCCTCGGAGATCTGCGCCAGCACCTCGTGATAGGGCTCGCCCTCGCGGATCACCAGTTCGGGATCGACCCCCTGGCGGTCGCGCATCCATTTGGCGAAGACCTCGAAATGCGCGGTGATGCGCTCGCGCGCCTCGCCGCGCATGATGTCGCCGACGCCGATCCAGTGGTTGAACTCCTCCGGCGGGATCACCGAGAGGATCACGACCGCGCCGCCGGTATGGGCGGCGCGCATCGCGGCGAAGCGCATCGCGTTGAGGCATTCGCGGCTGTCGTCGAGGACGACGAGAAACTTGCGCATCAGGCTCCCTCCGGCCACGTCCGGGCCTCGCGGCACATTGGCCACGGGGGCCGGGTTTTGCAAGCCTCAGCCCGCCGCCTCTGCCCGCGCCCAGTCCCAGTAGAGCTCGAGCACCCGTTTCGTAACGGGACCATGGGCATAGGTGGTCTCCTCGAAGGCGCTGACCGGGGTCACCTTGTTGAGATTGCCCGACAGGAACACCTCGTCGGCGCCGCGGATGTCGTCATAGGTCAGCACCGCCTCGTGCACCGTCACGCCGTCGGCGCGCAGGTTGGCGATGTGGCGCGCGCGGGTGATGCCCGACAGGAAGGTGCCGTTGGCGATCGGAGTGAAGACCTCGCCGTCCCTGACCATGAACACATTGGCCGTGGCGGTCTCGGCGACATTGCCCAGCATGTCGGTGACCAGCGCGTTGTCGAAGCCCTTGGCGCGGGCCTCGGCCAGCATGCGGCCGTTGTTCGGATAGAGGCAGCCGGCCTTGGCATTGCAGACCGCGACCTCCAGCGTCGGGCGGCGGAAGCGCGTGGTGCAGAGCCGCTGCGCCGCTTCGGGCGGGGCCATCGGCACGGCCTCGAGGCTGATCGCGAAGCCCGCGCTGCCATCGGGCTGGACCGCGGTCTCGTTGCCGTCGATGCCCCAGTACATCGGCCGGATGTAGATCGCGGCATCCTTCGGGAACAGCGCGCAGCCCTCCAGCGCGATCCGCATGATCTCCTCGGCGCTGTGGGTCGGCTCGAGGAGCAGCGCCCTGGCGGAGCGGTTCACCCGCTGGCAATGCGCCAGCAGGTCGGGCGCCATGCCGTCGACGAAACGCGCGCCGTCGAACACCGTCGAGGCCAGCCAGGCGCCGTGATCGGCCGCGCGCATGACGGCGACGTCGCCCTCGTGCCAGGTGCCGTTGAAATAGGTGCGGATCTCGCTGCCGACTGCCATGGGAGGTCTCCTGATATGCGCAATGGCGATGCGGGCGGTGCCCGGAGCCGGTCCGGGCCCGCGCCCGCGGGGGGCGATGCGGGCGGTGCCCGGAGCCGGTCCGGGCCCGCGCCCGCGGGGGGCGACGGGGGCGGCGCCCGGACCGGTTCCGGACCCGCGCCCGCGGGGGGAAGGGGCGGGGATCCGCCGCCAGGGGCGGCGGATCCGGCGGGGCTCAGCCCACCAGGCCGACGATGTCGTAGGCTTTCTTCAGGATCGGCTGCGCGACCTCGCGGGCGCGGGCCGAGCCCTGGGCGAGGATGCGGTCGATCTCGCCCTTGTCCTGCATCAGCCGCGCCATCTCGGAGGAGATCGGCGAGAGCTTCGACACGGCCAGCTCGACGAGCTTCGGCTTGAATTCCGAGAACTGCTGCCCGCCGACCTCTGCCAGGACCGCCGCCGGGGTCGTGCCCGCCAGCGCCGCGTAGATGTTCACCAGGTTCTTCGCCTCGGCGCGGCCGTCGAGCCCGTCCAGCTCCGAGGGCAGCGCCTCGGGATCGGTCTTGGCCTTGCGGATCTTCTGGGCGATGGCATCGGCGTCATCGGTCAGGTTGATCCGGCTCATGTCCGAAGGGTCCGACTTCGACATCTTCTTGGTGCCGTCGCGCAGGCTCATCACCCGCGTGGCCGAGCCCTCGATGACGGGTTCGGGGACCGGGAAGAAATCCACCCCGTAATCGGTGTTGAACTTGATCGCGGTGTCGCGCGCCAGCTCGACATGCTGCTTCTGGTCCTCGCCCACGGGGACATGGGTCGCGTGGTAGACCAGAATGTCGGCGGACATCAGGTTGGGATAGACGAAGAGCCCGGTCGAGGCGCTGTCGCGGTTCTTGCCGGACTTGTCCTTGAACTGGGTCATCCGGTTCAGCCAGCCCATCCGTGCCACGCAGTTGAAGATCCAGGCCAGCTGGGTGTGCTCGGGCACGCCGGACTGGTTGAAGAGGATCGATTTCTGCGGATCGACGCCGGTGGCGATGAAGCCCGCGGCCAGCATGCGCGTCGCGTCGCGCAGCTTGTCGGGGTCCTGCCAGACGGTGATCGCGTGGAGGTCGACGATGCAGTAGATCGTCTCGTAGTCCTCCTCCTGCATCTCCCCGAAGCGCTTCAGCGCGCCCAGGTAGTTGCCGAGGGTGAGATGTCCCGAGGGCTGGATGCCGGAGAACACGCGCGGGGTGAAGCCGGCGCTACCTGCAGGGCCTTCGGATTGCGTTTGGACCGCATCCATGGGATTTGCCTCCTTTGGGCATGGAATGTTAGGCCCGGCTCGCTTATCCCTGCCCCCGTCCATGGTCAATCACCCCCGGAGCTGCCGCATGTCCTCCCGCCCGCGTCCCCCTGCCGCCGTCAATCCGCTGCCCGCCTCGGTGACCGGCCTGGCCGCGGTGATCTTCGGGGTGGAATGCCTGTTCTCCCTGGCCGACCGCGGGCTGATCGGCGGCGGCGGCGGCGGGCTGGGGCTGCGGCTCGGCGCGCTGGAGCATTTCGCCTTCTACGGCCAGGCGCTCGACTGGATGCTGGTCAACCACCGATTCCCGCCCGACCAGCTGGCGCGCTTCGTCACCTATCCGCTGCTGCATCTGGGCTTCACCCATGCGGTGATGGCCTGCGTCTTCATCCTGGCGATCGGCAAGATGGTGGGCGAGGCCTTCGGCAATGTCGCGGTGCTGGCGATCTTCTTCGGCGCCTCGGTCGGCGGCGCGCTGGCCTACGGGCTGCTCCTGAACGAGACATTCCCGCTGATCGGCGCCTTTCCCGGGGTCTACGGGCTGATCGGCAGCTTCACCTTCATGAAATGGGTGCGGCAGAAGGCGGTGGGCGAAAGCCAGATGCGCGCCTTCCAGCTGATCGCGCTGCTTCTGGGCGTGCAGCTGATCTTCGGCGTGATCTTCGGCTCGCGCAATGACTGGGTGGCCGATATCGGCGGCTTCGCCTGCGGCTTCGGCCTGTCCTTCCTCTTCGTGCCGGGCGGCTGGACGCGGCTGCGCGAGAAGCTGCGCAAGCGCTAGGGTCAGGCCCCATTGATTTCCCTGGGGCTATCGTGATTCCAGCGCTCCTCTGGAGGTGGATGATGAAAGACCTGTTCTGGCTGACTGTGTGAGGCGGAGCAGCACTTGATCCGGGGGATCGAATGCCTGCCGAACCAGATGGACCGGATCCGTCCGTTTGCCGATCCTCCAAGCGTCCCAAGTCGCACGGACGCCCAGGGGCGATGACCGGCGCGTGCTCAGCGGGATTACCTTCTTCAATCGCAATGGCTTGCGCTGGCGCGACACGCCCGCCGAGCATGGCCCGTAAAAGAGCCTCTGCCACTGTTGGCGCCGGATGGGAACCTTCGCCCGGATCATGGAGGGTCCGGCCTCTGACGGCCGGGATGCGCGGACAGTCATGATCGATGCCACCTTCCTCAAGGCCCGCCGCATGGCGTCCAGCCTGCGGGGCAAGAAGAGGGGCGCGGACGGCTCATCGGGCTGGGTTCGAGAAGCAGGAAACGATCCGGGGGGCGTTTCCCCGGGAACGGCGGCATGGGCTCGTAGCTGCTGGCCGTCAGCGACCGCTTGCGACGTCCGATCGGCTCCTGCCTGACGGGCGGGACAAGGGAGCGATTGCAGGGGTGCAGCGATCCTGCCGGCATGGCTGCCGGGGGCCGAGTGGCTGGTCGCGGACCGCGGCTCGCGAGCCATGCCGCGCCACCGGTCCAAGCGGCATGGCGAATGCCGAATGGAACCTCAATTCATTGGAAACATTTGATATAGAGGCTTGCCTTTCGTCTGGGCGGTGCCGCAAGGGCGCGAGCCCGCATGGCAAGAGGAGGTGCGAGCGCCGTCACCGGATTGACTGCATGTTCGGCCGCCTCAAGGACTGGCGGCGCGCCGCCGCCAGGTGCGACCGGTGCCCGCTCGTGGTTCTTTCGGCAATAGCCTTGGCGGCCACTGTGATCCTTTGGCCATGAGATGCCGCTGCGGGCCGCACGCTGCACCGCCGTTACCTCTCGCCGGACACCGCGCCTGCGGCTGCCATTCCCGTATCGAACTCCCGCGGCGGATGACGGGATGAAGCTGTTTGCCGGGCTGGATGCATCGCTGGCGAAGACGGCGGTCTGGGTGCTCGACGAGCATGGCAAGATCATCGGGGAATGGATGCGGCCAGCAAGCCGGAGCCGTTGATCGCCTTCCTTCGGGAACCGGGCGGACCAGCCGAGGCAATCGGGCTTGAAGCCGGGCCGTTGTCGCAATGGCCGCCTCGGGCGATGACGGAAGTCGGCCTGCCTGCCGTTCTGATGGAGGCGCGGCAGGTGAAGGGTGCCTTGACGGCGATGCCGATCAAGACCGATCGACGCGATGCGGAAGGGATGGCGCGCCTTCGGCATCTCGGCTGGTTCCGCCCGGTCCATGGCAAGCCTGTCTCCGAACCGGAGGTCCGCGCGGCCCTTGCGGCCGGGACGTCGATCCAGAACGGTGTGATCGCGCTGGAGATGCCGCTGCGCTTGCTGCTGCGGAGCTTCGGCCTGAAGGCGGGTGCGATCTCGCGCGGCAGGTGCGAGGCGCGGATCCGCGAGCCGGCCGACGGCAGCACGATGCTCGAAGCCGCGTCCGAGCCCGTGCTGCGCGTTCGCGCGGCCTTGCGGCTCGAACGCGCCGGACTGGAGAAGAGGGTCAGGCAGGTGGCCTGCGAAGACCCGGTCTGCCTGCGTCTGATGGCCATGCCCGGACTGGGTGCGGTTGTCGCACTCACCTCCCGCTCGGCGGTCGATGACCCTTCGCGCTTCGATTCATCGAAGAATGTTGGCCCCTTGGGTGGGCTGACACCCTCTCGCAGCCAGTCCGGCGAGCGGGATGTTCCGAGCGGCATCCCGAAGGCCGGGGACGTGAGTCTCCGGCGTGCCTTGTGCCGGGCGGCCATGGTCATGCTGAACCGCGGGCGCGGCAACGCGCTGCGCATATGGGCCGCTCGCGTCGCCAGGAGCCGTGGACGCAAACGCGTGATGGTTGCCCTGGCGCGCCGCATGGCTGTCGTGATCACCGGATGCGGGTCGATGGAACGCGCTTCAGGATGGAGGCTGCGGCACCCGTCGCCTGACCCGACCGTTTTGCCTGCCTCGCAGTTGGCTCTCGAGGTCCTGAAGGAACGCGCTTCTCGTGATGCCGGGGTCTGGACCGTCGCCAGCCATGCGGAGCACGCCCATGAGATGGACACGCCGGACCTGCGTCGAGCCAGCATCTGCCGACAGCCGTCGCGGCTGACCGCGGATCGAAGCACGGTCCCGAAAAGCCTCAACCAGGAGGCCCGGTGCGGCAGTCAGATCGACCACCCGCCAGCGGGCTCTGATCTCGTGGTTGAAATCACTTGACGGACGAAGACCCGTTGCCGAAGACCAGAGCCCGGGCTGCGGCCGGCCCCTCAGGGCCGTTCCGCGGCCGCCTTCCGGGTCTTGCAAAGCCGTGCTTCATGGGCGCGGATTTCCTCCTCCAGCAGCGCCGCGAGCGGGGCGAGCCGGGCGGCATGGCGCCGCCAGACCTCCTCCCGCGGCCGGACCGGACCGCGCGCGGCCAGCGCCGAGGCCGTGTGGAGCGCCGCGCCGCTTTCGTCCGCTGCGAAACAGGCAGGATCGGGGTCGAGCCCGCAGAACTCCAGCATCCGCGCGATCTCGGCCTGCGGATCCGCGGCGAGCCGTTCCAGCACGACCTCTAGCACCCGGTCCGGGAAGGCGGCCTGCCAGCGGGCCATGGCGGCCTCGGTGGCGCGGAATTCCGCGGCGATCTCCTCCAGCCGGTAGGACCAGGCCTGGCCCTGGCCGAAATGGGTGCGGAAGCAGGAGAAGCCGGTGGCCATCGGGTGGCGCCGCATCCAGATCGCCCGCGCCTCGGGCAGGGCGACCAGCGCGGCCCCGGCGAGATAGGCATTGGCGGGCATCTTGTCAGTGACGGTCCCGTGCTCCCCGGCCAGGCGGCGCAGCGCGGCGCGATAGGACGTGGCCATCTGCGCAGACGCCCCCGGGCCGGACGCGGAGAAGAGCGGCGTGACGGCGCGTTCCAGCGCATCGGTCTCGCCGCCGGCCGCGACGCCGGGATGGCGCGCCAGGATCTGCTCGGCCAGCGAGGTGCCCGAGCGCGGCATGCCGAGGATGAGCACCGCGCGGGGCGCCTCTGCAGGGGCGGGGACGGGGCAGAGTCGCGCGGGCAGTTCTGCCGCCGCCGCGATCTTCGCGCGCCGCGCCGCCAGCATCCCCGCCGGACGGGCCGCGGCGATGGCGGCATTTGCGCGGGCGAGCAGCGCGAAGCTCTCTTCATCCGCGCCCCGGTCGCCTTCGGCCTTCGACAGCGCCAGATCGAAGAGCAGCCGCCCGGCCGGGGGCGTGGCGGCGCGGGCCGCTTGCAGCGCCTCGTAGCAGGCGGTGTCCCGGGCGAAATCGACATGGGCCGCGAGGTTGTGCCAGACCTGCCCCGCTGCACCGGGGAGCGCCGCGGCCCGGCGCAGCGCCACCTCCGCCCCGGCCAGATCGCCCAGCACCTCGCGGCAGCGTCCGAGCAGGTTCAGCGTGTCGGCATCCCCGGGCCCTGCGGCGAGCGCCGGCTCCGCCTCGGCGAAGCGGCCGAGCCGGTAGAGCGCGACGCCCTGCGCGGCCCGCAGCTCCGGCGCGCCGGGATTGAGGGCCAGCGCGGCATCGCCGAGAGGCAGGGCGGCGGCGGCGCGGCCGGTGACGGCCAGCGCGCGCATCGCCATCGCATTGGCTGCAACGTCTCCGGGATGGGCGCGCGCCAGGGGCTGCAGGACCGCCAGCGCGCCTGCCGCGTCGCCGGTCCCGGCCAGGCGGGCCGCGGCGGCGCAGGCCTCGGCCCGCGCGGCCCCGGTAAGCGACGCCAGCGCGGCGGCTGCATGGGAATTGGCGGGGTCGCGGGCGAGGATCGAGCCGCAGCGGCGCGCGGTCTCCGCCGCGCTTTCCGCCGGGGCCTGCCGCGGGCGCGGCGGGCCTGCCTGCCAGCCCCCGGGCCCCTGCCTCTTCGCCTGCCTCCTGCCTCGCCGGACCATGTTTTCCGCCTCCTGCCTTGACCTAAGGTCTAGCCTGAATAAGGTTAACCTAGCTTTGCGACAGGCCCGATGCCGTTGTTTTTGGCAGTTGATTAAATGTTACGCATATGCCGGGAATTGCCTGCATGAGGCAATCTCGCCGCTTTTCCTCCCGGGTCCTGCATGCCACGCATTGGGCGAGGGATAGAGGGTTCTGATGAGCACGACGTATTTCAACGAGATGTATGACGGCAGCGAACTCCGGCTGCCCTACGCCAATCTCGAATCCTGGCAGCGGGACATGCCGCAGGAACTGCGCAACCTCAAGCAGGCCGAGGCCGAGGCGCTGTTCCGAAGGATCGGGATCACCTTCGCCGTCTATGGCGAAGGGGGCGACCCGGACCGGCTGATCCCCTTCGACATGTTCCCGCGGGTCTTCACGCATCGCGAATGGGCCCGCCTTGAGCGGGGGATCAAGCAGCGCGCCCGTGCGCTCAACGCCTTCCTCTGCGATGTCTACAACCGCGGCGAGATCGTCCGCGCGGGCAAGATCCCGGCGCGTCTGGTCTACCAGAACGAGGCCTTCGAGAAGGCCGTCTGCGGCATCAAGCCGTCGAAGAACGTCTACAGCCACATCGTCGGCATCGATCTGGTGCGCACCGGTCCGGACGAGTTCTACGTGCTCGAGGACAACTGCCGCACGCCGTCGGGGGTCTCCTACATGCTGGAGAACCGCGAGATCATGATGCGGATGTTCCCGGATCTCTTCCGCGGCAACCGCATCGCCCCGGTGGAGCGCTATCCCGACCTCCTGCGCAAGACGCTGGCCTCGGTGGCGCCGCCGAAATGCGACAGCGACCCGACGGTGGTGATCCTGACGCCGGGCCATTTCAACTCCGCCTATTACGAGCACAGCTTCCTTGCCGACCTGATGGGCGTGGAGCTGGTCGAGGGCGCCGACCTCTATGTCGAGGGCGACTTCTGCTGGATGCGCACGACGCAGGGGCCGAAGAAGGTCGACGTGATCTACCGCCGCATCGACGACAGCTTCCTCGACCCGCTGTGCTTCCGGCCCGACTCGATGCTGGGCATCCCGGGGCTGATGAATGTCTACCGCTCGGGCGGGGTGCAGATCTGCTCGGCGCCGGGCGCGGGCGTGGCCGACGACAAGGCGATCTACACATTCGTGCCCGAAATGGTGCGCTTCTATCTCGGCGAAGAGCCGATCCTGCAGAACGTGCCGACCTGGCAATGCGCGATCCCCGAGGACTACGCCTATGTCATGGCCAATCTCGAGGATCTGGTGGTCAAGGAAGTCCACGGCTCGGGGGGGTACGGCATGCTGATCGGCCCGCGCGCCTCCAAGGGCGAGATCGAGGCCTTCGCCCACAAGATCCGGGAACGTCCCGACAACTACATCGCCCAGCCGACCCTGTCGCTGTCGACCTGCCCGACCTTCGTCAAGGACGGGGTGGCGCCGCGCCATGTCGACCTGCGCCCCTACTGCCTGGTGGGCGACACGATCGAGCTGGTGCCGGGCGGGCTGACCCGCGTGGCGCTGACCGAGGGCTCGCTGGTGGTGAACTCGTCGCAGGGCGGCGGGGTCAAGGACACCTGGGTCCTGGCGGAGTGAGGAAAGACCAATGCTGAGCCGGACGGCAGAGAACCTTTACTGGATGGCGCGCTACCTGGAGCGCGCCGATACGATGGCGCGCCTGGTGGAGCTGGGCACGCGGATGCGGCTGATGCCGGATGCGGTGGACGGATTCCGCAACGAGTGGGACTCGATCCTGCAGGCCTCGGGCACCGCCGACGGCTTCGAGCGCAAGTACAAGGACACGGTGGAGCGCAACCTCGTCTCCTACCTGTTCTTCGACCAGGAGAACCCCTCCTCGGTCTTCTCCTGCCTGTGGCAGGCGCGGGAGAATGCGCGGATCGTGCGCACCGCGCTGACCGCGCCGGTCTGGGACGCGCTGAACATGGCCTACCAGGAGATGAAGGAATACCAGCGCCGCCCGCGCAGCGAGATGGACATCTCGGAAATGAGCGAGTGGACCACGCGGCAGACCGCGCTGGTGCAGGGGGCGATGAATGCCACCATGCTGAGGAATGACGGCTACGACTTCCTCAACCTGGGCTACTACATCGAGCGCGCCGACAACACCGCGCGGCTTCTCGACGTCAAGTACTACGTGCTGCTGCCCGATGCGGGCTATGTCGGCACCGGGCTCGACAACTACCAGTGGACGGTGATCCTGCGCGCGATGCAGATGCACCGGGCCTTCCACTGGGCCTATGGCGGCGAGGCGACCGCGGCGAAGATCCTCGACATGCTGATCCTCAACCCGCAATGCCCGCGCTCCATCCTGGCCGCGGTGCAGGGGGTCAACGACCATCTCGACCGGCTGGCCCGCGGCTACCGCAAGTCGACCGAGGCCCAGACCAAGGCGCGCAACCTTCTGGCGGAACTGCTGGAAACCCGCGTCTCGGCGATTTTCGAGGAAGGGCTGCACGAATTCCTCGAGCGCTACATGCGCGAGATGGCGGCCTTGGGCAACGCCGTGCACAGCTGCTATCTGCGCGGCTCGGTGATGTGAGCGGAGAAAGGGACATCATATGAAACTGACCGTTTCGCACCGGATCGTCACCCGGTTCGACCCGCCGCGCCGCCGTCTCCTGCAGAGCATGCGCGTCTATCCCACCGACTGCGCCAGCCAGAAGGTGCTGAACTGGGAGATCACCGTGGCCGATGCCTGCGCCGGCGCGGTCTTCACCGACGGGGTGGGGGACCAGACGGTCACCTTCTCGCTGCCGGGCGAGGTCTCCGAGGTGGTGACCGAGATCAAGGGCGAGGTGCAGACCTTCGACACGCTCGGCGTGCTGCGCGACGCGCGCGAGAAGGTCTCGCCGGTCGCCTACCTGACCAATACCCGCCTGACCCGGCCCGATGCCGCGATCACCGCCATGGCCGCCGAGGCCGTGGCGGGGCTCGACGAGGCGAAAGGGCTCGACCGGGCGCATCACCTGGCGAAGGCGGTGACCGCCGCCATGACCCGCGAGCGCGATCCCGGCAAGGAGCCGCTGACCGGCGCCGAGGCGCTCGACGCGGGCAAGGGCGGTCCGGCGGACTACGCGCATCTGCTGATCGCGGCCTGCCATTCGCTGTCGATCCCGGCGCGCTTCGTCTACGGCTACTTCATGCGCTCCAGCGCCGATTTCGAGCTGGAGGTGGAGGCCGAGGCGCAGGTCGGCGCCACCGTGTCCTCGCACTGGCCGGCCCATTCCTGGGCCGAGATCTGGGTCGAGGGCATGGGCTGGGTGGGCTTCGACCCGCTCGAGGAATGCTGCCCGGACGAGGCCTATATCCGGCTCTGCTCGGGGCGCGACGCGCTCGACGCGATGCCGGTGCGGGCCGTGGCCCTGGGCATGGGCGGAGAAGCCCATGCCGTGGCACTGGACGTGGCGGGAAGCGAACAGTAGAAGGCCCCTGATCGAAGGATCTGATCGGCGACCTCCCGGGGGTGACATGACTTATTGCGTGGGCTTGCTTCTGAAGGCTGGCATTGTCCTTCTGAGCGACACGAGAACGAATGCGGGCCTGGACAACATCGCCTGCTATCGCAAGAGCTTCACCTTCGAGGTGCCCGGCGAGCGCGTGATCGCGATCCTCACGGCGGGCAGCCTTTCGGTGACCCAGACGACCATCGCGCGGCTGCGCGAGATGGCGGACGATCCGGATGCGGACGAGAAGACCTCGATCCTCAAGGCGCACACGATGCTCGACGTGGCCGAGATGGTCGGCCAGGTCCTGTCGGACGTGCGCGCCGACATCACCGCCAAGCTAGAGCGGATGAGCCAGGCGACCGCCTCGGCCTCGATGATCGTCGCGGGGCAGCGCAAGGGCGGCGAGATGCGGCTGTTCCTGGTCTATCCCGAAGGCAACTTCATCGAGGCGACCGAGGACACGCCCTTCCTGCAGATCGGCGAGCACAAGTACGGCAAGCCGATCCTCGACCGGGTGGTGACGACGGACACGCCGCTGGCCGATGCCAAGAAGGCCGTGCTCCTGAGCATGGATTCCACCCTGCGCTCGAACCTGTCGGTGGGCATGCCGCTCGACCTGATGGTGATCGAGGCGGATGCCTGCAAGGTGACCGAGTACCGCCGCATCGAGGCGGACGATCCGACCTTCCGGGAGATGAGCAACGCCTGGTCGAACGCGCTGCGCGACGCCTTCACCGAGGTCGTGATCTGACCGGGTGCCGGGCCGCGCCCGGTGCCTCCGCTGCGGCAGAAGGGAGGACCGGGTGTCGCGGCGCAACCGCAGGAACGCGAGGAGGCTTGCCTTTCTTCCCGTCCAGCGTGCAGAACAGGGCAGTCAAACGGGAGGGGTTCCGACGTGCTAGAGATCAGGACGGCTGAGCCTGCCGACCATACCGAAATCAGCGTGCTGCTCGTCTCGACCTTCGGACAGAACAACGAGCACCGGCTGATCGAGAGCCTGCGCAAGTCCGGCCAGATCGCGCTGGAGCTGGTGGCCGTGCTCGACGGCCGCATCGTCGGCCATGTCTGCTTCTCGAAATTCGACGTGCCCGCGGACTGGTGGGCGCTGGCCCCGGTTTCGGTGACCACGTCGCAGCAGAGCCGCGGCATCGGCAGCGAGCTGGTGCGCTTCGGCCTCGACCGTGCGCGGCAGATGGGCTGCCGGGCCGTGGTGGTGGTGGGCAACCCGGTCTACTACCGGCGCTTCGGCTTCGTCTTCGACGGGCCCGCGCAGCTTTCCAGCCCCTATCCCGAGCAGTATACCGGCCTCTATCCGATCGATCCTTCGACAGCCTCGGCCTCGGTGGCGCTGCGCTATCCGCAGGCCTTCGAGGAGGTCTGACATCCGGCGGGCCGGGCCCGCCGGATCGCGACTCAGCCCTGCGGCGGCAGGATGCGGTTCACATGGCCCATCTTGCGGCCCGGACGCGCCTCGGCCTTGCCGTAGAGATGCAGCGCGCTGGCGCCGTCCGCGGCGATCTCGAGCGCCTTCTCCACGTCGTCGCCGATCAGGTTCAGCATCTCGACATCCGAATGCCGCTCCGCCCGGCCCAGCGGCCAGCCCGCGACGGCGCGGATATGCTGCTCGAACTGGCAGATGGCGCAGCCGGTCTGGGTCCAGTGGCCGGAATTGTGCACCCGGGGCGCGATCTCGTTGACGATCAGGCCGACGGGGGTGACGAAGAGCTCGACCCCCATCACGCCGACATAGTCGAGCGCCGAGAGGATGCGGCCCGCCAGCAGCACTGCGTCGGTGCGCAGCCGCGGCGGGATCTTCGCGGGCACGGTGGTGGTGTGCAGGATGCCGTCGCGATGGACGTTCTCGCCGGGATCGAAGCAGGCGACCGCGCCGTCGGTGCCGCGCGCGCCGATCACCGAGATCTCGCAGGAGAAGTCGACGAAGCCCTCGAGGATCGCGGGCGCGCCCTTGAGCGAGGCCAGCGCCCCGGCGGCCTCCGAGGCGTCCCTGATCCGCGCCTGGCCCTTGCCGTCATAGCCGAAGCGGCGGGTCTTCAGGATCGCGGGCGTGCCGAGCTCTGCCAGGGCGGCCTCGAGCGCGGGCAGGTCGGGGATGTCGGCGAAGGGCGCGGTGGCGAGGCCGAGATCCGCCAGGAAGGTCTTCTCGGTCAGCCGGTCCTGCGACACTTCGAGGGCGCGGCGGCCGGGGCGGATCGGGGCGAGCCCGCCCAGCAGGTCGAGCGCCGCGGTGGGGATGTTCTCGAACTCGTAGGTGATGACATCGACCGAGCGGCCGAAGGCCTCGAGCGCGGCGGCATCGTCATAGCCCGCGGCCGTGTGGCGGTCGGCCACCTGCGCGGCGGGGCACTCGGCTGCGGGCTCGTAGACATGGCATTTCAGCCCGAGACGGGCCGCGGCCAGCGCCAGCATGCGGCCGAGCTGGCCGCCGCCGAGGATGCCGATGGTGGCGTTCGGGGCGAGGGGGGCGTCAGTCATCGGAGGGCACCTCCGGGATCGAGGCGGAGAGCGCCTCGCGCCAGGCGGTCAGCCGTCCGGCGATGGCCGGATCGGAAGTGGCGAGGATGCCCGCGGCCATCAGGCCCGCATTGGCGCCGCCCGCCGCGCCGATCGCCATGGTCGCGACCGGGAAGCCCTTGGGCATCTGCACGATGGAATAGAGGCTGTCGACGCCCGAGAGCGCCCGGGTCTGGATCGGCACGCCGACGACCGGCACCCAGGTCTTCGAGGCCATCATGCCGGGCAGGTGCGCCGCGCCGCCTGCGCCCGCGATGATCACTTTCAGGCCGCGCCCGGCGGCCTCCTTGCCATAGGCCCAGAGCCGGTCGGGGGTGCGGTGGGCGGAGACGATGCGCGCCTCGTAGGCGATGCCGAGCTCGTCCAGGATATCCGCTGCCAGCTTCATGGTCGGCCAGTCCGACTGGCTGCCCATGATGATTCCGACCTCTACCTTCTGCGTCACCGTTCCACCTCGCATCGCCTGGTCCAGGAAGCCCGGGATATAGCGGCTTCGCGGAGGGCTGCAAACAGGGAACTGCAGCGCCCGCGCGCCAGGCGGGCAGGCGTGGCATGGCTGCCCGGGGGAGGCCCCGGGTCAGGCCCGGGGCGGGACGGCGCCCGGCCGCCCGCAGGCGCGGCGCTCAGGCGATGATGTCGGGGTAGAGCCGGTCCTCGATCCGCTGGATCTCGTCCTTGAGGGCCAGCTTCTCCTTCTTCAGCCGCCGCAGGGCAAGCTGGTCGGCGCGGCCGGTCTCCTCCATCGCGCCGATGGCGAGGTCCAGATCGCGGTGCCTGCGGCGCAGCACTTCGATCTTGACCTTCAGGACTTCCTCTTCGGTCATTTCAATGTGCGCGTTCATGGCGTGTCCGAAATCGTGTTACCGGTAAAGGCGACTATAGCCGGCCGGGCGCGCGCTGCAAAGCGCCACGTGGCGGAGGGGCTGGCGGGCGCTTGCATGCGGACCGCCGCTCCCCATATCATGGAGAGGGGCCGCCGGAAGGGACCCTGCATCCGTCGCTTTATCCAAGGACGAGACATGACCAAGACGACATTGGGAACGCATCCGTTCCTCTTGGGCTTCGAGCAGCTGGAAAGGCTCGTGGAACGCACTGCCAAGAGCGGCAACGAAGGTTACCCGCCCTATAACATCGAACAGACCTCGGACCGCTCCTACCGCATCACCCTGGCCGTGGCCGGGTTCAGCGAGGACGACCTGTCGATCACCGTCGAGGACCGCCAGCTGGTGGTCCGCGGCCGGATGTCCGACGATCTCGGCGAGCGGGTCTTCCTGCATCGCGGCATCGCCGGACGGCAGTTCCAGCGCAGCTTCGTGCTGGCCGACGGGGTGGAAGTCCGCAGCGCGTCGATGGAGCACGGGCTCCTGCATATCGACCTGTCGCGGCCGGAGCTGGAGAACGTGATCCAGCGCATCGAAATCAGCAAGGGGTGAGCATCATGGCCCAGGCAAGCGAAATCCGCGGACCGAAGACGGTCTATGTGCGGGCGGTCGACAAGGCGACCCTGCCCGATGAGCTGAAGGACGCGACGGCGGACATCCCGGCGCCCTATTCCGTCCATGCGCCGAATGGCGACCGGCTGGCGATCGTGCGCGACCGGCAGCTGGCCTTCATCCTGGCGCGGCAGAACGACCTGACACCGGTCTACGTGCACTGAGACCGTCGCGCCGGAGCGGGGCCGACCGCCCCGCCTCCGGTCCGGACATGAAAAGGCCGCCGCGCCCCTGACGGGCGCCGGCGGCCTTTTCGCATCCAGGGGGAGGGGGCGGCAGGCGCCCCCGGCCGGATCAGGCCTCCTGCTCGGCGAGGAAGCGCTCTGCCTCGAGCGCGGCCATGCAGCCCATGCCCGCCGAGGTCACCGCCTGGCGGAAGACGTCGTCGGTCAGGTCGCCCGCGGCGAAGACGCCGGGCACCGAGGTGGCGGTGCTGTCGGGCTTGGTCGTCACGTAGCCGCCGGAATGGGTCTCGAGCTGGTCGATCACCAGTTCCGAGGCCGGCGCATGGCCGATGGCGACGAAGAAGCCCGCGCAGGGGATCTCGGTGATCTCGCCGGTCTCGACATGCTTCGCGCGCACCGCCTCGACGCCCAGCGGGTTCTCGGCGCCGGTGACTTCCTCGACCGTGTGGTTCCACAGGAGTTCGACCTTGGGGTTCTTGAACAGCCGCTCCTGCAGGATCTTCTCGGCGCGCAGGCTGTCGCGGCGGTGGATCAGCGTCACCTTGGAGGCGAAATTGGTCAGGAACAGCGCCTCTTCGACGGCAGTGTTGCCGCCGCCGATCACCACGACCTCCTTGCCGCGGTAGAAGAAGCCGTCGCAGGTCGCGCAGGCGGAGACGCCGAAGCCCTTGAACTTCTCTTCAGAGGGCAGGCCGAGCCAGCGCGCCTGGGCGCCGGTCGCGAGGATCAGCGCATCGGCGCTATAGACCGTGCCGCTGTCGGACTGCGCCGTGAAGGGGCGCTTGGAGAGGTCGACCGAGGTGATGTAGTCCGAGACGATCTCGGTCCCCATCTCGCGGGCATGGGCCTCCATCTTGACCATCAGGTCGGGACCCATGATCGAGGCCTCGCCCGGCCAGTTCTCCACATCGGTGGTGATCGTCAGCTGTCCGCCCGGCTGCAGGCCCTGCACCAGAACGGGCTTGAGCATCGCGCGCGCAGAATATACGGCTGCCGTGTAGCCGGCCGGTCCCGAGCCGATGATCAGTACTTTGCTGTGTTTCGTATCGCCCATGGTCGGTCCACCCCGTTCTTCTAGCTGCGGCTGGCGATATAGGCGCGATGGCGCGCCGATGAAAGCCCCGCCATCGCAGCTCTGTCACCTTCGCGTGCCAAGAAAAGGTGAGGCAGAGATATTGGAATTTATCAATAGAATCTGCGCCTGCGGAGAAATAATATTGCGCAAGCTCCGGGTTTTCCCTAGGTTGGCAGCGCATAGGAGAGAGACCAGATGGCCGGATCCAAGCTTGACCCGATCGACCGGAAGATTCTTGCTGAACTTCAGTCCGACGGACGCATGACCAATGTGGAACTCGCGAAGCGGGTGGGCATCTCCGCGCCGCCCTGCCTGCGCCGGATGCGGACCCTGGAGGAGAGCGGCTATATCCGCGGCTACCATGCCCAGGTGGACAGCCGCGAGCTGGGCTTCGAGGTGCAGGTCTTCGCCATGGTCGGGCTCGAGTCGCAGGCCGAGGCCGATCTCTCCGCCTTCGAGAGGAAGTGCCGCGACTGGCCGCTGGTGCGCGAATGCCACATGCTCAACGGCGAGGTCGATTTCGTCCTGAAATGCGTCGCCCCGGATCTGGCGACCTTCCACAGCTTCCTGATGAGCGACCTGACCGCGGCGGAGAACGTTGCCAGCGTGAAGACCTCGCTGGTCATCCGCTCGGCCAAGGAAGAACCCGGCGTTCCGTTCGAAGTGCTCGAAGAGAGGCTCAGCAAGAGCGCCTGAGGGCGCCGCTGCGGGGCCGCGGGGCCCCCGGAACGTGAAAGGCCGGCACCTTTCGGTACCGGCCTGGAACTCGTGACCACGTACTCGTCACCAACCACATCGTTAATATGAGACGAAAATCATAGGCCATCAAGCGAAAATTTCTGCGTTGCAGAATGAATGTCCCAGACCGGCAGGAATCCGCGTGTCTACAGTCGGATAGCGGCTGCGAGACGGCCGTAGTCGGGTTCCTTGCGATGTGTGCTTCGGCGGTAGGAGAAGAATCGATCCGGATCGGAATAGGTGCAATGGCGCAACCATTCCGCCTGGCTGATTCCCGCCTCGCGCAGCCTCCAGGCCGCGAAGGCGGGCAGATCGAACTGGTATTTTTCCGGAGCCGCGCCATTGGCGAAAAACCGCTGATGTTCGGGATCCTCGTCGAGGAAGCGCTCCAGGAATTCCTGGCCGACCTCGTAGGCGGCCTGGCTGATCGTCGGGCCGATCACCGCGCAGGTCGATCCGCGGCGGGCGCCGAGCGACTCCATCGCGTCGAGCGTCGCCTCGAGCACCCCGTCGAAGGCGCCGCGCCAGCCGGCATGGGCCGCGCCGACCACCCCGGCCTCGGCATCGGCGAAGAGCACCGGGGCGCAGTCGGCGGTCAGGATCATCAGCACCACGCCCGGCGTCGCGGTGGCGATGCCGTCGGCCTCGGGCAGGGGCTTCTGCGTCGGCGCGTCGACGGTGACGGCGCGGGCGGAATGGACCTGGTTCACTCCGGCCAGCTGCTCTGCCTCGGCCCCGAGCGCGGCGGCCGCGCGGCTGCGGTTGATCTTCACCACTTCGGACTGGTCGCGCGAGCCGTAGCCGCAATTGAGCCCGGCATAGATGCCGGAGGAGGCTCCGCCCTTGCGGGTGAAGAAGCCGTGGCGGAGCGGGGAGAGAGAGTCGGAAGTGATGATTTCTAGGGCCATGGATACAGTCCGGGAACCGGCGGGCTTCCTTCGGAAGCGATGCCGAGCGTCTTGAACACCGTTCCCATTTCGTCCGGATGGGTCAAGCGCCGATGTGCGGCCACATGCGCCTCGAGCGCCGGGCCGGACAGCCGCGACGCCAGCGCGCGGGCGCGTTCGGTGATGCCCAGCCGCTCGAGGAAGACGCCCTGGGGCACCATCGGCGTCACCTGGCAGCCTTCCGCGGCGGCGGCGATCGCCTCGAAATCGACATGGGCGGTCAGGTCGGCCTGGCCGGGGCTGTCGAGCACCGGCACCATCTCGTGGCGCCGCACCGCCTGCAGCGTGTCGCCCAGCGAGTGCCAGCCGCCATAGTCGATGACCAGCGCGGCGCCGCCATGGCTGCGGATCCGCCGCGCGATCTCGCCGGTGACGGCGGGCAGGGCGGGGCAGATCTCGACGATGCCGCCCGGCGCCGTGTCCTCAAGCCGGTGGCCAAGCTGCGCGAAGGGCGCCGCCGGGCCGAGCCCGAGGGCCAACCGTCCGTCCTCCAGGCCGATCTGGCGCTCGCGCCAGCCGCCCGGGTCGCGCTGGAACTGGCGGACGGGCAGGGCGTCGAAGAATTCGTTGGCCACGAGGAAAAGCGGCAGCTCCGGCAGCTCCCCGGCACTGCCGCACCAGGCGGGGGCGGCCCCGCCGAGTGTCTCGGCCTGGCGCGCGCGCAGCTTCGGCGAGGCCTCGACCAGCGTCACCCGTGCCGCCTCGCGGAAGCCCGGCACGGCACGGGTCACGCGCCAGATATCGGCCATCAGCGTGCCGCGGCCGGGGCCGAGCTCGGCCAGGCAGAAGGGCGCGGGCCGTCCCCGGTCGATCCAGGCCTGGGCAAGGCAGAGCCCGATCATCTCGCCGAAGAGCTGGCTGATCTCGGGGGCGGTGGTGAAATCGCCCTCCGCGCCGAAGGGCGCCCGCGTGGTGTAGTAGCCGTGCTCTGGATGCAGCAGGCACTCGGCCATGTACTCGGCCACGCTCAGGGGACCGGTGGCGGCGATGCGCTGGAGGAGCAGATCCTCCAGCGGGGTCATGTCTTCGGGCGGCGCAGCGTCACCGCGAGGATCGCGAGGCCGAGGACCAGCATCGGCAGGGACAGGGTCTGGCCCTGGGTCAGCCCCCAGTCGCCGATGCGGATCACGTGGCCCCAGGGATTGCCGGGGGTGATGAACTGCGGATCGGCCTGGCGGAAATTCTCGACGAAGACCCGCGCCAGGCCGTAGCCGGTGAAGAACACGCCTGCCACGCGCCCGGGCGAGCGCAGCCAGCGCAGCCGCACCGCGACGACCCAGATGACCGCGCCGAGGACCAGCCCCTCCAGCCCGGCCTCGTAGAGCTGCGAGGGATGGCGCGCGCAGGCCTCGGTGGCGGTGGCGCAGGCCTGGGCCTCGTAGCCGGGGAAGATCACCCCCCAGGGCAGATCCGTGGGCCGGCCCCATAGCTCGGCATTGATGAAATTGGCGATCCGCCCCAGGAACAGCCCCGGCGTCACGGCCAGCGCCATGCAGTCGGCGACCGAGGCGACCGGCACCTTGTAGCGGCGGCAGAACAGCAGCCCGGCAATGGCGACGCCCAGAAGCCCGCCATGGAAGGACATGCCGCCCTGCCAGAGCTTCAGGATCTCGGCCGGGTTCGCCAGGTAGTAGGACGGCTGGTAGAACAGCACGAAGCCCAGCCGGCCGCCCAGGATCACGCCGAGGATCACCCAGGTCAGCATCGCCTCGGCCAGGTCGGGGCCCATCGGCGGGCGTCCCTCGGGCCAGAGCGGCGGGCGGCTGACCGCGCGGCGGATGAGGAAGAGGCCGGCCAGCAGGCCGACGACATAGGCGAGGGCGTACCAGCGGAGCGCAAAGGCAAAGCCGCCGATCTCGAAGGAGAAGATCTCGGGGGAGAGACCTGGGAAGGGAATCGCGAGCAGCATGGCCGTCTGATGGAAGCCCGGAGGGGCCAAGTCAACGCGGTTCCTCGCGCGATTGGGCGCGGGAGCGGCGCGACGCCTTTTCCCCGCGGGGCGACTCCCCTACATGTGATGGGGAGTGTTCGTGCAAATCACCGAGACCAGAGGTTCCCATGCAGACCCGCAATCGCATTTTCGACGACCTGTCCCAGCTGATGACCAACGCGATGGGCGTGGCCCAGGGCGCCAAGGACGAGGCCGAGACCGCCATGAAGAGCATGCTCGACCGCTGGCTGGCGGATCGCGACTTCGTCACCCGCGAGGAATTCGACGCCGTGCGCGCCATGGCGCAGAAGGCCCGCGAGGAGAACGAGGCGCTGAAGGCCCGGCTCGACGCGCTGGAAGCCAAGGGCTGAGCCGTCCGGGCCCGTCCGTCCGGCGGCCCGCAACTCCCGGGCTGCAGCGGTGCCTCCGCTGCCGCCGCCACCCGGCCTGCGCGCCGCGGCAATAGGGCGGATGCTTCCGGTCTGTAGCCGCCATCCCGCATCGGGCAGGCCGCCGGAGCTTTCCGGGGCATCCTCGCAGCGGACTCCGGCCGCAATTCGGCCACGACGACTTCGGGAAGCGGCTCCATCCAGGCCAGCCCCGGGGAATTTCCCGGCCATTGCGCCGGAGGCACCGGCCGGACAGTTTTTCGGCTGCCTGCCCGCTGTCAGGGCGCCGGCGTCTCCATCGGCTGCTACGGACGGTCTATCTGTCTGTTCGCCGAACCCTCCTCCCGACGCTGCACCTGCCACGGCGCCGCGGCTGCTGCGGCGCCAGCGGGATTGGAGCGTTCCGCCTTACTCCCCGTCCTTCCCGCCTGTCCCGTTGAAGCGCCCCGGTCCCACGCCATTGCGGTGCGGCCTGTCTCCAGCTCAAGCCGCCGCGTTCACGCAGTGAGACTGTCCCGTCGCCACTCCCGGTCCCTCCTGCCGACAATCTTGTGGCGTCGCGAATACGCGGCGGTCCGGTAGGGCCTGGACCCGGCTATTGCCGCCGTGTTCGCGCGGCGAGACCATCCCGTCGCCAGCCCCGGTCCTTCCTGCCCGCAATCTTGTGGGGTCGCGATCACGCGGCGGTCCGGTACGGCTTGGCCCCGGCTAGGGCCGCCGCGCTCGCGAAGCAGGACCATCCCGTTGCCAGTCGCGGTCCTTCCCGCCTGCAATGCTGTGACGTCATGATCGCGCGTCGGTCCGGTACGGCCTGGACCCGGCGATGGCCGCCGCCTTCGCGCAGCGAGACCGTCTCGTTGCCAGTCCCGGTCCTTCCCGTCTGCAATATTGTGGCGTCACGACCGCGGGTCGCTCTGGCACGGCCTGTCCCCGGCTCCAGGCGCCGCGCTCGCGAAGCGGGACCGTCCGGCTGCCAGTCTCGGTTCTTCCCGTCTGCAATCTTGTGGCGTCGCGATCACGCGGCGGTCCGGCTGGGCAGGTCCGCGGCTCTAGCTTCGGCCCTCGCAGAGCGGGACTGCCCCGCCGCCAGTCGCGGTCCTTCCCGTCTGCAATATTGTGGCGTCACGACCGCGGGTCGCTCTGGCACGGCCTGTCCCCGGCTCCAGGCGCCGCGCTCGCGAAGCGGGACCGTCCGGCTGCCAGTCTCGGTTCTTCCCGTCTGCAATGTCGTGGCGTCACTACTGCGCGCTGGTCCGGCGTGGCCTGTCCCCGGCACTGGCGTCGACGGTCGGGGCGGTTCCGCGATCGCGGCGGCGAGGGGCGGTCCCGTTCCCGGTCTCCGTGCTTCCCGACCCGTCCCGTCGCCGCTTTGCGGTTCCATGCCGTTCCTGCGGGGTAGGTCCGCGGGGCTAGCCGCGCGGCGCGGCGGCGCGGGCGAGGCGGTCGTTGATGGCGAGGCCGAGCCCTTCCTCCGGGACCGGCGCGACCGCGATGGCGCCGACGCCCGCCGCGTCCATCTCGTGAAGCCGGGTGAAGAGGTTCGCCGCCGCCTCCGCCAGATCGCCGCTCTCCGACAGCGTCCAGTCCGCCTTGACCGGCCCGAAGCCCAGGAGCGTCTCGCCGGGCCGCGCCTCGGTCGCGTTCAGCCGCACCCCGGCCTTCGGCGCGTAATGGCTCAGGAGCATCCCGGGGGCGACCGGCGCCTCGCTGACCTCGTGCTCGGCGCGCAGGAGCGGCTGGCCCATCGCCTCTTCCAGCGCCTCGGCCGGAACCCCGCCCGCGCGCAAGAGGCGCGGTGCGCCGGTGAGGTCGAGGATCGTCGATTCCACCCCGACCGGACAGGGCCCGCCATCGAGCACCGCGGCGATGCGCCCGTCGAGCCCCTCCATCACGTGATCGGCGGTGGTCGGGCTGATCCGCCCCGAGGGATTGGCCGAGGGCGCCGCCAGCGGCAGCCCGGCCTCCTTGAGCAGCGCGCGGGCCAGCGGATGGGCGGGCAGGCGCAGCGCGATGCTGTCATGGCCTGCGGTGACGCGCGGCGCGATCCCGGCACCGGCGCGCAGCGGCATGACCAGCGTCAGCGGTCCGGGCCAGAAGGGGGCCAGCCGCTCGGCCGCGGCGGGAACCTCGGCATAGCGCGCCGCGTCTGCGGCCTCGGCCAGATGCACGATCAGCGGGTTGAAGCTGGGCCGTCCCTTGGCCGCGTAGATGCCCGCGACCGCGCTGTCGTCGAGCGCATTCGCCCCCAGCCCGTAGACCGTTTCGGTCGGGAAGGCGACGCAGTCGCCCGCGCGCAGGAAGGCTGCGGCGGCGGCAAGGCCGGGACCATCGGGAAGGAGCCGTTGCGTCATGAGCGGGATCCGTAACGCTGCGTTCAAGTTGCGCGGCCGGGGCGCAGCCGCAAAGGTGAGCTCATGCGGCCCTAGCGCCGGACGGCCTGCATGGCAAGCCAGAGGAGGATTCCATGCCCTATCGCGCCCCCGTTTCCGAGCATCTGTTCCTGCTGGAGCATGTCCTGGGATACGACCGGGTCGCGGCGACCGAGCGGTTTGCCGAAGCCGGGGCCGCGACCGCCGCGGCGATCCTGGAAGAGGCAGGCAAGCTCTGCGAAGGGGTGATGGCGCCGCTGCAGCGGGCCGGGGACCTGTCGCCCGCGCGGCTGGAGGCGGGCCGGGTCGTCACCCCGCCGGGCTTCGCCGAGGGCTACCGCGCGATCGCCGAAGGCGGTTGGGTCGGCATCTCGGCCGCGCCGGAGCATGGCGGCATGGGCCTGCCGGTCACGCTGTCGATGGCGGTGACGGAGATGATGTCGGGCGCCTGCCTGTCGCTGCAGCTCTGCCCGCTGCTCAGCCAGGGCCAGATCGAGGCGCTGGAGCATCATGCCCCGGATGCGCTCAAGGCGCTCTACCTGCCGAAGCTGGTCTCGGGGGAGTGGACCGGCACGATGTGCCTGACCGAGCCGCAGGCCGGCTCCGATGTCGGCGCGCTTGCGACCCGGGCGGAGCCCGCGGGGGAGGGGCGCTACCACATCAGCGGCCAGAAGATCTTCATCAGCTGGGGCGATCACGACGCGGCGGAGAATATCTGCCATCTGGTGCTGGCACGGCTGCCCGGCGCCCCGGCGGGGACGAAGGGGATCAGCCTCTTCCTGGTGCCGAAATACCTGCCCGATGCCGACGGGCGGCCGGGGGCGGCGAACGGCGTGCGCACCGCCAGCCTCGAGCACAAGCTGGGGCTGCATGGCTCGCCCACCGCGATGCTGCAGTTCGAAGCGGCGGAGGGCTGGCTTGTCGGCGGCGAGAACAAGGGCATGGCGGCGATGTTCACGATGATGAACAACGCCCGGCTCGGGGTCGCGATGCAGGGGGTGGGCGTGGCCGAGGCGGCGTTCCAAGCGGCGGCGGCCTATGCGTCCGAGCGTCGCCAGGGGGCGACTGCCGAGCCGGGCCAGGCGGCGATCATCGGCCATGCGGATGTGCGGCGGATGCTGCTGGAGATGAAATCCTCGGTCTTCGCGGCGCGGGCCATCGCGCTCGACTGCGCCATCGCGATCGACATGGCGGCGGCGACCGGCGATCCGGCCTGGGCGGCGCGGGCGGCGCTCCTGACGCCGGTGGCCAAGGCCCATTGCACCGAGACCGGGCTGCGCGCGGCCGAGACCGGGGTGCAGATCCATGGCGGCATGGGCGTGATCGAGGAGACCGGCGCCGGGCAATTCGCCCGCGACGTGCGGGTGACGGCGATCTACGAGGGCACGAACGGCATCCAGGCGATGGATCTGGCCGGGCGCAAGCTGGCCGATGGCGGTGCCGCGGTCTTCGCGCTGGTCGACGAGATGCAGGACGGGGTGCAGCGGCTGCGCGGCGATCACGGCGCGCTGGCCCAGCCGGTCTGGGAGGCGGCCGAGGCGCTGCGCGAGGCGACCGAGCGGATGCTGGCCGCCTCCGCCCCGGCCGACCGCTTCGCCGTGGCCGCGCCCTATCTGGAGGGCTTCGCGCTGGTGCTGGGCGGCTGGCACCATCTGCGGGCGGCGGCCGCAACGGGCGGCAACGACCCGCGCGCCGCGCTGGCGCAGTTCTACATCCGCCGCGTCCTGCCGCGGCATGCGCCGCTGCTGGCGCAGGCGGGACTGGGCGCGGCGGATCTCTATGCAATCCCGGCGGAGGCGCTGCTGGCCTGAGCAGAGCGCCGGCGTCCCGGAGGGTTTCCGGGCGCCCGGCGTTGAAACTCGCGCCGATCCGGGGCAGGAGGCGGACCGACCCGGAGGCTTTGCGCGATGAGTGCACCCGATACGATCCCGGCGCCGATGCGCCACCCCTTTCCCGAACCGCCCGCCGAGGGCGCGGCGGTCGAAGTGGCCGAGGGCATCCTCTGGATGCGCCTGCCGCTGCCGATCGTGCTCGATCACGTCAATTGCTATGCGCTGGACGAGGGCGACAGCTGGACGCTGGTCGATACCGGCATGGACACCGCGCGAGGCCGCGCGGTCTGGCAGCGGCTGCTGGAGGGCCCGCTTGGGGGCAAGCCGGTGCGGCGGGTGGTGGTGACGCATCACCATCCCGACCATGTCGGGCTGGCGGGCTGGTTCCAGGCCGAACACGGCGCCGAGATCCTGATGACCCGGACGGCCTGGCTGCTGGCGCGGATGCTGCGCCTCGACGAGCAGGACGTGCCCCCGGCCGAGACGCTGGATTTCTGGCGGCGCGCGGGGATGGATGCGGCGCTGATCGAGGCGCGGCGGAGCGAGCGGCCGCTGAACTACTGCGATGCGGTGGCCTGGATGCCGCTGGGCTTCCGCCAGATCGGCGAGGGCGACCGGCTCCGCCTCGGCGGACGGAGCTGGCGGGTGCGGCTGGGCGGCGGCCATGCGCCGGACCAGGCGACGCTGTGGTGCGAGGACGTGCCCCTGGTGGTCGCGGGCGACCAGATCCTCGGCACGATCTCTCCCAATATCGGCGTCTACGCGACCGAGCCCGAGGCCAATCCGCTGGCCGACTGGATCGAGAGCTGCACCCGGCTGCTGTCGCACGCCGCGCCGGAGCAGCTGGTCCTGCCGGGGCACAAGCTGCCCTTCACCGGCCTGCCCGCGCGGCTGCGGGCGATGATCGCCAGCCACGAGGCGGCGCTGGCGCGGCTGCGGGCGCATCTGGCGCGGCCGCGGTCCGCCGCGGAATGCTTCCCCGCGCTCTACCGCCGCGACATCTCCGCCGGGGAATACGGGCTCGCCCTTGTGGAAGCCATCGCGCATGTGAACTATCTGAACGCAGCCGGAGAGATCTCCGGCGCAGTGCGTGACGATGGCGCCATTGCCTGGCAGATGCGGGATAGACGAAATGACTAACCAGCCCTCCCGCCGCGTGACTTCCGCGGCAAATTCGCGTAGCTCTTGGCGGAAGCCAGAGGAGGAGGAGACTGATGGCGGCGTACAAGCACGGCACCATGGATATCAGCGATCACGAGAAGACCTTCGCGGGATTCGTGAAATTCACGACGCGGACGGTGATCGGCATCTTCGTCCTCTTGATCTTCCTGGCTCTGGTCGGGGCCTGAGGCTCAGCCGCCGGGCCTTCGGCGCGGGGCTCGCCTCGTCGCTGCTGGCCGCCTGCGCGGAGCCGGTGCGCGATCCGCCCGAAGCGGTGGCCCGCGCGCATTTCCGCAGCGGCAATCCCCCGGCGCTGACCCTCTACACCAATGTCCGGATCCAGACCGGCAAGGGCGCGCATACCTCGCTGGTCATCGACGGGCCCGAGCGCGTCGTCTTCAACCCCGCGGGCACCTGGCACCATCCCAAGGCGCCGCGGATCGACGACGTGCATTTCGGCTTCACCCAGCCGATGGAGGCCTGGTTCATCGACTACCATGCGCGGGAAACCTACTACGTGCGCCAGCAGAAGGTCGAAGTGCCGATGGAGACCGCGGCACAGGCGCTGAAGCTGGCGGAGGCGACCGGGCCGGTCATGGCGTCCTTCTGCACGCTGCGGACGACGAAGATCCTGGTGCAGCTGCCGGGCTTCCAGGATTTCCCGGTGACCTTCTTCCCCGATGTCGCCAGCGAGGCTTTCGCCACCCATCCGGGCGTCGTCACCCAGACCTTCTACGATGACAGCCCCGACGACCGCAGCGATATCGGCGGGATCGGCGGCTACGGCTATATCGGCCAGGGCACGCGGGTCGTGCCGGGGGCCGGGGGCTAACCCCCCAGCGGGCTCAGCCGAAAAGCGCGAGCCCGCCATAGAGCGCCACCGCCCCGGCGAGGATCGACCACAGCACCGAGCGCGTCCAGATGCCGGTCCCGACGGCGGCGGCGGCTGCCAGCAGCCGCGCCGGATCGGGTTCGCCGCCGGTCGCCGCGGGCCAGAGCACCAGCGGCGCCACCAGCCCCGGCAGCACGGCCACCGAGGTGTAGCGCAGCATTCTCAGCGCCCATTCCGGGAAGCTCCGCTGGCCGAAGAGCCCCATGAAGGAGAAGCGGAACAGGAAGGTGCCCACCGCCAGCCCGGCGATCACCAGCCAGATGGAACTGCTCGTCGCGGTCATTTGCGTCGCTCCAGCCAGAGTTCGGTCTGCGCCCCGGCGCTCATCGCGATCAGCGCGGCGACGATCAGCCCGAGGCTGTAGGGGATCCAGGACAGCGCCAGCGCCAGCACCACCGAGGTGCCCGCGGCGACCACATGGGGCAGGCTGCGCAGCCCCGGCGCGACCAGCGCCAGGAAGGTGATCGGCACCGCGAAATCCAGCGCGAAGCTGTCGGGCACCGCCGCGCCCAGCCGCGCGCCGAAGAAGGTCGACAGGTACCATAGCGGCGCCATGAAGATCATGGTCGAGAAGAAATAGGCCAGCTTGAACCGCACCGGCGCGGCGCGCTCGCGCTCGAAGGCGGGATGGGCCAGGGCATAGCTCTGGTCGATCATCAGATAGGCGGCGCAGGCCTTCTGCCAGAGCTTCGCCTCGCCCAGATGCGGCGCCAGGGCCGCCGAATACATCGCCATGCGCAGGTTCACCGCAAGCGAGGTCAGCAGCACGATGACGATCGGCGCATTGTCCTGCAGCAGCTGCAGCGCGGTGAACTGCGCCGCGCCGGCGATCACCAGGAAGCTGAAGCCCATTGTCTGGGCGATCGGCAGGCCCGCTTCGGTCGCGGCCACGCCGAAAAGCATGCCGAATGGCACGACAACGAGCAGAAAGGGAAGACTGTCCAGCAGGCCACGCCGCATCGCAGCATTCATACTGGTAAACATCGGCTAAACATCCTATTTACGCGTGGCCAGCGGTACGCCACACTCGCGGCCATTGCAAATGCGCAAAGCCAGTTCCCAGGGGGGGAAGCGAGCCATTGCGCAGGAAACGGATCGGAGGCGCTAGCCATGACCTCGCCTCTGGGCGTAATCCTCGCGGGCGGGCTCGCGACGCGGATGGGCGGAGGCGACAAGGGGGCGCTGATGCTCGGCGGGCGCTGCCTCTTCGACCGGGCCGCCGACCGGCTCGGCCTCCAGGTTGCAGGGCTGGCGATCAATGCCAATGGCGCGCCCGGGCGCCTTGTCGAATTCGGCCTGCCGATCCTTGCCGACAGCGTGCCCGGCTATCCCGGCCCGCTGGCCGGGGTTCTCGCGGGGCTGGACTGGGCGGCGGCGCGCGGCGCCGGCAGCATCGTGACCGTGGCGGTCGACACGCCGTTCTTTCCCTTCGACCTGGCCGAGCGGCTGCAGCGCGGCGCCCAGCGGGCGGGCACGCAGATCGCCATTGCCGCCACCGAGGAGGAGGGCCGCCTGCGGCGCCAGCCGGTCTTCGCGCTCTGGCCGGTCGCGCTCCGCGGCGATCTGCGCAGCGCGCTGGAGCAGGGCGTGCGCAAAGTGTCCTACTGGGCGGATTCGCATGGCGCGGCCAGCGTGCTCTTCGCCTCCGAGGGGTTCTTCAACATCAACACGCCCGAGGATCTGGCGCAGGCCGAGGCGATGCTGCCCGAGGCCGAGCGCTAGGCGTCAGTCGAAGATCCCGACGCTGCGCCCGAGCAGCATGAAGGCGCGCGCGGTGCGGGTCTCCGCCAGGCGGATCAGCGCGGCATCGTCCAGGCTCTCGGCGCGGGCGGTCAGCATCAGGTCGAAATGGCGCAGGAAATGGTGCACCGCATCGCGGAAGACCGGATCCTCTCGCAGCGCGGCCGCGCAATTGGCCAGCGCCGCGGCATCGCGCACCCCGCCGAGCGCGACCAGCGCGCCGCCGCGCTCGCCTGCGGCGAAGCGGCGCCAGAGCTCGGGGCGCGGATGGTCGGGCACCAGGTCGTCCATGTAGAGCCCGTTCTGCGACATCAGCGTCAGCACGTCCTGCGCGGCGCGCACCAGGGGCGCGGCCTGCGGCGATTTCAGCGCCAGGCGCAGCGCGCGGAACCCGTCGGTATCGTCCGGATCCTGCGGGAAGTTCAGCGCCAGCAGGAAATCCCCGACGGTCAGCGGCGGCGGCGCGGGGGCCGGTTCGAAATCGAGGCTCGCCTGCTGGCCCTGGGCCGCGGCGGGCTGCACCGCGTCGCGGCGCGAGGCGAAGGCGGGCGATGCGGCGGCGGCGGCAGGGGCGGCCGCCGTTTCCTGCATGCGCGCGGCCGCGCTCGAGCTGCGCACGCCGAAGATGGTGGTGGCGGGCTCTTCCGCGGGCGCCGCGTCCGGCGCGGGGGCGGGGCGGGGCTTGGCCGCGGCGCGGGGCTCGGGCCGGGCGGCGGGCGGCGCGGCGGCGGCCTGCGGGCCCTGGGCCATCGCGGCCAGCGTCCTGCGCAGCTCGTCCGCCTCGTCGCGCAGCCGCCTGAGCGCGCGCGCCTGGCGCCAGATCAGCGCGAAGAGCACGACCGGGACGGCCACGCCGGGCAGCCCGACCTGGCCGGGCATGTACAAGAGCGCCGCGCCGCCGAGCACCAGCCAGAGAAGGCCGAAGGAGGCGGCCAGCTTCTCGGACGAGCCGGGCCGGGAGGGGGATGAATGCGGGTGCAGGGGATCCGTCTTCTTCACGGGGCCTTCCTGTGGCGGGCCTAGCCCGGGGGATAATAGAAACCGGGGCGGCCCGTTCCGGCCGCCCCGCATGCTCTGGATCCTAGCCCGGCGCTGCCGCCCCGTCAAACTGCCCGGCACGGATGCGGCGGAGGATCGCCGCCCGCGGCCCGGGACAGGGCGTCACTCGTAGCGGATGGCGAGGATCTCGTAGGACTTGCCGCCGCCCGGCGTGTGGACTTCGACGCTGTCGCCGACATCCTTGCCGATCAGGGCGCGGGCCAGGGGCGATTTCATGTTCAGCTTGCCGCGCTCGATATCCGCTTCGGCCTCGCCGACGATCTGGTAGGTCTTCTCCTCGTCGGTATCCTCGTCGACCAGCTCGATCGTGGCGCCGAACTTGATCGTGCCGGAGAGCTTCTTGGGGTCGATGATGTCCGACCGGCCGAGGATGGACTCGACTTCCTTGATGCGGCCCTCGATGAAGCTCTGCTTCTCGCGAGCGGAATGGTACTCGGCGTTCTCGGACAGATCCCCGTGTTCGCGCGCCTCGGCGATGGCCTTGATGATTGCGGGCCGTTCCACCGATTTCAGCTGCTTGAGCTCGTTGTCTAGCCGGGCGTAGCCGGCTGGGGTCATTGGTATCTTTTCCATAGGTCTCTACGGTCGAGTTGTGCGGCCCAGAGGCCGGAGCGCGTCTGCGCGGTGTCGAGCGACTTTGGCATTAGCAGAGGTTGAGGTGCAAGCCGCTCCTTTGCAATGATTCCCGCCCGGCGGCGGGAACCGGCGCAAACATACTTCGCCGCCGTCGCTATTGGCCCTTGCGGCCCGCGCGGGGCCGGGTCAGGGTGCCGCCGGGCGCGGGTGCGGGACTTGTTGCCACAGGGTACGAATGTTGCGCATTCCGGCAGTTCGCCGCAATGAGATTGCGCGATCTTGACGTGCTGCGCTGCAGAGCGCTATGCACGGCCCGGGACGCCCGCGCGCGGGCGGAAACGGAAACCCACCAGCGGTCAAGACAGGGGTCAGGGTAGGCAAATGAGCGATGTGACGCGCGAAAGCATGGAATACGATGTCGTCATCGTCGGCGCGGGGCCTGCGGGCCTTTCGGCGGCGATCCGGCTGAAGCAGCTCGATGCCGACCTGCAGGTCGTCGTGCTGGAGAAGGGCTCCGAAGTCGGCGCGCACATCCTGTCGGGCGCGGTTCTCGATCCCTGCGGCCTCGACAAGCTCATCCCCGACTGGAAGGAGAAGGGCGCGCCGCTCAACGTGCCGGTGAAGAAGGACAATTTCTACGTCCTGGGCGAGGCGGGCAAGATCCGCATGCCGAATTTCGCCATGCCACCGCTGATGAACAACCACGGCAACTACATCGTCTCGATGGGCAATGTCTGCCGCTGGATGGCCGAGCAGGCCGAAGAGCTGGGCGTCGAGATCTTCCCCGGCATGGCCTGCTCCGAGCTGGTCTATGGCGAGGACGGCCGCGTCGCGGGCGTGGTTGCGGGCGAGTTCGGCAAGGATGCCGACGGCAAGCCCGGCCCGGCCTACGAGCCCGGCATGGAGCTGCTGGGCAAGTACGTCTTCCTCTCCGAGGGGGTGCGCGGCTCGCTCTCGAAGGAAGTCATCGCGAAATTCGACCTCCAGAAAGGCAAGTGCCCGCAGAAATACGGCATCGGCATGAAGGAGATCTGGGAGATCGACCCCGAGAAGCATTCCGAGGGCACGGTCACCCACACGATGGGCTGGCCCCTGGGCTCGAATGCGGGCGGCGGGTCGTTCATCTACCACCTGGACAACAACCAGGTCTATGTCGGCTTCGTGGTCCATCTGAACTACGCCAACCCGCATCTCTTCCCCTACATGGAATTCCAGCGCTTCAAGCACCATCCGATGGTCGCGGAGCTGTTGAAGGGCGGCAAGCGCGTGGCCTATGGCGCGCGGGCGATCACCGAGGGCGGCTGGCAGTCGCTGCCGAAGCTGACCTTCCCGGGCGGCGCGCTGCTCGGCTGCTCGGCGGGCATGGTCAACGTGCCGCGCATCAAGGGCAACCACAACGCGATGCTCTCGGGCATGGCGGCGGCCGAGGCCGCGCATGAGGCGATCAAGGCGGGCCGCGAGGGCGACGAGCTGACCGGCTACGAGGCCGAAGTGCGCGAGGGCCCGATCGGCAAGGACCTGAAGCCGGTGCGCAACGTCAAGCCGCTCTGGTCGAAATACGGGCTGGCGACCTCGCTGACGGTCGGCGGGCTCGACATGTGGACCAACACCTTCGGCTTCTCGCTGCTCGGCACGCTGCGCCACGGCAAGACCGATGCCGAGGCGACCGGACGGGCGCGGCTCTACAAGGAGATCGAGTATCCCAAGCCCGACGGGGTGCTCAGCTTCGACCGGCTGACCAATGTGAGCTTCTCCTTCACCAATCACGAGGAGAGCCAGCCGGCGCATCTGAAGCTGGCCGACCCGAACATCCCGGTGGAGGTCAACCTGCGCGACTATGCCGGCCCCTCGGCGCGCTACTGCCCGGCCGGGGTCTACGAGTTCGTCGGCGAAGGCAAGGACGTGAAGTTCCAGATCAACTTCCAGAACTGCGTCCACTGCAAGACCTGCGACATCAAGGATCCGAGCCAGAACATCACCTGGACCACGCCCCAGGGCGGCGACGGGCCCAACTACCCCAATATGTGAACATGTGACGGATTTCCGCCGATGAGGCGGGTTTCCGTGGCGGCAACAGTTGTTGCGAAAATGAGGAGGTGGTTCCCTGCCGGGGACCGCCTCTTTCATTTTCAGGACCTTGCCCATGCTTCCCGGCACCAATGTAACGCTCGAGATCTTTTCCCCGAACCTCTCCAACCCGATCGCCAGCACCGGCGTGGCGGAGATTTCCTCGCTTGCCGTCGAATTCAACGACACCGAATACTACGACCTGAACGGCGATCCCTACTACGTCGTCCCGGCCATCCTCGACATCCGCGGCAGCTTCATCGACTACCGCGTGAAGACCTCCGGCACTTTCGCCAATGTCCCCGATGACGGGTTCAACGGCTACAAGCTGAGCTTCGACGGGCTGGGCGGCGACAGCGGCGTCACCATCCGCGGCGTCCGCCTGCTTGGCGACTTCAACTCGCTCGACGTCCCCGAAGAGAATCTCAGCTTCACCGCGACCTCGGCCATGCTCAATGTCGACGGTCTCGGCTACGCGACGGGCGAGGGCGTCTCGGCCGTGGTCGATTTCAAGATCGAAGGCACCGACGGCTGGGATGTCCGCTCGGGCGGGGAGGGCAATGACAAGCTGCTCGGCCGCCAGGGGCGGGACATCCTGACCGGCGGCGAAGGCGACGACACGCTGGTCGGCGGCATGGGGATGGACACGCTCGACGGCGGTCCGGGCAACGACCGGCTAATCGGCGGCTATGGCCCGGACACCTTCGTGATGAGCGCGGGCAGCGGCCGCAGCCAGGTGATGGACTTCACCGAAGGCGACCGCATCCTGGTGCAGACCGGCGCCGAGGAGCTGGCCGATCTGGAGATCTCGGCCCGCAACGGCAAGGTCGTGATCGAGGATGGCGACGATGTCTTCATCCTCGAGGGCACCGCCCTGTCCGACATCGACGAGAGCGACTTCGTCTTCTCCTTCTGACCGCGGGGCGGCGCGCCCGGCGCGGCGAAGTGCGGCGGAACCCCGGAGGGTGCCTTGCGTTCCGGAACCTGAGGGGCCAGCTTCGGCCCCGAAACGGAAGTCCGAACCGGCGAGAGCCGAGGAGTGCAAGGTGAAGCTCTACCAGTACGATCACTGTCCCTTTTGCGTGCGTGCCGACATGGTGGCCGGGTTCCGGCAGGTCCCGCACGAGAAGGTCTACCTGCTCAATGACGACGAGCAGGCGCATTTCGACCTGATCGGCGCCAAGATGGTGCCGATCCTGCAATTCGACGACGGACGGGCGATGGGCGAGAGCCTCGACATCGTCGCCGCGCTCGACGCGATCGAGACGCCCGCGCCGCATCTCGACCCATGGGCCGAGGCGTCGCCGCAGCTTGCCGCGCTCGACAGCGAAGGCCGGGCGGTGAACTGCCTGCTCTTCCCGCGCAACGTGCGGATCGGCCTGCCGGAATTCGCGACCGAGGGGGCCATCGCCTATTTCACCGAGCGCAAGGAGGCGATGATCGGCATCTCCTTCGGCCAGGCAATGGAGGAGACGGCACAGCACAAGGCGGCGGCCGAGGCGATGCTGGCGGCGATGCCGGAGCTGGCGCCGCCCGCCGATGGCCGCCTGCGCATGGGCGACGTGCTGGTCTATCCGCATCTGCGCAACCTGACCATGGTGCGCGACCTGGCGATGCCGGGCTGGATGCGCGGCTACCTTGAGACGGTGACCGCGCTCTGCGGCACCCATCTCTATGACGATCGCGCGATCTGAGCCCCAGCCGGCCTGCGGGCGCCGTGCGCGGATGGACACGCGCGGCGCCCGGCTCTAGGGTCGTCAAAACACTCCCAGACGGAGAAAACCGAAGGTGTTCCGAAACAGATCCCGCCTCTTCGCAGCCGCCCTCTGCCTCGGGATGGCGCCTGCCGCCGTTCTGGGCGGAAATGCCGGGACCTACCTGGCGGGGCGTGTCGCGGGGATGGAGGCCGACCATGCCCGCGCGGCCGAGTACTTCACCCGTGCGCTGGCGCTCGATGCGCGCAATCCCGGGCTGATGGAGCTCGCCCTGACCGCGCAGGTCAATCTCGGCGATTTCGACGGCGCGGCGGCGATCATGCGGCGCATGCAGGTGCTGGGGCTCGATGCCAACCTGATGGACATCGTCGAGCTCGTCGACTGGATGGACAGCGAGGATTATGCCGCGCTGCGCGAGGCGCTCGGCGGCGGCGACTTCCATCTCGGCGACCTGCTCGACGGGTTCCTCGACCAGCTGGTGACCGGCTGGGCCGAGCTTGGCGCGGGCGATGGCGAGGCGGCGATCGCCACCTTCGACGAGGCCGCGGCCGAGCCGATGCTGCGCGGCGTGGTGCTCTACCACAAGGCGCTGGCGCTGGCGGTGTCGGGCGACTACGAAGGCGCCGAGGCGCTTCTGTCCGGCGCGAGCGAGGGGCCCCTGCCGCTCTTGGGCCGCGGGCTCAGGCTGCGCGCCGAAGTGCAGAGCCAGCTCGGCCATTACGACCAGGCGCTGCAGCTTCTCGACGAGGCCTATGACGGCGCGGTGGCGCCGCAGATGTCGGATATCGTCGCCCGGCTGCAGGCCGGCGAGCCGGTGCCGCTGAGCATCGCCAATGCCCGCCAGGGGATCGCCGAGGCCTTCTACACCATGGCGCAGGTGCTCTACGGCCAGGCCGGGAACAGCCTGTCGCTTGTCTATGCCCAGGTCGCGCGCGAGCTCAATCCCGACCATGTCGACGCGCTCCTGATGGTGGCGAGCATCTTCGACGAGCAGGCGAATTACGACCTTGCCGGCGATCTCTACGACAAGGTGCCCCGCGATCATCCCGCCTATCTGCAGGCGGAGTTCGGCCGCGCCAACGCGCTGCGCTATGCCGGGCGCAAGGACGCCGCGATCGAGGTGCTGAACCAGCTCTCGAAGACCTATCCGGACCTGATGGACGTGCAGGTGTCGCTGGGCGACGCGCTGTCCTCGGACGAGCGCTGGGAGGCGGCGCGCGCCGCCTATGACCGCGCCGTCGCGCTGATCGAGGAACCGATCCAGGCCGACTGGCAGCTCTTCTATGCCCGCGGCATCACGCTGGAGCGGCTGAAGCTCTGGCCCGAGGCCGAGGCCGATCTGCGCCATGCGCTGGAGCTGTCGCCGGACGAGCCGCGGGTGCTAAACTACCTGGGCTATTCGCTGGTCGAACGGCGCGAGAGCCTCGACGAGGCGCTCGACATGATCCGCAAGGCTTCTGAGCAGCGCCCGGAGGACGGCTATATCTCCGACAGCCTCGGCTGGGTCTATTTCCGGCTGGGCCGCTACGAGGAGGCCGTCGCGCCGATGGAGAGCGCCGCCGAGATCATGGCGATCGACCCGGTCATCAACGACCATCTGGGCGATGTCTACTGGGCGGTGGGACGCAAGCTCGAGGCGCAGTTCATGTGGCGCCGGGCGCTGAGCTTCACCGATTACGGCAGCTCCAACGAAGAGGTCGATCCCGCGCGGATCCGGCGCAAGCTGGAGGTCGGGCTGGACAAAGTGCTGGCCGAGGAAGGGGCGGAGCCGCTTGGAACCAACAGCGAAGGCAACTGAGGCCGCCCCGGCCAAGGTCAACCTGACGCTGCACGTGACCGGCCGCCGGGCGGACGGGTACCACCTGCTCGACAGCCTCGTGGCCTTTGTCGGCATCAGCGACAAGGTGACGGTGGCACCGGCCGACCGGATGGCGCTTGCCGTCAGCGGGCCGCGCGCGGCGGGGGTGCCCGCCGATGCGCGCAACCTCGTCTGGAAGGCGGCGGAGCTGCTGGGCACGCCGCCCGTGGCAATCGCGCTGGAGAAGACCCTCCCGGCCGCGGCCGGGATCGGCGGCGGATCCTCGGATGCGGCCGCGGTGGTGCGCGCGCTGTCGCGGCTCTGGGACCGGCCCTTGCCCGAGGCGAGGACGCTCCTGCCGCTGGGCGCCGACGTGCCGGTCTGCCTGGCGCCGCAGAGCGTGCGGATGCAGGGCGTGGGGGAGGAGATCTCGCCGGTGGGCGGCCTGCCGCCCTTCTGGATCCTGCTGGCCAATCCCGGCGTCGAGGTGCCGACCCCCGCGGTCTTCAAGGCCCTGGTCTCGCGGGACAATCCGCCGATGGACGGGCTGCCGCCGAAAGAGGCTGCGGCCTGTCTCGCCTGGCTGCGGGCGCAGCGCAACGACCTGGAACCCGCGGCGCTGTCGGTCGAGCCCGCGATCGCGCCGGTGCTGGCCGCGCTGGCGGGGCAGCCGGGCTGCGGCCTGACGCGGATGTCGGGATCGGGGGCGACCTGCTTCGGCCTGTTCGAGAGCGAAGTGGCCGCTGCGGCCGCGCGCGCCTCGATTGCCCGGGCAGAGCCCGGCTGGTGGCTGGCCGCGGGGCCGCTTCTCTAGGCTCCAACAGTCCTCCAGAAACGCAAAACGCGCCCCAGGGGGCGCGTTCGGGGCCATGGAAGAGGCGGGCGGTCAGACCACCCGTTCGACCACGTAATCCGCCAGATCGTGCAGCACGTCGCGCAGCTCGGAGGCGGGCAGGGCGAGGATCGCGTCCTTGGCCGTCGCGGCCCAGTCGATCGCCGTCTCGCGCGTCGTCTCCAGCGTGCGGTGCTTGGCCATCAGCGCCAGCGCATGCTCCAGATCGCCCTCTTCCTGGCGGCCGCGCTCGATCGTGCGCTTCCAGAAATCGCGCTCTTCCGCATCGGCGGCGGCGATTGCGCGAATCACCGGCAGGGTCAGCTTGCGCTCGCGGAAATCGTCCCCGGTATTCTTGCCGATCGACGCCGTCGCCCCACCGTAATCCAGAAGATCGTCGACGATCTGGAAGCAGATCCCGAGCGCGTCGCCATAGTCGAAGAGCGCCCGCACCTCTGTCTCGGAGGCCCCGGCGATCACGCCCCCGACCTCGCAGGCCGCAGAGAAAAGCGCCGCGGTCTTGCCGCGGATGACGTTGAGATAGACCTCTTCGGTGGTGGCGAGGTTCGAGGCCGCGGTGAGCTGTAGCACCTCGCCCTCGGCGATCACCGCGGAGGCGTCCGAGAGGATTTCCAGCACCCGCAGGTTGCCCGGCTCGACCATCAGCCGGAAGGAGCGGGCGAAGAGGTAGTCGCCGACCAGCACCGAGGACTTGTTGTCCCACAGAAGGTTGGCCGTCGGCCGTCCGCGCCGCTGCGCGCTTTCGTCGACCACGTCGTCATGCAGGAGCGTCGCGGTGTGGATGAACTCCACCGTCGCGGCCAGCTTGACGTGGTCCGTGCCCTCGTAGCCGCAGAGCCGCGCCGCGGCGAGCGTCAGCATCGGGCGCAGGCGCTTGCCTCCGGCCTCGACCAGATGCGCCGTGACCTCGGGGATGCGCGGCGCATGCTCCGAGGCCATCCGCTGCCGGATCAGGGCGCCCACGGCGTCCATGTCCCCGGCCAGCATCTGGGCGAGTTTCTCATGTGGTTTTGCTGCCGCCGTGTCTAATCCCATCACGCTTCCGTCAATACTCTCGACATCTTTGCCGGGTAATTTTTAACTGCCTGACATGAGAGAGCTTTTGCGTACGACTGATCCGACAATCATCGCCTTCGCCTCGGCCCTGCTCGATGGAGAGGGTATAGACTGCTTCCAGATGGACGTCCACATGAGCGTGCTGGAAGGGTCGATCGGGGTCCTGCCAAGACGCCTCATGGTGCGCGACGGGGATTTCGCGCAGGCCGCTGCGGTAATGCGCGACAACGGGATTGTTCCGGACGAATGAGAGATATGGACGACAGCGAGCTGACACATGACGCGTTTCTCGGCGGGCAGGTCTATGCCTGGCAGCCGAAGGCCGGATTCCGCACCGGCGTGGATGCCGTCCTGTTGGCGGCCTCGGTGCCCGCCCGTCCGGGGCAGTTCGTGCTGGAGCTGGGCTGCGGCGCGGCGGTGGCTTCGCTCTGCCTGCACCGCCGGGTGAAGGAGCTGTGGCTCTGCGGCGTGGAGGTGCAGCCGGGCTATGCGGAGCTTGCCCGGCGCAATGCCTCCGAAGCCGCGACCGAGCTGGTGGTGGTGCAGGCCGACCTGATGAGCCTGCCCGAAGAGGTGCGCAATCTCGATTTCGACCATGTCATGATGAACCCGCCCTATTTCAGCCGCGAGGAGGGCAGCCGGTCCGACAATGCGGGCCGCGACATCGCGCGTGCGGGCGAGACCCGGCTGGCCGACTGGGTGGAGGTCGCCACGCGCCGCCTGCGCCCGGGCGGGGTGCTGACGCTGATCCAGCGGATCGAGCGGCTGCCCGAAGTGCTCGGTGCGATGGACGGCCGACTCGGCGCGATCCAGGTGCTGCCGATCAATCCGCGCGGCGGCCAGTCCGCAGGATTGTTTCTCCTGAGGGCTGTCAAGGGACGGAAAACGCCATTTCAGCTGCGTCCGGCGATCGTAATGCATAAAGGCATGCGGCATGGTGACGCGGGGGACGGCTACACGCCCGCCATCGAAGCGGTGCTCCGCCATGGCCAGGCGCTTGCGGGCTTTGCAGATTAAAGCTTTCGTAACAACTCGGCGGCAGCCTGCCCAGCTGGAGGCCCGGTGACGGCGAGGGGTGACAGGAATCGCGACCTGTGATGGGCTGTCCAAGTGTAGTCAAGAGAGGAGACGACATATGAGCCTGACGATGCATATCGAGGAACTTCAGAAGAAGCACCGAACTCTCTCGGCCAAGGTGGAGGAGGCGCAGCGCAGCCCCGGCGTCAACGATCACGAGATCGTCCGGATGAAGAAGCAGAAGCTGCACCTCAAGGAGGAAATCGAGCGTCTCAGCCGCGCGTGACCGCCTAGCCCGGCATGGATCCCCGCCCATGCCGGTGACGACAGAACGTCCGGGGTCCCGTGCCGCGCCTCCGTCCGGCAGAGCATGGGTCCCCACCGGTCCGGAGCCCCGGACCCCGCCTTTCCAGACATCCCTTTCCCGAAAATCGCATTCCTGCTCCGGAGCCGCCGCGCGGCCGCCGGAAAAGCGCCGTGCAGCCTGTCCGCCAGGACATTCGGGAGGGGCGCAAAGCAACGGGGTCCGCCTGGAAAGACGGACCCCACCCACCTGGCCGTGTTCGACCTTACTCGCTACTCGCCAAGCTCCCTTGGCTAGAGGACCTTAGCCATCCAGTCTTGCGCGAGGGTTAAGCCACCCTCCCGAAACGCCGAGATATGTAGAGGGTTTCTAAGGGGTTCCGTAACCAGAGCGCGCTGAGCCGGGCTCACTTGCGCCGCAGGTGCTCGTCGAGCCGCGGCAGGATCTCGACGAAATTGCAGGGCATGTGGCGGTAGTCCAGCTGGCGCTTCAGGATCTCGTCCCAGGCATCGCGGCAGGCGCCGGTCGAGCCGGGCAGGGCGAAGAGATAGGTGCCGTTGGCGACCCCGCCGGTGGCGCGGCTCTGCACCGCCGAGGTGCCGATCTTCTGCATCGAGACCAGGGTGAAGACCGTGCCGAAGGCGTCGATCTCCTTCTCGTAGACATCGCGATGCGCCTCGACCGTCACGTCGCGCCCGGTCAGTCCGGTGCCGCCGGTCGAGATCACCACGTCGATCTCCGGATCGCTGCACCAGGCGCGGAGCTGCGCGGCGATCTCGTGGCGCTCGTCGCGCAGGATGGTCCGCGCCGAAAGCACGTGCCCGGCCGTCGCGATCCGCTCGGCCAGCAGGTCGCCCGACCGGTCCTCGGCCAGCGAGCGGGTGTCGCTGACGGTCAGCAGCGCGATGCGCACCGGGATGAAGCTGCGCTCTGCCATCTCACACCTCGAACCAAGTCACGCCGGGGCCCAGATTGTGCACCTTCGAGCCGCCGATCTCGCCGCTTTCGCCCCAGCATCCATGGATATGGCCGCAGAAGACCAGCGCGGGACGGATCCGCTCGATCGCGGCGCGCAGCGCGGTGGAGCCGATGCGCCGCCCGTCATCCAGCCGGTCGGCGATGCCGTAGGGCGGCGAATGGCAGACCAGCACGTCGGCACTGCCGATCGGGGCCAGCATCGCCTCGGCCTCCTCCTCGGTCAGGTCGTAGGACTGCCAGGGCAGGGGCGGTAGCGGCGGGATGGCGGCGCCGATCCCGGCAAAGGTCACGCCGCCGATCTCCTTGACCTCGCCATGCAGCACCGGCGCCCGCGTCGCGGCGCGTAGCGCCTCGGGCGTCTCGTTGTTGCCCGGCACGTAGAGCGCCTTCCCCTCGAAGGCGCGGATCGATTCCATCGTCCGGTCGAGCCCGCGATGGGCCGAGGCGAAATCGCCCGCGCCGACGACCAGATCGGCTTCGGCAGAGGCCTCCACCAGGCGCGCGGCCGCGGCGCGGTCGCAATGCAGGTCGGAAAAGGCGAGCAGCTTCATCGCGGCACCTCCAGATGAGCCTTCAGCTCCAGCAGGTCGGCCCAGGCCTCGCGCTTGGCATGGGGGTTGCGCAGCAGGTAGGCGGGGTGGAACATCGGCAGGACCGGCAGGCCGAAGCCCTGGGTCCAGCTGCCGCGCAGCCGGGTGATGCCGCGGGTCTGCAGCACCGTCTGGCAGGCGGCATTGCCCATCAGCACCAGCACCTCCGGCCTGGCCAGCGCGACATGGCGCTCGAGGAAGGGCAGCAGCATGGCGATCTCGTCGGGTTTCGGATCGCGGTTCTGCGGCGGGCGCCAGGGCAGCACATTGGTGATATAGACCGCCTCTTCGGTGCCCGGCGCCTCGCGCGACAGGCCGATCGCGGCGAGCATCCGGTCGAGCAGCTGGCCCGCGCGGCCGACGAAGGGGCGGCCCATGCGGTCCTCGTCGCGGCCGGGCGCCTCGCCGATGATCATCACCCGCGCGCCGGGGCGGCCGTCGCAGAAAACCAGGTTCCGCGCGCCCCGCTTCAGCTCGCAATGCTCGTAGCCGGCCATCGCCTCCTTCAGCGCGGCCAGGTCCGGCGCGGACTGCGCGGCGGCGCGGGCGGCCTCGACCGGGCCGGGCCCCTCGTCCACTGCGGGCGCTGCGGCGGCGGCCTGCACCGGAGCCGCAGCGGCGGGCGCGGCCGGACGGGGCGCCTGGGCGGCCAGCTCGTAGCGGTCGATCGGGGTTTCCGAGATCGCCTCGTCGATGCCGAGCTCGACCTGCCATTCCAGGCAGAGGCGCAGCTCCTGATGGGTGAGAGTCTCGATCATGGGCCTAGAGCTAGGCGAGGCGGCGGCCGGGGTAAATCCCCCGCGCGGCCGCAGGCAGGGTCCGGACAGCAAAAAAGGCCAGCCCGGAGGCTGGCCCGATCGTTGCGCTGCAGGCGTGCTCAGACGAAGAACTGCGCGCCGTTCGCGGAGATGGTCGAGCCGTTGATGAAGCCCGCATCGTCGGAGGCCAGGAAGGTCACGCAGCGCGCGATTTCCTCGGGCTTGCCGAGGCGGCCGACCGGGATGCCCGCGATGATCTTCTCGCGGATCTTCTCGTCGATCGCCATGACCATGTCGGTGCCGATATAGCCCGGGCAGATCGCGTTGGCGGTGATGCCCTTCGCGGCGCCTTCCTGGGCGAGCGACTTGACGATGCCCAGGTCGCCGGCCTTGGTCGCTGCGTAGTTCACCTGACCGAACTGGCCCTTCTGGCCGTTGATCGAGGAGATCACGATGACCCGGCCGAAGCCGCGCTCGCGCATGCCCGGCCAGACCGGATGCACGGTATTGAAGACGCCGGTCAGGTTGGTGTCGACCACCTGGTTCCACTGCTCGGGGGTCATCTTGTGGAAGGGCGCGTCCTTGGTGATGCCGGCATTGGCGACGACCACGTCGATCGGGCCCAGCTCGGATTCGACCTGCTCGATCCCGGTCTTGGAATCCTCGTAGTCGCGCACGTTCCACTTGTAGACCGCGATGCCGGTCTCTTCCTTGAATTCCTTGGCCGCGGCGTCATTGCCAGCATATGTTGCGGCCACGGTGTATCCTTCGGCCGTCAGTGCCTTGCAGATTGCCGCGCCGATGCCGCGCACGCCGCCAGTGACCAGTGCTACACGTCCCATGAAAGTCCCTCTCCTTCGGATGTCTCTTGCCAGGCTCCGCCTTGTCCCAACCGGCGGGCTCGAGGCGCGGCCGGGCCGCGCCCGCCATCACAATGGCGGATGCGGCCCGGCCGCGCCAATGATGCAGATCAGGGGCGCTCGACGCAGAGCGCGACGCCCATGCCGCCGCCGATGCAGAGCGTGGCGAGGCCCTTCTTGGCGCCCTGGCGCTTCATTTCGAAGAGCAGCGTGTTCAGGACGCGGCAGCCCGAGGCGCCGATCGGGTGGCCGATGGCGATGGCGCCGCCATTGACGTTCACCTTGGCCGGATCCCAGCCCATGTCCTTGTTCACGGCGCAGGCCTGGGCGGCGAAGGCCTCGTTGGCCTCGATCAGGTCGAGGTCGTCGACCTTCCAGCCGGCCTTGTCCAGCGCCTTGCGCGACGCGTAGATCGGGCCGACGCCCATGATCGACGGGTCGAGCCCGGCGGTGGCGTAGGACTTGATATGGGCGAGGGGCTCGATGCCGCGCTTCTCGGCTTCGGCGGCGGTCATCAGCAGCACGGCGGCGGCGCCGTCATTGATGCCCGAGGCGTTGCCCGCGGTGACCGAGCCGTCCTTGGCGAAGGCCGGGCGCAGCTTCTGCATCGCTTCGAGCGTGGCGCCCTTGCGGATGTACTCGTCGGCATCGACGGTGATCTCGCCCTTGCGGGTCTTGATCAGGAACGGGATGATCTCGTCGGCGAACTTGCCGGCGGCCTGGGCGGCCTCGGCCTTGTTCTGCGAGGCGACCGCGAACTCGTCCTGCATGTCGCGGCTGATCTGCCACTTCTCGGCGACGTTCTCGGCGGTCTGGCCCATGTGGTAGTTGTTGAACGCGTCCCACAGGCCGTCATGGATCATCGTGTCGATGTACTTCATGTCGCCCATCTTCTGGCCCTGGCGCAGCGCGGCGGCATGGGGGCTCAGCGACATATTCTCCTGGCCGCCGGCGACGACGATCGAGGCATCGCCGAGCATGATGTGCTGGGCGCCGAGCGCGACGGCGCGCAGGCCCGAGCCGCAGACCTGGTTGATGCCCCAGGCGGCGGATTCGGCCGGAAGGCCCGCCTTGATATGGGCCTGGCGGGCGGGGTTCTGGCCCTGCGCGGCGGTGAGGACCTGGCCGAGGATGGTCTCGGACACGTCGGCCTTGTCGATGCCGGCGCGGGCGACGACGGCCTCGATGACGGCGGCGCCAAGGTCACTGGCCGGGGTGTTGGCGAACGCCCCCAGAAAGCTGCCGACCGCGGTACGGCCAGCCGATGCGATTACGATACCGGTCATGAGTAGGTCTCCCCCTTCTCCGTTGGAGCCCGGGCCATGCCCGGACCGATACGATCTGATTAGGAAGAGCAGCGGGTGCGGGCAACGGACAGATGGTCTCAGATCCCGTCACAATGGCTTGCGCATGGCGGATATTCCCGCTCGGCAACGTGGTTAACGCTACCAGCGGGGAGAAATGGCGCAGATGGCGGATGGCGGGCTCAGCCCGCGGCGCTGCGGCCGGGACCGGACCGCCAGGCCGGGCGCAGGGTGGGGGCGCCGAAATGGTAGCCCTGCAGGCAGTCGATTCCGGCGGCGATCAGGAAGGCGGCATCCTCGGCGCTTTCCACCGACTCGCAGACGGTGAACATGTCGAAATGCTGCGCGACCGAGGCCAGCGCCTGCACCACCACCTGGTTTCCGGGATTGCGGGCGATGCCGCGGACGAAGCGGCCGCTGATCTTGGCCATGTCGAAATAGCAGTCGCGCAGGCAGGCGAAGCTGGTGGCGCCCGCGCCGAAATCGTCCAGCGCGAAGGCGATGCCGCGGGCCTGGATCTCGGACATGAAGATGGCGACCAGATCCGGCATCAGCATGGCCGAGCTCTCGGAGATCTCCAGGATCAGCCGTTCGGCGCAGGCGGGATTGGCGGCAAGCCCCTGTTCCAGCGTGTCCATCCAGGGGCGGTAGCCGATCGAGCGGGCCGACATGTTGACCGAGAGCCGCAGCCCGGGCTCGGCGGCGAGCTCCTGCAGGCCCAGATCCAGCGTCATCGCGTCGATCCGGCGGCCCAGCTCCTGGTTGTCGACCACCTCCATGAAATCGCGTGCCGGGATCACCCGCCCGGTCTCGTCGAGGAGGCGGATCAGCCCTTCGTGGAAGGCCGGCATGTCGGGGCGGCGCGCCTGCATCACCGGCTGGAAGGCCAGTAGCGCATGGCGCGCGTCGAGCGCGTGGCGGACCATGTCGAGCGTGCTGCGGTCGCGCCGCTCCGCGGCCATCGCCAGCGGGTCCTGTGCGCCTTCGGGGCCGTTCCGGGGCCCGCGCCTGCCTTTCTGCGCCATGGCGGTCTCCTTCCCGGGCGAGCCTGCGCCCGCCGGTTTTAATTTTGACTTAAGTTCCGGAAATGTTCTATCTGGGCGCGGATGCGGCGGCACAGCGGAGGCCCGGGATGGACGGAAGATGCGGCTGGTGCGGAGAGGATCCGCTCTATGTGGCCTATCACGACACCGAATGGGGCGTGCCCGAGCATGACGGCCGCGCCTTGTGGGAGAAGCTGGTGCTCGACGGCTTCCAGGCCGGGCTGAGCTGGATCACCATCCTGAGGAAGCGCGAGGCCTTCCGCGCCGCCTTCGAAGGGTTCGAGCCGGAGGTGATCGCCCGCTGGGGCGAGCCCGAGGTGGCGCGCCTGCTCGGCGATGCCGGGATCGTGCGGCACCGCGGCAAGATCGAGGCGACGATCGGCAATGCTCGCGCCTATCTGGAGCTCGGCGGCGCGGAGGCCTTCGCCGCCCATTGCTGGAGCTTCACCGGCGGCGGCGTGCTGCAGCCGAACCGTGCCAGCATGGCCGAGGTGCCCGCCGAAACCGCCGAATCGAAGGCGCTGTCGAAGGATCTGAAGCGGCGCGGCTTCCGCTTCTGCGGCCCGACCATCACCTACGCCTGGATGCAGGCCTGCGGGCTGGTGAACGACCATGTGGCCAGCTGCCCGCGCCACCGCGACCTTGGTGGCAGCTGACGCGCTGCGGCGCAGAGTGCGCTTTACTCGGCGGCGCCTTTGCCGCAGATTGTCCCGCGATGGTTCCCGTGCGCCTCAGGCAAGCGGGATGAGAAAGGGAACACGGTCAGGCGTACCCATCAGGGACCGACCCCGTGACTGCCCCCGCAACTGTAGGCGGCGGCCGACCCCATGATGCCACTGGACCCGCACGGGTCCGGGAAGGCGGGGAAGGCAATGGCCGCGAGTCAGGAAACCTGCCATCGACGGGCCTTCGGGCTGCAACTCCAGACAGCCGCACGGCGGGTGCGGAAAAGGACAGCGACATGCATATCGAACCTGGCGTCGTGACCGGCGCGAAACTTGCACTTTCAGTGGCAACTGCGGCAGGCGGCTTCGCCCTGACCGCCAAGATGGCCTGGGCCACGGCGAGAGAGAGCGGCTTCGGCGTGCTCGGGGCGCGCGCCGTCGCGACCACCGCCCTGGTCTTCGCCTTCTTCCAGATCCTGCCGCATTTCCCGGTGGGCGTCTCCGAGGTGCATTTCATCCTCGGCTCCACGCTCTTCCTGCTCTTCGGCGGCGGCGCGGCCTCGATCGGCCTGGCGATGGGCCTGCTGATCCAGGGGCTGTTCTTCGCGCCCTTCGACCTGCCGCAATACGGCATGAACGTCACCACGCTGATCGTGCCGCTCTGGGCCGTGTCGGAACTGGCCAAGCGGATCATCGCGCCGGGCACCGCCTATGTCGACCTGACCTATGTCCAGGCGCTCAAGCTCTCCACCGCCTACCAGGGCGGCGTGGTCGCCTGGGTCGCCTTCTGGGCCTTCTACGGCCAGGGCTTCGGCGCGGCGAACCTGGCCGCCGTGGCCTCCTTCGGCGCCGCCTACATGTCGGTCATCCTGCTCGAGCCGCTGGCCGACCTGGCCGTTCTGGGCATCGCCAAATCGGCGAAGGGCCTGGCCTCGCGCCCGATCTTCGAAAAGCGCCTGCTGGCCTGAGCCGCAGCGCCTGACCGGAACCGGACCGCGCGGGGAGGCCTCCGCGCGGTCTTTTCATGTCCGGGCGAGCTCCTGGCCGGCCATCAGCTCGTCCATGAAATGGCAGAAGAGATCGGCGCGCCCCTCGACCCCGGCCTTGGCGTAGATCGCCGCGGTCTGGGCGCGCACCGTGCCGGGCGCCGTGCCGCGCAGCTCGGCGATGGCGCGGTTGTCGAGCCCCTTGAGCAGGAGCAGCGCGACGTCCCGCTCCGACCGGGTCAGCGACCAGCGGTCGAAATGCGCGGCGATGATCTCGGCCACCTGGCCGCGGGCCATGCGGATGCCGCGGTCGAGCGCGTCGATCTCGGCCAGCAGCCGCCGCAGCTGCCGCCAGAGCATCGCCACCCCGGCCACCATGGCCAGCGAGGCGACGGTCTCCAGCGCCATGTGCAGATGCTCGCGGGTCTCGGGCGTGCCGAAACTGAGATCGAAGATCACGTCGCCGAGGAAATAGGCGGCGCTGAGCGTCTGCAGCGCGATGATCGCCGCCAGCGTGGCCGCGCGCCGGTCGCGGCCGAGCCCGGTGACCAGTCCGGCGATCATTCCGCGCGCACGCCCTTGGGCAGGTACTTGCGGCCGGTCACCATCGCCCGCACCAGCGGAACCTTCGTGCGCCAGCTGTCGAAGGCCACCCCGGCGAGATGCAGGACGACCGAGACCATCAGCCAGTCGAAGAGCAGGTCGTGCATGTCTTCCACCCAGGCCACACCGAAAAACCGGATCGTTCCCATCATGTAGCCCGAGACGCAGAGCAGGAGCAAGGTGAGCCAGATATTGTAGACCATGAGCGCGCCCAGCGGGTTGTGCGACAGATGGGTGTCGCGGCTGCCCGCCATCACGTCGCGCAGGTGCCGGACGGCCCGGCGCGGGCTGGGCGGGAAGGCGGTGAAAAGCGCGGGCCGGGTGCCGATCACGCCCCAGGCCAGCCGCAGCAGGACCAGCGCGCCCGCCGTGTAGCCCAGCCAGGTATGCACGGCGTCGCCGGGCTTGTCGGCGAAGCCGTTCACCAGCACGATCAGCGCCACGCCCCAGTGCACGGTCCTGACCAGCCGGTCCCAGACCCGCACGTCGCGGGCGCCGTTGCGCCCGCTGTGGAGTTCCGATGTGTCCATCGCCCCGGATCACTTCATGCTCAGCCGGGCGACCTGGCCGCTGGCGGGATCGACATAGACCTCGCCCATCGACTTGTCCTTGACGACATAGGCCTCGATCTTGCCGTCCTCGTCCTCGATCTTGCGGACCTCGTAGCCCATCGAGACCAGGCTGGCGCGGACCTCGTCCTCGGTATGGCCAAGCGCGGTGCCCTGGGCCAGGTCGGCGGCGAAGGCGCCGGTGGAGACCAGCGCGGCGGCGAGAAGGGCGGGTGCGAAAAGCTTCATGTTCTGCTCCGGTGTTCGGGATGCGGGCCGCGGCGGGGATCGCTGCGGCTGCATCGCCATCTGCCGGGGCAGGGCGGGGTTTCCCATTGGCGCGGGGCTTAAGCGGGGGCTTATAAGCGCGCGCTTACGGCCTTTCTGCAGGGCTTAGGGCCGCGGTCTCAGCTTTCGCCGTCCGCGATCAGCGCGGCGATGATGGCGCGCGCGCTCTCGCTGTCCCATTCCGCATCGCCCTGCAGCCGGGCGATCTCGTTGCCGTCGCGGTCGATCAGTACGCTGACCGGCAGGCCGAGCACCGCCATCTCGCGCGCCAGCGCCTGCTTCGGATCGCGGTGGAGCGGCAGGGCGGTGACGCCCTCCTCCTCGAAGAAGCGGCGCATCGCGGCGGCGGGCTGGCGGCCGGTGGCGACGGTGACCACCTGGAAGTCCTCGCCGCCCAGATCGGTCTCCAGCGCGTCGAGCGCGGGCATCTCCTTGCGGCAGGGCGCGCACCAGGTTGCCCAGAAGTTCAGCAGCACGACCTTGCCGCGGTAGTCCGCCAGGCTCAGCGGCGCGCCCTCGAAGCTCTCGAATCCGGCCTCCGCGACCGGCTTCGGCTCGGAATGCACGACCAGCTTCTTCAGGCTGCCGTCGCGCAGCTCCTCGATCGCGGGACCGGCAACGCCCGGATTTGCGCAAAGCCCAAGCGCGGTGTAGAGGGCGACGGACCAGACGAGCTTCATGCAGCATTTCTCCCAGGGGACGGACCCGATGACTGACAAGACCCAGAACGCCATGTGGGGCGGACGCTTCGCCGCCGGACCGGATGCGATCATGGAGGCGATCAACGCCTCGATCGGTTTCGACCAGCGGCTGGCGTCCCAGGACATCGAAGGGTCGCGCGCCCATGCCGCCATGCTGGCAGCCACGGGCATCGTGGACCCTAAAGAAGCCGAGGCGATGCGGGAAGGGCTGCTCACCGTCTTGTCAGAGATCGAAGCCGGGAAACTGGTCTTCTCGACCGCGCTGGAAGACATCCACATGAACGTGGAGAGCCGCCTGACCGAGATCGTCGGCCCCGCGGCCGGCCGGCTGCACACGGCGCGCAGCCGCAACGACCAGGTGGCGACGGATTTCCGGCTCTGGGTGCGCGACCAGTGCGACGCGGCCGAAATCGGGCTCCTGGCGCTGATGAAGGCGCTGGTCGCCCAGGCCGGGGCCGGGGCCGACTGGGTGATGCCTGGCTTCACCCATCTGCAGACCGCCCAGCCGGTGACCTGGGGCCATCACATGATGGCCTATGTCGAGATGTTCGCCCGCGACCTGTCGCGCTTCCGCGACGCCCGCAAGCGGATGAACGAATGCCCGCTGGGCGCCGCCGCGCTGGCCGGGACCTCCTTCCCGATCGACCGCCACATGACCGCCGAGGCGCTGCGCTTCGACGCGCCGATGGCCAATTCGCTCGACGCCGTGTCGGACCGCGATTTCGCGCTGGAATTCCTGGCGGCCTCCTCGATCTGCGCCACCCATCTGTCGCGCTTCGCCGAAGAGCTGGTGATCTGGTCCTCGGCGCAGTTCCGCTTCGTCAAGCTCTCGGACCGGTTCTCCACCGGCTCCTCGATCATGCCGCAGAAGCGCAACCCGGACGCGGCCGAGCTGATCCGCGCCAAGGTCGCGCGCATCACCGGCGCGCTGGTCGCGCTGCTGACCGTGATGAAGGGCCTGCCGCTCGCGTATTCGAAGGACATGCAGGAGGACAAGGAGCAGGTCTTCGACGCGGCCGACACGCTGATGCTGGCGCTGGCCGCGATGGAGGGCATGGTCCGCGACATGACCGCGAACACCCCCGCGCTGGAGAAGGCCGCCTCGGCCGGCTTCTCGACCGCGACCGACCTGGCCGACTGGCTGGTGCGCGAGCTGGGCCTGCCCTTCCGCGAGGCGCATCACGTCACCGGCTCGCTGGTCGCGCTGGCGGAGACCGCGGGCATCGACCTGCCGGAGCTGAGCCTGGAGCAGATGCAGTCGGTCCATGCCGGGATCACCGACGCGGTCTTCGGCGTGCTGGGCGTGCACAACTCGGTCGCCAGCCGCCAGAGCTATGGCGGCACCGCGCCCGACCAGGTGCGCAAGCAGATCGCCCGCTGGACGGAGGTCCTGGGATGAGCGGCGCAGGGCGGATCCCGGCCTGGGGGCTTCTGGCGCTGGCGCTGCTGGCGGGCTGCGGTGCCGACGGGCCGCCGCAGCGGCCGCAGCCCGAGGAGGAGGAGACCGCGCAGCGCAGCCCCGGCGTGACCATCAGCGGCAGCGCCTCGATGGGCGTGACCGGCGGCAGCCGCAGCGGTTTCTGAGGCTGTGTCCCCCGCGGTGACGCGGGGGAAAATCCGACTGGCCGGACTCGCGGGGCAATGGCAGGCTGGCAAGCGCGGCCTGCCGTTCCGGCGGGGCCGCGAGGGAGGAGACAGCCATGACATTCATCGAATGGGCGCAGCGGCGCCTGATCGCCCACGGTTTCGATCCCGGAACGCCGGACGGGCTGTGGGGACGCAACACCCGAAATGCGGTGGTGGCCTTCCAGGCGGCGCGGGCGCTGCCGGCCACCGGCAAGCTGGCGGAGGCGACCGTGGCGATGCTGCGCGCGGCGCCGGGGAATGTGGGCGAGCCCGCCGAAGAGGCGCCGGGCCAGGATCTGCTCGACCGCTTCCCCTGGATGGAGCTGGCGCTGCGCAAGCGCGGGCTGCACGAGCAGGCCGACAATGCCGAGCTGCGCAAGTTCCTGAAATCCGATGGAAAGACCCTGGGCGACCCGGCACAGCTGCCCTGGTGCGGCGATTTCGTCGAGACCTGCATCGCCGTCACCCTGCCCATGTCCGGCCTGCCGGCGAACCCGTATCTGGCGCGCAACTGGCTGAAATTCGGCCAGGATGTCGATCCCTGCTTCGGCGCGGTGCTGGTCTTCTGGCGGGGCTCGCGCAGCGGCACGTCGGGCCATGTCGGCTTCTACTATTCCGAGGATGCCGACAGCTATCACGTGCTCGGCGGCAACCAGTCGAACAAGGTCGGCATCTCGTCGATCCGCAAGGACCGGCTGCTGGGCGCGCGGCTGCCGCGCGAGGAGGGGCCCTATCCGCGCAAGACCGTGCTTTCGGCGAAGGATTTCAAGCTGACCGTCAACGAGGCCTGAAACCCGCGGCCCGGGGGCGGCTCCGGGCCGGCGGCGATTGCATCCGGCCGTTTCCCTGCTATCAAGCGCGCGCAATCCAGACGAGGGCGCGGCAATGGACCATTTTCTCTATCGCGACGGCAGGCTTCACGCCGAGGATGTGCCGCTGGCCGGGATCGCGGCCGAGGTGGGCACGCCCTTCTACTGCTATTCCGCAGCGACGCTGCTGCGCCACTACCGGCTGTTCGACGAGGCGCTCGGCGGCATGCCGCATCTGGTCTGCTTCGCGGTGAAGTCGAATTCCAACCAGGCGATCCTCAGCCTGCTGGGCCAGGCGGGCGCCGGGATGGACGTGGTCTCGGGCGGCGAATACGCCCGCGCGAAGGCGGCCGGCGTGCCGGGCGAGCGGATCGTCTTCTCGGGCGTCGGCAAGACCCGCGCCGAGATGCGCATGGCGCTGGAGGGCGGCATCCGCCAGTTCAATGTCGAGAGCGAGCCCGAGATGCTGGCGCTGTCCGAGGTCGCCGTGTCGCTGGGCGTCACCGCGCCGATCGCGGTCCGGGTGAACCCGGATGTCGACGCGAAGACCCATGCCAAGATCGCCACCGGCAAGTCGGAGAACAAGTTCGGCATCCCGATCAGCCGCGCGAAGGAGGTCTATGCCCTGGCCGCCTCGCTGCCGGGGCTGGAGGTGGTCGGCATCGACGTCCATATCGGCAGCCAGCTCACCGAGCTGGAGCCCTTCCGCCTGGCCTACCGCAAGGTCGCGGCTCTGACGGAGACGCTGCGGGCCGAGGGCCATGACATCCGGCGGCTCGATCTCGGCGGCGGGCTGGGCATCCCCTATGCGCGCTCGAACGAGGCGCCGCCGCTGCCGTCGGATTACGGCGCGATGGTGCAGGAAGAGGTCGGCCATCTGGGCTGCGAGGTGGAGATCGAGCCGGGCCGGCTGATCTCCGGCAATGCCGGGATCCTCGTCAGCGAGGTCGTCTACGTCAAGGAAGGCGAGGACCGCCGCTTCCTGATCCTCGACGCGGCGATGAACGACCTGGTGCGGCCGTCGATGTACGACGCCCATCACGACATCGTCCCGCTGGTCGAGCCCGAGGTCGCGGCCGAGCCCGCGGTCTACGACGTCGTTGGCCCGGTCTGCGAGACCGGCGACACCTTCGCCCGCGGCCGCGCCCTGCCGGTCTGCGCCCCGGGCGACCTGGTCGCCTTCCGCTCGGCGGGGGCCTATGGCGCAGTGATGGCCTCGGAATACAACACCCGCCCGCTGATTCCCGAAGTTCTGGTGCAGGGCGGAGACTGGGCCGTGATCCGCGCACGCCCGAGCTACGAGGAGATCATCGCGCGCGACGCGGTGCCCGCCTGGCTCTCCGCCGGGGATGCCTGATAACGCGGCAACGGGCGGATCACTGCCCGTTCACGAGCCTGTCAGAGGCGGCGGGCAAGCCGCCTCTTTGACGGCGAACAAATCCGCGTTATCGTTTTTCGCATCCGTCGCCTGATATACCGCGGGCAGGAGACACCCGGAGCGAGCCTTTGCCCGACAGACCCGAGTCCGAGCCGATCCAAGAGCGCCTGCGCCTGACGCTTGCGCTGACCCGTGCGGGCCTTCTGGCCGAGCGGATCCTGCGCTGCTTCTGGCCGTTCTGGACTGTCAGCCTGGTCGCCTGCGCGGTGGTGATGCTGGGGCTGCACGATATCGCCGCGATCGAGCTGGTCTGGGTCGGGCTGATCCTGACCCCGCTGGCCGCCATCGCCGCGCTGGTCGCGGGGGCGCGCAAGTTCCGCCTGCCGACGCGCGAGGATGCGCGGGCGCGGCTCGACGCGACGCTGCCCGGCCGGCCGCTGGCCGCGCTGGAGGACACCCAGGCAATCGGCGCGGAGGATGCCGCCTCGCGCGCTGTCTGGGAGGCGCACCGCGCCCGCATGGCGGCGCGGCTCGACGGTGCGAAACCCGTCCGCCCCGATACCAGCCTGACCCGCTTCGACCCCTACGGCCTGCGCTATGTCGCGCTGATGCTGTTCTGCACCGGGCTTCTCTTCGGCTCGGTCTGGAAGGCCGACAGCATCGCGGGCATGGCGCCCGGACAGTCCGCCGGGCTGGCCGCCGGCCCCGCCTGGGAGGGCTGGATCGAGCCGCCGCGCCATACCGGCCAGCCGGGGCTCTATCTCGCCGACCTGCCCGAAGAGGGCGTGGCGGTGCCGCAGGGCTCCAAGGTGATGATCCGCCTCTATGGCGAGGTCGGCGCGCTGACCCTGTCGGAGACCGTCTCGGGGCGCACCGACGATATCGGCAGCGTCTCCGACCCGGTGCAGGATTTCGAGGTGGCGCAGTCGGGCGACATCGCCATCGACGGGCCGGGCGGGCGCAGCTGGTCGCTGGAGGTGGTGCCGGACGCGCCGCCCCAGGTGGAGATGCGCGGCGCGCTCGGGGCTGATGCGGCGGGCGAGCTGTCGCTGCCCTTCGCCGCCTCCGACGATTTCGGCGTGACCCGCGGCCGCGCGGTGGTGACGCTCGATCTCGACGCGGTCGACCGCCGCTATGGCCGCGCCGTGGCGCCCGAGCCGCGCGAGCCGCTGGTCATCGACCTGCCGATGCCGATCGCCGGGGACCGCAGCGCCTTCGAGGAGATCCTCGGCGGCAACCTGTCGGAGCATCCCTGGGCCAACCTGCCGGTGAAAGTGCGGCTGGAGGTCGAGGACGCGGTCGCGCAGGAGGGCCTGTCCGAGCCGCTGGCCGCCCCGCTGCCCGGCCGCCGCTTCTTCGTGCCGCTCGCGAAGGCGATCATCGAAGAGCGCCAGGCGCTGTTGTGGAGCCGCGAGAATGCCGCCGAGGTGGCGATGGTGCTGCGCGCGATCTCGCACCGGCCCGACGGGCTTTTCCGCGCCGAGACCGACTACCTGCGGCTGCGCTTCGCCGTGCGCGGGCTCGAGGCCTCGCTGCGCCACGGGCCGGGCCTGTCGGAGGAGACCCGCGACGAGATCGCCGCCGCGCTGTGGGATCTGGCGCTGAGGATCGAGGATGGCGACCTGTCGAACGCGATGGAGCGGCTGCGCCGCGCGCAGGAGCGGCTGTCCGAGGCGATGCGCAACGGCGCCTCCGAGGACGAGATTGCCGAGCTGATGCAGGAGCTGCGCGAGGCGATGCAGGACTACATGCGCCAGCTCGCCGAGCAGCAGCAGGAGCAGGGCCAGCAGCAGGCGCAGAACCAGCCCTCGATGGAGATCACCGGCGACCAGCTGCAGGACATGCTGGAACGGCTGCAGGAGCTGATGGAAGAGGGCCGCATGGCCGAGGCGCAGCAGCTCTTGGACATGCTGAGCCGGATGATGGAGAACATGCAGATCGCCCAGGGCCAGGGGCAGGGCCAGCAGAGCCCGGGCCAGCAGGCGATGAACGACCTGCAGGAGATGCTGCGCGACCAGCAGGACCTCTCGGACGAGAGCTTCCGCGAGCTGCAGGACCAGTTCAACCAGGACGGCCAGCAGGGCCAGCAGGGCGAGCAGCAGGGCCAGGAAGGCGAAGGCCAGCAGGGCGAGGGCCGCCAGGGCCAGGGCCAGCCCGGCGAGGGCCAGGGCACGGGCGAGGGCGGCAGCCAGGGGCTGGCCGACCGCCAGCAGGCGCTGCGCGACGAGCTGGGCCGCCAGCAGCAGAACATGCCGGGCAGCGGCGAGGCGGGCGAGGCGCTCGACCGCGCGGGCCGCGCGATGGAGGGCGCCGAGGAGTCGCTGCGCGACAACGACATGGCCGGCGCGCTCGACCGCCAGGCCGAGGCGATGGACGCGCTGCGCGACGGCATGCAGGCGATGCAGGAGGAAATGGCCCAGAACCAGATGAACGGCGAGGGCCAGCCGGGCGGGCAGCAGGGCCAGACCGCCGAGGGCACCGGCCGCGACCCGCTGGGCCGGCTGACCGGCGAGGACGGCAATCCGCAGACCTCGCGCGGGCTCCTGCCCGAGGAGACGCCCGAGGGCCGCGCGCGCGACCTGCAGGACGAGATCCGCCGCCGCTCCACAGAACAGGAGCGTCCCGAAAGCGAGCGGGACTACCTGAACCGGCTCCTCGACCGGTTCTAGGCCGGGGCGGGGCGGGGCAAGGCTTGACACCGGGGCGCAGGCGGGATTGAACGCCGCGAACCCGTTTCTCAGCCCCCCGAGGATGCCATGCACGCCTATCGCAGCCATACTTGCGCCCAACTGACCTCGGCCGAGGTCGGCCAGACTGTCCGCCTTGCCGGCTGGGTGCACCGCGTGCGCGACCATGGCGGCATCCTCTTCATCGACCTGCGCGACCATTACGGCATGACCCAGGTGCTGGCGGACCCCGACAGCCCGGCCTTCAAGGACGTGGAGAAGGTGCGCTCGGAATGGTGCATCCGCATCGACGGGACGGTAAAGGCGCGCGACCCCGAGCTGGTGAACCCCAAGATCCCGACCGGCGAGATCGAGGTCTTCGTCCGCGATCTCGAAGTGCTGGGCGCCGCCGAGGAACTGCCGCTGATGGTCTTCGGCGAGCAGGAATACCCCGAAGAGACGCGGCTGAAATACCGCTATCTCGACCTGCGCCGCGAGAAGATGCAGGAAAACATGAAGATGCGCTCGGACGTGGTCGCCTCGATCCGCCGCCGCATGTGGGACAAGGAATTCCGCGAGCACCAGACGCCGATCATCACCGCGTCGAGCCCCGAGGGCGCGCGCGACTTCCTGGTGCCGTCGCGGCTGCATCCGGGCAAGTTCTACGCGCTGCCGCAGGCGCCGCAGCAGTTCAAGCAGCTGCTGATGGTCTCGGGCTTCGACAAGTACTTCCAGATCGCCCCCTGCTTCCGCGACGAGGATCCGCGCGCCGACCGCTCGCCCACCGATTTCTACCAGCTCGACATGGAGATGAGCTTTGCCACCCAGCAGGACGTGTTCGACACGATCCAGCCGGTGATCCAGGGCATCTTCGAGGAGTTCGGCGGCGGCCGTGCGGTCGATGCCGACTGGCCGCAGATCGCCTATCGCGACGCGCTGAAATGGTACGGCACCGACAAGCCGGACCTGCGCTGCCCGATCAAGATGCAGGACGTGTCCGAGCATTTCCGCGGCTCGGGCTTCGCGATCTTCGCCAAGCTGCTGGAGCAGGACGGCACCGAGATCCGCGCGATCCCGGCCCCGAAGGGCGGCAGCCGCAAGTTCTGCGACCGGATGAACGCCTTCGCCCAGAAAGAGGGCCTGCCGGGGATGGGCTACATCTTCTGGCGCGAGGCCAATGGCGAGATGGAGGCCGCGGGCCCGCTCGCCAAGAACATCGGCCCGGAGCGCACCGAGGCGATCCGCCAGCAGCTGGGCCTCGGCATCGGCGACGCGGCCTTCTTCCTCGGCGGCAAGCCGGAGAGCTTCGTCAAGGTCGCGGGCAAGGCGCGCACCGTGATCGGCGAGGAACTGGGCCTGACGGATGCCGGCCGCTTCGCCTTCGCCTGGATCGTCGACTTCCCGCTCTACGAGAAGGACGAGGAAACCGGCAAGGTCGACTTCGAGCACAACCCCTTCTCCATGCCGCAGGGCGGGATGGACGCGCTCAACGGCGATCCGCTCGAGGTGCTGGGCTTCCAGTACGACCTGGCCTGCAACGGCTACGAGCTGGTCTCGGGCGCGATCCGGAACCACAAGCCGGAGATCATGTTCAAGGCCTTCGAGATCGCGGGCTATGACGAGGCGGAGGTGCGCAAGCGCTTCGGCGGCATGGTCAACGCCTTCCGCTTCGGCGCCCCGCCCCACGGCGGCTGCGCGGCGGGGATCGACCGGATCGTCATGCTGCTGGCGGACGAGCAGAACATCCGCGAGGTGATGCTCTTCCCGATGAACCAGCGCGCCGAGGACCTGATGATGGGCGCTCCGAACGACCCGACCAACGAGCAGCTGCGCGAGCTGAACATCCGGATCGTTCCGCAGGAGTGAGCGGCGCGCCGCAAGGTCATGGACAGTCGCCGCGCGTATCCTGCGCGGCGGCCCAGGCTCCGGCTTCGACCGAGTTCGACCCGAAGTTCCCCCAGGGGGGAGGCTGCTCCAGCGGCCAGGGCGTCCCGGTCTTCTGCGGCTTCGCACCGTCGGGGCATATGACACCTCTGCGGAGGGACGTGCCGTCTACGCTGTAGCGGCGAAGGGCCTGGAGCAGATTTATCCAGCCCGGCGGCTCCTGCTGCCAGCAGGTGCACACATAGCTGCCGGGATCGTCGGGCAGCAGCGTCGTCGCGTCGCCCGTGAGCAGCGACAGGGAGTCCTGCTGCAGATTCGTCCCGCCGCGCAGATCCGCGCCATGTGCGATCGTGGCTTCCATGTGGACAGCGGTCCAGTTGGCAGACCGCAGCTGCGCCCAGCCGATGATCGCCCCGGAGAGTTCCGTCAGGAACAGGTTTGCCCGCTCCAGCTCGGTGCCGCTGAGGATAGCGCCCTGCAGCTTGGCGCTGGTCAGGATCGCGCCCTGCAGCTGGCCCCCGCGCAGATAGGCGCCGCGCATCAGTGCGCCCGTCAGGACTGCGCCTTGCAGCTGGGCCGACGCGAGATCCGCCATCTGCATCTGCGCGTTCCGCAGGGTGGCCGCCTGCAGCGAGGCGTAGCGCAAGGAGGCCCCCTGAAGCTCGGCATTTGCCAGATCCGCGCCTTGCAGCTGCGCCCCGTCGAGCGTTGCCCCCTGCAGTGACGCGGCGTGCAGCCGTGCTCCCTGCATCTGGGCGCCGCTGAGGTCGGCCCCCTGCATGTGCACCGTATCCAGCGAGGCTCCCTGCATCTGCGCCCTGGCCAGCACCGCACCCTGCAATTGCGCGCCGTCGAGGATGGCGCCGCGCATCTGGGCGTTGCTGAGTACCGCGTTCTGCATCCGGGCGTCCCTGAGCACCGCCCCCGGCAGCTGGGCGCCCTCCAGCCGCGCCCCCTGCAGATCCGCGCCCGAGAGCACGGCGCCCTGCATTTCCGCCCCGGTCAGGTCGGCGCCGCTCAAATGCGCGTATGTCAGCCATATCCCCGTCAGTGATGCGTTCGTCAGATCAGCGCGGCGCAAATCCCGGCCCCGCAGATCGGGCTTGGGCAGCGCTTCCTCGTTGGCCTTCCGCAGCCTGCTCCATTCGCGGCGGAATTCCGCGTCGAGCTCCTGGAAGTAGATCGGGCACTCGGCCTCGGGCAGCCCATGGGCCAGGCACCAATCCGTCCGTGCAGCTGCCTGCCCCGGAGGCGGCGCGGCGGTTGCGGATGGCGCGCGGCCGCAGACATCGCCATCGAGACCGGTGCGGACGCACCATTCCGATCGGAACCGGTGCCGTGCGCCCATCGGGTCGGCCTGCTCGGGCGGAAAGGCGGAGAACTGGACCTCGGACAGCTGCGCAGGCACCAGCAGCCCGTCACTGCGCAGCCATCCAGGCAGCGGCAGCGCGGCCAGTGCGTCCAGCTCCTTTGCGACGCGCGGCGCGGCCGCCCAGGCTGGACGTGCCGCACGGTCGACCAGACGGTCGAGCCCGCCTTCGGTGAGAAGAACGGTGAGCACCAGATGGGCTGCGAGGAGGAACACGGTGGCGGCCAGCACGCTGAAGCTCTTCAGCCCTTGCCAGGACTGGGGCCGTGCCAGATCTCCACGCATCTTCACCCAGCTGGAGACGCTCGCGTAGAGGGCGAAGAAGGTGCAGAGCGAGATCAGCGCGGAGAGCCCTTCGTCATGCGCCGGGAGCGACTGGCCCCAAGTATAGACCAGCATGAGGGGCGTGGCGCACCAGATCAGAACGAAGGCGACAATGCCTGCCAGCCAGTCCATGGGCCGCCGCCGGATCGCTTCGTCGCGGTCGCGGCGTGCTCGGAGTACAAGATCGTTCAGAAGCCAGGGCAGGATGGCCCTTTCAACCGGTGCGCCCTTGTATGTCGCGGGGACGCTTGCCAATTCTTCGCTGCATTTTCGCAGGATCAGGTGCAGGTAGACATGCAGTGCCGACCCCAGGACCGGAGCGAAAACGAAGAAGCTGAAAGTGGGAATGGACACTCCGATCAACGGGAGCTCGGTTTGACGGCTGTCCAGGAAGAAATCCGCATCTTCCACGTTCAGCACGGTCACCATGACAAATGTCAGATAGGCCAGTAGTCCGAACCAGTTGCTCCGTCCGGCATGCGTCAGGTCATTGATGCGGGCAATGCAGCGCTCTGTTCCGGTTTCGTCCAGAGGCTCGGGGGGAGGGCGGACGCGGCGCAGGTTGAGCTTTCGGGATGTGGCAATCAGCTTCGGATGTCGGGTCATGGTCAAAGGGCGTTAACAAAAGAATAACGCTAGAATGACGTGACGGCAGATTGGGTCAAGTCCGGACAGTCAGGCCACGAGGTCGAGCGGCAGGTCGGAGATGTCCTTCAGGCGCTTGCCCTCGACCATCATGTCGAGCGTGTCCAGATAGCCCTCGTCGCCGGTATCCTCCAGCGTGGCGCGCAGTTCGGGCAGGGCGAAATGGTAGACGCAGTCGATGTCGCCGGTGCCGAGCGCCAGCGAGGCGATGCGCGAGGGCAGGGGCTCTCCGGTCACCACCGCGATATGCGGCAGCCGCCCCTTGCGGTTGCGGACCAGGTTCAGCCCCTCGGAGCGGGCATTCTGCGCCCGGTCCGAGCGCAGGGTCCATTTGCAGCTGATCGAGGCGTGGAGCAGGTCCAGGGGCTGCGCCCAGCCGCGGATCGAGGCGTAGCGCGCCACGCTCTGGTCCAGCAGATCCTGGCCGTTATTGATCGCCGAATCCGGTTCCGGGCGGCGGCCGATGACGATGTCGGGCTTGATCAGGTAGTCGGAGCCGAGCGCGGTGGCGATGTCGCGATTGGCGCGGGCGATCGCCTCCAGCTCGTCGAGATGGGCGTATTGCTCGAAGCGGGCGATGGCGCCGCCCTTGGCGATCTCGAACCGGCCCGGGCGCAGATGCGACAGGCGCGGCAGGAAATCCTCCAGGAAGGCGGCGCAGAGCGTCTCGAAATTGGCGCCGGCCGTCTGGCCGGGCAGCTTCGTGGCAGTGCGCGAGGGGCCGAGCTTGCCCAGGATGCCCTTGGCGATGCGCTTGCTCGGCGCCGAGGAGCTGTCGGCATTCGAGGGAATGCCGCGCTCCGACACGGTCAGCGGCCCGGCAAGAAGCGCCGCGTGGAACGCGGTGCGGGCCTCGGCCAGAAGGGACATGTCAGGCCATCAGGATGCTGCCCGGGACCAGCGCCCGGGCGATGCGCCGTCCGACCGCGGCCGAAACCGGCGGCGGGAAGGCATTGCCGACCTGGCGGTAGGCGGGGGTCTTGCGGCCGACGAAGGTCCAGTCATCCGGGAATCCCTGGATCCGCGCCACCATCGGCACGGTCAGCCGCGGCATGCCGTTGAAGCCGGGCGCGGGCGGGGCATCCGCCAGGCTGCGCCCGTCGACCCCGAGCTTGGCCCAGGCATTGCGGGCGCGGGTCGGGCCGAGATCGGGACCGCCATGCTTCATCGAGCCGCCGACGATCGTCGGGGCGATCTGGTTTGCGCGCTCGGCCCAGGCCTCTGCGCCCTCCCAGCCGCCTTCCGCCATCTGGTCGCGCAGCAATTCGCCGACGGTCGGCGGGGTCTCTTCCTGCGGTTCCGGCCAGTCGAATTCCGCGCCGCCGGACACGCCGACGATCACCACCCGCGGACGCAGCTGGCTGACGCCGAAATCGGCGGCCGAGAACAGCCGCCAGCCGACCTTGTAGCCGAATTTCTCCAGCGCCGCGCGGAACTCGTTGCGGAATTCCTCGAAGGTCGGATCGAGGAAGCCGCGGACGTTTTCGACCATGATCGCGCGGGGACGGCATTCGTCGACCACGCGCAGGAAGTCGGGGAAGAGGTTGCGCTCGTCCTCGGCGCCGAGCTGCTTGCCGGCCTTGGAGAAGGGCGGGCAGGGCAGCCCGCCGGCAAGGAGGTCGATGCCGCGATAGGGGCGGGCGTCGAAGGTCTTCAGATTCGACTGGTCGCCGGAGAGCACGCGCCATTCCGGCCGGTTGAAGCGGAGCGTCTTGCGGCAGACCGCCTCCACTTCGACCAGGGCCTCATGGGCGAATCCTGCACGTTCCAGTCCCAGCGCCTGGCCGCCTGCGCCAGCGCAGACTTCGACAGAGGCGATTTCGCAATGCATCGGGGGGCTGCCATCCATTTCCGTCACTCCGCCGCGATCGCCGAATTATGGGCATAGGTTTTCCAGTCCGGCTTGTAGTCTGCATCGGCCTGGTTGCCCCAGACCGTCCAGCCATTCCGGACCCCGCGGCCGAAGAGCTCCAGATACGGCCCCCAGGAGCAGGATTCAATCAGATCGTACTGCTCGTCCGGCTTGCGCGAATGTTCGCGCTTGCGCGTCTGCAGCATGTTCACCTGGCTGCGTGCCGGCGGCAGGGTGCGGGCACCGGCGCCGCGGGTGCCGAAAAGCAGCAATTCCGTCACGTTGCGGAAATAGAAGCCGACGCCGCGCCCGTCCGAGCCGCCATCCTTGCGGATCTTGTGCCAGATGATGTTGGACTTGTATTCGAAGCCCCAGGCGGCCAGCACCTGCAGCCCCTCGGGCAGCAGCGCGTTCGGCACCCACATGTAGCAATGCGCCTTCTCCGCCAGATGCGACGCGACGGGCAGATCGCAGATCTCCTGCAGCTCCATCGTCGGGTAGCGGGTCAGCCGCCGGTGTTCCGGCGCGACCTTCCCGGTGCGGTTGGCGAAGCGCCAGGGGGGATCTGCAAGAACCGTGCCGAAGCGGTCAGTCCCTAGAAATCTGGATAAATCTTGGGCCGCTTCGCTCGTCATGCGCCAGATATCGTCCTGCCTGTGTGGTTGCCTTCACGAACACTAAGCGAACATCGGGGGCATGGCAACGCTTTCGTCCCGGCTTTTGCCAATCGGATCCGCTCAGATCGCGATCTGCTGGTCGAGGCGGCTCTGCACCATGTTGCGCAGCCGCGCCAGCGCCGTCGGGTTGGCCGCGCCGCGGGCCTTGGCGCGCAGGATCGCCTCTGCCGCGGCGCAGAGCGGCCCGTCCTCGGCCGAGCGGGCGACGCCCGAGACGAACTGCGCGATATAGTCGATCGGCTGCTCGGATTCGGGAATGGTCAGCAGGTCGGCGACATGGGAAAGGTCGTCGCGGAAGGCCAGCATGTCAGGGTCGATCCGGTCCTCCGGCGCGACGCGCAGGCCCAGCGGCCGCGCTTCGGGCGGCAGCTGGCGCAGGATCATCTGCTGGAACTCGCCGAGCGAGCGCACCGGCTTTTCCAGGAAGCTCTGCGCCCCGGCGGCAGCCGCGCGTTCCGCCCCGTCGGGATCGCCCGAGGTGGCGAGGACGACCTGCACCGGTGTCGGGCCGGTCAGAAGATCGCGGATCAGATCCTCGCCATGGCCGTCGGGCAGTCCCAGATCGACGATGGCGACGGAGGGCCGGTAGGTGCACAGGTGCTTGCGCGCCGAGGCCAGGCAGTCCGCCCGGCGGATGCGCGCGCCCGAGCGCAGGCACATCAGCCGCACGGCCTCCGACGCGAAGCGGCTGTCCTCCACCAGAAGGATGGTCAGGCCCAGCAGCGGGCGCGAGGCGGTGGGCTGGCGCCGGATCAGATAGGATTCCACGGGATCGGTCATGGGGGTCCTCCTCCTTGTTGCCCGACATTTCCGCAGGGAAGGGTGAAAGAGCCGTAAACTCCTGCGTCGAATTCCGAATGCGCCATGGGTCTCATTGCCTGCCGCGGCCCGGCGGGCTAGGCAGCCGGAAACAGCAGGAGGAGTCGCCATGATCGGCCGTCTGAATCACGTTGCCATCGCCGTTCCCGATCTCGAGGCCGCAAGCGCGCAGTACCGCACCGCGCTCGGCGCCAAGGTCGGCGCGCCGCAGGACGAGCCGGACCACGGCGTCACCGTCGTCTTCATCGAGCTGCCGAACACCAAGATCGAGCTGCTCTATCCGTTGGGAGAAGACAGCCCGATCAAGGGCTTCCTCGAGAAGAACCCCTCGGGCGGCATCCATCATGTCTGCTACGAGGTGGAGGACATCCTGGCCGCGCGCGACCATTTGAAGGAGACCGGCGCGCGGGTGCTGGGCTCGGGCGAGCCGAAGATCGGCGCCCATGGCAAGCCGGTGCTGTTCCTGCATCCGAAGGACTTCAACGGCTGCCTCGTCGAGCTCGAGCAGGTCTGATCCGATGTCGATCACATCTGCCATCGTGCTTTACGCTGTGCTGTGGTGGCTGACCTTCTTCGTTGTGCTGCCGCTGCGGCTGAAGACCCAGGCGGAGACCGGCCATGTCGTGGAGGGCACGCCTCAATCGGCGCCAACGAACCCGCATCTCAAGCGCAAGGCGCTGATCACCACCGGCGTGGCGGCGCTGCTCTGGGCGGTGATCGGCGGAACGATCCTGTCGGGGGTCGTGACGGTGCGCGACATCGACTTCATGCACCGCATGGGACCGGCCGGAAGCGCGGAATAGCCGCCTGCCCGCGCGGGGCCGGGGCCTTGCCGGGCACGAGATCCGGCGCCCTGTTCGCCGGGCATCGCAGCCCCGCGGCGTCTTGGCAAGCGGGCCGGATTGCGCCCTAACGGAGCGCAAGCATGGCTGCGGGCGCTGCGGGGATGGACTTCGGGCTTGGCTTGCTGCAGGCGGCCGGTCTTCCGGCCATTGAATTGGGGGGCTCCACGGGAATCCTCTTCGCTGCGGGCGTTTGCGTCCTGCGTGCCGACGGGCCCTAACGGGCGCGCCGGTCATCGCATGCAGGGCAAGTGCCTCGCAGGTCACGGCAATGCGGACTGAGATCCTCGCCAGCGAGGATCGTGCCGGACGCCTTTCAGCCAGGTCGGCGCCATTCTCGGAGGCGGATCCCGGTTGCCGAGGCATCAGCCGTGGGGCTCAGTGGAAGCTCGCCTGGAAGGACGTGGCGGTCAGCGAGACATGTGCGTCCAGCGGCGGGCGCAGCTCGAAGGCCTGCGGCGCGCGCGAGAAATTCCAGAGGCGGAACAGGCACCATTCCGAGCGCCGCTCCTCGGCGACGGCCAGCTCGTTGCGGCTGATATGGAAGGGCGTGCGGTCCCAGCCATTGGTCGTTTTCACCTCGATCAGCCGCACCCGCCCGTCCGGCGCGAAGCTGGCGATGTCGTAGCCGGCACCGTCGCCATCTTCTTCCGAGACCCAGCGCACCTTCCGCGCCAGGTCATCCCGCCCCGCCGATCTCAGGGCCGCGCGCTCATGGGCGAGGGCGCGCTCTTCTCCGGCACGCCCCAGAGCGCGGTTGCGTTCGTCCCGCCCCGCGACGTCGAACTTGCGCGCGATATGCTGCATCTGTTCCAGCTCCTTCGGCGGCGGCTGGTTCGACAGCGTCGGCGGCGGCCCGATCCAGATCGGCCGCGCCTCCGCCAGGCCAGTTGGCGCTCCTGTACCCGAATGGCGATCGAGCCAGGCCGGGTTCAGCGCCAGCCAGCGTGCCACGGCATCCACCAGAGTCATCTGGAAATTGAAGGCAGGCTTGTAGCCCGGGATCCAGTCTTCACCCAGCCCCTTCAGCACGGCGCTGATGTTCTGGTGCTTGAACTCGACCGATCCCTCGGACCTTTCGTTCAACAGCGGCAGAAGCCCGCGCCGGTGCTCGGCCTTGTTGTAGGGGCGGCCAGAGACGTCGTCTGCCAGCATCGCGAAGTAATCCGCGACGATCAGGTCGTTCTCTTGATCTGTCCAGGCCGCGTTCGACATTGCTACCCAGGCTAGGGGCGGAAACTGCTTTTGTCATCAGAGACTTCGCGCAAAACTCCCAGGACATGCCAACCACTACGCCGCCCGTGTCGCGTCGCCAACTGCTTTGAGGCAAGCCGGAACCAGCGAAACACGGGCGCAACGCGATCCAGCCAGTGCATTGAACTGTATGGGGGTGAACCCGTCTCGCCGAGAGCAAGGGGAGGGTGGAAAGAGACGGCGGGCGTTCGGAGACCGATCTCGCGCAGTCGGCCAGTCTCCGAAGGGCGGATGGCCCCTGCAAACCCCTTTGGCACATAAAGAAAAAGGCCCCACGAGGGACCTGCTTTCGGGTTTGCACTGTGCAAGTGGCGGAGGAGGTGGGATTCGAACCCACGGTACGCTTTCACGCACGCCGGTTTTCAAGACCGGTGCAATCGACCACTCTGCCACTCCTCCGGCCGGTCGGACCCTGTCATGGCGCCCAATCACGGAGAGGTCAAGCGGCCGGTGGCGCGGCGCTTCCGCAAGCGGGGCGGCCGTGCTATGCCGGAGCCGGTCTCGCGTAGCAGTAAAGGGTCCCGCATGGCGCTTCTCCAGGAATTCAAGTCCTTCATCTCGCGCGGAAATGTCATGGACATGGCCGTCGGCATCATCGTCGGCGCCGCCTTTACCGGGATCGTCAACTCGCTGGTCAAGGACATGATCAACCCGGTGCTCGGCCTGATCATCGGCGGGATCGACTTCACCGACATGTCGCTCAGCCTCGGCAGTGGCGAGGAGGGCGCGGTGCTCGCCTATGGCAGCTTCCTGATGGCGGTGATCAACTTCCTCATCATCGCCTGGGTGGTCTTCCTGCTGGTGCGGGGGGTGAACCGGATCAAGGACGGGCTGGCCAAGAAGGTCGAAGCCGAGACGGAAACCCCGCCCGAGGCCGCGGCGCTGCCCGCGCCGACCGAGACGGAGCTGCTGGCCGAGATCCGCGACCTGCTGCGGGCGCAGGCCGCAGGCAGCGGCGGGCAGTAGCGCCCGCCGCGCACCGCGTCAGTTCCGCGGCGGGATGTCGAGCGCGCGCTGCACCTGCGGGCGCGCCAGGAAGCGGTCGCGCCAGGCGGTGACATTGGCGTAGCGCTCCAGCTCCAGCACGGTGTCGACCTCGTAGGTCGCGCTGAGCGTGCGGATCCACGGCGCGGCGGCCATGTCGGCGATCGAGTAGCTGCCGGTGATCCAGTCGCGCCCCTCGAGCTGGCGGTCGAGCACGCCCAGAAGCCGCCCTGCCTCGTCGAGATAGCGCTGGCGCGGGCGCGGATCCTCGATCGCGGTGCCTGCGAATTTCGCGAAATAGCCGAGCTGGCCCAGCATCGGGCCGAGCCCGGCCATCTGCCACATCAGCCACTGGATCGTCGCAATCCGCTCTTCGGGGCCGCTGCCGATGAACTTGCCGGTCTTCTCGGCGAGGTAGATCAGGATCGCGCCGGATTCGAAGATGCCGACGGGCCGGCCTTCGGGGCCGTCGGGATCGATCATCGCGGGGATCTTGTTGTTGGGGTTCAGCGACAGGAATTCCGGGCTCTTCACGTCGGCATCGGCCAGCGTGACGCGATGCGCCTCGTAGGGCAGGCCGGTCTCCTCGAGCATCAGCGAGACCTTGATGCCGTTCGGCGTCGGGAAGGAATAGAGCTGGATCACGGTCGGGTCGGCGGCGGGCCAGCGGGCGGTGATCGGGAATCCGGCGAGCGGGGAGGGCTCGGTCATGGGGGGCGTCTCCTTGCGTTTCCGTCCAGACCCTAGCGGGGTTCCGGCAGAAAGCCATCTGCGGCAATGCAGAGGTGGATGTGCGCACCCCGGTCCGGGCGGATTGTCCGCAAAATCCCGGCGTCGGCGCCACAGGGGCAAAGATTCCGAAAGGAAGCAGGGCCATTCTGGCGCCGGATTGCGGACGGGGCGTGCGGAGGACCATGGCAAGAGGGAGCTCGGGAGGGGACCTGGCGGAGCGGGAGGAGGCGCGCCGCGCTGCGGTGGCGCGGGCGCTGCGCCTGTCCTTCCGCCTGTCGGCGGCCGTGATGCTGCTGGCCGGATCGGTTCTGGTCTTCGGCTGGGGCTTCGGCATCGACAGGATCACGCGGGTCGTGCCGGGCTGGCCGGCGCTGGTGCCGGGCACGGCGCTGCTTTTCCTGCTGGCGGGCGGCGCGGTCGCCGTCTGGACGCAGAGGCAGCGCCCGGTCGTGCCCCTGGCCGCCGGGCTGGCGATGCTGGCGCTGCTGGGCAGCGGCGCGCTCGGCCGGGTCCTCGCCGGGGCGGTGCCCGCGCAGGACGGCATGTCGCTGACCACGCGGCTCAGCTTCCTCCTGGTCGCGCTGGCGCTCTGCGCGCTGCCGTCGCGGCGCGCGGCGGCGCAGGCCTGGGTGCAGGGGCTGATGCTCTCGGCACTGGTGCTGTCGCAGGTCGGGCTGCTCGGGTATCTCTTCGACAGCGGCTTCGTCTTCGGCAGCCTGCTCTTCTCCAGGCTCTCCCTGCCGAGCGCGGCCTGCTTCGTGATGCTGCAGCTCGCGGTGATGCTGGCGGTGCGGCAGCCGGGCCGGGTGCATCTGCTCTTCCTGTCCGGGCCGGGCAGCCAGATCCTGCGCCTGCTCCTGCCCGCGCTGCTGGCCGGAATGGCGGCGATCTGGCTGGGCTGCGGCCTGGCGGCGGAGCGGGGCGCGATCTCGCCGCGCTTCGGCATGGCGGTGATGGCGCTGGCCTCGGGCTGGTACTGCCTCTTCGGCCTGGTCGCGATGGCCGGACGGCTGAACCGCGCGGCGGAGCGCGAGCATGACGCGCTCGCCCGGCTGCACGACCAGGCGCTCGGCCTCTCCCGGGCGGAGGCGCTGGCGGCGCGGCTGCAGAAGGCCAGCGCGCTCGGCCGCATCGCCGGGGGCGTGGCGCATGATTTCAACAACCTGCTGACGGTGATCCGCGGCAATCTCGACCTCGTCGCCGAGGCGCGCAGCCAGGAGGAGACGCGCCGCTTCCTGCTCGACGCGCAGGCCGCGACCGAGCGCGGGGCAGAACTGACGCAGAAGCTCCTCTCCTATGGCGGCAAGCTGGTGCTCGATGCCGAGGCGCTGATGCTCGACCGCAAGATCCGCTACCTCGAAGGCATGCTGCGGCGCTTCATCCCCGGCACGATCCGCCTGTCGGTGGAGCTGGGCTCGGGGCGCCGCTGGATCTTCAGCGACCGCGGCCAGCTGGAGCAGGCGGTGATCAGCCTGGTGGCGAATGCCTGCGACGCGGTCGGCAGCGCGGGCAGCATCCAGATCAGCACCGGCTACTGCCCGCAGCCGCCCCGGGACGCGCCCGAGCTGGCGGCGGGCAGCTATCTTTTTGTCGAGGTGCGCGATGACGGGGCGGGGATGTCGCCCGACGTGCTCGACCGCGCGACCGATCCGTTCTTCACCACAAAGGACGAGGCGTCCTGCTCGGGGCTGGGCCTATCCATGGTGCACGGCTTCTGCCGCCAGTCGGGCGGGTACCTGCAGCTGGAGAGCGTCCCGGGGCAGGGCACGGTGGCGACCATCTACCTGCCCGAGGCCGCGGCGGGCCAGGCGGCGGGGCGGTCCGATCTGCCGGAGGGGGCGTCGCTGCGCGGTGCCGGCTAGCGGCGGGCGCAAGAGCGGCGGGAACAAACAAGAGCGGCGGCACAAAAAGGAAGACCCCCGCCGAAGCGAGGGTCTGCCTGAAACCTTGATGCTGACGCATCTGGTTCGCGGTCGATCGGCTTAAAGCAGACCTTCGCGCTGAGCCTTCTTGCGCGCGAGCTTGCGCGCACGGCGGATCGCCTCGGCTTTTTCGCGTGCCTTCTTCTCCGACGGCTTCTCGAAGTGCTGCTTGAGTTTCATCTCACGAAACACGCCTTCGCGCTGCAGCTTCTTCTTCAGTGCGCGGAGCGCCTGGTCGACATTGTTGTCGCGAACACTAACCTGCATTCTGGTGTCACCACCCTTCCTGTTAGAGTTGCATTTTCAGCAGGAGGCGTCCCTATAGCAAGGGAATCCGGGACTGTCCAGAGCTGCAGCCCGGCAGAATGAAGAGGAAAAGACGATGGAAGTGTCTGAAAACTCCCATGCGGATGTCAAGGACCGCCTGCTGGAGGCGATCCTGCCCCATGTCGTCTTCGATGGCTGGTCGGAGGCGAGCTTTGCCGCGGCGATCGCCGATTCGGAGACCGCCCCGGCGCTGGCGCGGGCGGTCTGTCCGCGGGGCGCGGTCGATCTGGCGCTGGCCTTCCATGATGCGGGCGACCGCGAGATGCTGCGCCGCCTGGCCGGGGAGGATCTGGAGGGGATGCGCTTCCGCGACCGGATCGCCCGGGCCGTGCGGATCCGGCTGGAGCTGGTCGAGGACAAGGAGGCGGTGCGCCGCGGCGCGACGCTTTTCGCGCTGCCGCCCTATGCGCCGGATGGGGCGAAGGCGCTCTGGAGCACGGTCGACCATATCTGGACCGCGCTCGGCGACAGCTCGGACGACGTCAACTGGTACACCAAGCGCGCGACGCTCGCCGGGGTATACAGCGCGACGCTGCTCTACTGGCTGGGCGATGACAGTCCCGAGCACCAGCGCACCTGGCGCTTCCTCGACCGGCGCATCGACGAGGTGATGCAGATCGAGGCAGTCAAGAAGAAGGTCAACGACAATGCGCTGCTGCGTCCTCTTCTGGCCGGACCGAAATGGGCGCTAAGTCTGGTCAAGGCGCCCGGCCGCAAGCCCGGGGCCGCGATGCCGGGCTCGCTGAAGACCCCGCGCTGAGGAAAGACCGAAGGAGCCTCCGATGACCCTGCCCGAAACCATGCGCGCCGTGGAGATTTCCGCCCCCGGCGGTCCCGAGGTGCTGACGCCCGCGACCCGCCCGGTGCCGGAGCCGAAGGCCGGCCAGGTGCTGCTGCGCGTCCACTGGGCCGGGGTGAACCGCCCCGATGCGCTGCAGCGTGCCGGTTCCTACAACCCGCCGCCGGGCGCCTCCGACCTGCCGGGGCTCGAGGCCTCGGGCGAGATCGTCGCGCTCGGCGCGGGCGTCTCCGGCTGGTCGGTGGGCGACCGGGTCTGCGCGCTGCTGCCGGGCGGGGGCTATGCGGAATACGTGGCGACCCCGGCGGCGCATTGCCTGCCGCTGCCCGCGGGCATGGGGATGCGCGAGGCGGCCTGCCTGCCCGAGACCTATTTCACCGTCTGGACCAATGTCTTCGACCGCGGCGGCTTGACGGCGGGAGAGCGGTTCGTGATCCATGGCGGCTCCTCCGGCATCGGCACGACGGCGATCCAGCTGGCGGCGGCACGCGGCGCGCGGGTCTTCGCCACCGCCGGGAGCGCCGCGAAATGCGCCGCCTGCCTGGAGCTCGGCGCCGAGCGCGCGATCAACTACCGCGAGGAGGATTTCGTCGAGGTCATGAAATCCGAGGGCGGGGCGCAGCTGATCCTCGACATGGTCGGCGGCAGCTACATCCCGCGCAACATCCGCGCGCTGGCCGATGACGGGCGGCTGGTGATGATCGCCTTCCTCGAGGGTCCGAAGGCCGAGCTGAACTTCGCCCAGATCATGGCCCGGCGGCTGACGGTCACCGGCTCCACCCTGCGGCCGCAATCCGATCTGGCCAAGGCCCGGATCGCCGAGGCGCTGCGCGCCGAGGTCTGGCCGCTTCTCTCGGCGGGGCGGATCGCGCCGGTGATGGACAGCGAGTTCCCGCTGGAAGAGGCGGCGGCGGCACATGCCCGCATGGAAGGCAGCGGCCATATCGGCAAGATCGTGCTGAAGGTCGCGGGCTAGCCGCCCGCCCGGGCAGCCAGAGGAGACAGCCGGTGCCGTTCATCGAGACCGGGGGAAAGCGCATTTTCTTCGTCCACATCCCCAAGACCGGGGGCCAGACCGTCGAGGCCTGGCTTGCCGGGCTGGGTCCCCTGCGCCTGCACAGCGTCGGCCTTCCGGCCGCGCTGAACTGCACGCCGCAGCATCTGCGATGGCTCGACGTGACGCAGATCTTCGGCGAGGACGCCTTCGACTATGCCTTTGCCGTGGTCCGCAATCCCTTCGCCCGGCTGGAAAGCGAATACCGCATGGCCTGGATCCAGGCGAAGCAGGGCTTCTTCCGTGCCGCGCCGCGCTTCTCGCTCTGGCTGGAGCAGGCGCTCGACGCCTACGAGGACAATCCGTTCAGCCTCGACAACCACCTCCGCCCGAGTTCGGCCTTCCTTGGCCGCGAGGTGGAGGTGTTCCGCTTCGAGGACGGGCTGGCGCAGGCGGTGGCCAGCGTGGCGGAACGCACCGGGCTTGCCGCCCCCGCGGCGCTGCCGCACGAGAACGCCTCGGCCGGGTTCGAGGGCGAGATCCGCTGGGACATTCCGCTGGTCGACCGGGTGGCGCAGATTTATGCCGACGATTTGAGACGATTCGGCTACGTCCCGCCCGAGATCTGAGCGCCAGGACGGCCTTTCCGGCGCCAGGGCGGCGCGGACATGCGGAAAACCGGCGGTGCCATGCGGGCCGCCGCGGCGGGCCATGCCTGCGCAGGACGGCGGCTTAAGCTGCACTGCAGCTTCGCTTTTTCTGCGGGTGCGAAATGTATGCCGATGTGTCCAGAATGCCTTGACTTCTCTGGCGGCGCCCTTGCAGGGCAGCCATGCATTTTTGACGGTTGATTCCAGTCACGCGGGTTTTCTATTCTGCGTTGCAGCATCAGCCGGAACTTCGCGTCCGGCATGTGCCCAGAAGGGGCACGCCTCCCGAAATCCGAGACGAGATATCCAGATGACCCGCATTCTCCTTGCCGCCGCCCTTGCCCTCTCCGCTACAGCAGCCGCTGCCGACGAAGTCACCCTCTCCAAGCCGCTGGCCGGTGCCGCGCTGCATGAAGGCGGCGTCGACATGTCGGTTTACTGGGTCGAGGCCGCAGCGGGCTACGAAGTCGTTGCCACCTACCAGGGCCAGGCCGATGCCCAGCCCGCGCGCATCGCGATGGTGCTGGCCGATGGCGACCGCGTGACCTTCGGCCTGCCCGGGGCCCGCGGCCTTCTCTACAGCTTTGCCCGCGACGGCGGTGCCGTAACCGTATCCGGCAGCCGCATCGGCGTCGACCTGGCAGAAGGCTGATCGGCGCGGCGCCTGCGGGCGCCCTGTGCCGAGGCGGTGCGCGTCTTCCCCCAGGGGCGCGCACCGCTGCGTGATCCGGCAGGCGGAAAACCTGCCGGATTTCGCATTTCCGCTTCACTCCCGCGGCTCTTGTGCTTATATGACCGGCAACCTCCCCCGACATCGAGGAAGAGCGCCAAGGTCCGGCGCGGCGGAAAACCCCGCCAACGGAACGGGCTTGGCAAATCCGCCGGGGAGCAGACGGAAGGACAAGGACCATGGACAAACCGATTCACGCGAAGGCCACTGCCGTCTGGCTGGTGGAGAACACGACCCTCAGCTTCAAGCAGATCGCGGAATTCTGCGGCTTCCACGAGCTCGAGGTGCAGGGCATCGCCGATGGCGACGTGGCCGGCGGCGTGAAGGGCTTCGATCCGATCGCCAACAACCAGCTGACGGCCGAGGAAATCAAGCGCGGCGAGAACAGCCCGCTCTACAAGCTCAAGCTGAAATTCAACGCGGCCGCCGTCGGCGAGGACAAGCGCCGCGGCCCGCGCTACACCCCGCTCTCGAAGCGCCAGGACCGGCCGAACGCGATCCTGTGGCTGGTGAAGTTCCACCCGGAGCTGGCCGACAGCCAGATCGCCAAACTGGTGGGCACCACCAAGCCGACCATCCAGTCGATCCGCGAGCGGACCCACTGGAACATCGCCAACATGCAGCCGATCGACCCGGTCGCTCTGGGGCTCTGCAAGCAGTCCGAGCTGGACGCGGCGGTGCACAAGGCGGCGGCGAAGCGCGCGGCCGAAGGCATCGTGATGACCGACGAGGAGCGCCGCAAGCTGGTCTCCACCGAGACCTCGCTGGGCATGGAGACCTCCGAGTCGCGGCTGCCGTCGAACATGACCGGGCTCGAGACCTTCTCGCTGACCGGCGATCCGCGCGGCGATGACGATGACGAGGATGACCGGCTGGACACGCTGGTCGATGCCGACAGCTTCTTCAACCTGCCGTCGGACCAGCCCGACGACGACGAAGACGACGATCACCGCTGAGCGGTCGGCCCGGGCAGGTCCCGGGCCTTTTCATATCCGGGTGCGGGCAGTCAGCGCGGCAGCGATGGTGCCGTCGTCGAGATAGTCGAGCTCGCCGCCCACCGGCACACCCTTGGCCAGGGAGCTGACCTGGACGCGCCCCTCCAGCATGTCGGCGATGTAATGGGCGGTGGTCTGGCCGTCGACCGTGGCGCCGAGCGCCAGGATCACCTCGGTCACCTCCTCGGCGACGATCCGGTCGGCAAGCTTGGGCAGGCGCAGGTCCTCGGGGCCGACCGCGTCCAGCGCCGAGAGCGTGCCGCCGAGCACGTGGTAGCGGCCGCGGAACACGCCCGAGCGCTCCATCGCCCAGAGATCGGCGACATCTTCCACCACGCAGATCTGGCCGGTCGCCCGGCGCTCGTCCTGGCAGATCGGGCACAGATCCTCGGTGGCGACATTGCCGCAATTCAGGCATTCGCGGGCAGAGGCGGCGACCTCGGCCATGGTCTCGGCCAGGGGCGCCAGCAGCAGCGCGCGCTTGGCGATCAGATGCAGCACGGCGCGGCGCGCGGAGCGGGGGCCGAGCCCCGGCAGCTTGGCCATGAGCTCGATCAGCGCGTCGATGGAGGCGGGCGGTTTCGTCGTCATGGCGAGTGGCAAAGCACGGCCAGCCGGGGCTGGCAAGGGGGCAGGGCGCGCGGATGGCGCCCCGCCGGACCGGATCAGCTATAGGCGACGGCCAGCAGGATGACGCCGAGGATCACGCGGTAGATGACATAGGGCGTGAAGCTGACCGACTTCATCAGCCGGAACATCAGCGAGAGCGCCGCCAGTGCCGAGACGAAGGCCAGCGCCGCGGCGATGGCGGCATCGGGCAGCTGGTCGGCATGGCCCTCGGCGATCACGTCGATCAGCAGCAGCCCGCCGGCCATGGCGATGGTCGGGATCGACATCAGCATGGAGAGCTTGGCCCCGCCGGTGCGCTGGTAGCCGAGCTGCCGCGCCGCGGTGATGGTGATGCCCGAGCGCGAGGTGCCCGGGATCAGCGCGACGGCCTGCCAGAGCCCCATGATGACGGCGTCGCGCAGGGTCCAGTCGGCATCGGTCTTGGTCTCGGCGCCTTTCTGGTCGGCCCAGTAGAGCACGAGACCGAAGACCAGCATGGTCCAGCCGATCACCGCGGTGGAGCGCATCGCGTCCGACAGCCCGGTGACTTTCAGGATCAGCCCGATGATGACGACCGGGACGGTCGAGACGATCAGCAGCCAGGCGAGCCTGGCGCCCTCGGTGTCGACCTTGCCGCGGGCGAGGCGGCCGAGCCCGAACAGCGCGGATCTCACGTCTGCCCAGAAATAGATCACAACCGCAAAAAGTGTGCCGACATGGACTGCGACATCGATCAGCAGGCCCTGATCCGCCATTCCGGTCAGGTTTGGCAGTAGAATCAGGTGCCCGGAAGATGAGATTGGAAGGAACTCGGTGATCCCCTGGATGACCGCGACAAGGAAGAGATGGAACAGAGTCATATGTGCAGACCGGATTCTGGGTGGGGGGAGCGCGTTGAGAGGTCTTAGAATACCACTAAGTCAACCACACTGTCCTATTTTCGGGGTTCCCGGCAGATTCCGCGGCGATGAGGCGAGAATTTTTTGCACTTAGGTCACCATTGCTGACTTTTCTTTTGCGCCGTGTCTGAGTAGGAACGGCGCGAACACTTCTTGGACGACACAAGCAAGGATATGGCCTCATGGCGGACCAGCGAATGCTCCAGTTTGTATCCGTACCACGGGACATGCCGGAGAAACGTGCGCCCAATCTTCGCAAGCAGGATTTCAACGAGATCTATGCAGAATATGCGAAGGCGAAAGCGGAAGAACAGGCCGGGCGCTGCAGCCAGTGCGGCGTGCCCTACTGCCAGTCTCACTGCCCGCTCCACAACAACATTCCCGACTGGCTGCGCCTGACCGCCAATGACCGGCTGCAGGAAGCCTACGAGATCAGCCAGGCGACCAATACCTTCCCCGAGATCTGCGGCCGCATCTGCCCGCAGGACCGGCTCTGCGAAGGCAATTGCGTGATCGAGCAGTCGGGCCACGGCACCGTGACCATCGGCTCGGTGGAGAAGTACATCACCGACACCGCCTGGGAAGAGGGCTGGGTCCAGCCGATCGCGCCCTCGCGCGAGCGCGCGGAGAAAGTCGCCGTGATCGGCGCGGGCCCCGGCGGGCTTGCCGCGGCCGATGTGCTGCGCCGCAAGGGCATCCAGGTGACGGTCTACGACCGCTACGACCGCGCGGGCGGCCTGATGATGTACGGCATCCCCGGCTTCAAGCTGGAGAAGGAAATCGTCCAGCGACGCGTCGACCAGCTGGCCGACGGCGGCGTCGCCTTCGTGCTGAACTGCAATGTCGGCGAGGACATCTCCTTCGAGCAGATCCGCGAAGAGAATGACGCGGTCCTGATCGCCACCGGCGTCTACAAGTCGCGCGACCTCAAGGGACCGGGCGCCGGCGCCGAAGGCATCGTGCGCGCCATCGACTACCTGACCGCCTCGAACAAGGTCAGCCTCGGCGACACCGTGGCGGAGTTCGACTCCGGCGAGCTGAACGCCAAGGACAAGAAGGTCGTGGTGATCGGCGGCGGCGACACGGCGATGGACTGCGTCCGCACCGCGATCCGCCAGGGCGCGACCAGCGTGAAGTGCCTCTACCGCCGCGACAAGGCCAACATGCCCGGCTCGCAGCGCGAGACCCAGAACGCGGAAGAGGAAGGCGTCGAATTCGTCTGGCTCTCCGCGCCGAAGGGCTTCGCCGACAAGGACGGCCATGTGGCGGGCGTCATGGTGCAGAAGATGCGCCTGGGCCAGCCGGACGCTTCGGGGCGCCAGTCGCCCGAGGTGATCGAGGGCGCCGACTATGTCGAGGACGCGGATCTGGTGGTCAAGGCGCTCGGCTTCGAGCCCGAGGACCTGCCGGGCCTCTGGGGCCAGCCGGAGCTGGAAGTCACCCGCTGGGGCACGGTCAAGGCGGATTTCCGCAGCCACGAGACCAGCATGCCGGGCGTCTACGCAGTGGGCGACATCGTCCGCGGCGCCTCGCTGGTGGTCTGGGCGATCCGCGACGGCCGCGAGGCCGCCGATGCGATCCTGGCCCGTCTGGACGAGTCCGCCGCCGCCTCGGTTGCCGCCGAATAGGGCAGGTGCCTCCTCCGGGGACACGCAAACAGCAATCTGCGCTGCAAGTTTTGCGGCGCAGGCTCCGCAGGCCGGATTCCGCATGGACAGCCCGGGGGGAGCCCGTGGCACCCTAGGGGCGGACCCGACCCACGAATCGTCATCCAGGCGCAGGCCGGCCCGCCGGGCAGGAAGCGCCCTCAGCAGAAGAGGCTGGGCATGAGCGACACGACCCTGACCGGACAGTGCATGTGCGGGGCGGTCACGCTGGCCGTGACGCCGAAGGCGCCCGAGCTCCATGCCTGCCATTGCGAGACCTGCCGCCGCTGGACCGGCTCCGCCTTCGTCGAGATCGACGTCGCGCCGGAGGATCTGAAGGTCGAGGGACCGGTGAAGTCGCGCGCCTCTTCGGACTGGGCGGAGCGCGCCTGGTGCGACGAATGCGGATCCACCCTGTGGTACCACCTGACGGTGCCGGGGAGCGAATTCTACGCCGTCAGCGCGGGCCTGTTCGAGAATTCGGGCGGCTTCGAGCTGACCAAGGAAATCTACATCGACCGCAAGCCCGACGGCTACCGCTTCGCGGGCAAGCGGAAAATCATGACGAAACACGAGGTCGAGGCGTTGTTCGCCTCCTTTGGAGAAGGGGACCAGCAATGACGAAATACGATGACGCCTGGGTGGCCGAAGAGGAAGCCAAGCGCGCCTTCATGGCGGAGCACGGCATGTACCGCGCCGAGGACGAGCATTCGTCCTGCGGCGTCGGCCTTGTCGTCTCCATCGACGGCAAGAAGAGCCGCAAGGTCGTCGAATCCGGCATCAAGGCGCTGAAGGCGATCTGGCACCGCGGCGCGGTCGATGCCGACGGCAAGACCGGCGATGGCGCGGGCATCCACATCCAGATCCCGGTTCCCTTCTTCTACGACCAGATCCGCCGCACCGGCCACGAGCCCGACACCTCGCAGCTGATCGCCGTCGGCCAGGTCTTCCTGCCGCGGACCGATTTCGGCGCGCAGGAGGCCTGCCGGACGATCGTCGAGACCGAAGTCCTGAAAATGGGCTACTACATCTACGGCTGGCGCCACGTGCCGGTGGACATCTCCGTCCTCGGCGACAAGGCCAACGCGACCCGTCCCGAGATCGAGCAGATCATCATCTCGAACGTGAAGGGCGTCGACGAGGAGACCTTCGAGCGCGAGCTCTACGTCATCCGCCGCCGGATCGAGAAGGCCGCGGCCGCCGCGCATATCAACGGGCTCTACCTGTGCTCGCTGTCGTGCCGCTCGATCATCTACAAGGGCATGATGCTGGCCGAGCAGGTCGCGGAATTCTATCCGGACCTGAAGGACAAGCGCTTCGAATCCGCCTTCGCGATCTACCACCAGCGCTATTCGACCAACACCTTCCCGCAGTGGTGGCTGGCCCAGCCGTTCCGCATGCTCGCCCATAACGGCGAGATCAACACGCTGAAGGGCAACACCAACTGGATGAAGTCGCACGAGATCCGCATGGCCTCCTCGGCCTTCGGCGAGCTCGCCGAGGACATCAAGCCGATCATCCCGGCCTCGGCCTCCGACTCCGCCGCGCTCGACTCCGTCTTCGAGGTGCTGGTCCGCGCCGGCCGCTCCGCGCCGATGGCCAAGACCATGCTGGTCCCCGAAAGCTGGTCGCAGCAGGCGATCGAGCTGCCCGAGGCCTGGCGCGACATGTACAGCTACTGCAACTCGGTGATGGAGCCCTGGGACGGTCCCGCGGCGCTGGCCATGACCGACGGCCGCTGGGTCTGCGGCGGTCTCGACCGCAACGGCCTGCGCCCGATGCGCTATGTCGTGACCGGCGACGGCCTGCTGATCGCGGGCTCCGAAGTGGGCATGGTGCCGACGGATGAATCCTCCGTGCAGGAGAAGGGCGCGCTCGGCCCGGGCCAGATGATCGCCGTCGACATGAAGGACGGCATCCTCTACCACGACCGCACCATCAAGGACATGCTGGCGGCCGCGCAGCCTTTCGGCGAATGGGTCGGCAAGATCAACAATCTCGAGGAGACCATGATCGGCCTTCCCGAGGTGGCGGGCTATGCCGGCGCCGAGCTGCGCAAGCGCCAGATCGCGGCCGGGTACACGATGGAAGAGCTCGAGCAGGTGCTCGCGCCGATGGCCGAGGACGGCAAGGAGGCGCTGGCCTCGATGGGCGACGACACGCCCTCTGCCGTGCTCTCGACCAAGTACCGTCCGCTCAGCCACTTCTTCCGGCAGAACTTCTCGCAGGTGACGAACCCGCCGATCGACTCCCTGCGCGAATACCGCGTGATGAGCCTGAAGACGCGCTTCGGCAACCTCAAGAACGTGCTCGACGAGGACAGCTCGCAGACCGAGATCATCACGCTCGACACGCCCTTCGTCGGCAATGCGCAGATGAAGGAGCTGGAGAAGCACTTCAACGCGCCGATGGTCGAGATCGACTGCACCTTCGCCGTGGGCGAGGGCCAGGAGGCGCTGCGCGACGGGCTGCAGCGGATCCGCGACGAGGCGGAAGAGGCCGTGCGCTCGGGCGCGGGCCATATCATCCTGACCGACCACATGCAGGGGCCGGACCGGGTCGCCATGCCGATGATCCTGGCCACCTCGGCGGTGCATAGCTGGCTGACGCGCGAAGGGCTGCGGACCTTCTGCTCGCTCTGCGTCCGCTCGGCGGAATGCATCGACCCGCACTATTTCGCGGTGCTGATCGGCTCGGGCGCGACGATCGTGAACCCGTACCTGGCCGAGGACAGCCTGGCCGACCGGATCGAGCGCGGCCTGCTCGACATGTCCCTGACCGAGGCGATGGCGAACTTCCGCCACGCGATCGACCAGGGCCTGCTGAAGATCATGGCCAAGATGGGCATCTCGGTCATCTCCTCCTACCGCGGCGGCCTGAACTTCGAGGCGGTCGGGCTCTCGCGCGCCATGGTGCACGAGTACTTCCCCGGCATGCCCTCGCGGATCTCCGGCATCGGCGTGCACGGCATCCAGCACAAGCTGGAAGCGGTCCACGAGAAGGGCTGGGGCCCCGAGACCAATGTCCTGCCGGTCGGCGGCTTCTACAAGGCGCGCAAGTCGGGCGAGACCCATGCCTGGGAAGCGACCTCCATGCACATGCTGCAGGCGGCCTGCTCCAACGCGTCCTACGAGATGTGGAAGCGCTACTCGGCCAAGATGCGGGCGAACCCGCCGATCCACCTGCGGGATCTGCTGGACATCAAGCCGCTGGGCAAGCCGGTCGCGATCGAAGAGGTGGAATCCATCACCTCGATCCGCAAGCGCTTCGTCACGCCGGGCATGTCGCTGGGCGCGCTGAGCCCCGAGGCGCACAAGACGCTGAACGTCGCGATGAACCGCATCGGCGCCAAGTCCGACTCGGGCGAGGGCGGCGAGGACCCGGCGCACTTCATGCCGGAGCCGAATGGCGACAACCCCTCGGCGAAGATCAAGCAGGTGGCATCGGGCCGCTTCGGCGTCACCGCCGAGTACCTGAACCAGTGCGAGGAACTCGAGATCAAGGTGGCCCAGGGCGCGAAGCCCGGCGAGGGCGGCCAGCTTCCGGGCATGAAGGTCACCGACCTGATCGCGCGGCTGCGCCACTCCACCAAGGGCGTCACGCTGATCTCGCCGCCGCCGCACCATGACATCTACTCGATCGAGGATCTGGCGCAGCTGATCTACGACCTGAAGCAGATCAACCCGCGCTGCAAGGTGACGGTGAAGCTGGTCGCCTCCTCGGGCGTCGGCACGATCGCGGCGGGCGTGGCCAAGGCGAAGGCGGACATCATCCTGATCTCGGGCCACAATGGCGGCACCGGGGCGTCTCCGGCGACCTCGATCAAGTATGCGGGCCTGCCGTGGGAGATGGGCCTCACCGAGGCGCATCAGGTCCTGTCGATGAACAACCTCCGCAAGTCGGTGACGCTGCGCACCGATGGCGGTCTCCGCACCGGTCGCGACATCGTCATCGCCGCGCTGATGGGGGCCGAGGAATTCGGCATCGGCACCGCGGCGCTGATCGCGATGGGCTGCATCATGGTGCGCCAGTGCCAGTCCAACACCTGCCCGGTGGGGGTCTGCACCCAGCGTGACGACCTGCGCGCCAAGTTCACCGGCAATGCCGACAAGGTGGTCAACCTCATCACCTTCTATGCCGAGGAAGTCCGCGAGATCCTGGCCTCGATGGGCGCCCGTTCCATCGACCAGATCATCGGCCGCGCCGACCTGCTGAGCCAGGTCAGCCGGGGCTCCGCGCATCTCGACGATCTCGACCTGAACCCGCTCCTCTTGACCGTGGACGGGATGAAGGGCGCCAAGTACGACCGGCTGAAGGAGCGCAACGCGGTTCCCGACACGCTGGACGCCGAGATCGAGCGCGACGCCGCGCGCTTCTTCAAGGAAGGCGAGAAGATGCAGCTGAGCTACGCAGTGCAGAACACGCTGCGGACCATCGGCACGCGGACCTCGTCGCTGATCGTGCAGAAATTCGGCATGCGCAACGCGCTGCAGTCGGATCACCTGACGGTCAAGCTGAAGGGCTCGGCAGGCCAGTCGCTCGGCGCCTTCGCGGCTCCGGGGCTGAAGCTGGAAGTCGCGGGCGATGCCAACGACTATGTCGGCAAGGGCCTTTCGGGCGGCACGGTCGTCGTGCACCCGCCGATGGAAAGCCCGCTGAACGCGGCCGAGAACACGATCATCGGCAACACGGTGCTCTACGGCGCGACCGACGGCTTCCTCTTCGCGGCCGGCCGCGCGGGCGAGCGCTTCGCGGTCCGCAACTCCGGCGCCAAGGTGGTGATCGAGGGCTGCGGCTCCAACGGCTGCGAGTACATGACCGGCGGCGTCGCGGTGATCCTCGGCTCGATCGGCCCGAACTTCGGGGCGGGCATGACCGGCGGGATGGCCTATCTCTATGACGCCGACGGCACGACCCAGGCGCTGATGAACATGGAGACGCTGGTGACCTGCCCGGTGACGATGGAGCATTGGGAAGCCCAGCTGAAGGGCCTGGTCGAGATGCACTATGCCGAGACCAAGAGCCGCCGCGCCGGCGAGATCCTGCAGCACTGGGAGACCGAGAAGGGCAAGTTCGTCCAGGTCTGCCCGAAGGAGATGCTGCGCCATCTGCCGGTGCCGCTGAGCGCCGAGGACACCGCCATCCCGGCGGAGTGATCCCCGAGCCTTATCCGGAAAATGCAGCAGCCGCCCTTCGGGGCGGCTGTTTTCCGTTCCGGCCCGGCCTGCGGGGGAGGGCAGGCCTGGTCCCGGCGGCCGTGGACGGCGCCGGGCGGGGGACGGGCGGACGGACTGGGACCTGGCGCGGGGCCGGTCTCAGGTATGGATGATCTGCTGGGCCTTCTGGCGGGAGCCGACATGCTGCCGTTCGTTCAGAACGGCGTCGACGCGCAGGGCATTCGTGCCCAGCTGGACCGCGATTTCCTGCTGGCCCTGTCCTTTCCAATGCAGAAGCCAGGCGTCTACCGCCTGGTCGAAGGTTATGAAATATGCCGCGGCTTGGTCGCCGGAGGGGCTTACCGCGGAGACCGGTGCGATATACATGGCCGCCTACTCCTCTGGGTCTGGCACGGGATGCGCCGTCAACGTAATTTTCTGCGCTGAAGTATTAAAGAATGACTTAGGAGCGCCGTCCAGTTCGTCTTTCGTTCAAATTCGTTAGAGCTTTATGGACTTCAGCCGGAATTAACCTCGCTGCCCGCGTCAGCCTGCGTCTTGACCGCCCGGAGTCAGCATGTTTTCTGCCAGTTATGGGGCGCAAGGCAGCAAAGAAGACAGCGAAAACGGCGAAGAAAGCGCCGCGGCGCGCATGGCGGATTCCGCTGCGCCGCTGGCTGGTCCGTGGCATCCTGGTGATTCTCGGACTGCTGGCTCTGCTGATCGCGAGCTTCTCCGTGCTGCCCGTGCCGGTGACGCCCTACCAGCTTTCCGAGAGCCGTCGGCTGGGCGGAATCGAGCAGGAATGGGTTCCCGTCCAGTACATTAGCCCGGTGATGCTGCGCTCGGTCGTGGCCGCGGAGGATGCCAATTACTGCGAGCACTGGGGCTTCGACATTGCCGCCCTGCGCACGGCGATCGCCGGAGGGGCGCAGCGCGGCGGCTCGACCATTTCGCAGCAGACGGTCAAGAACGTGTTTCTCTGGCAGGGGCGGAGCTGGCCGCGCAAGGCGCTCGAGGCGCTTCTGACCCCGGTCATCGAGCTGACCTGGTCGAAGCGGCGGATCCTCGAAGTTTATCTAAATGTCATCGAATTTGGCGAAGGGATCTTCGGCATCCAGGCGGCGTCGCAGCACTATTTCGGGCTCGACGCGGCGGATTTGGGGCCGGTGCAGGCCGCGCGGCTGTCGGCGATCCTGCCCGACCCGAAGAGCCGCTCGGCCGACCAGCCCAGTTCCTTCGTGCGCCGCCGCGCCGCGCAGATCCGCGACGGCGCCGCGACCATCCAGCGCGACGGGCGGGCGTCGTGCTTCGAGGAATAGGCCGCCGCCCGGTGGTTGGCATGTCGGTATTTATTCACATTGCAGCGTTTCCGCGAATGGCTAGTCTGGCCGTGGCGAAGACCGGGGGCTGCGGCGGTACGGGCAGGCGGCCCTGCGAAGATATTGAAGTGCGGGAAGACGTTGATGTCCAGTGTTGCAGGCGTAATTGACAATATCGACGGCAATCTGCTGACCGGCTGGGTGCGGGACCACCCGGTGTCGCAGGTGGGTCTGTGGCGGGACGGCGTCCAGGTTGCGACGGCCGAGATCTGGGACCGGCCGTTTCCCGAGAACATGAGGAACACCTGCACCGGGCTGCGCATCCGGCTGCCCGACACGGTGGAGACCTCGTCGGTTTTCGACGGCACCAGCCAGGTGCTGGTGGAGACCGGGGAAGGGGCCCTGCGGGTGCCGATCTGGCCGCCGGTCGCGCTGACCGCGCTGGTGAAGGCGCTGCGCCCGGATGACGTCGAGATCGCGCTCGGCCGCCTCACCCTGCAGGAACGCGCGAAGATCGGCCTGAGCGCAGTGCAGCCGGACGAGGGCACCGGCGCGATCCCGGCGATCGGCACGATCTCCTCGGATTCCGCGGCACGGGTCGGGCGGGACGGCATGCTGCTGCTGCATGCCGGCAGCAACGAGCTGGACGCGCTCTACCGCGACGCGCGCGAGGAGATCCCCGAGGCCGCCGCCTGGGGCGAGCTGGTGGCACGGCGGCGGCAGAAGGCGCGCGAGCTGGGCGTGACGCTGGTCCAGGCGCTGATGCCCGAGAAGAACTCCGTGGCCTCCGTCTTCGATCCCGAGCGGGACCAGGTGCCGACGCCGCTCTACAGCCAGACGGCCGCGCAGCTGTCGGTCCACGAGGCGGGCTATGTCTTCGTCGACTGGATGCCGGGGTTCCTCCACATGATGAGCCCCGAAGCCGCCTTCCGCCGCAAGGACACGCATCTGACCACGGCGGGGGCGGTCAATGCGATGGCGCGGTTCTACCGGCTGCTGACGCGGACGCAGTTCCCGCTGCGCCCGCAGCTGCCGCTGCGCCCGGCCTCGCTGGAATCCGATCTCGGCGGCCGCTTTTCCGGACAGTACGAGGAGGTCGTCTACCTGGCGGATGCGGCGGTCGCGGTCGATGGGGGCGTGCCGGTCGAGCCCGAGCTGATCGCCTCCAGCGCGCCGCGCTACGGCTATGTCGGCCGGTCGATGCACTGGCGCTGCCCGGAGGCGCCGGACAAGCGGCGAGTGCTGGTCTTCGGCAATTCCTTCTTCGCCACCGGCGAGAACTCGACACAGCTCTCCTACTGGGCCGCACGGGTCTTCGCCGAGACCCGCTTCCAGTGGGCGGCCGATGTCGACTGGGACCTGGTTGAGAGCTTCAAGCCGGATATCCTCATCTGCCAGACGATCGAGCGCTTCCTGGCGCAGGTCCCGGAAACCTGACCGGCCGCGCGCCGCCCGCAGCGGCCAAAGCTGCGGCGGCCCATGGACATCGACCGGAAGCCGCGGCAAGAGGGAGGCATTGGCAACCAGAGGCGCGTCTTCATGATCAAGCTCTACCATGTCCCCCTGTCTCCCTTCTGCCGGAAGGTCCGGCTGGTTCTCGCGGAGAAGCGGCTGGAGGTCGATCTGGTGGAGGAGCGCTACTGGGAGCGCGACCCGGATTTCCTGCGCCGCAACCCGGCGGGCAAGGTGCCGGTGATCCGCATCGACGGCATGCTCCTCAGCGAGAGCGCCGCGATCTGCGAGTATCTCGAGGAGACCTACCCGACCCCGGCGCTGATGCCGCAGAACGCCAAGGAGCGCGCCGAGGTGCGCCGCCTGGTCGGCTGGTTCGACGACACGTTCTTCCGCCAGGTGACGGTCAACGTGCTCTACGAGCGGGTGAACAAGAAGATCACCAAGTCGGGCTACCCGGACAGCCGCGCGGTCAAGCAGGGGCTGCAGGGGATCAAGTTCCATCTCGACTACATGGCCCAGCTTCTCGACCAGCGGCGCTGGCTGGCGGGCGACGTGATGACGCTCGCGGATTTCGCCGCCGCCGCGCATCTGAGCTGCCTCGACTACACGTCGGATGTCGACTGGCACCGCAGCGCCGGGGTCAAGGACTGGTACGCCAAGATCAAGAGCCGCCCGGCCTTCCGCGGGCTCCTGGCCGACCAGGTCGCGGGCTTCATCCCGCCTGCGCATTACGCCGACCTGGATTTCTGAGCTAGGCTGGCCGGGCGGGTGCCCGGGGCCCGCGCGACGGAGAGGACCATGGACCGAGCCGAGCTGAAGGCCAGGCTCCGCGCCGAGGCGGAGGCGGCGGGATTCACCGCGATGGGCATCTGCCGTCCCGATGCGGTGCCGGGCCTCGCGGAGCGGCTGGCGGCGTTCCTAGGAGACGGACGCCACGGCCAGATGGGCTGGATGGCGGAACGCACCCATTGGCGCGGCGATCCGGCCGCACTCTGGCCCGAGGCGCGCTCGGTGATCATGCTCGCCGAAAGCTACGCCCCCCGCCATGATCCGCTGGCCGCGACGCGCCGCCCCGACCGCGGCGCGATCAGCGTCTACGCCCACGGCAAGGACTATCACGACCTGGTCAAGAAGCGGCTGAAGCGCGTCGGCCGCTGGCTGATCGAGCAGGCAGCGGGCACCGAGATCAAGGTCTTCGTGGACACCGCCCCGGTGATGGAGAAGCCCCTGGCCGCCGCCGCCGGGCTGGGCTGGCAGGGCAAGCACACCAACCTGCTCGGCCGCGAGATCGGCAACTGGGTCTTCCTCGGCGCGATCTTCACCACGCTCGAGCTGCCCGCCGACGCGCCCGGCGAAGAGCGCTGCGGCTCCTGCCGCCGCTGCCTCGATGCCTGCCCGACCAGCGCCTTCCCGGGGCCCTTCCAGCTCGATGCGCGGCGCTGCATCTCCTACCTGACGATCGAGCACAGGGGACCGGTCGATCCGGCGCTGCGCGAAGGGCTCGGCAACCGCATCTATGGCTGCGACGACTGTCTGGCGGTCTGCCCTTGGAACAAGTTCGCGGCCGAGGCGCGCGAGCTGCGCTATCTCGCGGCCGATCCCGAGCCGCCGGAGCTCGCCGAGCTTGCCCTGCTGGACGATGCCGCCTTCCGCGCGCGCTTCGCCGGCTCGGCGGTGAAGCGGATCGGCGTGGCGCGCTTCCTGCGCAACGTGGCCTATGCGATCGGCAATTCCGGCGATCCCGCGCTGCGTCCGTCGGCCGAGCGGCTGGCCCGGCACGAGGACGGCACTGTCGCCGAGGCGGCCCGCTGGGCGCTGGAACGGCTGCCCGGGGACGGCTAGCCGCGCCATCGCGGTTTCGCGCGGCTTTACCGATTGGAAGGGGTCGCGGGTGCAGGCTCTGGCCCGATGCGAGTCTTGCCGCTTCCGGAACCGGGATACCTGCCGATGGACATTCATGCCGAGAACAAGGCGGCGCTGGCGCGGTTCCGCGCAGCGCTCTACGATTTCGACAAGAGCCGCGCCCGCGATGTCGCGGCAGAGCTCTTCGCGCCCGGCGCGCCGGTCCACATGTCCCACCCGTTCAACCGCCTCTCGGGGCAGAGCGCCATGCTGGAGGCCGCGATCCTGCCGATGGCGCAGTGCTTCCCGGACATGGAGCGGCGCGATTTCATCGTGATCGCCGGCGAAAGCGAGGCCGGGCAGTGCTGGGTCGGCTGCGCGGGCTACTACCTGGGGACGTTCCGGCGCCCCTGGATGTCGATCCCCGCCTCCGGCAGGATCGCGACGATGCGCTTCCACGAATTCTACCGCTTCAAGGAGGGGCGGGTGGTCGAGGTGCAGGCGCTCTGGGACATTGCCGACCTGATGAAGCAGGCCAATTGCTGGCCGCTGGCGCCATCGCTGGCGCGCGAATGGACCGTGCCGCCGCCTGCGACGCTTGACGGGCTCTCGCCCCGGGGCGACAGCGCGAAATCGCTGTCGCTGGTCGCGGACATGCTGCACCATCTGGAGAATTTCGATGCCGGCGGCGGTCCCCCGGTCCAGCAGGAGGCCTACTGGCATCCGCGCTGCAACTGGTACGGTCCGGCCGGGATCGGCACGACCCGCAATCTCGACGGGCTCCGGCGCAGCCACCAGCGGCCCTTCCTGAACGCGATGCCCGACCGCGAGAAGAACCTGAAGACCGCGCATATCTTCGGCGACGGCAACTATGTCGGCTATACCGGCTGGCCGGGCTGGAAGATGACGCTCAGCCGCGACGGCTGGCTCGGCATCCCGCCGATGGAGAAGCAGCTGACCATGCGCTCGCTGGATTTCTGGCGGATCGAGAACGGGCTGATCCGCGAGGGCTGGACGCTGGTCGATCTGCTCGACGTCTACCACCAGCTCGGCGTCGACGTGCTCGGCCGGATGCTGGAGCTGACCGGCCAGAAGGAATGGCTGTGAGCGCAGGGGCGGGACGGCAATGACTTTGGCAAAGCCGCGGCTGGTCTTCCGGTCGCCGGAGCCCGGGGAGGGCAGAATGCAGCGAATGGACGACCGGCTGGAGGATGTGCCGGATCTGGTGCGGGCCGCGACAGAGGAGATCTGGGACCGCCGCGGGCGCAGCGGCGCGGTCCGCGACTTCTACTGCGCCGAGGTGGTCCGGCGCAGCCCGGCGGGCCTGGTCGCCGGCGACGGCCCGGCGCAGCGCGAAGTCATGGCCACGGCCAGCGAATTTCCCGACCGCGAGATCCTGACGGAGGACGTGATCTGCCGCGGCCTCGGCGCGGGGCGGGGCATCCTCGCCAGCCAGCGCATGGTCTCGCGCGCGACCCATTCGGGCAGCGGCATGTTCGGTGCCGCCAGCGGCCGGACGCTCAGCTGGCGCAGCATGGCTGACCGCCGCGTGGCCGAGGGCCGGATTGCCGAGGAATGGGTGATCACCGATACTGGCGGCATCCTGCGCCAGCTCGGGCAGAGCCCGAAGGACTGGATGCAGGCGATCCTGGCCGAGGGACCGGTCGATGCCCCGCTCGACCCCTCGGCCGACCCGCCCGATCCGGCGCAGCTGCCGGTCGCGAAGGACGAGATCGCGGCGCAGCTTGGCGATGTGCTCGACCGGCTGATGGGGGCGGACTTCTCGGCGGTGGAGCAGTGCTACGACCCGGGCTGCGCCCTGGCCTATCCCGGCGGGGTGGCGGGGCACGGGCCGCAGGATGCCGACCGCTTCTGGCTGCCGCTGCGCGCCGCCTTTCCCGATGCCGTGCTGACGGTGCATCACGCGGCCGGGCGCCGCGATGCGCAGATGCCGCCGCGCGCTTCGCTTCGCTGGTCGCTCTGGGGGCGCCATTCCGGCTGGGGCAGCTTCGGCGCGCCAAGCCAGGCGATGGTCTACGTGCTCGGCCTGACCCATGCGGAGTTCGGCCCGAAGGGCATCCGCCGGGAATGGACGCTCTATGACGAGACCGCGATCTGGTCGCAGATCCTGGCCGGGCAGGGCTGAGCGGGCGGAGCCGTCCAGACTTTGCGCTCGCGAAATCCGCGCTTGCCGTGCGCGGGGTCTGAGGTCGCGGCTATGCCAGTCCGTTTCCGTTGGCGGACGAGGTGGACCGTGATGGCCATTTCCTGCGGGTTGCATCTTTCGGCACGACGGTCTTGAGCCCCGCGCGCCAGCCAGCCCCGGCATTTCCGGAGCTTCAGTTCGCCGACCGCCTGCAGAAAGGTGGTCGCGGCTTTCCGACCAGTTTGCCGCCGGGCCAAGCTATCGCATGGGTTTCATGTCCGGCGGCGATCTTCAGCTTCGGGGCCCGGCTGCCATGGACTTCGTCCGGCGTCGGCTGTCCATGCAATGAGTGCAGGCGCCTCTCGTTGCCATGGCTGATCCAGGCGGCGATCCCGCCCCGGGTCTTCGAGCCTTTCTGTAAGGCGTTCAGGGAGACGCATTCGCATTTCAGGGACCGACTTGACGCTCGATCAGTGAGGACCCGGACGCCATCGGTCCGAGTGAGCGGTCCGAACGTTGCCGACCCAGCGCACGCGCCCGTCCATCGAGGCCTTCACCCACGCGGCATGCAGAACATCGGAGAAGCCGGTGCTGGTGTACTGGGTTCCTTGATCCGCTGCCGGCAGGGCATTTCCGAAGGACCTATCCCGGGAAGGCGTGTTGCACAGCTTCGGCGTGCCGTATTCTGCCAGCGCTTCCTTGAGCGCCTCGACGCAGAACGCCGCGTCCATCGAGTTCGACAGCCGCCAGCCCGGCACCTTCCGGCTATCCCCGCCCCGGGTGGCCACGAGGCAGAGAAATCTGCGACGTATCGGGAGTAAGGCATCGAGCGCCCCCGGTCCGGGGGAGATGCCGGCACGCCAGACCTGGTTCGGCCGGATGATGGGCAAGTCCTTCAGATAATACGGATAGTTCTTGTGCTCAGGGTGCTAACTGCTGGTCCTGAGCCCGTTTCGGGACATTGCTGCGCAATGCCCTGCCGGGCGCCGGATCGGCACCAGCCGGGGCACGCGATGACGCCCGCAACTGTGCCCTTCGCGCTGCATATGCCGGACCAGCTGGTGCGATCCGTGCCAGGGCGTTTCCGGGAGCTGGCGGTCGATGACCGCCGTGAAGGCCAGCTTCTCGGCGCTTTCGCCGCGCGGCTGGCAGCAGAGGCTCGAGCGCACCAGGGACAGCAGGCTTCACCGCCGCGCTGCGCTGGGACCGGGATGATCCTTGATCACCGCTTTCTGCCTTCGGTGACGGTGACGAGACTGGAGGCCTCGGACATCGAAGTGACCATGGCTTCTGCGGGGCCGCGAAAGCGCTGCGGAGCATCCCGCTCGATCGCCAGCTGGCCGATCCTGCGTGCAGCTTCTCGACATCTGCGGCCGACGATACCGGCTCGGCCGTCGCCTATGCGCCAAAGGCCGGCGCCATGTTCTCAATCGCCGTCCGTTTCCAGCCGCTGATCATGGCGGGTTGGATATCGTGCTTCCCGCCCAGCCCGGCCGTCGCCAGGTCTTCGCGGATCGCCTCGAGGACCACCTTCGCTCTGAACTCCGCTGAATGGCGTTTCCGTTTCGCCATCTCGGGTCAGTCTTCGTCCGCGGCTGCAGCTGACACCTGGTCCGAAATCCCGTGACCACCTCCCTTGGGCTGGTCCCTGAACGCCGGACACCCGGCCAGGCTTGCCGCCAGCGAGTGCGAGGACGGGCAGCGTGGCTGGCAAACGGAAGAATGGCAGTGCCGCGTTCAAGGCGAGAGGGGCTCCGGAGGCGAACAGCCGCGAGATGATGGTCGCCGAGCTCGCGACAGGACACAGGGCATGTCGGAGGGTGATCAGCACTTGGAAACGCCGGGCCATGGACGGGCTGACCGGAATTTCCCCGGCCAAGACGGAAGCGAAAGACAAAGAGGAGGAAGCCGAGATCGAGAGCGAGCCCGACCGCGCCACCGGCCTGAGCGATGGCATGACAGGATGAGCCAGCTTTTGGCGGAACGCGAGTCCCCGGAGAACGCCTCTGGTCAATGAGCATGGGGCGGAGGCGAGAGATGAGCGAACCCGGGCATCCCACATTGCCGGTCATCGGCGCTGTACGTCGACCGGGACTAGCCGGCTGGGAGTCCACGGGCTGCGGAGGGGCGAGAGACACGATTGCCGCCCGACATGCCGGCCTGGACGGGGCTGACACCGCAACCGCATTCTGGAGGAGGCGGGGAGGTGCTTGGAAAGACACCCGGGAAAGGGGAGCCGTCATCTGCGGCGGCGGCCCTGTCACCGAGCGAGGGGCGCCATCATGGCCAGCCTGATGGCGGCTGCCGGTGATGGCTCCCAGCGGAAGACGGCGACGCAGGCCGCGATCGCCCTGGCGCACCGCATGGCGAGGCCCCTCCTGGCGTTCGCCATGAGTCTCGACCCCTGGCGGCCAGATGGCTCGGCTGAGAAACGCGACGGAATACGACGCGGCATGTGCCCCCCGGGAGGAGCGGAACGATCGGCCCCGGACGTGATGGCGAAGGGCAGGCGGGATGACGGCCCCATGTCGGACGAGCTGCCGGAACGCCCGGTCCGGAGCGGAATGCTTGCGAATGGCGCCACCGATCGGAACCCGGGGCAGCTGCGCCGCCTTTCCTCGGAGCGCGCGGCCATCGTGCTGAAGACTGGCGCTGAATACATGGCCGCAACCGGCGACTAGCTGGATTGCCACGAAAAGCCGTGGTTCCGCGAGAGCCGCCGGTAAACGGTCCGCGCCGGACGGGCGACGCGGCATCTGCTTAACCAGCGCCACTTTGCGGGGCATGCGCGCATCCGCAGGCTCATGGCCCTGCGGGCCATCTAGGGGTAGCCGGCAACCCCGGGGGTCCCATCCGGAACACCGCCCGCTGTCAATCGGCACCGAAAATTGGCTCTGACTCAATTTTGATGCAGGCCGCGCACGCGCGGCGCCTATCTTTTCTGACGTAAGTCCAGAAGGATAAATGCGATGGCACGTCTTAACATGAAGGCGCTGCTCCCGGTGGGCCTGGTCGTTGAAAATGTCTGCACCCGTAACGGTGCGATTGAGATCAGCGCCCGCTCGACCGCTTCTGCGGCCAGCTGCCCCTGCTGCGGGAGACGGTCGCGGCACGTTCACAGTCACTACCTCCGTCATCTCGCCGACTTGCCCGCCCATGGGTGTCAGGTCCGGCTGCTGGTTGCCGTCAGGCGGTTCCGGTGCATGTCGCGCAGGTGCCGGCAGGCGATCTTCTCCGAACGGCTTCGGCCCGAAGCTGCCCGGCCCTGGGGGCGGCGGACCACGCGGATGCAGAGCCTGGTCCGCCATCTCGCGCTGGCATTGGGCGGCCGTCCTGCCCAGGCGCTCGGGCGGCGGCTCCTGCTTTGCGTCAGCAAGGACACCTTCCTGCGCAGCCTCCCGGCCGTTAGTGCCGTGGACATGACGGAACCGCGGGTGATCGGGATCGATGACTGGGCCTGGCGGAAGGGGCAGCGCTACGGAACGCTGATTTGCGACCTCGAACGGCACCGGGTCATTGACCTTCTGCCTGACCGCGAACCGGCAACGGTCGAAGCCTGGCTGAAGGATCACCCCGGCATCGGGATCGTCGCCCGCGACCGCAATGGCGGCTATGCAGGCGCGGTGGCGCGGGCCTTGCCGGATGCAGTCCATCCTCTCGCGGTTTGCGCGCAAACCGCTGCCGGACAACGGGTTGCAGACCGCTGGCACCTGCTGGACTGCGCAGGGAGTTCGCCATGATGCCGCCATTGGTCCGAGGCCATGGCGGACGGCCGCAGTGCGGCCGCGAAAGTCCCGCAGCAGGCGAGCGAAGCCTTCCTTCTGGCTGTGAAGAAGAGCATGCCCGCGATCCGCAAGGCGGTCGGCGCCACGACATTGGCGCCCAAGATGCTGACCGCCGCGGAAAAACTGCAATACGAGGGCTTTCTGCGGCGCCAGCAGACCAGCCAGATGATCCGGCAACTCTCCGATGCTGGCATGGCCTGACCGGCAGATCATGCGCCAGACCGGCCGCAGCCGGAAGCTCGTCCGGCAGGTCC
>NZ_VATA01000160.1 GCF_005870025.1 Poseidonocella sp. HB161398
CGCGTCAACGAAGAGAAGTACCTGCCCCTCTTCGAGGCCTGGCGCAAGGCAAACAACCGCTGACAGACCCGCCCCGGCGAAAGCCGGGGCCTCCTCCTCACCCGGGCGCGACCGGCAGGGTCTCGCCGCGGAACTCGGCCCGGATGATCTCCGCCACCGCCGCCACCAGGGGCTCCGGCTCCTTCGGCCGCATCGCCAGGTAGAGATCGGAATGCAGCTCCGCCGCGGGCAGGCCGATATCGCGGAATTCGACATTCGGCAGCCCGATCAGCGCGCTGCTGCGCGGTACCAGCGCCACGCCGAAATTCTCGTTGACCAGCGATACGACCGTGTGCCTCTGCGCCACCGCGAAGACCTCGTTCGGGGTCACGCCATGGGCCTTCAGATAGCCCTGCACGACCTCCCGCAGGAAGCCGCCGCGCTCGCTGGAATATCCCACGAAATCAATGCCGTTCAGGTCGCTGATGCTAATCTCGTCCTGCTCCAGCAGGGGATGGCCCCGGGGCGCGGCCATCAGGAAGGGCTCGCTCCAGAGCTTCTCGATCGGCAGGCCCAGCGATTGCGGATGCAGCCGGATGATGCCGAAATCCAGGCTGCCCGCGCCGAGCGCCTCGATCGCCTCCACCGTCATCACCTCGCGCAGCGTCAGGATCACCTCCGGCATCTCGTCGCGCAGCCGGCGGGCGATGCGCGGCACCACCTCGACGCAGGAGGAGGGGACGAATCCCAGCTCCACCGCCCCGGCCTTGCCGCGCGCCGCCTGCTGCGCCGCGAGCATCGCGCTTTCGGTGCGGGTGAGGATGTCGGTGGCGTCGACCAGCAGCCGCTTGCCCGCCGCGGTCAGCCGGACCGAGCGGTTGGTGCGGTCGAAAAGCGGCGTCCCGAGCGTGTGCTCGAGCAGCGCGATATGGCGCGAAAGCGGCGGCTGGGTCATGTTCAGCCGCTTCGCCGCGCGGCGGAAATTAAGCTCTTCGGCGACCGCCACGAAGTAGCGCAGCTGGTTCAGTTCCATCGTCTGGCCGGCCAATCGGGTCTCCTCCCCGGGAATGCCCGGCCTGGCCGGGCAATGATACGTCTGGTCGCACTAATGATAGCGAGATTGGATCATCGTGCATCAGAATCAGATAGACTGACGGTAACAAGATCCTAAGATCAGTATAGGCCCGGGAGAGGACGGCGCGGGAGACGCCAAGAGCGGGCCTATCGCAGAGACCATGCGCACGCGGCAGGCGCTCGACCGAGGGCCGCCGCTTTTTGGGAGGAAAACCAATGAACTACCGTACGACCCTGCTTTGCGGGGCTGCCTTGGCGTGTCTCGTGGCCCCGGCTTTCGCTGCCGATACGGATGTCACGATCGTGCTCAACGAAGAGCTGGAGACGCTGGAGCCCTGCATGTCCTCGCAGTCGAATATCGGCCGGGTGCTCCTGCAGAACATTGCCGAGACCCTGACCGAGCTCGACCCCAAGGACGGGTCGCTGATGCCGCGCCTGGCCACCTCCTGGGAAGAGACCGACGACGCCACCTGGCGCTTCCATCTGCGCGAGGGCGTGACCTTCTCCGACGGCACCGCCTTCACCGCGGAGGACGTCAAGCACTCGATCGACCGGACCCTCTCCGACCAGCTGACCTGCGAGATCGGCGCCAAGTATTTCGGCGGCGTGACCATCACCGCCACGGTGGTCGACGACTACACGATCGACATTTCCTCCGACCCGGCGCAGCCGATCCTGCCCCTGCTGATGTCGACCATGACCATGTCCCCGGCCGAGACGCCGATGGAGTTCACCCGCGATCCGGTCGGCACCGGCCCCTATGTTCTGACCGAATACAATGTCGGCCAGAACATCACCCTGACGCGCCGCGACGGCTACTGGGGCGAGACCCCGGCGGTGACCAAGGCGACCTATCTGTTCCGCACCGACGATGCCGTGCGCGCGGCGATGGTGCAGACCGGCGAGGCGGATATCTCGCCGCTGATCAACCAGATCGACGCGACCAACCCGGCGACCGACTTCGCCTATCCCAATTCCGAGACCACCTATCTGCGCCTCAACAGCAACTACGCGCCGCTCAATGACCTGCGGGTGCGCCAGGCGCTGAACATGGCGGTCGACCGCGAGGCCTTCCTCGGCACGCTGATCCCCGAGGATGCCGAGATCGCGACCCATATCACCCCGCCGACCGCGCTCGGCGCCGACGAGGCGCTGCCGGTGCCGCCCTACGATCCCGAAGGCGCGAAGGCGCTGCTCGAGGAGGCCAAGGCCGACGGCGTGCCCGTCGACGCCGAGATCGAGCTGATCGGCCGGCTGGGCAACTTCCCCAATGTCACCGAGGTGATGGAGGCGCTGCAGGCGATGTTCGCGGATGCGGGCTTCAACGTCGATCTCAAGATGCTCGAGGTCGGCGAATGGGTGAAGTACTACGCCCAGCCCTTCGCCTCGGGCGACGCGCCGGCCATGGTGGCGGCGATGCACGACAACAGCCGCGGCGACCCGGTTTTCTCGATGTACTTCAAGTACGCCTGCGACGGGCTGCATTCGGGCAGCTGCGACAAGGAGCTGGATGCCGCCATCGCCAAGGCGACGGCAACGCCCGGCGAGGGCCGTGCCGATGCCTGGCGCGACGCCTTCCGCATCGTGAACGCCCATGCGCTCGACGTGCCGCTGTTCCACATGGTGGGCTTCTCCCGCGTCAGCGAGCGGCTCGACTTCACCCCGACCATCGCCACCAATTCCGAGCTGCAGCTGTCGCAGATCGGGTTCAAGTGATCCAACCGGGGCGGCGGGCTGCATGCCGCCGTCCCCGACCGGAGGGCTCAATATGCAACGTTTCCTGGCCAAGCGCGCAGTGTCGAGCGCGATCTCGCTGCTCCTGCTCGTCGTCGCCGTCTTCTTCCTGTCGCGGCTGACCGGCGATCCGACGGATCTCTACCTGCCGATCGACGCCTCGCAGGAGGCCCGCGACAACTTCCGCCACCTGCACGGGCTGGACCAGCCGCTGATCGTGCAGTTCATGAACTATGTCGGCGATCTCGTCCGGCTGGATTTCGGCGACAGCATCCGCCGCGCCCGGCCCGCGCTCGACGTGGTGGTCGAGGCCTTCGGCTGGACGCTGCAGCTTGCGCTCATCACCATGGCCATCGTCTCGGGCGCGGCGATCACGCTGGGCTCGCTGGCGGCCTTCAATGTCGGCGGTCTCTTCGACCGGATCGCCACCTTCTTCTCGCTGATCGGCGCCTCGGCTCCGGATTTCTGGGTCGCCATCGTGGCGATCGTGGTCTTCTCGGTCGGGCTCGGCTGGCTGCCGACCTCGGGCACGGGGACGATCTGGCACTGGATCCTGCCGGTGACGGTGCTCTTCATCCGGCCCTTCGGCCTGATCCTGCAGGTGGTGCGGGGCTCGATGATCACCGCGCTCGGCTCGGCCTATGTCAAGACCGCCCGCGCCAAGGGCGTGGGGCCGCGCGCGACGATCTTCGTCCATGCGCTGCGCAACGCCATGCTGCCCGTCCTGACCGTGATCGGCGACCAGGCGGCGGCGCTGCTGAACGGCGCGGTGGTGGTCGAGACGATCTTCGGCTTCCCGGGCGTCGGCAAGCTGATGATCGACTCGATCCTGCAGCGCGACTTCTCGGTGGTCCTGGCCGCGATCATGGTCACCGCCTTCGCCATCTTCCTCATGAACATCCTGATCGACCTCGCCTATGCGGCGCTCGATCCGCGCATCCGGTACTGAGATCATGACCATGTCAGACACTCACAGGGCCGCACTTGCGACCCGCAAGGACCCCGGCGAGCCCGGTCCGGTCCGCACCTTCCTCAAGCTCCTGTGGGCCGACAAGATGGCGACCTGCGCCGCCGTCTTCCTCGTCGCCGTCATCGCCTGCGCCGTCTTCGGCCCGATGCTGCTCGAGGCGGTCTCGTCCAAGCAGAACCTCCGCGGCCGCAATGCCGTGCCCTTCCTCTTCGAGCAGGACTGGACGATGTGGCTCGGCGGCGACCAGCTGGGCCGGCCGCTGCTGGCGCGGATC
>NZ_VATA01000161.1 GCF_005870025.1 Poseidonocella sp. HB161398
GCCCCCTCGTGCAGGGTTGTTGTCACCGTCCTTCGATCTGAAACTATGCAGCGAGGCGGGCGGGACAGGATGACGAGTGGCCTATTCACAGGAACGAAAGGCGGCGGTTCTCGCGAAGATGCTGCCGCCGAACAGCACCCCCTTGAACCGGCTGGCGGTTGAAGAGGGGATCTCGCGGGCAACGCTCGCCAAGTGGCGCGCGGAGGCGCGGGCGAAGGGCAAGCTGCTGCCCGAGGCTGACGCGCATGTCGAAGGCTGGACGTCGGGCGACAAGCTTGCCGCGGTGATCGAGGCGGCGGCGCTGAACGAGGCGGAGCTGGGCGACTACTGCCGCCGCCGCGGGATATTCCCCGAGCAGATCGCGATCTGGCGGGAGGCCTGCGAGATGGCGAATGACTGGGACCGCGCAGCTTCGGCGCGGATTGCCCGCGAAACGAAGGATGACCGGAAGCGGATCCAGCAGCTCGAGCGCGAGCTGATGCGCAAGGAGAAGGCGCTCGCGGAAGCCGCGGCGCTGCTGGTCCTGAGAAAAAAGGCGGCGGCGATCTGGGGCCCTGCGGACGGAGAGGACGAATGACCTCTGCTCCCGATCGCCGGAAGATTGCCGGGTTCGTCGACGAGGCGATGGCCGCGGGCGCGTGCCGTTCTGCCGCCTGCGGCGAGCTCGGCCTGCATCCGCAGACTCTGGCCCGATGGCGTGACCCGGAGGGCGGCATCCGCGAAGACAAGCGTCCGATGGCGCCCCGGCCGGTACCTGCCAACAAGCTCAGCGACGAGGAGCGCGCCCGCATCGTCACCACCTGCGCCTTGCCCGAGTTCGCCAGCCTTCCGCCCAGCCAGATCGTGCCCATGCTGGCCGACGGGGGCACCTATATCGCGTCGGAATCCAGCTTTTACAGGGTCTTGCGTGACCATGGCCAGAACCATCGCCGCGGTCGCGCGCGCGCACCGGTCCGTCGAAAAGCGCCGAGCAGCTTCGAGGCCAAGGGACCCTGCCAGGTGTGGACCTGGGATATCACCTGGCTGCCCGGACCGGTCGCGGGCAAGTTCTTCTACCTCTACATCATCACCGACATCTGGAGCCGCAAGATCACCGGCTGGGAAGTCCACGAGCGCGAGACGTCGGAGAATGCCGCGGGTCTTCTACAGCGCGCGGTCTGGGCGGAGAAATGCCTGGCCAACCCGCTGGTTTTGCACGCTGATAATGGAAGTCCCATGAAAGGCGCGACGATGAAGGCGACGATGGAGCGGCTCGGCATCACGGCCTCATTCAGCCGGCCCCGCGTCTCCAACGACAACCCTTTCTCCGAGGCGCTGTTCCGCACCTGCAAGTACCGCCCCGGCTGGCCGCCGCGCGGCTTTGCCAGCATCGAGGCCGCGCGGACCTGGGTCCAGGGCTTCGTCACCTGGTACAACCACGAGCACCGCCACAGCGCGATCCGCTTCGTGACGCCCGAGCAGCGCCATCGCGGCGAGGAGCGGTCTCTTCTGGAGAAACGCAGCCGGGTCTACGAGCTGGCCCGCGCGGCGCGGCCCGAGCGCTGGTCAGGCAGCACGCGTTGCTGGAAGCCGATCGGATCGGTCTGGCTCAATCCCGAACGGCCCGACGAGATGCCGCGAGGCAATGGGACCGCCGACGCGCTCCCCAGGGAAGCAGTCGGCGGCGGTCCCATGGCCGCGTCAGGAGAGTGCGCAGCCTGAAAATAGACACCGGTGACAACAACCTTGAAAACCACCGCTTGCGGGCGATGTCCCAGATGAAGCCCGCCAGTTCCCGGGCAATCTGCGGCGCGACAAACAGGGTGAGATTCCCCGACAATCAGGATGAGACGTTGCGGCGGGTGCGAGCCGGAGGGCGGGCGTAGCCCGGCCGGAGTGTCAATCGGCTCTGAAAGGGGGGCTGGCTCAATTTTGATGCAGGCCTTTGCCTACGACATCGCAGTCATCCTCGCCGCCAGGGTACCGACACCCGCCCGGCCATACATTTGCCGCTTCAGCATTTTCAGGCGGTTGATTTGACCTTCTGTCTGGCCGTTCGACCATGGTTCGGTCAGGGCCGCGGCCTCCGCGTCGCAATCTTTCTGGAGGCCGCGGGCAAAGGCACCCAGCAGACTCCGGCACCGGCTGAGATCAGGTCTTGGCGGCCCAATCGTAAGGCGGAAAATCGTCGTCCCGAGACGCTTGAGCGCTGGAGTCGTGTAGTGTGAGGCTTCGTCCTGTAAGGCCATTAACCTACCGGATTCCCGAGGTGAACCCCGAACCTCGAAGAGTTCTGCAACAATGCCGCGCCAGTCTACCACACAAAATGTTGGCATGCCCGCCGTGAACTGGCTAGGAAAATCTAGATCCGCATGCCAGAACAGGAGCGCAGAATGCCAAAATTTGAAACTGTCTTCATTCATATCGGGCACGGAAAAACAGGTTCTAGCTATTTGCAATCAGCGTTGTCTCTTGGCAGCAAACAGCTAGCAGCCAATGGGATATCATATCCACTAGATGATGAGATGGCAGAGAGGTCAAATAGTGGTAAGATTACATCTGGCAATTACCGGCCGAGACCTGGCGCGCTGGATAAGGTCATTTCCGCGGGATCAGCTACGAAGCTTCCGAATCTTTTGATATCAGGCGAGGCCATCTTTCAGGAACTCGCGGCCTCAAGGGAAGGCTTTTTGGAAGAATTGATAAGGCAGTCAAGCGGCGCCAAGATTAAGGCACTCCTATTTTTGCGTGATATTGTGCCACATGCGGTATCGCAATATCAGCAGCGCGTTAAGCGTGGTGGGTATACCGGCACACTTAGCGAAAGCCTTTCGGATTACGCATTTCCACGGCACACGATTAGGGCAATACAACGTCTGAAACAACACGGGTGTGAGTGCACGGTTGTCAACTATACTCGGCACGCTGATTCTGTAGTGGCCGTCGCCGAAAAGTGGCTAGGGCTGAATGAAGGCACATTGCCAACCCCACCAGCAGAGAGAATAAACAGGTCGCTCACCACCGCAGAACTTGAGTTTCAGCGTGCGCTAAACGCTACCCTAGGACGATATGCCGCAAAAATTGTAAGCAATCCTCTTTGCGAGGAAATCCCCAATTTGTCATCAGAGTGGCCGCCAGTCAACCCATTGTCACTTTCCGCATTCTTAGACAGGATGAAAATGGAATTGTCTGATCCAGATTACATTTCTGCCGTGCCCGAGGATGAGAGGCCTGCGGTATTGGACTTCGAGGAATGCATCAGACTGTTTCCCGAGGAGTCAGTGGGGACCGAATACAACTTCTCCAGTGATCAGATGCTTTCGATATCGAGGGCAATTGGACGTGAAGTCGAAAAAGTAGAGAAGCTTCGGAAAAATGCAGAGAAGCTTCGGCAAGTAGTCGTAGGTTTGCGAGAAAAAAACGCGGAGCTACTCGCAAAATTGGGAGAATGAAGTAAGCTGGCCCCGCTCTCTGACGACGCTGAAAAGGGCCCGTGTAAAGGCCATAGGCACCCGAGTGAAGGATGCCGCTTCAGCCCACCAAGTGGCCGTTGGGATGGTCTTTTCGCGGTCGGTCGAGAAGCGGAACAACGCTGCCGGGGCGCACAACGAAATCCTGGGGACATCGAAGCATATGGCCCCGGGCACTCTGGCGGGACTGGAGCGGGTACCACAGCCTCGCTGCATAGTTTCAGATTGAAGGACGGTGACAACTATCCTGATAGAGGGGGACTGCGGTCGCCTGCTGATTTATCCAACAGCACCGTCCTCTCGGGGCAGGGCAATCGCGTTTGGCTCAAGCCGCTGGCAGCGCAGTGAGAATGCTGCGCAGGAACGCTTCGTCCCAGCCCGCCCTCTGGAGCTTCATCGACAGCGACCCCTTCGATGTGTCCTGTCGGACGACGTCCAGCGCGCGGCGGCCCCCTCGTGCAGGGTTGTTGTCACCGTCCTTCGATCTGAAACTATGCAGCGAGGCGGGCGGGACAGGATGACGAGTGGCCTATTCACAGGA
>NZ_VATA01000162.1 GCF_005870025.1 Poseidonocella sp. HB161398
TTACCGCACGCCCGAGCAGACACGGATCGACATGACTGCCGCAATGGCCGCATAGTGAATATCGGCCCAGTCCGGGATCCGGGGGCAAGCTCAAATGAGCTCTGCTCCCGATTGCCGGAGAATCGCGGAGTTTGTCGACGAGGCGATGGCCGCGGGTGCGCGCCGCGCGCTTGCCTGTGCCGAACTCGGCCTTCATCCGCACACGCTGGGCCGATGGCGCGACCCGGAGGACGGCATCCGGTTGGCCAGCGCGATGATGATGTCCGCGGTGAGTGCATCCTCGCCTGCACGCCCGATCGGCACCTTGCGCTGCGTCGACCGTTGCTGCGTAAGACCGCATGTCTTTTTCACCGGCCCGGTCCTGCCGGATCAGTCTGTATCCTGATCGCGGGGCGGCGGGTTCCGTCCGTTTGCGATGGAGGACGACCTGCGGAACGCCCATGGAACGATCTGCGCCGGAATCGGTATGTCCAGGGACAAGCTTGCGGTCGCGATCGCGGGTGGAGAGCGAGGGGACGAGGTTCTCGGCCTTGGCACGTTCGAGAACCCAGCCGCCAGCGTCGGCAAGCTGCTGAAGACGCTTGCCGGGCGAGGTGACATCTCGGGCTGCGACGAGGCCGGGCCGGCGGGCTACGGCTTCTGCCGGCAGAGGCGCGCGGCTGGCTACGCGTGCTGCGTGGGCGCGCCGTCCCTGATCCCGGTCGCGCTATGGCGGTGCTCGCGATTGTACCAGGCGACAAAGCTCTGGACCCAGGTCCGCGCGGCCCCGATGCTGGCGAAGCCGCGCGGCGGCCAGCCCGGGCGGCACTTGCAGGTCCGGAACAGCGCCTCGGAGAAGGCATTGTCATTGCTCACCCGCGGGCGCCTGAAAGAGGCGGTGATGCCGAGCCGGTCCATCGTCACCTTCATCGTCGCGCCTTTCATCGGACTTCCGCATGCAAAACTAGCGGGCTGGTGACGCATTTCTCGGCCCAGACAGCGCGCTCGAGCAGCGCGGCCGCATTCTCCGCGGTCTCGTGCTCATGGACCTCCCAGCCGGTAATCTTGCGGCTCCAGATCGCCGCCGCCTTTTTTTCTCAGGACGAGGAGCGCCGCGGCTTCCGCCAGCGCCTTCTCCTTGCGCGCCAGTTCCCGTTCCAGGTCCTTGATGCGCTTCCTGTCGTCCCTCGTTTCCCTGGCAATCCGCGCCGAGGCCGTCCGGTCCCAGTCATTCGTCATCTCGCAGGCTTCGCGCCAAAAGGGAGATCTGCTTGGGAAATATCCCGCGGCGGCGGCGATAGTCCCCCAGTTCCGTCTCGTTCAGCGCCGCGAGCTTGTCCCGCGACGTCCAGCCTTCGACATGCGTATCCGCTTCAGGGCAGCAACTTGCCCTTCGCCCGCGCCTCAGCCCCCATTTCGCGAGCGTCGCCCGCAAGATCCCCTCCTCCTTGCCAAGACGGCTAAGAGGAATGTTGTTCGGCGGCAGCATCTTCGCGAGAACCGCCGCCTTTCGTTCTGGTGAGCAAGCCAATCGTCATCCTGTCCCGCCCGCCTCAATGCATAGTTTCAGATCGAAGGCCGGTGACAACTACCCTGCACGAGGGGGGTCTCAGGGGCGCCACCTGTCCAGGGCTGAACCGGTCCGCCCTCCACTCCCGACGTGGCCTTCTTGAGAATGATTTTCTCGAGCATCAGGTCCGAGAACGCCTTGAGCAACCGCTCGTTCTCTTTCTCGAGTTGCTTGAGCCGCTTGACTTGATTGGTCTTCAGCCCGCCGAATTCCTTCTGCCACCGGTGGTAAGTGAACTGTTTCATTCCGATGGACCTCACCGCCTCGGCCACCGACCAGCCCTGCACCACGAGGACGTCCACCTACCGGAGCTTCACGACGATCCCTTCTGGCTTGTGCTTCTCTTGTCCCATCTTCCAATCCTCCATCTGGCTCGAAAGCCTACTTCAGGGAGGGCCATTTTTCAGAGAGCACGCCAACACCCCGTAAAGATCTACGCGCCCTTATTCAATGGGGAGACTTTATGAATAAATTCCCTCATGTATTCATCTGCGAATAGAAGTCCCGAAAAGACTGCTTGAACGAAAGGTAGTCTGGAATTAAGTGATCCAGCGATGTCGCGACGCAGTTTTTTGGAGTCTCGAAGTGAGCCTCTTGCTTTTTGAAAAGTAACGAGCTTATTTTTACCGGGTGAGTTGCGACATCAATTTTCGGTACAAATGGAGACTTTTCTGTGCACCCTAGAGATTTTCCGACGTTGGATCTAAGCGTGAATACTTTTGGTATCTCTACCTGAAACTCATGAAATGAAAGGGTGTGGATATAGTTTTTTACAATACGCCCACCTTCGAAATCTATAACCAGCTCAGATGCGCCGTCAGACCAAGTCTCGATACCCAAAAGGGATCCATCTTGTTCAGAAATCTCAACAGCTGATTCAAGTTGAAAGAGGCTCCGCTCGAAAAGTGAGTTCTTTTTTTCATACTGCCCGGATAGATCACTAGTAAAGAAATTCGACTCCGTATGGCGATGTTTTGATGGCAGCTTTGAGGCTTCAATCCATTGCCTGAGATTTGATCCAAAATGGCACGAAATTGCCTGATTTGGATGAAGTGGTTCGGGTTGTAAGTATCGGGCCTCCATTTCCTGAGGGTCAACGTCCATTAGCGAGTTTGACATGTCGGAAATAAAGAATCCAAATTTTTCACACAACGTTCTGTGAAAGGAGTTAACCTTTAGTGCCTCTTTAACGTTATGCGCATTTGGATTCTTATGCGCTACTGGAAAGAGGACAATTATCGCGGGAAGACCAGTTCTGTAAATCTCTTCGTAAAGCCACGCAATTCTCTCCTTTGCCCTCTCGAGCGTTGCGACTCCCGCCGATACCGCGTGAAAGTCATTAACATTGCTTTCGCTGACTATGACGTCACAATCCAGAACACGGCTTCGGTTTGAAACTATCGCGTGGAGATTCTGCAAAGAAGTGCTTGCGCCAACGGCCAACTTTAAATCTCCGGGTTTACAAAGACCACGTTGAAAGCCGTACCGAAGAATTGAATTTGACCCCCCCAACAAGCACACATTCTTGAATGTCATTGATTTCTCTCCTAGACTCCGCAAGAGATGGCAAGGGTCGTGAGTGGACTGCCAAAACCTTTCGGTTCGGTCCTAATCAGATCGTGCTCATGTTAGCAACTTGCTAATAGGTCGCAGGCAAACTCTGCTCTTCAAGTAAGCGCTGGCAAATAGCCGGTCAATCAAGAGGCAACTCTTCGAGGTTCGGTCATGCGCTGCATGCGATATAGTCTAAGTGCAGCGGGACGCACGGTTGTTTCCGTTGTAGTACATGAGAAGGCAGGTGACTTGACCTTGAATGTTGTGTTTGTTGTCAGAATTGTGTTACGTTCTCTGTAATTCAATTTCCTAGATCACAAATATTGACTACCATGACCTTAAAGGAAAGAAAGTGCGTCATGCCGCAGTCGAAACCTACACTTTAGTTTGACGGAAAATTGCCACCCCGGATACACTTGCCAAGTCGGCGTAATGCCGCGAACTGAGATACAGGATTACTGATATGGCAGCAAACCAGGACCGCACGAAACTTCGTGAGACCGACATGAGAATTCAAATTAAGCTCGAACAACTCGATCTTCTCCAAAAAGAGGTGAGTGCGCTTCGTGACGAACGCAAGGCGCTGGCCGATAAAATTGCGACTGAAGAACCATCGCTGTAGTGGTCGCATCAACGGTGCCCAGTGAATGGGCGCCGTTACTTTTCCTCCGCTAGAGAGCGTCTAGAGTAGCAGTACAGTAGCAGTGCCATCACGCTTTAGGTTGCGTTTTTGGCGTGTTCTAATATAGTCAGTTGTAGTGTGAGATGGCCTTGTTGCACAAATCGTGCGAGGGATTCACTGCATGAATCCAGCATGATAGCCGGTAGGCATGAGCAGTTGGGCCCCTACGAAGTACAAG
>NZ_VATA01000163.1 GCF_005870025.1 Poseidonocella sp. HB161398
CCTGTCAGAGCTCGTCGCCGAGGGCCGCCGCGTCCTGGTCTTCTCGCAATTCGTCGAGATGCTACGGCTGATCGAGACGGACCTCGCGGCGGCGGGTGTCGCCACGCTGTCGCTGACCGGCGACACGCGCGACCGCGCCGGCGTGCTGCAGGCCTTCTCCCGCGGCGAGGCGCCGGTCTTCCTTTTGAGCCTCAAGGCCGGGGGCACTGGGCTGACGCTGACCGAAGCCGACACGGTGATCCTCTACGATCCGTGGTGGAACCCGGCCGTGGAGCGCCAGGCCATGGACCGCGCCCACCGGATCGGCCAGGAGAAGCCGGTCTTCGTCCACCGCCTCGTGGCGGCGGGCACGGTGGAGGAGAAAATCCTGGAGATGCAGTCCCGCAAGCAGGCCCTCGCCGAAGCCCTCTTCGCGGAGGGCGCCGGGAGCACCGAGAGGCTCCTCGACGCCGCCACCCTCCAGGACCTCTTCGCCCCCCTCGGGGCGTGAGGCCTCAACACCCTGAAATGGAAACGGCGGTTATATTGTTCATAATGACTGTAACCGCCGCCTCCTGCCGCCCTCACTATGTCCGGTAATCCCGGCTTATAAGACATGTCTAAATTGGGTAGCCATAGGCTTGGGGCGCAGATCATCACCCGTACGGGTGATGATCGGATGCTGCCAATCCGGAACGCTGACCAGGCAAAATCAGTAGCGGACGATCCGGCTATTCCGCGCCGATCAGAAGGATTCGATCAATGCCTCAATCACCAGCCACATTGCAGCAGCTTGCCAACTATCTGCGCGCCGGCTTCTGGGAAGACGTCGACAACCGCAATTTCACATCCCACTGGTTCAACGTGTCGAATACCGGAACCGGCGCCAATTCCGGCGTGCTCTACTACAACCTGACCGGCACCGGCGGAACCCGTACCAGCGACTATGGTACGAGTTTCAACGACGCGGACGGGATCGACCCGGCACGACGTGATCTGGTGCGTGCGGCATTCGATGTCTACGAGGCGGTGCTCGGCATAGATTTCCGTCTGACGACAAGCACCAGCACCGCGGTCGATCTGTTCTTCACCGACGAGCTCGACGGCAACTTCGCGCAACAGCGCACCTATTCCGGCACCGGCGGCGCGGTCGATTTCGGAGTGGTGAATGTTGCCGGCACCTCGAATGCCGTGGTCGGAAGCGGGCTGTTCCTGACCTATTTGCACGAGATCGGTCACATCCTCGGTCTGGGACATCAAGGAGACTATGACGGTTCGGGATCCTACTCGACCGCCGCCAACTGGGAAAACGACAGCTGGCAGCTATCGCTGATGTCCTACTGGTCCCAGTCCGCGAATACCGATGTCGACGCATCCTTTGCCCGCCCCATGACCCCAATGGCTGCAGACCTTCTTGCGCTGGATGATCTCTATTCTCGCCAGGACTATGCCGGGCGGGACTTCGGCGTCGAAACGGCCTTTACCGGCAACACACGCTGGGCCTTCAACAGCGACATTCCAGATGCGGTCAGCGAGGCCTATTCCAGCATCGACATCCGCGCAGGGATCAATGCCTTCACCATCGTCGATGGCGGCGGCACCGACCTGGTGGATTTCGTTGGCCTGACCGATGACCTGGTCATCGACCTGGCGCCCTCCAATCGCCTTCTCACGCAGGCCACGACCTCTAACATCGGCGGGTTGAGGGGCAACATGACACTGGCGGTGGGCACGATCATCGAGAATGTGCGTGGCGGCTCGGGCGACGATCTGATCCACGGCAACGACTACGCCAACGACATCTACGGCGGCTGGGGATCGGACACGATGTTCGGCGAACTCGGCAACGACGACTTCTACTACCGCAATGCAATGGACGGCCAGTACGACATGCTGAATGGCGGGCCCGGGCATGACCGGATGATACTGCACGGCAACGGCCTGTTCGACATGCGCAACATCAACGCCTATTCGATCGAGGAGATCGAATTCATCAATGACGGCACGGATATCGACAAGACCCTGCGCCTTAGCAACCACGACCTGCGCTATCCGACATCCTTCGCCAGGAACCTCGTGATTGACGGCAACAACGTTGCCGGTTCGAACGACCGGGTAGATATCTATCTCAACAGCGGACCCGATCTCGATATCTCTGATTGGCAGTTCGTCGACTGGTCCGACACGATGGACTCGCTCTACATCTACGCGCGCTCGAACGGCGACGAGAACAACGTCGTGGGGAGCGCGCGCAATGACATCATGTATCTGCGCGGCGGGGACGATGTCGCCTGGGGCGAATCCAGATCAGACGAGATCCACGGACAGCAGGGAAATGACGTCATACGCGGCGGAACCGGCGCAGACGTCCTGTTCGGCGATGACGGCGAAGACAGGATTTACGGAGGTGACGGCGCCGATATCGTCCGGGGCGGAGACGACAACGATACCCTGATCGGCAACGATGACGGCGACACGCTTTTCGGCGGCGAGGGGGACGATTACATCAACGGCAGCTATGGCAATGACATGATCTATGCCGGCCGCGACAACGACCGAGTCTATGGCGGCGCGAACGACGATTTCCTGTACGGCGATCTCGGCGACGACATGCTTCGGGGCGGGACGGGCGACGATGTGCTGAACGGCAATGCCGGACAGGACAACCTTGCCGGTGGCAGCGGCGACGACGCGCTGTGGGGCAACGACCAAGCGGACACATTCATGATGCTTCAAGGCATGGATATCGAACGAATCCAGGATTTCGAACATGGGATCGACCGGATCGACGTCCTGGCCCACGAGATGAGCTGGGCGGAGATCGCGGCCAGCACCACGCCTGTGCTCGTCACCCTGCCCTCGAACGATCCGCCCGCGGTCCAGATCCATTTCGACGGCGTGTTCCAGGGCGGAGATCGCGCGATCGTGGCAGATACCGTCATGCCCGGGACTTTCGGGCGCAGCAATGCGCTCGATGCCGGGGATTTCTCCAACCTGGTCATCGGCGAGTTCGGAACGATTTCGCTGAACGACGCGGGACGGACCCTGTCTTTCTCGCATGACTACCAGAACCCGGTAGTGATCGCGCAATGCCTCTCCTACAATGGGGTCCAACCCGCAGCCGCCCGGATCACCGATGTCACGTCGGGCGGGTTCAGCTTGTTCGTGGAAGAACCGGAATATCTTGATGGCAGCCACGCGACCGAAAGCCTGTCCTACATGGTCGTGGAAGCTGGGAGATGGGAACTGGCCGATGGGCGGGTGCTCGAAGCTGGCATCCAGTCAACCGACAGGCTGGTTCACGACGGTTTCGAGGCTTTGTCCTTTTCCGGCAGCTTCGCCCAGGCGCCCAGCGTGTTCACCCAGGTGCAAAGCCACAACGGACACAATTTCGTCGTCACGCGACAGACCGGCACGACCAACGAGGGGTTCCGGTTCGCGATGCAGGAAAAGGGCCCGAACGGAGGGACCCACGCCGTCGAAAATGTCGGCTGGATCGCGTTCGAGAACGGGCGCGGCATCTCGGATGGCGAACCCTACGAGGTCGCCACGACGTCATCTTCGTTCGACGGGAGTTTCGACACCCTGACCTTTGCACGTCCCTTCGGCAACCGTCCCGGCTTTGTCACGTCGATGGCCACGACCAACGGTGCCGATCCCGCCATGCTGCGATGGACGAACGCAACCACGGCGAGCGTCGATCTGATGGTCCAGGAAGAACAATCCGTCGATGCGGAGGTTTCCCACGTCAACGAGGCGGTGAGCTATTTCGCCTTCGAGGACCCCGGAGTTCTCTACGGGTCTTTCCTTGTGGCATGACCTCGGGTTTCACGGGGCAGAGCCAAAATTACATGGCGACATACAGGCTGAGCTTGCCCCCGGATCCCGGACTGGGCCGATATTCACTATGCGGCCATTGCGGCAGTCATGTCGATCCGTGTCTGCTCGGGCGTGCGGTAA
>NZ_VATA01000164.1 GCF_005870025.1 Poseidonocella sp. HB161398
CCCGGGGTCCGGGCGGTCGGGCCAGCGCGTCTGTCTGGCCGCTGGCATGGCGGTGGCGGGGCGGGGACCGGCTGCTGTCGGGGCGCTGTTCCGGGGGCTGGCTGGGCGGCGGGGCTCGGGCTGGGCTGGGCCGCGGGGCTGGTGCGGGCGGGCGGCCGGGGTTCGGGCCTGGCCGGGGCGGAGACGCGGAAGCGCCGCGCGGATGCTTTCCGCGCGGCGCTGCGGTCCGGCTCTGCGGGGCTAGATCGCCCTTTCGTAGGCCAGCGAGGCGTCGATCAGCTGGCGGGCATAGGGATGGGTGGCGCCGTTGCCGGGGATCGCCTCGCGGGGGAGGATCTCGGTGACCTCGCCGCGCTGCATCACCGCGAAGCGGTCGCACATGTGGTCGACCACCGCCAGGTCGTGGCTGACCATCAGGTAGGTGAAGCCCTTCTCCGCCTGCAGCCGCTGCAGCAGGTTGAGGATCTCGGCCTGCACCGAGACGTCGAGCGCCGAGGTCGGCTCGTCGAGCAGCAGCACATGCGGCTCGAGGATCAGCGCCCGGGCGATGGCGACGCGCTGGCGCTGCCCGCCCGAGAGCTGGTGGGGGAAGCGGTCGAGGAACGACACCGGCAGGCCGACATCCGTCATCGCCTGCGCCATGCGGTCCTCCATGTCGCCCATCCGGTGGATGCGGATCGGCTCGGAGAGGGTGGTGCGCACCGACTGGCGCGGATGCAGCGAGCCGTAGGGGTCCTGGAAGACCATCTGCAGGCTGCGGCAGCGCTCGGCCACGCTCATGCCGCGCACGGACTGGCCGCCGATCGAGATCTGCCCGCTCCAGGTGGAGAGCAGCATCGACACGCAGAGCAGGATCGTCGACTTGCCCGAGCCGCTCTCGCCCACCAGGCCGAAGCATTCGCCCGCCGCCACGTCGAAGGAGACGTCCGGCAGCACCTTCACCGCCGCGGCGCCGAGGCCGAAGCTCATCGACAGGTTTTCCACCTTCACCGGTTTCATGCGGTCTCCTCCGTCGGCCGGGTCCATTCGGGGCGGCGCTCCAGCACCGGCAGCGGCGCGCGGCTGCCGCCGATGCGGGGCTGGGCGGCCAGCAGGCCGCGGGTATAGGGATGCTCGGCGCGGTCCAGATCGGCCGCCTTCAGCGTCTCGACCACCCGCCCGGCATACATGATCAGCACCCGGTCGCAGAAGTTGCGGACCAGGTTCAGGTCATGGCTGATCATGATCAGCCCGATGCCCTTCTCGCGCACCAGATCGTCGAGGATCTTCAGCACCTCGAGCCGCACGGTGACGTCGAGCGCCGAGGTCGGCTCGTCGGCGATCACCAGCTCGGGCTCGGCCAGCAGCATCATCGCGATCATGATCCGCTGGCCCATCCCGCCCGAGACCTCGTGCGGGTAGCGGTCGTAGACCAGGTGCGGGTCGCGGATCTGCACGGCCTCCAGCATCGCCAGGGCGCGGGCCTTCGCCTCGCGCTTCGAGCAGCGGAAATGCGTCAGGTAGGCCTCGGCGATCTGCTCGCCGCAGCGCCGGATCGGGTTCAGCGAGAATTTCGGGTCCTGCAGGATCATCGACATGCGGTTGCCGCGGATGTCGAGCATCTGCTTCTCGCCGGCCTCGAGGAGGGCGGTCTCGCGGAACTGCAGGCGCTTGGCGGTAATGTCGGCGGTCGGCAGCAGCTTGAGGAGCGCGCGGCCGACGGTCGACTTGCCCGAGCCGGATTCGCCGACGATGCCCAGCCGCTCGCGCCCCAGGGTGAAGCTGACATTGCGCACGGCGGGGCCGGGCGCGCCGCGGTAGCGGATCGTGAGGTCCTCGACCTCGAGGATCGGGTCGGACATGGTCACCTCCGGTTCATCTGCTTGGGATCGAGCGCGTCGCGCAGCCCGTCGCCGAGAAGGTTGAAGGCGAGCGAGACCATGAGGATGGCGAGGCCGGGGAAGGTCACGAGCCACCAGCTGTCGATCATGTAGCGCCGCCCGGTCGCGATCATCGCGCCCCATTCGGGCATCGGCGGCTGCGCCCCGAGCCCGAGGAAGCCGAGCCCGGCGGCGGTCAGGATCACGGTCGCCATGTTCAGCGTCAGCCGGATCATCACCGAGGGCAGGCACATCGGCACGATGGATTTCCAGATGATCCGCGCCGAGGAGGCGCCCTGCAGCCGCGCCGCCGAGATGTAGTCGGCCTTGCGGAAGGTCAGCGTCTCGGCGCGCGCCAGCCGCGCGATCGGCGGCCAGGCGGTCAGCGAGATGGCGATGATCGCGTTGTTGAGGCTCGGCCCCAGCGCGGCGACGAAGGCCAGCGACAGGATCAGCGAGGGGAAGCTGAGGAAGATGTCGGTGATCCGCATCAGCACGGTGTCGACGCGGCCGCCGAAATAGCCCGCCACCGTGCCCACCGCCATGCCGATCGGGCCGACGACGATGGTGACGAGGAAGATGATCCTCAGCGTGATCGCCGCCCCGAAGAGCAGCCGCGAGAGGATGTCGCGGCCCAGCTCGTCGGTGCCGAACCAGTGCGCCGCCGAGGGCGCCTGCAGCGTGTTCTGCAGATCCTGCGCATAGGGGTCGTAGGGCGCCAGCAGCGGGCCCAGCAGCGCGGTGGCGACAAGGAAGCCCAGGACGATCAGGCCGAAGGCCGAGGTCGGGCTCTTCCAGAGGAATTTCAGGATGTTGCCGAAGGCGGCGAGGCCCTGCGGCAGGCGGAGCCGGGCGCCAGCGCGGCCGGTCTCGGAATGGAGCATGGTCATCGGGTCCTCGGGTCGAATACGCGGTAGAGCAGGTCGGAGACCAGGTTGAGCGCGATGAAGATGACGCCGACCAGCAGCACGCAGGTCATCAGCGCGTTCATGTCGCCCATCCTCAGCACCGAGGTCAGGTACTGGCCGAAGCCGGGCCAGGCGAAGACCGTCTCGATCAGCACGGCGCCCTCGAGCAGCGCGCCATAGGCCAGCGCGACGATGGTGACGAGCTGGACGCGGATATTGCCGAAGGCGTGGCTCCAGATGGTCTTGCGCTCGGAGAGGCCCTTGACCCGCGCGGTGGTGACGTATTCCTGGTTGATCTGGTCCAGCATGAAGCTGCGCGTCATCCGGGTGATATAGGCCGAGGAGGAATAGCCGAGCAGCGAGGCGGGCAGGATCAGGTGGTTGACGGCGCTGCGGAACACCTCCCATTCGCCGGCCAGGGCGCTGTCGATCAGCAGGAAGCCGGTGCGGTCGGGGACGAGGCCGATATAGAACTGGCTCATCCGCCCGGCGCCGCCGACCCATCCGAGCGCGGCGTAGAAGACCAGCAGGCCGATCATCCCGGTCCAGAAGATCGGCATCGAGTGGCCGGTCAGGCTGAAGACGCGGATCGCGTGGTCCTGCCAGCGGTCCTTCTTGACGGCGGCGAGCACGCCGAGCGGGATGCCGAGCCCGGCGCCGATGAGGATGGCGAAGGTCGCCAGCTCGATCGTGGCGGGCAGGACATGCAGGATGTCGTCGAGCACCGGCTGTCCGGTTCTCAGCGAGGTGCCGAAATCCAGCGTGGCGACATCGCGCAGGTAGAACAGGAACTGCTGCCACATCGGCTTGTCGAGGCCGAGCTGCTGGTAGACATTCATGTAGACCTCCCGCGTCGCCTCCTCGCCAACGATCGCGCGGACAGGATCCACAGGCATGATCCG
>NZ_VATA01000165.1 GCF_005870025.1 Poseidonocella sp. HB161398
CTACGACCAAGCCCCCGCAAGAACGGGGGGCCATCGGACGGCGTCTACTCGAACCACGACAGCACGATATTCTTCCCTCTTTGCCCGCTCGGCATGGCCATGCTGCTCACTCTTCAGAGACTGGAAGGCGAACGCGTCTTCCGAAAAAGCCGGGGAGGCTGATCGCCGCGTGCGGCGCGCTCAGACCAGCTCGATCGACCCGGCACGCGCATGGCGCTCGACCTGGGCGCGCAGGGCCGCGATCAGGCTGCCGAGGATGGGATCGGGCTCGGTCTCGCGGTGCTGGATCGTGCCGAAGACGACCCATTGCGTGGGCTCCAACGGGACCGAGACAAGCTGATCGGGACCCATGGTCAGCGTGCTGAGCCGGTCGATGATCGCCACGCCCGCGCCATTGGCCACAAGGTGCTGCTGCATCTGCGACGAATTGGTCAGGACCTCGCGCGCGACCTTCACCTGCCGGGTCTCCAGCAGGGCATCGACCTGGTTGCGCAGCAGCATGCCGGGAAACTGGTTGACCAGGGTCTCGCCCGTCAGCGCCTCGAGCGGCACGCGGGCCTCGCCCGACAGGGCATGAGCGGCGGGCACCACCAGTTCCAGCGCGGCGCGCGCCAGAGGGGTGCCCACGGCCGCCCGGTGGGAGATCGGCACATTGCCGAAGCCCAGATCGTATTCGCGCCCGTTGATCCAGGCCTCCATGTCGCGATGCCCGCGCATGTCGAGCGAGATCTCGACCCCCGGCGCCTGCCGGGAAAACCGCGCCACGGCAGGCGCCACGATGGACATGGCCGTGCGGGGCATGGTCACGATGCGCAGCCGCTGCAGCCGCCCCTGGCGGATCTCGTCGGCGATGCGGGGGATTTCCTGCAGGCTGGCCAGGATGCGGCGGGATTCCCTGGCAAAGGCCTGACCCTGTTCGGTCAGGGCCAGGCGGCGGCGCTCGCGCTTGAACAGGGTGAGGTTCAGCTCGGCCTCCAGCAGCGCGATCTGGCGGCTGACGGCGGGCTGGCTGAGGTTCATGTGCCGCGCGGCCCCGCTGACGGATCCGGTGGCCAGCACCGCGTTGAAGGCCTGGAGCGCGCGCAGGTTCATGGCCGACCCCTCTCCTCTCGTATCAGTATTTTCTATGAGTTAATGCAGTATATGCGATTTGGGAATGTTTTTTCCGCCGATAAGGTGCCGCCTCGAACCGAAGCCGCAGAGTGAGCCTTGTCGTGACCGTTCCAAGCCAGCCCCCCTTTCCAGGCTCCGCCGCCGATCTGCTTCAGGCCCTGCCGCCGCGCCGGACGGTGCAGGCGGGCGACGCCACCGTGTCCTACCGCGATGCGGGGAAAGGGCCGGTCCTGCTGTTCCTGCACGGGCTTCTGGGCAGCGCCGACAGCTGGGCGTGGCAGTTCAGGAACCTCACCAGCCGCTACCGGGTGATCGCCTGGGATGCGCCGGGCTACATGGGGTCCTCGCCCGCCGACCAGCAGATCGATGCCTTCGCCGACCGGGCCCGGGCCTTCATCGCGGCACTCGGGCTGGAACGGCCCATTGTGATCGGCCATTCGATGGGCGGCGCAGTGGCCGCGCGGCTGGCGGCCCTGCCCGATGCGCCTCTGTCGCGGCTTGTGCTGTCATGCAGCCACGCGGGCTATGCCGAGCCCCGCGACACGCCGCCGAGCGAGAAACTGACCGAGCGCATCCGCACGTTGCGCGAACAGGGCGGCCGGAAATACGGCCAGAGCCGCGCCGCGGCCATGCTGGCCCAGCCCGCGGACGGCTTCGCGCTCGACCTGGCCGCGCGGGTCGCGGCCGACACCAATCCCGACGGCCTGTTCCAGGCCACCCGGATGCTGCAATTCGCAGATCTGCGCAACGACTACGCCAGGATCAGCATGCCGGTGCTGGTGCTCTTCGGTGCCCGCGACCCGGTCGTGCGGCCCGAGCTGTCGCGGGAACTGGCCCGCCTGACGGCCTTTGCCACGCAACGCGAAATCCCGGACAGCGGCCATGCGCCCTACCTGGAAAACGCCCCCGCCTTCGAAGAGGCGATCGAGACCTTCATCGCGGATAGCATGCCGGCACCGGAGACCGGCCAGCCTTCGCGCTGAAGCAATACCAATTGGAGGAGAAAACATGTTGGGCTTCATCGTAGGCCTGGTCGTGACGATTGCCGCGGCCTGGCTGATCATCAAGAGATACCAGTCGCACACCGTGCTGCTGCTGGCGGGGCTGATCCTGCTGGGGCTGACACCGCTGATCGCGCCGGACAGCTCGATCCTGTTCAAGAGCGCGACATCGACCGGGCTGACCTTCTTCGACGTGTTCGACTACGTGCGCGGCTCTCTGTCCTACCGCGCGGCGGGGCTCGGCATGATCATCATGGCCGCCGGGGGCTTTGCCAAGTACATGGAACATATCGGCGCGACCGAGGCCATGGTGGCGCTGTGCATCCGGCCGCTGAAGCGGCTGCGCTCGCCTTACATGGTGCTGGCGCTTGGCTATGTGGTGGGCCAGTTCCTGAACATCTTCATCCCCAGTGCGGCGGGCCTGGCCATGCTGCTGCTGGTGACCTTCTTCCCCACGCTGGTCCGCCTGGGCGTCAGCCCGGCGGCCGCCGCCGCCATGATCGGCACCACCGCCGTTCTGGATCTGGGCCCGGCCTCGGGCGCCTCGAACCTGGCCGCGCGCACCGCCGATCTGGACGTGGCAACCTATTTCGCCAGCTACCAGCTGCCCGCCTCGATCCCCGCGATCATCGTCATCGCCGTGCTGACCTATATCAGCGCGCGCTATTTCGACTGGCGTGACAGCCACGAGGTGAAACCCGAAGAGGCCGCGCCCGCCGCGGAGCCCGAGATCGGCGGCCGCGCGCCCGCCTTCTATGCGCTGATGCCGATGATCCCGCTGGCGCTGACGCTGATCTTCAGCAAGCTGCTGGTCAGCTCGATCACGCTGAACGTCATCACCGCCATGCTGATGGGCGCGCTCTTCGGGCTGATCTGCGAACTGTTCATCCGCCGCGATCCCCGCGCCGTCAGCAAGGGCTTCATGAGCTTCTTCGACGGCATGGGCCAGATGTTCGCCCGCATCGTGTCGCTGATCGTCTGCGCCGAGGTCTTTGCCGCCGGCCTGCAGACCGTGGGCATGGTGGATTTCCTGATCCAGCTGGCCCAGAACGCGGGCTTTGCCGTCACTGCCATGACCGTCGTCATGTGCCTGATGGTCATGGTCATCGCGATCATCACCGGCTCGGGCAATGCCGCCTTCTTCTCCTTCGGCCAGCTGGCACCGGGCATCGCCTCCAGCTTCGGGGTGGCGCCGGTGGCGATGCTGCTGCCGATGCAGCTGACGGCCGGCCTGGCACGGTCGATGTCGCCGGTCGCGGGGGTGATCATCGCCGTCAGCGACGCCGGAAAATGCTCGCCCTTCGATATCGTCAAGCGCACGGCCCTGCCGGTGATCGGCGGCATCCTGGTCGTGCTGATCACCGGCGTGATCTTCGAATGACCCCCGCCCCCGCCCGCCGGAGGACCGTTTCGCGGAAAGGCCGGGCGGGGGCACG
>NZ_VATA01000166.1 GCF_005870025.1 Poseidonocella sp. HB161398
CCGAAATAGGCGTGCCACCGGTAATGGACGCGTCGAACCTGCCCGACATGGGCAGAATGAACGGGAGATGGCCCTCAACCGCAAGAATGCCCTCTTCGCGGGCCATGACGAAGGCGGCCGTGCCTGGGGACGCATTGCCTCGCTGATCGAGACGGCGAAGATCAACGGCGTCGAGCCCTTCGCCTATCTCAAGGCCACGCTCGAGGCGATTGCCGCCGGACATCCAAAGAAGCGGATCGACGAACTTCTGCCATGGAATTTCAAGCCGTCAACCTGAGATCCCGTGAGCCGGGAGCACCGCTTACTGTTCTCCAGACGAGGAGGCAGACGATGCGGAAGAGCCGATTCAGCGAGGAGCAGATCATTGGCATCCTGAAGGAGCCCCAAGCCGGGCTGGGCGCCGCAGAGCTCTGCCGGAAGCACGGCATGAGCGATGGCACGTTCTGCAAGTGGCGCGCCAAGCATGGCGGCATGGCAGTGTGCGCGGCCAAGCGGCTCAAAGCGCTCGAGGTTGAGAATGCAAAGCTGAAGAGGATGCTGGCGGAGCAGATGCCCGATGTCGCCACGCTGAAGGAGATGCCGGGAATGGAGGCAGGTAAACGCCACCGGTCCGAGTGAACCTGCCGACCCTTCCGATGCCCGGTGCAAGCCTGCGCCGAACATGCTCGGGGTCAGCGGCTTCACCGGACGCCGGCGTACTCGCGGATTTCGCGGGCCCGGGCGCGCGATGGGGTGTGCCGCCAAGGCGAGGCGCCAGACGGGTGCGCGGCTCCCGTTCGCGGCGCTACTGGGGCCGGCTGTCCGCTCATGCGGCCGGCCGCCAGATCGATCCCCGGCCGCATGGGCATCTTCCAGCGCCCGCGGGTCCGTGCGGAGGAAGGCCCGCGGGCCATTCCCGCCGCGGGCATCGCGGGACGTCATTCGGCGGCGAGCACCGCCGGGACACCGTCCACGTACTCTTCCTCGCCATTCTCGGCGAAGAGCTGCAGCATGCGCTTGCGCATGATCATTCCGGGGCGGTCGGTGACCATGTGCAGCTCGGTCCGCAGCTTCAGGTCCAGCACTACCTCGGGATCGGTCGTCTCCAGCACGTCCTTGTCCTCGCGCACGATGGCCTCGTCCCAGGCGACCAGATCGGCGGCGGGGCAATCCTCCTCGGTGTCGTTGCGGAACAGGATCTGCGTCAGCTGCATGTTGCCGTCATCGATCGGCGTCGCGCAGTTGAAGATGATGTGGCGCAGCCCCGACGGATACTCGATGTCGAGCCGCCGGTAGAAGGGCACGTACCACTTGTTGACCATGTTGCGCATGGTCTTGCCCGCGGGCTCGCCGGTGATCTTCCGCGCATGGGCGGGGTTCACCACCTCCTGCCGCACCGAGGCGGTGAAGCCTTCCGCGGTCTCCTCGATCGCGTACTGCTCGGGCACCGGATCGTTGATGTCGCCGAAGGTGTTGCGGTGGACGAAGGCGATATGGGCCGCGTCGAAGGAGTTCTCCATCAGCCGGAAGGGCGAGGTCTTCCAGTGCTCGTAGAACTGGTGGATGCGGCGGAAATCGGCATCCTCCTCTTCGGGCACGTTCGGGATGTCGGCAATCGGGTCGTCGAGCGCGACCCAGACATGGCCATAGCGTTCCTGCGCGTGGAAGCCGCGGGTGCGGGCATTCGGCACCGCCTGGCGCTCGGGGAATTGCGGCACCATCACCAGCTTGCCGGTGCGGTCGTATTCCCAGCCGTGATAGCCGCAGACGATGTTGCCGTCCTTGCACCATCCCGTCGACAGCTTCGCCGTGCGGTGGCAGCAGCGGTCCTCCAGCGCGGCGGGCTTCCCCTCGCCGTCGAGGAAGAGCACGATGTTCTCGCCGAGGAGCGTGAAGGGCTTCGGCCCGTCGGAGAGATGCTCCACCGGCATGATCGCGTACCAGAAGCGGCGCAGGGTTTTCTGTTTGGTGTTCAGCATTTTTTCAGCCTTCGGTGCCGCTGGCGTCGAGGAAGTCCAGCGTGTAGGAGGTGGTCTCGTCGAAATCCGCAGGCAGCAGGCCCTGGGATTTCAGCATGTCGGCATGGGCTTTCCAGGCGGCCGGATCCATCTGGCCGATCTCGGAGGGGTCGTTTTCGTAGAGCAGGTGCTCGCTGACCATCTTGTCGATGGCGAAATCCATCTGGCCGTCGGTCTGGTTCGGGTCGCGTTCGGCGATGCGCGCCTTGGCGGGGGCCGGGTCCTCCAGGAAGTCCTGCCAGCCCTTGATCGAGGCGCTGACGAGGCACTGCACCACCTCGGGCGCCTCCTCGATCAGCTTGTCCGAGACCACCACCAGCGACCCGAGCGAGACATAGCCCATGTCGGCGATCAGGAAGTAGCTGGCATCCTCGCCGGTCTCCTGCCTGTAGCGGTAGGGTTCGGAGGAGACGAAGCCCTGCTGGATCGCGCCCGGCGTCGACATCCAGACCGCGATCTGGCCGTTATAGGCGCGCAGATCGGCGTCATCGAGCCCGTATTTCGCCTTCAGGAACGGCCAGATCGTCACCCGGTTCGACTGCGACAGCAGCATCGGATGACCGGCCATGTCCGCGGGGCTCTCGATGCCTTCACCCTCGTGATACATCAGGATCTGCGGGATCTTCCTGAAGGAGGACATCACCGCCCTGGCCGGGAAGCCCGCCTCGTTCAGCCGCATCACCCCGTCATTCTGCGAGACCAGCGCGACATCGACCGCGCCGGTGGTCAGCAGCTGCGCCGTGTCCATGCCGGGGCCGCCGTCGCGGATCGTCATGTCGACGCCGCAGTCCTCGTAATAGCCGCGGGCGGCGGCCTGGTGATAGCCGCCATGCTCGGCCTGCGCCTTCCAGCTCATCTGGAAGGTCAGCGGCACGAGGTCCTGCGCCATGGCCGGGGCGGCCGCGAGCGCGGCCAGGACCGCGAAGGTCGATATTCGGATGCGAACGATCAAAGCCTTGCCTTTCTCCTGTCGGGGATGGGGTGTTCTGATTGGGGGCAGGGGGCCTTCCGCGGCGGCGGAAGGAGGCGGGCACCGGGCCTCCGGGCGCTTTGGCGGACCGGCCGAGCCCCGCGTGCCGCGGGCCAGCATGGCCGGTGCGCTACCTGTCCAGGAGGGCCGGGGCGCTGTCGTCTTGCCCCATGCCCCGAGACTGGCACGGAGCCGGGAACCGGGAAACCATCAAATTTGCCCGTCCCCGTTGCCTTTCCGGCAACGCTGCCGCTGCGCCTGCAGAAGATCGGCGTGGCGGTGCTCGCGGGCCATGGCGATGACGACCAGATCGTGCCGGTCGGCGCCCCGGCCCTGCGCACGGCCGGGATCCTGAAGGACGCCACGCTGCGCCTCTATCCCGGCGGCGATCACGGGCTGGCCCAGACCCGGCAGGCCCCGGTCAATGCCGACCTGCCGGCCGTCCTGACGGGCGAGG
>NZ_VATA01000167.1 GCF_005870025.1 Poseidonocella sp. HB161398
AGGCCCGGCCAGAAGATCAGTTCGGGCTTCAGCCGGAAGTAGATCCGCGCTTCGGCCATGATGTTGCCCCAGGTGGGCGTTTCGGTGGAGACGCCGGCGCCGAGGAAGCTGAGGATCGCCTCGGTCAGGATCGCGGAGGCGCAGACATAGGTCGCCTGCACGGTCAGCGGCGCGAAGGTGTTCGGCATCAGGTGGCGCCACAGCACGCGCGGCAGCGAGGTGCCCATCGAGACCGCGGCCTCGACATAGGGTTCCTCCCGCGCGGAGAGCACGATGGAGCGCACCAGCCGCACGACCCGCGGGATCTCGGGGATGGTGATCGCCGCCATGACGGTCCAGATCGAGGCGCCGACCAGCGAGACGATGGCGATCGCCAAGAGCACCGAGGGCATGGCCATCAGACCGTCCATGATCCGCATGATGATCGCGTCGGCGACCCGGAAGAAGCCCGAGACCAGCCCGACCGCCAGGCCGATGACAACGGCCAGCACGGTGACGCCGATGCCGATCACCAGCGAGACGCGGGCGCCCCAGATGACGCGGCTGAGCAGGTCGCGGCCGTAGTTGTCGGTGCCGAGCAGGTACTCGGCCGAGGGCGGCTTCAGCCGCATGATCGGGTTCTGGTAGACCGGATCGTGCGGCGCCACGAAGGGCGCGCAGATCGCCGCCAGGATGATGAGGGTCAGGACCACCGCCGCGATCATCGGCGCGATGCCGAGCTTCGAGCTGATCAGGCGGGTCGGAATGGGGAAGGCTCCACGCATTGTTTTCTCGGCCATCAGTAGCGGATCCGCGGATCAAGGAAGGAATAGGACAGGTCGATCAGCAAGTTGACCAGGACGTAGATGCCCGAGGTCAGGAGGATCAGCGCCTGGATGACGGGGTAGTCGCGGGCGAAGATGCTGTCGACGGTCAGCCGTCCCAGCCCGGGGATGTTGAACACGCTCTCGGTGACGACGACGCCCGAGATCAGGAGCGCGAAGCCGGTGCCGATCACGGTCATCACCGGAACGGCGGCGTTGCGCAGCGCATGGCGGAACAGCACGCGGCGCTCGGTCAGGCCCTTGGCGCGGGCGGTGCGGACATAGTCCTCGCCCAGCACGTCCAGCAGGCTGGCGCGGGTCATCCGCGCGATCAGCGCGATGTAGATCGAGGCCAGCGTCAGCGCCGGCAGGACCGCGCGGGCGGCAAAGCCGGGGAGATCCTCGGAGGGCGGCACGTAGCCCTGCACCGGCAGCAGGCCGAGATCGAGGGCGAAGAGCTTGATCAGCAGGTAGCCGATCACGAAGACCGGGATCGAGAAGCCCAGCACCGAGAAGGTCATCACCAGGTGGTCGATCCAGCTGCGGTGGCGCCAGGCGGCCAGCACGCCCATCGGCACGGCGACGATGACCGACAGCGTGATGGTGATCAGCGCGATCCAGATCGTCGGCCACATCCGGTCGGCGACAAGGTCGATCACCGGCTGGTTGGAAATCAGCGACGTGCCGAAATCGCCGCTCAGCAGGTCGCCCATCCAGCGGAAGAACTGCAGGTAGAGCGGATCGTTCAGCCCCAGCGAATTGCGGATCTTCTCCAGCTGCTCGGGCGTGGCCATGTCGCCGGCGAGGATCGCGGCGGGATCGCCGGGGGTCAGCCGCAAGAGCAGGAAGACGAAGACGGCCACGACCAGCATCACCGGGATGGCGGCAAGAACGCGGCGGAGGAAATAGACGGGCATCTCGGGTCCCTTCGGTCTGTGATCCCCGGCCGGAGGCGCCGGCCGGGGCAGTGGTCAGGCTGGGGTCAGCCGTTCTTCTCGAGGCCCCAGAAGACCGGGAAGGGGGCTTCCTCGACGCCGGTGAGCGTCTCGCTCCAGGCCGACGGGTTGTAGTACTGGCCGAGATGGATGTAGTTCACGTTCTCCATCACATGCGCCTGGATCTGCTGGGCGATCGCCTTCTGCTCGTCGAGTTCCGACGCCTTGGCGAAGGCGTCGAGCATGCCGTTGATCTCCTCGTCCGTCGGCCAGCCGAACCAGGCGGCGTCGCCGCGGCCCGGCAGCATGATGTTGCCCAGCGGGTTGGAGACTTCCGGAACGATCCAGTTGGTGAAGAACAGGTTCCAGCCGCCATCCGAGGGCGCGGCCTGGCTGGCGCGGCGGGTCACCAGGGTCTGCCAGTCCATCGGCTGCATGTCGACGGTGAAGCCCGCCTCGCGCAGCGCCTGGGCCGCGACGATCGGCTGGGCGGTCAGCGTGACCACGTCGGTCGGCTGCATCAGCACGATGGGCGTGCCGTCATAGCCGGCTTCCTCCAGCAGCGCCTTGGCGCCTTCGATATCGCCGCCCGAGGTGATGCTCTCCGAGCCGTCGGTGAACTCGAAGGGGGTGCCGCAGCCGAAGATCGCGCCGCAGACCTGGAAGTAGTCCGGGTTGCCGATCAGCGCGGTCAGCACGTCTTCCTGGCTCAGCGCCATTTCCGCGGCCTTGCGGATCTTCGGGTTGTCGAACGGAGGATAGAGGAAGTTCATCCGGCCGATGGAGACCGAGCCGAGCGGCGACAGCACCTTGGCCTGGATGCCCGGCATGCCTTCGAGCAGCGGCAGAAGGTCGACCGGCACCTGCTCGAGGAAGTCGATCTCGCCGTTCATCAGCGCGTTGAGCGAGGTCTGCGCGTCCGGCATGGTGACCCATTCGACGCGGTCGACCTTGACGTCCTTGGCGCCGGCGAACCAGCTCTGCGGACCCGGCGCGGGGATGTAGTCCTCGTTCTTCTCGTAGACCACCTTCACGCCCGGCTGGAACTCGTCCTGCACGAACTTGAACGGGCCCGAGCCGATCATCTCGGGGATCGGCTCGTTGGCCGGGGTGTTCGCCAGCCGCTCCGGCATCATGAACAGCGCCAGCCCCGAGGGCTTGGCCATGGCTTCGAGCGTGTAGGGGAACGGCTCGGCCAGCTTCAGCTCGAAGCTCTTGTCGCCGGTCGCCTCGAGGCTTTCCATCCGGGCATTGATCATCTGCCCGCCGCCGTCGCGCTGCATCCAGCGCTTGATCGAGGCGATGCAGTCGGCCGGGGTCACGTCGCCGCCGTCATGCCATTTCAGCCCGTCGCGCAGCGTGAAACTGTAGGTCAGCCCGTCTTCGGAGACCTCGAAATTCGCCATCTGGGGCTGGACGACGAAATCGGCGTCCTGCGCGACCAGCGTGTCGAAGATCATGAAGGCGTTGTCGCGGGTGATATGCGCGGTGGTGATGACCGGGTCGAGCACGCGCAGGCCGGAATGCATCACGGCGGTGATGGTGGTCTCGGCGAAGGCGGGAAGGACGGTGGTCATCGTCACGGCGGTCGCCGCGGCGAGTCCGCTGCGCAGGCCACTCCAAATGGCGGTCATGATCGTACCTCTCTGTTGACGCCC
>NZ_VATA01000168.1 GCF_005870025.1 Poseidonocella sp. HB161398
AGAGAGAAGGGGATGCTTGTCAGGTCTGGCGATGACCTACTCTCCCACGTCTTGAGACGCAGTACCATCGGCGCGACAGTGCTTAACTTCCGGGTTCGGGATGGGACCGGGTGTTTCACTTGTGCTGTGATCACCAAACCGGGCAAGCATCCCAGGGCATCTTTCGATGCCTGGGCTAATCAACATTTTTTCCAAGTCCGACTTCTGATTGTCTTGCGGTGCCGTCCTTTTCGACGGCTGTGTCTTGCTTTTACCGGATCAGGTCAAGCCTATCGGACAATTAGTACCGGTCAACTGAACGCATTGCTGCGCTTACATCTCCGGCCTATCGACGTGGTGGTCTACCACGGTCCTCAGGGATACCTTGTTTTGAGGGGGGCTTCCCGCTTAGATGCCTTCAGCGGTTATCCTGTCCGTTCATAGCTACCCAGCACTACCGCTGGCGCGATAACTGGTCCACCAGTGGAACGTTCACCCCGGTCCTCTCGTACTAGGGGCAACTCCTCTCAAGTATCCTACACCCACGGCAGATAGGGACCGAACTGTCTCACGACGTTCTAAACCCAGCTCACGTACCTCTTTAAACGGCGAACAGCCGTACCCTTGGGACCTGCTCCAGCCCCAGGATGAGATGAGCCGACATCGAGGTGCCAAACGATGCCGTCGATATGGACTCTTGGGCATCATCAGCCTGTTATCCCCGGCGTACCTTTTATCCGTTGAGCGATGGCCCTCCCACATGGGACCACCGGATCACTATGGCCGACTTTCGTCTCTGCTCGACTTGTCAGTCTCGCAGTCAGGCTGGCTTCTGCCATTGCACTCAACGAGCGATGTCCGACCGCTCTGAGCCAACCTTCGCGCGCCTCCGTTACGCTTTAGGAGGCGACCGCCCCAGTCAAACTACCCGCCACAGAGGGTCCCGGACCCAGATAATGGGCCGCGGTTAGACATCAAGAATGCGAAGGGTGGTATCTCAAGGGAGGCTCCACAGGGACTGGCGTCCCTGCTTCGAAGCCTACCACCTATCCTGCACATCGCAGTCCTGATGCCAGTCTGAAGCTGTAGTAAAGGTGCACGGGGTCTTTCCGTCTAACCGCGGGAAGCCTGCATCTTGACAGGCAATTCAATTTCGCTGAGTCAACGTTGGAGACAGCGGGGAAGTCGTTACGCCATTCGTGCAGGTCGGAACTTACCCGACAAGGAATTTCGCTACCTTAGGACCGTTATAGTTACGGCCGCCGTTTACCGGGGCTTCATTTCGGAGCTCTCACCCCTCCATTTAACCTTCCGGCACCGGGCAGGCGTCAGACCCTATACGTCGTCTTGCGACTTCGCAGAGCCCTGTGTTTTTAGTAAACAGTCGCCACCCCCTGGTTTGTGCCCCCGGTGATCATACACCGGGCCTCCTTCTCGCGAACTTACGGAGGTATTTTGCCGAGTTCCTTCAACGTTGTTCTCTCAAGCGCCTTGGTATTCTCTACCAGTCCACCTGTGTCGGTTTCGGGTACGGTCCGTTGGAGGGCTATTTCCAGGGACTGCCATCGATACGCTCCAATCCGATAAGGAACGCACGCTCCGGACAATCCGTCACATCCTCCTGGCCCAGGAATATTAACCTGGTTCCCATCGTCTACGCATTTCTGCCTCGACTTAGGGGCCGGCTTACCCTGCTCAGATTAGCTTTAAGCAGGAACCCTTGGACTTTCGGCGAGAGTGTCTCTCACACTCTTTGTCGCTACTCATGTCATCATTCTCGCTAGTGATCTCTCCACCGGATGGCTCACGCCCCGGCTTCATCGACAGCTCTTTGTTTGCGCTACCGCTTCGCTACTTGAGCGCGGTTGCCCGCGCCGTTCGACCGGCGATATAACAAACACAGAGCTTTTCACACTACGCTCCGCTACCATGCCTTGCGGCATCCTCAGCTTCGGCTCATGGCTTGAGCCCCGTTACATCTTCGCCGCAGGACGTCTTGATTAGACCAGTGAGCTGTTACGCTATCTTTAAAGGATGGCTGCTTCTAAGCCAACCTCCTGGTTGTTTTGGACATCCCACATGCTTTCCCACTTAGCCATGAATTGGGGGCCTTAGCTGGAGGTCAGGGTTGTTTCCCTCTCCACGACGGGCGTTAGCACCCGCCGTGTGTCTGCCATCTAGTACTCCCGGGTATTCGGAGTTTGGTTAGGATCAGTAAGCCTGTGGGGCCCCATTACCCATCCAGTGCTCTACCCCCCGGGGTATTCGGATGACGCTCTACCTAAATAGATTTCGCGGAGAACCAGCTATCTCCGAGTTTGATTGGCCTTTCACCCCTAGGCACAACTCATCCCGACCTTTTTCAACAGGTGTGGGTTCGGACCTCCAGTTGGTGTTACCCAACCTTCATCCTGGTCATGCCTAGATCACTCGGTTTCGGGTCTGATCCCACGAACTCGACGCCCTATTCAGACTCGCTTTCGCTGCGCCTACACCTACCGGCTTAAGCTTGCTCGTGAGACCAAGTCGATGACCCATTATACAAAAGGTACGCCGTCAGGACACGAAGTCCCTCCGACTGCTTGTAGGCGTCCGGTTTCAGGTACTGTTTCACTCCCCTCGTCGGGGTGCTTTTCACCTTTCCCTCACGGTACTGGTTCGCTATCGGTCAGCAAGGAGTACTTAGCCTTCGGAGGTGGTCCTCCGATCTTCAGACAGGATTTCACGTGTCCCGCCCTACTTAATGCGTCAATCAGAGCTTCCTGTACGGGGCTGTCACCCGCTATGGCCTGGTTTCCCAACCAGTTCCAGTCACTCATCTTGCTCGGCTGGTCCGTGTTCGCTCGCCACTACTAACGGAGTCTCTATTGATGTCCTTTCCTCCGGGTACTTAGATGTTTCAGTTCCCCGGGTTTGCTCTATAATCCCTATGTATTCAGGAAAATAGTACCTGGTTTTGCACCCTGTTCGCCACTTCGCCGCGACGCGCCATACCGGACAAGGTCCGGCACGGAATGTGCTTTTGCGAAGCAAAAACAGAATGCAATCAGGTGGGTTGCCCCATTCGGAGATCAGTGGATCAAAGCCTATTCCCGGCTCCCCACTGCTTATCGCAGGGTATCACGTCCTTCATCGCCTCTTGCTGCCAAGGCATCCACCAAACGCCCTTTTCGCGCTTGATCTGACCCGGTAAGAGCAAGAC
>NZ_VATA01000169.1 GCF_005870025.1 Poseidonocella sp. HB161398
GTCTTGTAGGTCGTCTTCGGAGGTCTGCTCATGCTGCCCAGCTAGCATGCTGGATTCACGAGATGAATCCTCCCGGATTTGCGCAACAACGCCCAGGTACATCATAAACACTGAATGTCTGTCACGATGCCCATAGAGTAAATCAGTCCCGGGAAAGGGGGGGGCGGTCAAGCACCGATTTCTGCAACAACGCCCAATTGAGCTCTTGACTCCGCAGGCTTGCGAAGTTCTGCAATAATGCCTTAACAGGGTGCCGAAAAAGCCCGTGCGGCGACGGAGTGCAGGGCAAGACTGGAAAAATTGTCCGGAATGCGGCTGTACGTGAACTTCTCTCGAGGATGCTTCGGCCGAATACGGAACAGTTTCCTCGCTGGCGACGCCTCAGAGCCATTTTTCAGCACACTGCTAACCGTCAAGAAGATTCTTTTCATGTGGAATTAGCTCCCGCAAAGACTTAAGGCATTGGTAGAAGTTCCCCTTCTTCGCAAAGTCTAGTGCCGAAAGTATTGACTCAGCCCCACTAGAACCAGAAAAAATTTCCGTCAGCCTCCCTATTTCCTGGACTAAATACTCGCCAACTTCTTCAGGTCTCCTATCACCGGCGAGCACCAACTGCGCCAAATAACAAACGCGCCCTACAGGAGTATCGGCATCTTCGGGATGTATTGCATCTCGAAGGCGTAAAATATTCACATTGGGAGAAAGAATATTTATTCTGCTCCGACGAATTCCATTTTCAATCACCGCGCCATTTATCAGAAACCGCTCTCTCGGCCCGAGTTTCAAAACCAAACCGGCCATCACCGACCCTCCCTGAGACCTTTCATGATAGATACGTTTATCTCCAGTAGAATCGCGACACTGGCCTCGTGCAAAAGAACTCTCCTGGTGTGTTTTTGAACAAACGAGTTCAAAATGAAAATTTTTTTCTTTAACTCTAAAGGTAGCGGGTTTTCGTCGTTGGAAACGTCAAGCGCTAGTATGGTCCAAAGTCGTCTATTTTCATGGAGAGCTGCGGCCAAGCTGGAAAATGACGCTCCAGACCTTGTGGAATCCCTTATGCTTCTAGTGATCCTTCCAAGAGTTTCGTATTCGGCACCACGCTGTGTGCTAGCTGCCGCGGAGTAGCTGGAATACGCTGACAATGCTCTGGTCCGGATGGTCAATTTTGCACCATTAAATTTCTTTTCTCCAAGAGGTAAGTGCCGACATGTTGATGTCGGCACCCTTGGAATCAGTTAGCGAAACAATGCCAAGATATTTTGCGGAGCCTGATTTGCAATTGATAGCGCTTGAATTCCAAGTTGCTGCTGAACTTGAAGCGCTTGTAGCCGTGCAGATGCTTCTTCCATGTCAGCATCTACCATTGCGCCGATGCCTGCGTTCATCGAGTCAGTTAGTTTTGAAACGAACATAGACTGAGTGGAAATCTGAGCACCATCGGAGCCAAACGATGACGCGGCATCGATTGCGACTCCGATAAGGGATTCCATTGTCACAAGTTGTGCGGCAAGTGTTCCAGAACTCGTTGCATCAATGGTCGAAAGACCTGCCAGACCTCCGGAACCCTCATCACCAAATTGTCCCGTGACAGTCAGATCAACGGTTCCGGAATTAGTGAAAACAAGCTGTCCAGGATTGGCGCTATCGTAGTCAACTTCAAGGCCGGAAATGCCGAATGACTCTATCTGCGACTTCAGGTTTGTCGCAACAATATCCTCCGGTGTGTTTCCGGCAGCAATATCATTTGCGCCAATTGTATAACTGGCTGTATAATCACCCACAGTTATGGATATACTCTCTCCGACAGTGAATGTTGGATCGACGATATCAACTGAATCGCTGCCGCCGCCGTTGTCTAAAGACATGACGAAAGTGTCTCCTGACCCCGAAACTACCGTATTTGTTCCCCCGGTGAACACCGACTTTGCGGTGTAACCTGATGAACCCAGATTAACGCCGGAGACTGAAATATAGGATGCCGTGACTGCGCCAGTACTATCACGATCAATCGAGGACAGAACATTTGTCGTCGTAGTTGTCCCGTCAACTAGGTTAAGACCATTAAATTGCGCCGCGCCCACAACTGATGTGATCTGTTCCTTCAGCGCGGTAATGTCGTTGTTTAGCTTTGTTCGATCCACATTATCGCCCTGGGCTGCAACGACTTTTTCCTTAATCTGTCCCAGAAGATCGGTTATCGTCTCGGCCGCGGTTTGAGCAACGGCAACTGTAGACTCCCCCAAAGAGAGACTATCAGAAATCGCCCTGAATCCATTCACGTCGGATTCCATAACTTTTGAAATTGCCCAAATTGCAGAATTATCCTTAGCAGTGGATATTTTCTTTCCGGTTGCAATTTCTCCCTGGGTTTTTTCAAGGCCATGGTTTATTGTCTTCAATGTTTGAAGAGCGACCATGGAACTGGTATTAGTCAAGATGCTAGACATTTTTCCTCACATTTGGCACATTAAGTGCCATCCACCCAATTTAGGAGTTGCGGGATTCCCCGCACCTGTAGAAACACTCCAACCGGCACACAGTTGGACGTGGCATCTTCAATCTAGTTCAGCACCTCTAACAAAGTGATAACTCAAGTCCTTTCTCAAAGTTAAGCATTTATAAGTTTCATATATTCCAATATACTATTTCTTCATATTGTTTCTTAGGTCATGTTGACAAAAGGCGTAGCCAGACTCGGATTTGCGCAACAACGCCGTCCGCCCCAACCAGGAGACGGACAATGAAGCGATCAAGGTTCAGCGAAGAGCAGATCATCGGGATGCTGAAGGAGCAGGAGGCGGGCATGGCGACGGCCGATGTCTGCCGCAAGCACGGGGTCAGCACGGCGACGTTCTACAAATACAAGGCGCGGTTTGGCGGTCTTGAGGTGTCGGATGCCCGACGTCTCAGGGCGCTTGAGGACGAGAACGCCAAGCTGAAGAAGCTGCTGGCAGAGGCCATGCTCGAGCGCGCCAGTGAAGGCGCCATTGGTTCGAGCCCAATGGCGCGCGCGATCCTGAAGGATGTCGCGTCGCGAAAGTGGTAACGCCCGGCGTGAGGCGGGAAGCGGTGGCACATGTCGTGGCGTTCCACGGGGTGAGCCAACGACGGGCGTGCAAGGCTTTGGCGGTGGACCGGTCGAGCGTGCGCTATCGCAGCGTGCGACCGGAT
>NZ_VATA01000017.1 GCF_005870025.1 Poseidonocella sp. HB161398
CTACGGCTTCATCTACTACGCCTCGGTGCAGGACGTGCCCAAGGGGTCGAAGTACTTCCGCCCGAAGAACGCCACCGCCATGGAGGTCACCTCGAAGGGCGATCTCTATTTCCTGCTGGCGATGAAAGTGCCGCTCTACATCGCGCTCGGCGCGCTGGCCTGGCGGCTGAAGAATGTCGGCATCTTCAACCCGGCGACGCAATATGCGGTCTGGTTCGGGCTGGCGCTGCTCTATGTCTACGACGCAATGCTGGCGCTGCGCGCGAACCGCCGGGTCTTCACCGAGACCGTCCCCGAATTCCAGCGCTACCGCTTCAAGCAGGTGGCGATCCTCAACATCCTCTATTTCGCCACCTTCGGCTCCGAGCTGGCCGTGGTCTCGATGCTGCCCCTCTTCTTCACCGACACGTTCGGGCTCTCGCCGGTGGTCGCGGGCATGGTCGCCTCGGCCTATGCCTTCATGAACCTGATGTCGCGCCCCGGCGGCGGCATGATCTCGGACCGGTTCGGGCGCAAGCCGACGCTCTTGATCCTGACGGCCGGGCTGGCGGTGGGCTATGCCGCGATGGGGATCATCGGCGCCGCCTGGCCGGTCTGGCTGGCGGTGGTCGTGGCGATGGCCTGCTCCTTCTTCGTGCAGGCGGGCGAGGGCGCGGTCTTCGCCGTGGTGCCGCTGATCAAGCGCAGCCTGACCGGGCAGATCGCGGGCATGACCGGCGCCTACGGCAATGTCGGCGCGGTGATCTACCTGATCATCTACTCGGTGGTGGATGCCTCGACCTTCTTCTTCGTGATCGCGGGCACGGCCGTGCTGGGCTTCGTGGCGCTCCTCTTTCTCGAGGAACCCGAGGGCGAGATCGCGGAGATTGACGAGGACGGCAACGTCACCATGATCAATGTCAGCCGCACGCACTGAGCGCGGCCGAACGGACAGGCCGGCGCAGGTCCTCGCGCCTGCCGGGAAAGGCGGGGATGGCGGGACAGCGCGACCACACCACGGTTCCGGGACAGTTCCCGGCACAGGGGCTCCGGGCGGTGCTCGGCGGCTGGTCGGGCGCCGGGACCAAGCCGCGCAATGACGACGCGATCTCGGGGCGCATCCCGGAAACCGCCTACGAGATGCAGGTGAAGGGCGCCATCGCCTGCATCGCCGACGGGATCTCCACCGGGCGCAATTCCGACAAGGCGGCGCAGATCTCGGTGGTGCAATTCGCCCGCGACTATTTCTCGGCGCCGGAAAGCTGGCCGGTGCGCGACTGCGCCGGGCGCCTGCTGAATTCGCTGAACTCCTGGCTCCACGCCCAGAACCGCAGCGGATCGCCCGATGCGGAAGGGATGGTGACGACCTTCACCGCCGCCATCGCCCGCTCGACCACGCTGCATGTCGTCCATATCGGCGACACCCGCTGCGCCCGCCTGCGCGCCGGGCGGCTGGCGCCGCTGACCGAGGACCACTCGGCGCGCTTCATGGGCGGGTCCGAGGCGCTGACCCGCGCGCTCGGGGCCGAGCCCGACATCCGCGTCGACTATGCCCAGGAGGCAATGAAGGAGGGCGATCTCTATGTCCTGACCTCCGACGGGGTGCATGACACGCTGGGCGAGGCGGGCATGCGCGACCTTCTGGCGGAGCTGGCGCAGGAGAGCCGCGAGGATCTGGAGGCGGCGGCGCGCATCCTATGCCAGGCGGCTCTGCAGGCCGGGAGCGACGACAATGTCAGCTGCATGCTGCTGAAGATCCTCGCGCTGCCCTCGGAGACCCTGACCGAGGCGCATCGCCGCCTGACGGCGCAGGTCATTCCGCCCGCGATGAAGCCGGGCAACCGCATCGACGGCTGGGAGGTGCTGGAGGTGCTGCACGCCTCCACCCGCAGCAATGTCTATCTCGTGCGCCGCGCGGGCGAGGACGGCCGTTTCGTTCTGAAGGCGCCGTCGCAGAACTTCGCCGAAAACCTGCAGTACCTCGAAGGCTTCACGCTGGAGCAATGGGTCGGGCGGCGGATATCGAACAGCCAGGTGATGAAGATCCGCCCGCACGAGGACAGCCGGTTCCTCTACTACATCGCCGATTTCGTCGAGGGGCAGACGCTGCGCGGCTGGATGGCGGCGCATCCGCGTCCCGCCATTGCCGAGATCGTGCCGGTGCTCGCCTCGATGATCTCCGCCGTGCGCGTCTTTCACCGGCTCGGCATGGTGCATCGCGACCTGAAGCCCGAGAACGTCATCATCGCGGCGGACGGCACGGCGAAGATCATCGATTTCGGCTCGGTGCAGGTCTCGGGCTTCCGCGACCTGGAGCGCGGCGACAAGGAGGAGCTGCCCGAAGGGTCGCTGAACTACATCGCCCCCGAGGTGCTGACCGGCCGGGGGGCGCTGCCCTTGTCCGACCTCTTCTCCGTCGCCGCGATCACCTGGGAGATGCTGGCGGGCCAGGTGCCCTTCGACCTCGAGGAGCGCACGGCGCTGCCCTCGCAGCCGGCCGACTGGGCACCGGGGGATTTCGCCGCCCTGCGCCCGGACCTGCCGTCCGCGACCGGCGAGGTGCTGTCCCGCGCGCTCGCCTTCAGCCCGAAGGACCGCCCCGAGGTGATGTCGGAATTCCTGGGCGAGATGCGCAGGCTCCAGGGCAGGGCCGGGACGAAACCGGCCTTCGTCCCGCTCCTGCAGCGCGGCTCGCGGGATTTCTGGCGCAACTGGGCGATGGTTTCGACGGCCGTGGCGGCGGGTCTGGCGGCCGGGCTACTCGGCCGTCTCTTCTGACAGCGCGAGAAGCGCCGCGATCTCCGATTTGCAGGACCCGCAATTCGTCCCGGCCGAGCAATGCGCGCCGACCTCCTCGACGGTCCCGAGCCCGTTCTCGGCAATCGCCCGCTGGATGGTGTTGCGCCCGACCGCGAAACAGGAGCACAGCACCGGCCCGGGATCGGGCATGTCGCCCTTCGCCCGCCCGGCGATCGCCCAGGGCGCCTCGGTGCCCGGCAGCCCGGCGAGGAAGTCGCGCATCAGCGCCACCGGTTCGCGCGCGACGAAGAAGGCGGCTTTCAGGACAGGTCCGTCATGGAAGGCGAAGCTGTGGCGGCCCCGGCCCGGATCGGCCACGGATTGCAGCGCTGCCTCCGGCAGTCCGAACATGCCACGCAGCGCGGTTTCCCAGTCTTCCACCGGCGCCGTCCCGGCCAGTTCGGCGCGGAACCCGGCGGCGGTGCGTGCCAGCGCCCAGTAGTCGCCGAAGGGCCGGAACCCGGCATCGGAGACGGCAAAGCCGTACCAGGCCGCCTCGAAGCGGGCGAGCGCGACCGGCGAGGCCTTGCTTTCGGGCTGGCCCGAGACCGGATCGGTCACCGGCGCCACCAGCGCGTCGATCCGGCCCGAGGGCGCCGTCTCGCCGGTCCAGTGCATCGGCGCGAAGACCTCGCCGGGATTGACGCCGGAGGTGATCTTCACGCGCAGGATCGCCCGGCCCTGCGGGCTCGTCACCTCGACCAGATCGGCGGGGGCCAGCCCCTGCGCCGCGGCATCGGCCGGGTTCACCTCGAGGAACGGCTCGGCCAGATGCGCCGAGAGCCGCGGGCTCAGCGCGGTGCGGGTCATGGTGTGCCACTGGTCGCGGATCCGCCCCGTATTGAGCCGGAAGGGATGCCGGGCATCCGGCGCCGTTCCCGGCGCGCGCGGGTCCAGCGCCAGCATCCTTGCCCGCCCGCCGGGATGGAAGAACCGCCCCTCGCCGAAGAACCGCCCGCCGGTCTTCGCCGGGGAGACCGGCCAGCGGACCGGCGCGAGGTCGCGGTAGCCGTCCTCGTCCAGCTCCGCCAGGCCCGAGATGTCGAAATCCCGGCCGAACTGCCCGGCGATCCCCGAGAGCGCGGCGTATTCGCGGAAGATCTCCGCGGGCGAGGCGAAGTCGAAGCCGTCCTCCCAGCCCATCCGGCGGGCGACCTCGCAGAAGATCTGCCAGTCGGGCCGCGCCGCGCCGGGGGCGGGCAGGACCGCGCGCTGGCGGCTGATGGTGCGGTCGGAATTGGTGACGGTGCCCGATTTCTCCGCCCAGGCGGCCGCGGGTAGCAGGACATCGGCCAGCCGCGCCGTGTCGGTCTCCGCGGTGATGTCGCTGACCGCCACGAAGGGGCAGTCCGCGATCGCGTCGCGCACCCGGTCGGCATCGGGCAGCGTCACCGCCGGGTTGGAATGGATCACCCACAGCGCCTTGATCCGGCCGTCGGCGACCGCGCGGAACATGTCCACGGCCTTCAGCCCCGGCGCCTGCGCAATGACCGGCGAGGACCAGAAGCCCTGCACCGCATCGCGATGCGCTGCATCCTCGATATCGAGATGGCAGGCCAGCATGTTCGCCAGCCCGCCGACCTCGCGCCCGCCCATCGCATTGGGCTGGCCGGTCACCGAGAAGGGGCCCATGCCGGGCCGCCCGATCCGCCCGGTGGCGAGATGGCAGTTCAGGATCGCATTGACCTTGTCGGTCCCGGACGAGGACTGGTTGACCCCCTGGCTGTAGATCGTGACGACCTTCTCGCTCCCGATCCAGAGATCGAGGAAGGCGGCAATCTCGCCGTCGGAGAGCCCGGTGACCGACGGATCCGAGGCCCGTGCGGCCTCCATCGCGGCCGCCAGCCCCTCGACATGGCGGGCGGTGAAGGCCTCATCCACCGCCCCGCGCGCGCCGATCCCGGCGAGAAGCGCGTTGAACAGCGCCACGTCGGATCCCGATCTCAGTGCAAGATGCAGATCGGCGCCGTCGCAGCTTGCCGTGCGGCGCGGGTCGATGACGACCAGCTTCATCTCCGGCCGCGCCTTCCGGGCGGCAAGGATGCGCTGGTAGAGCACCGGATGGCACCAGGCGAGGTTGGACCCGGCGAGCACGATCAGGTCGGCCTCCTCGAGGTCCTCGTAGACGCCGGGAACCGTGTCGGTGCCGAAGGCGCGGCGGTGCCCGGCCACGGAGGATGCCATGCAGAGCCTTGAATTCGTGTCAATATTCCCGGTGCCGATATAGCCCTTCACCAGCTTGTTGGCGACGTAGTAGTCCTCGGTCAGCAGCTGGCCGGACACGTATAGGGCGACGCTGTCCGGCCCGTGCCGTGCGATCGTCTCGGAGAAGCGGCGCGCGACGAGGTCGAGCGCGCTGTCCCAGTCCGTGTCCTTTCCATCGACCCGCGGCGCCAGCAGGCGGGTGCCGGTGCCGACCGTCTCGCCGAGCGCCGAGCCCTTGGAGCAGAGCCGCCCCAGATTGGCCGGATGCGCCGGGTCGCCGCGGACAGCGACCCCGCCCGCGCCGTCCGGCGACAGCAGGACCCCGCAGCCGACCCCGCAATAGGGGCAGGTGGTGCGGGTCTCGACCGGGCCGGGCCGGGTCATCAGGCGGCGCTCCGGCCGGACAGCCTGGAGAGGTCGAGAAGGACGCGGCCCGCCTCGATCTTCGCCGGATAGGTCCGCGTCACCTCGCTATCCGCCCCCTGCGCCGCGCCGGTGGCGAAGTCGAAGATGCGGTTGTGCAGCGGGCAGGTCACCGATGTGCCATGGACGATGCCTTCGCTCAGCGGGCCGCCCTTGTGGGGGCAGGCGTCGTCCAGCGCGAAGACCTCGTCCGCGCCCGTCCGGAACACCGCGACGCAGCCCTTGCCGGTCCTGACCAGCCGCGCGCCGCGCGGGGGAATGTCGTCCAGCGCTCCGATATCGATCCAGCTCATTCCGCAGCCTCCCGGCTCATGTCCATGAGGGGGGAGGACCAGGATTTCCGCTCCTCCTCGGTAACCAGGGCCGCCCAGGGGTCGGTCTGGTAGACGCTTTGCGAGACGTCGAAGCGGGCGTTCAGCGCGCGGCGCTCGGCCGCGTCCGACAGGATCTCCTTCACCCAGCCAAGACCGACTTTCGCCACCCATTTATACGGGCGGTCCAGGTACTTGGCGTTCTCGCGGTAGAGCTGGATGAAGGCGGTCGACCACTCGATCGCCTCCTCTTCCGTGGCGACGTCGACCAGCCGCTCGGTCTCCTTGACGTCCATGCCCGCCGCGCCCGCGACGCCGATCTGGTAGCCCGAGTCCACGCAGACGATGCCGACATCCTTGCAGGTCGCCTCGGCGCAGTTCCTCGGGCAGCCCGAGACGGCGAGCTTCACCTTGTGCGGCGTCCAGCTGCCCCAGAGCCGCTTCTCCAGCTTGATCCCGAGCCCGGTCGAATCCTGCGTGCCGAAGCGGCACCAGTCGGAGCCGACGCAGGTCTTCACCGTCCTCAGACCCTTGGTATAGGCATGCCCCGAGACCATGCCGGCATCGTTCAGATCCTTCCAGATCGCGGGCAGATCCTCCTTCTTCACGCCCAGCAGGTCGATCCGCTGCCCGCCCGTCACCTTGACCGCGGCATCGTATTTCTTCGCCGCCGCGGCGATCGCCAGCAGCTCCTCGGGCGTGGTCATCCCGCCCCACATCCGCGGCATCACCGAATAGGTGCCGTCCTTCTGGATATTGGCGTGGTTCCTCTCGTTGACGAAGCGGCTCTGAGGGTCGTCGCGGTACTCGAGCGGCCAGTCGGCCAGCAGGTAGTAGTTGATGGCGGGGCGGCAGACATGGCAGCCGTCCTTCGTCGTCCAGCCCAGCTCCTGCCAGACGGCCGCCTGGGATTTCAGTTCGCGCGCCTTGATCAGCCGGCGCACATCCTCATGCGTCAGCTCGGTGCAGCCGCAGACCGGCTTTGCGCCCCCGGCCTCGAAGGCCGCGCCCAGCGTGACCGCCAGCACCTGTTCCACGAGGCCCGTGCAGGTCCCGCAGGAGGCCGAGGCCTTGGTCTGGGCCTTGACCGTTTCCAGCGTCTGCGCGCCGCCATTGATCGCCGTGACGATGGTTCCCTTGCAGACGCCGTTGCAGCCGCAGATCTCCGCCTCAGGCGGCAATGCTGCAACGGCTGCCAGAGGGTCCGCGGAGGGCCCTCCGCCGCCCTGGAAGGCCGGTCCGAAGATCAGCGTCTCGCGCATCTCCGAGATGTCCGTGCCGTCCTTGATCAGGCCGAAGAACCAGTTCGCATCCGCCGTGTCGCCATACATGACCGCGCCGAGCAGCCGGTCCGCCTCGATCACCAGCCGCTTGTAGATGCCGCGGGCCGGGTCGCGGAAGACGATGTCCTCGCGCCCCTCGCCCTCGGCAAAATCCCCCGCCGAGAAGAGGTCGCAGCCGGTCACTTTCAGCTTGGTCGAAAGCTCGCGCATCACGAAGGCGTCCTCCTCGCCCAGGAGCGTCTTCGCGAGCACCCTGGCCTGGTCGTAGAGCGGCGCGACAAGGCCGAAGAGATTGCCCTCGAACTCCACGCATTCGCCGACCGCGAAGATATCCGGGTCCGAGGTCCGCATCTGCGCATCGACCGTGATCGCGCGCCCGGCGGCAAGCCCGGCGGCCATGCCGAGCCCGGCGCGCGGCCGGATCCCGGCGGACATGACCACGAGGCTGGCGGCGATCTCGGTCCCGTCGCCCAGCACGACCTTCTCGACCTTGCCGTCGCCGTCGATCCGCTCTGTCCCGGCGCGGGTGATGACCTTGATGCCGCGCCGCGCCAGGTCCTTCTCCAGCAGGTAGCCCGCGGCTTCGTCGAGCTGGCGGTTCATCAGATGGCCGGAATTGTGCAGAACCGTCACCTCCATCCCGCGCAGCCGGAGCGCCGCAGCGGCCTCGAGGCCGAGGAGCCCGCCGCCGATCACCACGGCGGTCGCGCCGGGGGTGGCGGCCGCCGCGATCATCGCGCCGGTATCCTCCATGTCGCGGAAGCCGATGACGCCGGGCAGGTCATGGCCGGGCAGGGGCACGATGAACGGCGCGGCGCCGGTGGCGATGACGAGCTTGTCATAGGGCACCTCGCCGTTCTCGCCGGTCACGACCTTGCGCGCGGGGTCGATCGCGGTGACGCGTTCGCCGAAGCGGGTGGCGACGCCGTGGCGCGCGTACCAGTCCGCGTCATGGGTGACGATCTCTTCCGCGGATTTCTCGCCCGAAAGAACCGGCGACAGCATGATCCGGTTGTAGTTTCCCCGCGGCTCGGCGTTGAACAGGGTTACGTCGAAAGCGCCGGGAGCAGCATCGAACAGGTGCTCCAGCACCCGTCCCGAGGCCATGCCTGCGCCGATGACGACGAGCTTTTCCATGGCTTGATCCTTTCCAGAAGCGTCAGGTTCACAGATACCAGGCGACGACATGGGCCAGCTCGCCGCCATGATAGACCGGCAGCGCGACCATCGAGCCGTAGCCCGCGGGCAGGCCCGGCCCGGTCGAGATGAAGGGCAGGCCGGTGCCCAGCACCTGGCCCACCGGCCCGCGCCAGGCAGCGGCCCGCGGCGCGTCGAAATCGGGGTTCCGGCCGCTCCAGAGCGGCCCCTCGACCTCGCAGAGCCCGTCGACCAGGAGCGCCTCCTTCGCGGGGCCGACCGTGGTGGCCCGGGCATCCCAGATCTCGAAGCGCCGCGCGATCGGCGTGCCCTCGGCAGAGATCAGCGTGAACACGTAGGTAGAGTCCGTCGGGCTCGGCAGGGGAATGCCGATGCCGGTGGAGAGGCCCGCGCGCCCGGCCGCATCGGCGCGCAGGAAGGCATAGCCCTTGCCCAGGTCGCGCATCAGGATCGGCACGCCCGCCGCCCAGACCCCGCCCGGCAGCCCCTGGCCATAGGAGAACGTCGTGTGCTGCGACACGAACTCGAATTCCTGCGCCGCGCCGTAGAAGCCGTCATTCAGCACGAGGACGCCGCCCTTGTCCTCCCAGACCTCGATCGCGCCCATGTGCTCGGCGTCTTCGCTGCACAGCACGACGAGGACGGCCTTCAGCGTGTCTCCGTCGAAGACCGGGATCGCGACGGCGGCCGTCAGACCGGCCTCCGCGGCGGCCTCGGCGCGGAGGAAATACGAGCCGTCGAAGCGTTTCAGGACGACGGGGCGGCCCTCGGCCCAGGCCTTGCCCGGCAGTCCCTCGCCCTTGGCGAAACTCGTCCGGACGGAGCTTTCGGCGAAACCGTCCTTCCCGGCATAGTTGCCGCCCGCATGTATCAGCACATCGCCGTCCGGGACCCAAATCTCGGTCACCTGCACGAATGTCGGTGCTTCCCTGGTCATCAGCATGATCTTGTTCCTGCCCCTGGCCTGTCGCTCGGAATGCATTCCGCCCCGTCTTAGCGCGCGCCGGAGAAGGCGCGACGGCAGGGCCTGCCACGGCGAAATGGTCCGCCTCGGAAATCAGTTAAGCACCGCTCATGTTTCCGCGGAAGGAAATCGACGGCGAGCGGAGAAGATGCTGCGCCTGCGCATAAAAACCATGCAAGTGCCGCATTTTCTGAACTTCGGCTCCGGCGGGACCCTGCGCAGAATCGGGACGCAGGCCGGAACGCCCGGACGCTCCCGCCATCAGATGATTTCCAGCCCTGCGATGGCGTGGACGCCTGGCCGCGGGACCGGACGTTCACCGGGTCCTGCCCCGAAAACGTCAGGCGAACGAGCGTCGCCGCATGCCCCCTTGCCAGCCCGTTCCGGCCGCGTGCCATGGCCCGGCTGGCAGGGCGCGGGTCCGGAGAACTCGAAGGGCGGCGGTAAAGTGCGCTGACATCCGCGGATGCAGCCGGTTGCGGCCATCGGGGCCGCATCCGGGCCGTAGAGAAGATGGCGGGCTGCAAGGGAGCGCGGTTCGGCAGTTGCCCGTGCCGGTCCCGCCATCCGGTGCCGTGCCGCCAGGACGGCGGACCGGGCCCATGCCGGAACTGTCTAACCGGCCGGTTTTGAGGTATCCTCGGCCCGGCAACCGATCTCGGACAGGGAGGCGCAGAGTTTTCCCGATGGCGTATTTCAATCTAGGCGCGTTTGGCCGTCCCCTGGAAAACACCTCGGCCGAAGCGCAGATCTGGTTCGACCGGGGACTGGTCTGGCAATACGGCTTCAACCACGAGGAAGCGATCGCCTGCTACGAGCGGGTGCTGGCGCTCGAGCCGTCGCATGTGATGGCGCGGTGGGGGATCGCCCATTGCCTTGGCCCGAACTACAACAAGCTCTGGGAATTCTTCGAGGCGGAGGAGAAAGCCGCCGCGCTGGAGCGGGCGCACCGCCTTCTGGCCGAGGCGACCGCCCTGCCGGCCCGCGATGTGGAGCGCGCCCTGGCCGTTGCGCTGGCCGCGCGCTTTCCCGACGATCCCGGGATCGAAGACTACGGCCCCTGGAACGACGGCTTTGCCGAGGCGATGCGTCCGGTCTACCAGCGGTTTCCGGACGATCTCGACGTGACTGCCGTATTCGTCGAAGCGCTGATGAACCGCACGCCCTGGGCGCTGTGGGATACGTCCCTGGGGCAGCCGGCAAAGGGGGCGTCGACGGAAGAGGCGCGGGCGGCGCTGGAGCGGGCTTTCGCCCATCATCCCGACGCGTGGCGCCATCCGGGACTGCTGCATTTCTACATCCACCTGATGGAGATGTCGCCGACCCCCGAAAAGGCGCTGCCGCATGGCGACCGGCTCGTGGGGCTGGTGCCCGATTCCGGGCATCTGGTGCATATGGCGAGCCATATCGACGTGCTCTGCGGGGACTACCACAACGTCGTGGCGCGCAACCGCGAGGCGGCGCGTGTCGACCGCGCCTATTTCGATCATGCCGGGGGACAGAATTTCTATACCGTCTACCGGATCCACAACCTGCACTTCCAGATCTACGGCGCAATGTTCCTCGGCCGCCCGTCGGATGCCTTCGAGGGCGCCCGGGCGCTTGCCGGCACATTGCCCGAGCCGGTGGTCCGCTACCTGCCGGAATTGTTCGAAGCCTTCGTCCCGATGCGGCTGCACGTCCTCATCCGCTTCGGCCGCTGGTCGTGCATCCTGGAAGAGCCGTTCCCCGGGGATGCCGGGCTCTACTCCTTCAGCACGGCCCTGCTGCACTATGCGCGCACGGTGGCCCTGGCCAATCTCGGGCGGCTTGCCGAGGCAGCGGAGAGCGCCCGGGTCTTTGCCCGGGCCCGCGACGCCGTCCAGCCGGAGCGGATGATGTTCAACAACCCCTGCAGCGAGGTGCTGAAGGTCGCCGAGGCGATGATGCTGGGCGAGCTCGACTACAAGTCGGGGCGTGTCGATGACGGGCTCGGGCACCTGCGCCGGGCGGTCGCCCTCGACGATGGCCTGCTTTACGACGAGCCCTGGGGCTGGATGCAGCCCACCCGCCACGCCCTGGGCGCGCTCCTGATGGATGCGGGACGGTTCGACGAGGCCGAAGCGGTCTATCGCGCCGATCTGGGCCTCGACGACACGCTGCCGCGGCCCTGCCGGCATCCGCGCAATGTCTGGAGCCTGCACGGACTGTCGGAATGCCTGTCGCGGCGCGGCGAAACGGTGGAGCTTGTCCATGTCCGCCAGCAACTGGATCAGGCGGCGGCCCGCGCGGAAGTGCCGATCACGGCCTCCTGCGCCTGCCGGTCCGTCACGACGTGCCACCCGGCGTGAGGCGAAGGACCGGCCTGGCAGCCAGAGGTCCGGATGTTGCCGGGACTGGGCGCCCCCGCCTGCCACCCGCCGCGGAAGGCAGCGTGGCTGGTCCGGCCTGACGGTTGGACGGCCGGCGCGGCACGGTCCGGTCTGGACCCGAAGCAGGTCGGTGCCGCACGTAGGCGTCGCGACGTGCGGCGCCCCGGCCGTTCATTCCGGATTCAGCGAAGCGGTCGCAGCTGTGGCATGGCTGTTCCAGGCAGCCCGCCCCGGCCCGTGCCGTCGTAACGGCCCGCGGACTGTGTCTCGGTACGAGTTCCGATCAGATGCGATCCATGCCTTTCGCAGCCAGCCAGGGAGGAAGACCGGGATCAACGGATTCCGCTGGGCGGTGCCCGGCCTGTGCGTTCGGCCTGTGCGCTCTGCCGTGGAGCAAGCCCGCAGCGCAGCCGCTGAACAACGCGCCCTTCGCCGAGCAATGGAGCCCCGGCGAATGGGGCCCCGGGGACATGGCAGGCGCGGTCAACCGGACGACGCCCGCCTCCGTTCTAGCGGCGGTCGGGCTGGTCCGGCAGGGCAAGGTCGCGACGCTGGACAAGGTCTGCCAGCGCGACGCCCCGGTCTTCGGCGACCGCGGCTGGCGGATGACCATCCCGGGCCTGCCGACAGGAGGACCCTTCGGCACGGATCATCCGGTCTATAGCGACGAGTATCTTGCCGTGGAGATCGGCCAGATCGGCGCCCGGTTCGACGGGCCGGGCGAAATCGGGACGCTCACGCCGCAGGGCATGTTCTTCTGCAACGGCCGGATGCTCGACCGGGACCCCGCCATCGGCGCCTGCGGCCTCGGCCCGCTGGGCGTGGAGCATGTCGCCGAGAAGGGCTTCGTCTGCCGGGGCGTGCTGCTCGACGCGGTCGCCTATCGCGGTGGCCGGCTGCCCGTGCCGCCGGTCCGTTCCCTGCGCGGCGGAGCCGGATGGCCGGGGCAGAGACCGCCCGCAGCACGCGTCCCGCCGTCTTGCCGCAGCGCTGCGGGGCATCCTGCGCTTGGCCTCAACTTGGGTTGAGGCCGGACAAGGGCGACGGCCTGCCGAAGGCAGGTGCCCCGGCGGCTCCGGGGCTGTTGTGGAGCCCGCGCGACCGTCCCCCTGGCGCCCGGCTCCGATCGGGACGGAGGTGACGCAAGACATGCAAGAGACCACGAAGACCGCACTTGCCAGCGGCGCCAACCGCGGCATCGACGAAGCTGTGGCCAGGGCGCCGACGGAAGAGGGCATTCACGTGCTGATGGGCTGCCGGGACCTGGCAAAGGGCCAAGCTGCCTCCGCGCCGCTCGTGGCCCAGGGGCTGGCGGTGACGCCGGTGCAGCTCGACGTGACCGGCGCCGCCAGCGTCGCGGCACTGGCGGCGGAAATCAGCGGCACGCGGGGTCGTCTCGACATCCTGGTCGACAATGCCGGGGGTCGGGCCGGACTACCTGCCCGGGCTCGCGCCGGTCGAGAAGATGGAGCAGACGCTGGCGATCAATGTCACCGGGGGGCTGCGCCTGACCGAGGCGATGCTGCCGCCCTTGGCCGTCGCGCCGCATCCGCGCATCGTCAACGTGTCGTCGGAGCTGGCAAGCTTCGGCCTGCGCCACGATCCGGACTGGGAACATGCCGACAAGATCCTGCCGACCTACGCGGCGACCAAGGCGGCGGTGAACGCGCTGACCGTCAGCTATGCGGCTGCGCTGGCGGAGCAGGGGGTCAAGGTCAACACGATCTGCCCTGGCTTCACCGCGACCGAGGCGACGGGATTCGTGCCGGACCGCACGCCCGAGCAGGCGGCGGTGATCGTGGTCAAGATGGCGCTGATCGGCAGCTTCTCCAACGATGCCGGCACGCTGCCCTGGTAAGCGCTCTTGAGCCCGGCTCATGACGGAGATGCATCTGCGGCCATTCTGCGGGTACATCGCCGGGAGCAGCTTTGGCACGCGAGATTTACCGCCGGGCCCGTCCGGGCCCGGTCCCCTCCCGAGGAGGACCGAAGATGAAAGACACCTGCGATATCGCCGTTCTGGTCGGCTCGCTGCGCAAGGGCGCCTATAGCGGCATGCTGGCCGATGCGCTGATCCGGCTGTCGCCCGCGAACATGACCTTCCGCAAGGTGGAGATCGGCCACCTGCCGCTCTACAACCCTGATCTCGACGGCGGCGAGGCCTGGGCGGCGTTCCGCGACGAGATCCGCGATGCCGACGGCGTGCTGTTCTCCTCGCCGGAATACAACCGCTCGGTCCCGGCGGCGATCAAGAACGCGCTCGACGTGGGCTCTCGGCCGATGGGCTCGAGCGTCTGGAAGGGCAAGCCCTATGGTCGCGACCTGCTCGCCGGGCGGGGTCGGCGGCTTCGGCGCGAACCACCATCTGCGCCAGCCCATGGTCTTCCTCGACATGCCGGTGATGCAGCAGCCCGAGGCATATGTCGGCGGCGTCAAGAACCTCTTCGCCGAGGATGGCTCGATCACCTCGGAGGCCACCGAGGGCTTCCTGAAATCTGCAGCGGAAAGCTTCGCCGCCTGGGTCGCGAAATTCGCCTGACCTGGTACGGAAAAGCGCCCCCGCCGTCCGTTCTCCGGCAGCGGGGGCGCGGGCCTTCAGCCGGCGCTCAGGTCATGGCCCGAAAGCGGCAGGGTGCGGAACCGCCGTCCGGTCAGGGCGGCGGCGGCATTGGCCACCGCCGGGCCGACGCCCGGCAGGCCGGGCTCGCCGATCCCGCCCATCGGCGCGCCGCTTTCGACGATGGCGACATGCACCTCGGGCATCTGGTCCGGGCGCAGGATGTCGTAGCTGTCGAAGTTCCGCGCGGCCGGCGCGCCATCCTCGTAGATGTATTCCTCGACCAGCGTCTGCGACAGGCCGAGCGCCACGGCGGACTGCACCTGCGCCTCGATGATGGCCGGGTTGACGATGCTGCCCGGATCGATCGCCACCCAGACGCGGTGCACGCGGATCTCGCCGCCATCGACCGAGATCTCGGCGATGGTCGCGACCTCCGAGCCGAAGGGCGAGGCCATCGCCACGCCGCGGGCGCGGGTGCTGCCGTCTTCGGCCTGGTAGGGCCCGCGCTGCCAGCCGCCCGAGAGCTTCCCGACCTCCGAGAGCAGCGTGACATGCCGCGGCGAGCCCGCGACCAGCGCCTGGCGCATCTCGAACGGGTCGCGCCCGGCGGCTTCGGCCAGCTCGTCGAGGAAGCCCTCGTAGAAGAAGTCGTGCATCGAATGCCCGACGGAGCGCCAGTAGCCGATCACCGCGGGATTGTCCGCGTAGACATGGCCGATCCGGCGGTTGGGGATCGCGTAGGGCTTGCCCGTGAGCCCCTCATGCGCCGAGCCGTCCTCGCCGGCGGGGGCGTTGTACCAGCGCCCTGTCGGGCCCTCGCCCAGCACTTCCGCGGACAGCGCCAGCGACCCGTCCGCCATGACGGCGCCGCGGAAGCGGGCCGTGCCGAGCGGGCGCACCGCGTCGCGCAGGAACTCCTCCTCGCGGGTCCAGACCAGCTTCACCGGGCGGCCGGTGGCCTTGGCGAGCTGGATCGCCTGCGGGAAGGGGTTCGCCGTGCGGTAGAGGAAATGCCGCCCGAAGAAGCCGCCCAGCATCTGCGAATGGATCGTCACCTGCGAGGGGTCGATCCCGGCGGTCTCGGCCGCGGCGGCAAGGAACATCTCGGGCGCCTGGTTCGGCAGCCAGAGATCCAGCGTGCCGTCTGCGTTGAAGCGCGCGGTGGCGGAGGGCGGCTCCAGCTGGCCATGGGCCAGGAAGGGCGCGCCGTAGACCGCCTCGATCACCGTCCCGGCGCCCGCCAGCGCGGCCCCGGCATCGCCTTCGGCCTCGACTTCCAGCCCCGGGCCGTCCTGCGCCAGCAGGGATGCGCGGTAGCCGTCGCTGGAGAAATCGGCCGGCAGCGGCCATTCGGCCCCGGTCTCCTGCCACTCCACCTCTGCCGCCTCGACGGCGCGGCGGGCCTGCCAGAACCGGTCCGCCACAACGGCCACGGCGCCGTCGAGCAGATGCACGGAATGGACGCCGCGCATCGCCTCGATCTCGGCAAGATTGGTCACGGAGGCCGGTCCCAGCCCCAGCCGCGGCGCGTGCTGGACGGCGGCCGAGAGCATGCCCTCGACCTCGACATCGATCGCGTAGGCGGCCTGTCCGGTCGACTTCCCGCGGATGTCGAGCCGCTTCAGCCCGGCGCGGATCCAGCGGAAATCCGCAGGGTCGCGCAGCGCGACATCGGCGGGAACGGCAAGCTCCATCGCCGCTTCGGAAAGATCGCCATAGCCGGTCTCGCGGCCCGAGGCGGCGTGCACGACCAGGCCCGGCTTCGTCGTCAGTTCAGACGCGGGCACGCCCAGCCTTGCGGCGGCGGCCTCGATCAGCATCGCGCGGCCCGAGGCGCCGAGGCGCCGCATCAGCTCGTAGCTCGAGCGCACCGAGGAGCTGCCGCCGGTGAAGCGGAAGCCGCCCATCACGTCATAGGGCGCGCCCGGCGGGGCGGGGACGACCTCGAACTGCGCGGGGTCGAGGTCCAGCTCCTCGCCGACGATCTGGGTCAGCGCGGTATAGATGCCCTGGCCGCCCTCGATGAAGGGGCTCTGCAGCACGGCGGTGCCGTCGGGGCGGATGGCAAGGAACAGCGGCACGGGCGGTCCGGCCTCGGCGGCGGCCTCCTGGGCGCGCGCGGGACGCAGCGGCAGGGCGGTGGCCAGCACCAGCCCCGCGGTGCCGGAAAGGAAGCCGCGGCGCGACAGGTTCAGCGGGCGGGATCCGGGAAAGCTCATCTCGGTCACGGATCAGGCCTCCGAGGCGGCGCGCACGGCGGCGCGGATCTTGTTGTAGGTGCCGCAGCGGCAGAGGTTCACCATGGCGACGTCGATATCCTCGTCGCTCGGCGCAGGCGTCCCGGCCAGCAGCGCCGTCGCCGCCAGCACCTGGCCCGACTGGCAGTAGCCGCATTGCGGCACCTGGTGCTCGACCCAGGCCTCGACGACCTTGCGGCCGGTCTCGGTGTCCTCGACGGTCTCGATCGTCTTGATCTCGGTGCCCTCGACCATCTCGGCGGGGGTGATGCAGGACCGCGTCGGCTGGCCGTCGACCAGCACGGTGCAGGCGCCGCATTGCGCGATGCCGCAGCCGTATTTCGTGCCGGTCAGGCCCAGCTCCTCGCGGATCACCCAGAGAAGCGGCGTATCCGGCTCGACATCGACATCGCGGAGTGTTCCGTTGACCTTGAGTTGCACTGGCGTCTCCTGGAATTGCGTTCAGCAGTATCTGGGATGGTTTGGCAACGGATCTGGGCATGGCCGTGCCCGGGGGGAAGGCGCCGCCTGCTCATGGCAGCGATGAATCCTGCTCATCATTGCCCGGCCGCCACCGGTCCGCGCCCGAGCAGCAGCATTGCCGCGATCCCGGCCAGGGTGAAGCCCGAACTTGCCAGCACCGCCCGGTGCCAGCCGTCGAAGACATGGCCGGCGCCGTTTCCGGCCAGAAGGAGCGAGATCAGCGCGATGCCGATGGCAGAGCCGAGATAGCGCGCGGTGTTGTTGGCGGCCGAGCCCATCGCGGCGCTTTCGGGCGGGACGCTTTCCACTGCGGCATGGCCGAGCGCGGCATTGAGGATGCCATTGGCGATCCCGGCAGCGACCAGCCCCGGCAGCACCGCGATCCAGCCGGTGCCCTCTGCGGGCAGCAGCATCAGGAGCTGCGCGCCGAGGCAGCCGGCCAGTCCCAGCACCGCCCGGTCGCGCGCGTCCAGCATCTCGGGCAGGAGCCTTGCCCCAAGCGCCGAGACCACGGTCAGCCCGGACCAGGCGATCAGCACGAGCGCGGAGGAGAGCGGCGCCAGCCCGGTGCCGCGCACCAGCACGGTCGGCACCATCGACATCAGCGCCAGCACCCCCGCGCCGGAGGCGAAAGCGGCCAGGGTCGCGCCGGAGAAGTCGCGGCGGCGGAACAGGTCGAGCCGCAGGATCGGGTTGGGGATGCGGGTCTCGAACGCCAGGAAGGCGGCGGTCAGCACCGCGCCGGCCGCGGCGAGGACGCCGGCCGTGCCGCCGCCGGCGCGCAGCTCGGTCAGGGCCGAGAGCAGGCAGCCGAGCCCGGCCATCAGCAGGAGGCTGCCGGGCAGGTCGACGCGGCTGCCCCGCGGCGCGCTTTCCGGCAGGCGCGCCGAGAGGACGGCCAGCGCCGCGGCGCCGGCGCCGAGCAGCCAGTGGATCGCCTGCCAGCCGCCCGCCTCCATCGCGGCAGAGGCCAGGACCGGCCCGGTCGCGACCCCCGCGCCGAGCCCCGCGGCCCAGATCGCGGCGGCGCGGCGGCGCTCTGCGCCGGCATAGACCTGTCCGAGCAGGCCGAGCCCGCAGGCCATGATCCCCGCGCTGCCCAGCCCCTGCGCGATGCGGGCCAGGATCAGGGTGGTCCCGGTCGGGGCGAGCGCCGCCGCGGCCGAGGCCAGCACCGTCAGCCAGAGCCCGGCGGTGAAGGTGGCGCGGCGGCCATGGGTGTCGCCGAGCGCTCCGGCGCTCAGCAGCCCGGCCGCGCAGCCCAGCGGCATGGCGCTCATCACCCAGGCCTGCTGCGCGGCCGTCAGGCCGAGGCTGGCGGTCATGGCCTCCAGCGTGGTCAGCGGGGCGGTGAAGACGATGAGCGCCAGGGCGGTGGCGAGGGTGACGAGGATCAAGGGGGCCTGCGGCGTTCCGGTGGATCGCGTGGCGTCGGGCGGGGTCATGGTCGGTCCTTGGCGGCTGGAGGGCGGTGGCGGAGACGCCTCCGGGGAAAGCTGGCTCCGCCGGGGCGGAAGCGAGCGTCGTTGAGCGGGCGGCTGCGAAGAGCCGGTGTCATGGATGCGGGCGGCCGTTCTGCCGGCGTCGCGCGCCAGGCACATGCCTGCCGGAAACTACCCGGGCAGGCTCCTGACCGGTCGGGGCCGGGGCCGTCCGGCAGCGGCGCCCCGGTATCGCCGCTGGCGCTGCTCTTCCTGGACATGCGGCGGGCGCATCCCGGGAGGCGCGCCCGTTGCCGGCCCGCGCTGCACCGCCGGACGGCGGCGAGGACGGTCCCGCCGGAGCGGCGGTCCTTCCGCGGCCCGCGCCCCGGTCCCCGCGACGGCGGCGCGCCGGGCGAAGCGGTCTTCTCCATGCGGTCACGGAGATCCGCCCGGGTGCAGCCCTCGATCGCCGGCAGCTCCCGCGGCCGGGGCGGGGCGTCGAAGGGGTTCTCGGGGAAGTCGCGCACCCGCAGGACCGGCCGCCCGGCCGGGCTCGCCGCGCAGGGCAAGGGCCATCCGGGACGGCGCGGAGGGTGCGGCGACCTGCGTGGCCGGTCGCGGATGGACGGCACCGCACAACCGGACTGGCCGCCGCATCCCGGTCATTTGGCGCGCCAAGGTCCCGGCATCGCACCGGCGCTGTCCGGCCCGCGCCCGGAACGCCGCCCTCCTGCCGGCATCGCAGAGGCTGTCGCCGGAGCCCCTCTTCATCCTCCGACCGAGGTCGTGCATCGGCACGGTGGCCGCGCGGGTGGATCCTGGCGGGCGGGAGCGCGATGCTGGCCGAGCGGCAGAGGCCGATGGCGCCGGTCCGGTAGCGGTCGGCGACGGGCCGGGTGCCGGGAAACCGGCCGCGGCCAGGACGTCGGCGAGCATCTGCCTGCCCACGGTGGCGCCTTTGCAAGCCGCATCGAAGGCCGGCGCGGCGGAGCCCCGGTGCACGAGGACGCCGGCACAGAGGGCGGGGCGCTGCTCCTTGGCGCCGCCATGGGGCGCGCCGGCGATCAGCGCCGCGTGCTGCCGCAGGGCGGGCGGATTGAGACCGGCTGCGCCGCGGGGGCCGCGGAGGGCCGGCCTGCGGGCGGCACCGGGCGGAAGACCGCAGATATGGCCGTGCTCGGGCATGGGGCCTGTCCTTTCGCTCCCGGTTCGGGTCAGTCGGCCAGCGCGATGCGGACGCGCAGCGGCCCGTCCCCCAGCAGGGCGTCGATCGGGCCGTCGAAACGGCCGAGCTTCAGCAGGCCGGCGGAGGAGGAGAAGTCCCGGTAGAAGATCGCCAGGTTGCTCCAGGGCCGGTACTGGGTGATGTCGCCGGCCTTCGGCGCATAGGCGCGGGGCGCGCCGCGATTGTCGAGCTGGCGGCCCAGATCGGCCACTTTCTCGGTGCCGTGGTAGTCCTCCAGCACGAGATCGAGCGGCAGCATCGAGGCGAAGTCGCGCGCCGGCGGGCTGTCCTCGAGCCTGGCGTCCAGAACCGTGTCGCCCACGGTCACGGTGATGCGGGTCATGTCCCGGTCCCTTTCCTGTTCTGCGGCGGCGGGCCCTGCGAGCAGCAGGGCAAGCGCCAGTGTCCTTGCGGTCGTGCCGATCATGCGCCGCCCTCCGTTTCCGGCGAAGATCTATGGCACCGGCGTGCCGGGATAATCGGCGGCAGATTGCATCCGGCCATGAGCGTGGCTCATCAATCCTGCGGGACCCGTCCGGCCGCCCTGGATCCATGAGCTGTCTTCATCACCGTCTCCCGGCGCGGTGCCATTATCCCGGGCGCGTCCCGGGCCATATCAGAGCCAGGCCCCGAGGCCGCCTCAATCCCGAAGGAGACGACCCCATGACACGCATCGCCGCAATCCTCGCGCTGACCCTCGCCGCCCCGGCTGCATTCGCGCAGTCGATGGAAATCACCCGCGCCGGGGACCGCGCCGGGCAGATCGGCGCCGCGGAGACCTTCACCGGCACCGCCTATGTCGCCCCGGTCTTCGGCCCGGACATGGCCGGGGTCAGCGCGGGCGAGGTGACCTTCCTGCCCGGCGCGCGCTCGGCCTGGCACACCCATCCGGCGGGGCAGAAGCTGATCGTGACCGCAGGCACCGGCTGGGTGCAGGAACGCGGCCAGCCGAAGCAGGTGATGCAGGCCGGCGACGTGGTCTGGTGCCCGCCGGAGGTCGAGCACTGGCACGGCGCGACCGACGCCACCCCGGTCACGCATTTCGCGATCCAGGCGACAGTCGACGGGTCTGCCGTGAACTGGGGCGAGCATGTCTCCGACGCGGAGTACCATGGCGAATAGGCCCGGCCGCGGGACCGCGCGGCTGCGGCTTCCGGCCGGGCCCGCGCCCGGCTGCGGGGCGGGGGCCCGGCCGGATAGTCATTGGCATTGATGAGCCTTCCGCATATATCCCGGGGAGACCGACATTGATCCTGGACCATCAGATCAGGGCCTCCCTCATGCTGCGCGAGAACATCAGCGACCTCATCGCCCTTGCCGCCGTCGCGGAGGAGCGCAGCTTCACCCGCGCCGCCGCGCGGCTGAATGTGTCGCAATCGGCGCTGAGCCACACGATCAAGGGGCTCGAGGCGCGGCTGGGGCTGCGGCTGCTGACCCGGACGACGCGCTCGGTGGCGCCGACGCTCGAGGGCGAGGACCTGCTGGCGACGCTGAACCCGTGCTTCGAGAAGATCGAGGCGCGGCTGCAGGCGCTGAACGACGCGCGCGACCAGCCGACCGGCACGGTGCGGATCGTGGCGGTGGAATACGCGATCGAGTCCCTCCTCTGGCCGAAGCTCTCGCCGGTGCTGAAGGCGCATCCGGCGGTCAATGTCGAGCTGGTGATGGATTACGGCTATACCGACCTGGCCTCGTCGCAATGCGATGCCGGGGTGCGCTATGGCGAGCAGGTCAGCGAGGGGATGATCTCGATGCGGATCGGCCCGGACGAGCGGATGATCTGCGTGGGCGCGCCGGAGTATTTCGCGGAAGCGGGCACGCCGGAGACGCCGCATGATCTTGGCGGGCACCGCTGCATCAACCTGCGGCTCTCGACCCATGGGGCGCTCTATGCCTGGGAATTCGAGGACGCCGAGGGCAGCGAGATCCGCGTGCGCGTCCAGGGCCAGGCCTGCTTCAACACGATCAACCCGGTGATGCGCGCGGCGGTCGACGGGCACGGGCTGGCGCTGGTCCCCGAGCGGCTGGCGGAGGCGCATCTGGCCTCCGGGGCGCTGGCGACCTGCCTCGACGCGTTCTGCCCGCGCTTCCCGGGCTTCCACCTCTACTATCCCAGCCGCCAGCGGCCCTCCTCGGCCTTCCAGGTCGTGCTCGACGCCCTGCGCACCCGCGGCTGACGGCCCGGGCCCGACCCGGCTGCCGTCTGCGCGCCGCCCCGGGCTCCGCCGGATCGGGCCATCCTGCCTGCCTGCCCGCATGCAGGGGGGCGGCCGTTGCAGGGCGCGCTTTGCGGCATTGGGGGCAGGGGCGAGGGCAGGGCCGGGGAATCGGGACTGGCCGACATTCATGGGCCCGGCTCATGAACGGGGTGAATATTGCGGCGATTATCTGGAGGCCGCCGCGGGGCTAGATCAAGGTCACACGGCGCGGACCGGCCAGGCGGGCCAGGTCCGCCGGACAGAGCGGCCCCGCGGGGCCCCGGAGCGAAAGGCAAGACAATGATGCTGAAAGAGACCCTCACCCTTTCCAAAGGCGTCGAGATGCCGAAACTGGCGCTCGGCACCTGGATGATCGACGACGACAAGGTCGCGGAGGCCGTGAAGGCCGCCGTGAAGATCGGCTACCGCCATATCGACACCGCCCAGGCCTATGGCAACGAGCGCGGCGTCGGCCAGGGCATCCGCGACTGCGGCGTGGCGCGCGGCCAGCTCTTCGTGCAGACCAAGCTGGCTGCCGAGATCAAGGATCTCGACGGCGCCCGGGCTGCCATCGACGGCTCGCTCGAGACGCTGGGGCTCGACTATATCGACCTGATGGTCATCCACAGCCCGAAGCCCTGGATGGAATTCTCCGGCGAGGACCGGTTCTTCGAAGGCAATCTCGCCGCCTGGACGGCGCTGGAGGAGGCCATGGAGGCGGGCAAGATCCGCGCCATCGGCGTGTCGAATTTCGACGAGGCGGATCTGGCGAACCTGATCGACAACGCCCGCGTCAAGCCGATGATCAACCAGGTGCTGGCGCATATCGCAAACACGCCCTTCGCGCTGATCGACTACTGCAAGGCGAACGGCATCGCGGTCGAGGCCTATTCGCCGATCGCCCATGGCAAGATCCTCGATCATCCGGGGATCGCGGAGATGGCGGCGAAATACGGCGTGAGCGTGCCGCAGCTCTGCATCCGCTACGTTCTGGAGCTGGGCCTCGCGGCGCTGCCGAAGACCGCGAACCCGGCGCACATGGCGTCGAATGCCGAGGTGGATTTCGAGATCTCCGCCGAGGACATGGCAGCGCTGAAGGCGATCGAGACGATCAGCGACTACGGCGACGCCAGCGTCTTCCCGGTCTACCAGAAGGTCTGACGCCCGTCCTCGCCGAGGAAAAAGCGCCCGGTGCAGCGATGCGCCGGGCGTTTGCGTCTGCGCCGCAGGCGATGGCGCAGCTGCCGGAGGGACGGGGTGTTCCGGCGCGGGGGCGGAAGGCCGGTCCGGGCATCCCGGCCTGTATCCGCGCCGCCGGTCCTGGCTGCGATCCCGGCACGGCGGCCCGCAGGCCCGGGACCGGCGACCGGGCACGTGTCGGCGCCGTCGGTGCCGGGAGCTGATCTTCCGTCCGATCCATCCCGGTCCCGGAGCCGGGACGGGCGGTGGAAGAACACGGTTGCGCCGGTGGCGGCGGCGCGGTCCCTTTCGTCGGCGACTCGGCGACTCGGCGACTCGGCGACTCGGCGACTCGGCGACTCGGCGACTCGGCGACTCGGCGACTCGGCGACTCGGCGACTCGGCGACCCGGCGTCGAAGGCCATGGTGGCCGCAGGCGCGCTGCGGGCTGCCGGTCGGGGAGTTGTGCCGCTTCTCCGTTGCCACATGCGAGTGGCGGGGCGGGGACCAGCGGGACCATGCGCGCGCAGGGTGCAGCCCGCCGGTCGCCCGGGTCTGGACGGAGACCGGACGGGGCAGGGATGGCCGACTGCGGCGCTAGCCGAAAGAACCGGACATGGGGATTGCGGGCGTCATCGGGGCAGGGGCCGGAGGGCAGGTCAGGGCTGCGGCGCGGTCCCTGGCGGGAGGCCGGGAAAAGCGGCCCGGCGCCGGATGGCGGGGAATGCCGCGGCCTCCGGCGAGCACCGGGCCGGGCGCGGACGCCGCGACGGGACAGCGCCCGAAGGCGCGCCGCGCTCAGCCAGTGACGACCCGGTGGCGGAGCCAGACGGTGCCGCAGGGGAGGAGCTCGGCCGAGATGGCCTCGAGAGCAGTGGGCGTCGTGGCGGCGTCGCGGTCGTAGATTGCGGGAACGCCCCGCTGGCCGTCGAGCACCGGCCAGATGAGCGTGCTGGTCTCGTCCACCAGCCCGGCGGCGACGAAGGCGCCGTTGAGCGTGCCGCCCCCCTCGAGCAGCAGCCGGCGGACGCCGAAGGCCGCCCCGATCCGTGCGAGCGCACCTGCGACGGCGTTGCCGTCGGGACCTGCAAGGACCACGGACACCCCGCGTGCGGCGATCTCCGAGACATGCGCTTCGCTGACGCGCTCCGACATCACGATCACGAGGTGGTCGCCGTCGAGATCGCCGCTCTCGGGGCGCAGGCGGCCGCTGCGGTCGAAGCCGATGGCAAGCCTGCGTCCGCGCCGGTCGGCGATGCGGTCCCGCGCCTGCGCGGCCGGGCCGCCGGCCGCGGGCTCCCCCGTCGGCACGTAGTGTTCCATCGTGCGCCGCCCGGCGATCCAGCCTTCGGCGCCAAGGCGCTCGGCGGCGCCGTCATAGGTCTCTAGCAGCGCCGCCTCGGAGGCGGGCCAGCGGTCGGCCAGCAGCCGTCCGTCGAGCGAGGCGATCATGTGGCAGACGATCTGGGGGCGGGTCATGCAAGGGCCTCCGGGTGCGGGTGCGCCGGGCTCCGGCGGAGCCAGGGAAAAGCGGGGCCCGCCTCCGCTGCCGGAGGCGGGCCGCGCCGGTTCTTGCCGCGCTGGCGCGCGGGATCAGCCGTTGTAGTCCGCGTCGGCGACCTTCTCCATCCAGGTGACGGCGCTGCCGTCGATGCTTTCCTGGATGGCGATATGGCTCATCGCGGTCTCTGCCGAGGCGCCGTGCCAGTGCTTCTCGCCGGCCGGGAACCAGACGGTATCGCCGGCGGACACCTCCTCGACAGGGCCGCCCTCGCGCTGCACCCGGCCGCGGCCGAAGGTGATGACGATGGTCTGGCCCGCCGGGTGGGTGTGCCAGGCGGTGCGGGCGCCCGGCTCGAAGGTGACATGCGCGCCCGAGACGCGGCCGGGCTCTTCGGCGGCGAACATCGGGTCGACGCGCACGGTGCCGGTGAACCAGTCGGCCGGGCCCTTCGCGGAGGGGTTGCTGCCGGAACGGGTGATTTTCATGGAACTCTCCTTCGTGTCGCGCATCAGCGCAGCTTGGTGAAACGGTAGGTCCAGGCCGGGCCGCCCGGCTGGACATAGGCCAGCTCGACGGTGGCGAGGGCAAAGGGCTCGACGAAGCGGGCATTGCGCATCCCGCCGGTCTCCTGCGGCTCGAAGCCGACATCGCGGGCGAGGGCGAAGGCGGTGGACTTCGCCGCCGCATCGTCGCCGTAGATCATCACATGCGGCGGGTCCGCGCGGCCCTTGCCCTCGAAGACCGGGAAGAAGCTTTCCGAGGGCGTGGTCGAGAAGGCCGAGACCCAGCGGGCCCGCGGGCGCAGCCGCGCCAGCTCCTCGGCCCCCGAGGAGGTCGTGCCGATCACCAGCTGGCTGTCGCTGCCATCGAGCGGCAGGGTGCAGCTGACGACGGTCCTGCCCGCGAGGTCTCCGGCCTGCTCCAGGACGTCCGGCACCCGCGGCCAGGGCACCGCCAGCAGCAGCGCATCGGCCTCCGCGACCGCCTCGGCCACGCTGCCCGCGCGCCCGCCGCAGGCCGCGGCCAGCCGCTCCAGCTTGGCGCCGGAGCGGGCATAGGCAAAGGTCACCTCATGGCCGCAGCGCGCCCAGATCGTGCCGAGCTTGCCGCCCATCAGTCCGCTTCCCAGGATGCCGATCTTCATCGCGCCGCTTCCTCCGCCGTCCTAGTTGCCGCGGCTTTCGAAGACCTGCTTCGCCACCGGCAGTGCCGAGAAGACCCTGGGCCAGCCGGCGTAGAAGGCAAGATGCGACAGCATCGCCCCGGCCTCTTCCTGCGTCAGCCCGTTATCCATGGCACGGTTCAGGTGGAAGGTCATCTGTTCCGGCTGGCCTGCCGCGATCAGGGCGGCGACGGTGATCATCGAGCGGTCGCGCGGCGCGAGACCGGGGCGCAGCCAGAGGTCGTTGAACAGGACCTCGCGGGTGTTGTCGACGACGCCGATGCTGACATCGGAGAAATTGCCGCTGACGGTGGCCTCGCGGGCGGCCTCGGCCTCTTCGTCGAGCGGCAGGAACGCGACCTCGGCGCCCGGCAGCTCCTCCGCGGCGATGCCGCGGGCATCGAAGACCGGCGCCATCGCCTCGGCGGCGGCGGTGGCATTGCCGAGCCCGGTGTAGAAGGCGAGATGGGTGATCGTCTCCGACAGCTCGCCCGGGGTCACGCCGCTATCGAGCGCAAGTTCGGCGAAGCGGGCGAGGTTGCCGGTCTCGTGGCGGGTGACCAGCGCGGCGAAGGTGACGAGCGCGCGGTCGCGCGGCGACAGCGCCGCTGCGGTCCACTCGCCGCCGAAGATGTCGTCGGCGGCATAGGCGGCCAGGGCCGGGGCGGTGCGCGCGACGGCATCGGGCAGCGTGGCGGCGGGCTCGGCCGAGGCCGTGCCTGCGGCCAGGGCGAACGCGGAGGCGGCGAGACGGGTCTTCATCGGAGGCTCCTTCGAGGATCGGTTGGTCTGCCCTCCTTATCTGCCCCGCGCCGGACGAACCTTAATGCCCGGTCTGGGCAAGCCGCCCATGAGCAAGGTTCATCAATCCGGCGCATCCGGCAGTCTGGCGCAAGACCGGCGATCCTCGGGGCGGCGTGACCGGCGGCAAACCGCTCTCCGGCGGTCGCGCCGCTTGCCGGGGGATCCTGCCGTGCCGACGTCCCCTCTGGCTGCAATTGCCGGGCCGGCGGCCTGACCATGCCGGGCCGGCGCAGGCGCCATCCGGCACCCGTCGTGCCGTTCCGCTTGCGCGGCGCCGCGGCAGCGCCACTCCCGGCCCGTCTGCGGCGGAAGGGATGCTGCCGCGGGGCCGCGCCGGCCTGTTCGAGGAGAGCATGCGGCGCCTCGGGTCCGGGCTGCAGATGGCCGCAGCCTGTCTGCGCCCGACCTGCTGTCCCGGCGAGGCTTCGTAGCTGGCAGGATGCTGGAAAAGTCTCTTCGGCCGAGGCGCTTGGGGCAAAACTGGAGCAATCGCCCTGAAAGCGGCTGGACTTGCCCATTTCTGCGAGGTGCTGCGCTGCGGACCGCCGCCGCGGAGGGTGCGCTCCGGCGCCATCCCTCCGGGATGCGGACCGCTCCCGCGTTTGCCGGCGGTCCGCGCCGCAGGGCTGGGGCGGCCCCGGAGATGGCCGGGTCTCAGTCCGGAAGATAGCCCGCGACATCCTCCGCGCTCATGACCTGGCAGTAGATCATGTTGAGCACCTCGAGCTCCCTGCGGTGCAGCGCATCCGTTCCCGCCGCGCAGCAGTCGTCGACGACGATCACGTCGAAGCTCTCGTCGGCCAGGCTGCGCACGGTGGAGCTGACGCACTGGTCGGTGAAGATGCCCGCGCAGACCACGTTGCGGATGCCCATGTTCGACAGGAGCAGGCGCAGGTTGGTGCCGGTCAGGGCGCTGTCGGTGGTCTTGGTCACCACGATCTCGTCCCCGGCCGGGGCGACCTCTTCGAGGATCGCAGAGGCGAAATCGTCCTTTGGCAATAGGAGGTTGTTCCAGCCCGGCTTCTTCTGGCTCAGCGACCGGTCGCGACCGTCATCGTGCTGGCAGGCGATGCGGGCGAAGACCACCTCCATCCCCCGCGCCCGGAACGCGGCGATCAGGGCGGCGGTCCGGGGCAGGACCGTATCCGCCATGCGGGCGCCGAATCCGGCCCAGCCCGGCGGCACCTCGGGCGCCGCGCCGTCAGGGCGCCGCCAGAGGTAGCAGTTCTGCAGGTCGATCACCAGAAGCGCGGTATCGGCGCGGCCCAGAACGGGATCGCCGGGCTCCGGCGCGCCCTCGTAGTAGAAGCTTCGGTTCGCGGTCTTCCAGTCGCTCATCGTCTGTCCTCGCAAATTGGCAATGGCGGGCGCCGCGGGACGGCGCCCGTCCGTCGGGTCACGCGTCCGCCGCGGGCTTCGCCAGGACGCCGGACAGCCAGGCCGATCCGTAGGCGAAGAACGTGCCGCCGATCATCGAGAGGCCGACATTGATCAGCACGTTCGAGAAGCTGAACTCGAGCATCGTGCCGGTGCTGAACACGTCCGGGGTCTGGCTGATATAGGCGAAGGTCGCCGCGTATCCGAAGGTCACGGCCGGGACGGAGGAGAAGGCCGGGATCACCGAGGCCGAGATGTAGATCACCACGCTGACCAGGACGAGCAGCCCGGCCCAGACCGGGGTGGCGAGCCCGGGGAAGGGATTGGCGAGGATCAGCAGGCCGACGATCCAGGCGACCACGACCCCGAAGAGGTTGCAGGTGATGTTCAGCGGCACCGCCGCCCGCGTGCCGCCGATGGCGAAGAACGAGGCCCAGGCGACGAAGGCCGCCCAGATCAGCACGGTCCCGGTGGACATGTAGAGCATGGTGGCGAGGCCGCCGAAGATGCCGACGCCAAGCGCCGTAGCCGTAGTCTGGTTCATGGGAGTCCCTGTTGCTTGTGATTCTCTCATTCTTAAAATGGACCGATATTTTTCTCGTACAAGAGAATTTTAAGTCTTGACGAAAATCGTTCTGGCTCAGAATGTCCGGCCTGGGTAAGGTTGCCCGGATGGCCCAGGCGCCGGCGGACACCTTGCGGACCAGCAAGCAACAGGGATTGAACATGGCGAACCAAAAACAGGGCTTCATCGAACGGCACGGGCTGTGGACCGAGGCGCAGAAGGCGGCGGCAGAGAAGGTCGCCGCGCAGCTGAAGGAAAGCGGCGTCCGCAATGTCCGCGTCGGATGGGGCGACCAGCACGGCATCGTGCGGGGCAAGACCGTCAGCGCCGAGCATTTCCTCAAATGCCTGAAGGACGGCAAGGATTTCCAGCTCGTCACGGCGATCTTCGACACGACGAACCATCCGATCGTGCCGCCTTTCGGGGCGGAGAACCACCTGGGCATCCCCGAGATGATCGGCCTTCCCGACGGGGTCCTGGTGCCCGATCCGACGACCTTCCGCATGCTGCCCTGGGTGAAGGACACCGCCTGGTGCCTGAGCGACGCCTATTTCGGCAATGGCGCGCCCTGTCCGCTCTCGACGCGCCAGATCCTGCGCGAGCAGGTCGCGAAGCTGGCGGGCGACGGCATGGGCATGCTCGTGGGGCTGGAATTCGAGTTCTACGTCTTCCGCATGCTCGACCCGAAGCTCTCGCCGGAGGATAGCGGCTATCCGCCCGCCGCGCCCGAGGTGGAGATGATCTCGCATGGCTACCAGTACCTGACCGAGACGCGCGGCGACGAGATCGAGGAGCTGCTGAGCTACCTGCAGGAGAATATCGACGCCCTGGGCCTGCCGGTGGAGACGATGGAGGACGAATGGGGTCCGGGCCAGATCGAGGTCACCTTCGACCCGCTGCCGCCGATGGAGGCCGCCGACGCGGCGCTGCTGTTCCGGACCGCGGTCAAGCAGCTCTGCCGCCGCAAGGGCTACCATGCCAGCTTCATGGCCAAGCCCAAGATCGCGAACACCTTCCCCAGCGGATGGCACATGCACCAGTCGCTGGTCGATCCGCAGACCGGGGCGAATCTCTTCGCGGCCGATGGCGGCGAGGCGCCGCTGTCGAAACTCGGCATGGCCTATCTCGGCGGGCTCCTGGCGCATGCCTCGGGCACGGCGCTGATGTCGACGCCGACGATCAACGGCTACAAGCGCCGCGCGCCCAACAGCTTCGCGCCGCTCAAGGCCGCCTGGGCGCAGGAGAACCGCGGCGCGATGCTGCGGGTGATCGGCCAGGGCGGCGACCCGGCCAGCCGGATCGAGAACCGCGTGGGCGAACCGACGGCGAATCCCTATCTCTACATCGCCTCGCAGATCATCTCGGGCCGCGACGGCATCGCCAATGACCTTGTCCCCGGCGCCCCGGTCAGGGCGGCCTATGACGAGGTCCGCCCCGATCTGCCGGAAAGCCTCATGGCCGCCATCGACGCCTTCGCCGCCGACGACGTGATCCGGGCCGAGCTCGGCGACAAGGTGCATCACTACCTGGTGTCGCTGAAGAAGTTCGAGGTCGCCCGCTTCCTCTCCGAAGTGACCGACTGGGAACACCGCGAATATTTCGAGATGTACTGACCCTCGGTCCCGCCGCCTGCGAGGCGGCGGGGCTGGCGCCCGCGCAGCGTGCGGGCGCGCTGAAAACATGGAGCTACAGCAAAGACATGAAAGTCGCAGCGGCACAAATCAGGCCCGTCTGGCTCGATCCGGAAGGCACCGCGGACAGGGTCGTGGAGACCATCGCCGAGGCGGCTGCCCTCGGGGTCGACCTCCTCGCCTTCCCCGAGGCCTATCTGAGCGGGTATCCCTTCTGGCTCTGCCGCACCAATGCCGCGGCCTTCGACGATGCCCGCCAGCGGCAGGCCTATGCCGCCTTCCTGGAGGCGGCGGTCGAGCTCGGCTCGCCGCTCGTTGCGCGGATTGCCGAGGCGGCGCGCGATCACGGCGTCTCGGTCTATCTCGGCATGAACGAACGCGGCGCCGGGGCGGGGCGGGGCAGCATCTGGTGCACGATGCTCGCCATCCACCGCGAAAAGGGCGTGCTCGGGGCGCATCGCAAGCTGATGCCGACCCATGACGAACGGCTGTGCTGGGCGATCGGCGATGCCCACGGCCTGCGGGTCCACGACTTCGGCGGGACGCGGGCCAGCGCGCTGAACTGCTGGGAGAACTGGATGCCCCAGGCCCGCTACGCGCTCTATGCCGGGGGCAGCGAGCTGCATGTCGCCGCCTGGCCCGGCAACGAAGGCGTGGCCAATGTCGCGCCGGAATTCATCGCGCGCGAGGGGCGGCTCTGGGTGGTCAGCGTCATGGGCCTGCTGTCGATGTCGGACATTCCCGCGGATTTCCCGTTCCGCGACCAGCTGGTCGCCGAGGGCGTCGACCGCATCTTCCGCGGCGGGTCGCGCATCGTCTCGCCGATGGGCGAGGTCGTGGCCGTGGCGGGCGAGGACGTCGAGGGGCTGATCACCGCCGAGATCGACCGGTCGCTGGTCGCAGGCGCCCGCCAGAGCCTCGATCCGACCGGGCATTACGGACGCACCGACATCTTCGACGTGACCATCCGCGGCGACAGGCCCGGCGCCGTGCAGTGGAGCGGCCGCGACCCGGAAACCGGGGGGGCGGGGTCGTGAAGGTCCTTGTCCTGCAGAATTCCGGCAGCTCGGGGCTGGGCGTCTTCGGCCCGCTGCTCAGCGCCGGGCACGGCGCCGAGCTGATCCTGCGCGATGCCCGCCAGGAACGCTACGACGCCCTTCCCGCGCATGACCTTCTGGTCGTCCTGGGCTCGCCGCGGGGCGTCTACGAGATGGACGCCCATCCCTGGATCCGGCAGGAGCGCGACTTCATCCGCAGCCAGATCGACGCGGACCGGCCGATCATCGGCATCTGCTTCGGCGCGCAGCTGATCGCCTCCGCGCTCGGCGCCGAGGTGAAGCCCATGGCAGAGAAGATCCGCGGCTGGCATCTCAACGACCAGGCGGCGGACGCGGTCTGGGAGGGCCCGTGGTTCCGCTGGCACGGCGACCGGTTCTGGGTGCCCGAGGGCTGCTACCTGCTGGCCGCCGACGGCGCCGTGCCGCAGGCCTTCCAGTACGGCCGGGCGGTCGGGGTCCAGTTCCATCCCGAGGTGGACCCGGACATCGTGTCCTCCTGGATCGCGGAACATCGCGGCACGGCCGAGGGACATCTCGATCTTCCCTCCGATTTCGAGGTAACCTGCCTGGGAGAACTCGAACGCGCCACTCCGCGCACTGCGGCGTTGCTCGATGAACTGCTCAGAAGAGTTATGGAATGACCAAGAATGCAGCCGGCACCCCCGATCAGAACATGAGCGCCGTCGTCGGGCGGCGGCTGCGCGCCCGGCGCAAGGAATGCGGTTGGACGCTCGGCGATCTCAGCGAGCGCAGCGGCGTCTCGGTTCCCGCGATCTCGAAGATTGAAATCGGCCAGTCCAGCCCCAGCTTCGACACGCTGATGCGCCTGATCCGCCCGCTGCAGCTGAACTTCGTCGAGATCCTCGACCCGCCTGCCGAGGCCGCGCCCTCGGGCCGGCTGACGGCGACCCATCTGGGCGAGGCGGAGCGGCACAGCACCGGCCATTACGACTACGAGGTCCATTCCTCGAACCTGCGAGGCAAGGTGATGGTGCCTTTGAAGATGCGCATCCGCACCCATGAGGTGCCCCCGGCCGAGGAATGGAGCATCCATCGCGGCGAGGAGTACATCTACGTTCTGTCGGGCACGCTGGGCCTTCACACGCAGCATTACGCGCCGCTTGTGCTGAAAGCCGGCGAGAGCGCCTATCTCGACAGCACGATGCGCCACGCCTTCACCTCCGAGGGGCCGGAGGATGCGGAGATCCTGTCGATCTGCCTGTCGATCGCTCCGTTCGAGCGCTGAGCGGCCCCGGCCCGTCTGGCTGCCGCGGCCTCGGGGGGCTGCCTGCGGGACCGTGCGGGCGGCGGCAGGAGGTCATCGATCTCCAGCAACGGACCGCGGCCGCGTAGGCATGCCCGACAGGGCGCCCGCATCCCGTGCCAGGCGAGTGGTCCGGCGGCAGCGAAGGTCCTCGCGACCCCCGGGGGCCCGCCCAGGCGCCTGATCCGGCAACCGCGGTTCGCGTCCTGCCGGAGCCTTGGGTCCAGCGCGGCGCGCCAGAGGACATCCGCAATCGAGCCGCGTGGCGCAACCCGCCAGGGCGCGTGGCCCGTGGCGGCCGCATGGCTCGCTCGGCAGGCGGAGCCGGCTGCACCGCCGCGTGCTGCCGGCATGGGCGACCGTTGCGGCATTGTTGCTTGCATCCGGCGCCGGGACGCTGGCGGGCTCCGGACTGGGTGCGACCTGCGAGAGAGCTGGCGGAATGGGCCATGTCCGGCAGCAGTTCTTTCGGTCCCGTCTGGCTGGACTTCCCGGAGCCCCCGTGCCGGGGCGCGAGCCCGGCACGGGGGCTCCGCCGGGCTCCGCCGGGCTCCGCCGGGCTGCGCCGTGGCAGCGTTCCGCTGCGGAGGCGATGCCGCGGGCGTCCCCTGCTGCCTGTCAGGGCGCGAAGGTGGGCGCCGCAAGGCGCTTCGGCCGGTATCCGGGAGGTCCTCCCTCCGCCCGCTCTGCCGCGCCAGTGCCGTTGAGCGGATGGCCACGCCACGCGCCGGCTGCGGTCCGGCCCCTCATGGCAGGCGCGGGGCCGCATCTGCGGACCGGCCGTGGCAGCTGGGTGCTCGATGGGGCAGGGCGGGCGCAGGCCACCCGTCCATGCTCCGGCCGAAGGCTCCGGTGTTCGCGGGGATCGCAGCGGGAACCGGACGGCTGCCGCGCCCGGCAATCGCCCAGGGAATTTCCCGGCGGCGTGCCGGGCACGGCAGAGGCCGGACGCGGCGGCCTCCCTCGGCAGGCAGGGGCATGGCGGGCCGGCGCGGGCGCAGCCGCCGGATGCCGGTTTTGTGAAATTCCGGGCCTTTGCCGACAAGCGCGGGGCGGGGCAGGGCGGGCATGAAGGGCGGGCGCCCGGCTGCTCCCGACGGAAGGCGGCGGCGCAGTTCGACATCCGCAGGAGGCCGCCTTGCCCGATCCATTCCCCCCTTTCCGGCGCCGCGAGGTGCTGATCGCCGGGACCGCCATCGCCGCCGCCGCGGCGCTCCCTCCGCTTGCCGCCGCCGCGGCAGGCCTTCCGGACAGCTCAGATTCAGGAGACAGATCAATGGGCTACGTAACCACCGCCGACGGCACCGACATCTTCTACAAGGACTGGGGGCCGAAAGACGCCCAGCCCGTCGTCTTCCATCACGGCTGGCCGCTGAGCTCGGACGACTGGGACGCGCAGATGCTGTTCTTCCTGGCCAACGGCTACCGCGTCGTCGCCCATGACCGCCGCGGCCATGGCCGCTCCTCGCAGGTCTCCGAGGGCCATGACATGGACCACTACGCCGCGGATGCCTTCGCCGTGGCCGAGGCGCTGGACCTGCGCAACGCCGTCCATATCGGCCATTCGACGGGCGGCGGCGAGGTCGCGCGCTACGTGGCGCAGCACGGCATTCCCGCGGGCCGCGTCGCCAAGGCCGTGCTGGTCTCGGCGGTCCCGCCGCTGATGGTGAAGACCGCGGCCAATCCCGAAGGCACGCCGATCGAGGTCTTCGACGGCTTCCGCGCCGCGCTGGCCGCAAACCGCGCGCAGTTCTTCCGCGATGTCCCGGCCGGGCCCTTCTACGGCTTCAACCGCGAGGGCGCGACCGTCTACGAGGGCGTGATCCAGAACTGGTGGCGCCAGGGCATGACGGGCGGCGCCAAGGCGCATCTCGACGGGATCAAGGCCTTCTCCGAGACCGACCAGTCCGGCGACCTGCGGGCGATGACCGTGCCGACACTGGTGCTGCATGGCGAGGACGACCAGATCGTGCCGATCGCGGATTCCGCGCTGAAATCCGTCGAGCTGCTGCCGCAGGGCACGCTGAAGACCTATCCCGGCTATCCCCATGGCATGCTGACCGTGCATGCCGACGTGCTGAACGCCGATCTCCTCGCCTTCGTGCAATCATAACCCGAGAAAGGAGCCACCGATGTCCAAGCTCGACGTCCTCACCCCGCAGAACAGCCAGGTGATCTTCATCGACCACCAGCCGCAGATGGCCTTCGGCGTCCAGTCGATCGACCGCCAGACGCTGAAGAACAATGCCGTGGGCCTCGCCAAGGCGGCGAAGATCTTCGGCATCCCGACGACCATCACCACGGTCGAGACCGAGGCCTTCTCGGGCTACACCTATCCCGAGCTGCTCGACGTCTTCCCCGAGGCGCCGATCCTCGAGCGCAGCTCGATGAATTCCTGGGACGACCAGAAGGTGCGCGACGCGCTGCTCGGCCATGCCACGGCGGGCGCGGGCAAGGTCTTGGTCGCCGGGCTCTGGACCGAGGTCTGCAACTGCACCTTCGCGCTCTCCTGCCTGGCCGACACGGATCTGGAGATCTACATGGTCGCCGACGCCTCGGGCGGCACCTCGAAGGAGGCGCATGACCAGGCGATGGCGCGGATGGTGCAGGCGGGCGTGGTGCCGGTGACCTGGCAGCAGGTGCTGCTGGAATGGCAGCGCGACTGGGCGCACCGCGACAGCTACGATGCGGTCATGGCGCTGGTGAAGGAGCATTCCGGCGCCTATGGCATGGGCGTCGACTATGCCTATACCATGGTCCACAAGGCCCCGCAGCGCAGCGTCCATGCCGGTCCGGTCCGCGCGCCGGTTCCCGCCGAGTGATCCCCCTGCGGCGGGGGTCCGCCTCCGCCGCCCTCCCGCCAGAAGGAGCGCCCATGCCCGAACCGGTCATCACCTACACGGAAACCGAGACCAAGGCCCGCTATGCCGCCACCGTCGAGGGCGTCGAGGGCGAAGGCGAGCTGACCCTCTCGAAGGTCACGCCCAGCCTCGTCATCGCCGACCATACCGCCGTGCCCGACACGATGCGCGGCCTCGGCATCGCGCGGGCGCTGGCAGAGCGGCTGATCGCCGATGCCCGCGCCCGGGGCCAGCGGATCGTGCCGCTCTGCCCCTTCGTGCGGGCGCATGCGATGAAGCACCGCGACGAGCTGGCCGATGTCATCCAGTGGTAGCGGCGGCGCCTATGCGCCCTTCGGCCATCCGGCCTTCGCGCTGCTGTGGACGGCGACGCTGGTGTCGAATACCGGCACCTGGATGCACGAGGTCGGCGCCGGCTGGCTGATGACCACGCTCGCGCCCAGCCCGGCCGTCGTGACGCTGGTGCAGGCCGCGGGCACGCTGCCGATCTTCTGCTTCGCGCTTTTCGCCGGGGCGCTGGCCGACCGGCTCGACCGGCGCCGGCTGCTGATCGGCATCAACCTGGTGCTCCTCGGCATCGTAAGCCTTCTGGCGCTGCTGGTCTGGAGCGGGCGGATGACGCCCGGGCTGCTGATCGGCTTCACGCTGGCCATCGGCACCGGCGCGGCGCTGATGGCGCCGGCCTGGCAGGCGATCGTGCCCCAGCTCGTGCCCGCGCCCGAGCTGCGCGCGGCGATCGCGCTCAATTCCATGGGGATCAACATTGCCCGCGCCATCGGCCCGGCCGTTGCCGGGCTGCTGATCGCCGCCGCCGGGCTGGCCGCGCCCTTCGCGCTCAATGCGCTGAGCTTCGTCGTCATCCTCGCCGCGCTTGTCCTGTGGCGCCCGCCCGCCGCGGCGCCGCGGCGCCATCACGGCAGCCTGCGCGCGGAGATGGCCACCGGACTGCGCCATGTCCGCCACAACCGCGCGATGCGCGACACCTGCCTGCGCGCGGCGGCCTTCTTCCTCTTCGCCTCGGGCTACTGGGCGCTGCTGCCGCTGATCGCGCGGGGCGCCACGGGCGGCGGCTCGGCGCTCTACGGCGCGCTGATGGGGCTGATCGGGGCCGGAGCGGTCACCGGCGCGGTGCTGCTGCCGCGGCTGCAGGCGCGGCTCGATTCCGACCGGGTGGTCAAGGCCGGGACGCTCGGCACCGCGCTGGCGCTGGTGCTGATGGCGGTGGCGCCGGTCCCGGCCGCGCTGATGCCCGCCGCCTTTCTCGGCGGGCTGGCCTGGATCGCGGTGCTGACCTCCTTCAACGTCTCGGCGCAGACTGCGCTGCCCGACTGGATCCGCGCCCGCGGCCTCTCGGTCTACCTGATGGTGTTCTTCGGGGCGATGACGGCCGGCTCGGTCCTGTGGGGCCAGGTCGCGGCGCATGGCTCTATCCCCGCGGCGCTGCTGCTGGCGGCCGCCGGGCTCGTCGCGGCGATGCTGGCGACGGGGCGGCGGGCGATCGGGCAGGGCGAGGGGCTCGACCTCGCCCCGGCCGCGCTCTGGCCCGAGGCGCCCGCCCCCGCGCCGGGGCAGGAGGAGGACCGGCCCGCGCTCGTGACCGTCGAGTACCGGATCGGCGAGGCGGACCGCGACGCCTTCCTCGCGCGGCTTGCCGAGGTGCGGGCCGAGCGGCTGCGAAACGGCGCGACCCGCTGGAGCATCCACCAGGGCGTCGAGGCGCCGGGCACCTGGCTGGAGAGCTTCCACCTGCCGAGCTGGGCGGAGCACCTGGAGCAGCATGCCCGGGTCAGCCATGCCGACATGGACCGCCACGCCGCGCTGCGGCTGCTGCATGCGGGCGGCACGGCGCCGGTCGTGCGCCACTATATCGAACCGCCGCGCTGAGGCGGGCGGCAGACAGAGGGAAGGAGACCCCATGAGCTGGAACCCCACCCACGACCCGGACTGCCCGGGCTTCGGCTGCGCCGCGCTGGAGACGCTGATCATCCCGCGCGCCCGCGACATCGGCGGCTTCGACGTGCGCCGCGCGCTGCCCTCGCCGAAAAGGCAGATGGTCGGCCCCTTCATCTTCTTCGACCAGATGGGCCCGGCCGAGTTCATCACCGAGGGCGGCATCGACGTGCGGCCGCATCCGCATATCGGGCTGGGCACCGTGACCTACCTGTATCAGGGCGAGTTCGAGCACCGCGACAGCCTGGGCACCCACCAGATGATCTATCCCGGCGAGGTCAACTGGATGGTCGCGGGCCGCGGCGTCACCCATTCGGAACGCACCAGCGCCGCCACCCGCGGCCACCGCCACAGCCTCTTCGGCATCCAGACCTGGATCGCGCTGCCCGAGGACCGCGAGGAGATGGCCCCGGATTTCGAGCATCACGGCAAGGAGGCGCTGCCCGAGATCGGCGATGGCGGCATCTCCGCGCGGCTGATCCTGGGGACGGCGCATGGGCAGGCGAGCCCGGTGACGCTCTATTCCGAGGCCTTCTATCTCGACGTGGTGCTGGCCCCGGGCGCGGCCTATCCGCTGCCCGACGAGCACGAGGACCGCGGGCTCTACATCACCGAAGGTTCCATCGAGGTGGCAGGCGACGTGTTCGAGGCCGGCCGCATGATGGTCTTCCGCCCCGGCGACCGGATCTCGGTCAAGGCGGGACCGGCGGGGGCGCGGCTGATGGCGCTCGGCGGCGCGACGATGAATGGCAGCCGCTACATCTGGTGGAATTTCGTCTCCTCCTCGAAGGAGCGGATCGAGGCGGCGCAGCGCGACTGGAATGCCGCCGACTGGGAGGGCGGGCCCTTCCGCCTGCCGCCCGGCGACACCGACGAGTTCATCCCGATCCCCGAGGGGCTGCAGAAGACCCGTCCGAAGGAGTGGTGATACCCTTCCATGCACAGAGAGGCCGCCGGGAAACCGGCGGCCTATTCGCATTTCAGGCCCTGCGCCCGCGCAGCGCGACGTAGCAGAAGGCGCCGGCCAGCCCGAGATGCTCGAAGAAGGCATTGGTGGCGCCGATCCGCTCCGCCCCCGGCGGCATCTGCCAGAAGCGCAGCGCCACGAAGGTCGCGGCGAGGGTGAAGGCGGCCAGCGCCAGCGCGGCCGGGACGCGGCCCCGGCCCCAGACGACCATGGCCGCGGCCGCCAGCTCGAAGCAGATGACCCCGGCGGCGAAGACCGGCGCGGGCCGGAGCCCGAACTGCGCCATCTCGGCGACGGCCCCGGGGAAATCGGCGAGTTTCATCGCCGGTCCCTGGATATAGGCGGCGCAGAGCGCCAGCAGGCAGAGGCGGTCGAGCATGGCTCAGACCGCCCAGCAGGCGCAGCCGAGCGCGCCCCAGAACGCCTTGAGGTCCGACACCGGCAGCCCCGCGCCCCAGGCCTGCGCATGGTCGTGGCCATGCACGCCGCAGGCAGAGGCGCAGCCGCAGGAGCGGGCGAGGGCGGGCGAGGGCTCGCGGAGCCCGGGCGCGCCGTAGCCGCCCCAGCGCGCGACCGGCGACCAGTCGGGCATCGGCGGCGGCAGCTCGCTTTCGTCGAGACCGGCGAAGTCGCCCGCGCCCCAGACCACCTTGCCGCCGACCATGGTCAGGTCGCTGGCAATGCCGGCGATCTCGGCCTCGGGGCAGGAGAAGTAGTCGCGGTCCGGCACGGTCAGGTCGGCCAGCATCCCCGGCGCGATCCGGCCGCGGCGGCCGTCATCCCCGGCGAACCAGGCGACCTTCTCGGACCACATCCGCAGCGCCGTCTCGCGGTCGAGGCAGTTCCGCGCCGGCGTCACCCTGAGCCCGCCGACCGTGCGCCCCGTCACCAGCCAGGAAAGCCCGACCCAGGGGTTGTAGCTGGCCACCCGCGTCGCGTCCGTCCCGGCCGAGACCGGGATCCCGGCCTCGATCATCCGCGCCACCGGCGGCGTCGCCTCGGCCGCGCGCGCGCCGTAGCGCTCGACGAAGAACTCGCCCTGATAGGCCATGCGGTGCTGCACCGCGACGCCGCCGCCAAGCGCGGCCACCCGCTCGATCGAGCGCTCCGAGATGGTCTCGGCATGGTCGAAGAACCAGGGGATGCCCTCCAGCGGGATGTCGCGCGCCACCGTCTCGAAGACATCGAGCGCCCGGCTGATCGTCTCGTCATAGGTCGCATGCATCCGCCAGGGCCAGCGGTTCTCGGCGAGGATGCGCACGACGCCCTCGAGGTCCTCCTCCATCCCCGGCGCCAGATCGGGGCGCGGCTCGCGGAAATCCTCGAAATCGGCAGCCGAGAAGACCAGCATCTCGCCCGCGCCGTTATGGCGGAAATAGTCGTCGCCCTGGCGGTACTTGACCGTCTTGGTCCAGGCGAGGAAATCGGCCTTCTCCTCCGCGGGCTTCTGGGTGAAGAGGTTGTAGGCCAGCCGCACGGTCAGCTGCCCGTCCCCGGCCAGCTTGGCGATGATCTCGTAATCCTCGGGGTAATTCTGGTTGCCGCCGCCCGCGTCGATCACGCCGGTGACGCCCAGCCGGTTCAGCTCGCGCAGGAAATGCCGGGTGGAGTTCAGCTGGTATTCGGGCGGCAGCTTCGGCCCGCGGGCCAGGGTCGCATAGAGGATCGCGGCATTCGGCTTCGCCAGCAGGAGCCCGGTCGGGTTTCCGGCCGCGTCGCGCTGGATCTCGCCGCCCGGCGGGTTCGGCGTGGTCCGGTCATAGCCCACGGCCCGCAGCGCGGCGGCATTCAACAGCGCCCGGTCGTAGAGATGCAGGATGAAGACCGGCGTGTCGGGCGCCGCGGCGTTGATCTCGTCGAGGGTCGGCAGGCGCTTCTCCTCGAACTGGTGCTCGGTGAAGCCGCCGACCACGCGCACCCATTGCGGCGGCGGCGTGACCCTGGCCTGCGCCTTCAGCATCGCCATCGCGTCCGCGAGGCTACGGATGCCGTCCCAGCGCAGCTCCATGTTGTAGCTCAGCCCGCCGCGGATCACATGGGTGTGGTTGTCGATCAGCCCGGGCAGGACGCGGCGGCCGCCGAGGTCGATCTTCCGCGTCTCCGGCCCGGCCAGCGCCAGCATCTCGGCATCCGCTCCGCGCGCGGTGAAGCGGCCGGCATCGATGGCCACGGCGGACACTTCGGGCGCCGCCGGGTCGAGCGTCGCGAAGCGGCCGTTGAAGAGGACGAGCCCGGGATGTGCCTGTGTCTTGTCCATCAGCCGATCTCCGTGTCGCGGCGGGTCTGCGGGCGGTGGATGCTGGGCATCTCGCCGAAGATGTGGCGCGCCGCGTTGGGCAGGAGCGCCTCGGCCTCGCCGCGCTGCACCAGCCAGCGCGCGGCCGGCAGGGCCTGCTCGCCCACGAGCATGCCGAGCAGGCCGAGAAGCGCGATCACCGGCGGCGCGGGCGAGCGGACCTGCATCAGGCTGTAGAGGATGCCGACGGCCAGCCCGGCGCCGAGCGAGAGAAGATAGGGTTTCATGTCCGTGTCCCTGAAGGGTCCGGCCGCCCCTGGGGGCAAGCGGCCGGACGGTGGGCGGGGCGGAGTGCCCCCGGGACGAGCCTGCGCTGCCGTCCTCTGCCCGGATTGCAGGCGTCCCCCCCGGTTTGGACGTTTCGCGCACCGCCTGTTTGCCTGCGCACGATTGTCCTGTGACATGTCCGCAGGTATCTTCGGCCTGCGGCCCCGATGGCTGCAGGGTCTCGCGGAGCGGTGCGCATGGCAGTCCAGGTCACGACAGAAGCGGCAGGCAGGGCGGCATCGGCGCCGCCGGCGGATTCTCTCGGCTGCGCGCGCGCGCAGCTGTCGCGGGACGAGGCGCTTTCGGCGGGCGGGCTGGTCTTCCGGCGGAAATCGGCCGCGGGCCCGCACCGCGCCAGCGTGGCCACCCCGGCGCAGGAGCGCGGGCTGCTGGTCGGGATGTCGCTGGTCGACGGCCATCACCGCCGGAACACCCGGCGCGGCCAGCGCGGCGGGCGGGTCTTCGACCGGGGCATGGCCTATCTGCGGGATTTCGACAGCGCCTATTCCGCCGCGATGGACGGCGCCTTCGACTTCTTCCTGATCGAGCTTCCCGCCGGGATCGGGGCCGAGGCCGAGATGCTGGCCGGGCGGCGCCCGGGCGGCAGCTTCGAGCGGGTGGAGGCCGAGCCCGATCCCGGGCTGCTCCTTCTGGCGCAGAGCGTCCTGCCCGCGCTCGCCGCGCCCGGCAGGGCCGATCCGCTGCGGCTCGAGGAGCTGGCGGTGCTGGCCACGGGGCATCTGCTGTCGCGCTACCGCGGGGCGGGGCCGGCCGAGCGGACGCACCGGCTCTGCGGTCCGGCCCTGCGGCAGGCGCAGGACCGGCTGGCATCGCGCGAGGAGGGCGCCACCATCGCCGCGATCGCGGCGGATCTGGGCATGTCGCGCTCGGGCTTCTTCGCCGCCTTCCGCGCGGCGACGGACCAGACGCCGCATCAGTGGCTCTCGGCCGAGCGGCTGCGGCGGGCGCGGCAGATGCTGGTCTCGGGCGAGCGCAGCATCGCCGATATCGCGCTGGATTGCGGCTTCGCGGACCAGAGCCATTTCACCCGGCAGTTCACCCGCGCGACCGGCCTGTCGCCCGGGCGCTGGCGCGGCCGGCTGCGCTGAGCCCGCGGCGCGGACCTTTCAGAGCGGCTTGCGCAGCATCTCGAAAAGGAACCAGCGGCGACCCTCGGCCTCGTCGATCCAGGTCTCGACGAGGCTCGCCGTCGCCACGTCGCCATGCAGGTCGCACAGCCCGTGCAGCTCGGCCAGCCGGTCGGCCAGCGCGCCATTGTCGTCGCGCAGCTCGGCCAGCATGTCCGACGGGGTGACGAATTCCGCCTCGTTGTCGAGGATGCGCTGCAGCCGGGCGATCTGGCCGGTGGAGCGCAGCGTCGCCTGGCCGAGCTTGCGCGCGCGCTCCGCCATCGGGTCGGTCATCGCCAGAAGCTCGGCGGACATGTCGTCGAGCATCAGATGGCCGTCGCGGAAGCCGGGTCCGGAATAGTGCCAGTGGAAATTGCGGGTCTTGAGATAGAGCGCGAAGACATCCGCCAGCATCTGCGCCAGCGCGGCGCCGAGATCGCGGCGGGCCGCCTCGCCGATGCGGTGGGGCACGGCCAGGGGGGCATGGCGGCGGGCGGTCAGGGTGGTCTGGTCCATCGGGAAGGAACTCCTGTTCGGGGACAAGTGCGGCCAGACTGGCGCGGGCCGGGGCGGGCGGCTTGGCCGGATCGCGCCCGGCTTGGACGGGGCGCGCATCCGCGGGCGGGGCGGCCGCCGCCGTGCGCGGAACCGACAAGCCGTGGCCGGAGGCTGCAATCGCGCGCGGGCGCGCGCGCGCAGGGTCGGGGCCCGGACCAGACAGGAGATCCCGACCGCCATGACCCCGACCGCACCCGCGACCCCCGCTCCGCCCCTGCCGCCGCTTCTGGCCGCGCTGACCTTCGCCACCGGCATGATCGACGCGGTCAGCGTGCTCGGCCTCGGCAATGTCTTCACCGCCAACATGACCGGCAATGTCGTCTTCCTGGGCTTCGCCGCCGCCGGCGCGGGGCCGTTCCATCCGCTGCCGCTTGCCGCCGCGCTGGCCGCATTCCTCGGCGGTGCGGCGGCGGGCGGGCGGATCGGCCGCGGCTGCGCGGCCTGGCCGCTGCGGCGCTGGCTCGGCATGGCCGCCGGGATCGAAACGGCGCTGGTCTGGGCCGCCGCGGCGCTGTCGCTTGCCCTGGCCGGTCCGGCGGCGGAGGGGGCCGGGCAGATCGCGATGATCCTCTGCCTCGGCGCCGCGATGGGGATGCGCAATTCCACCGTCCGCAGCCTCGGCGTGCCCGACCTGACCACAACGGTGCTGACGCTGACCCTGACCGGGATCGCCTCGGAGGCGAAGATCTCGGGCGGCAGCGGGCGCAACCTTGCCCGGCGGCTGGGCGCGGTGGCGGCGATGTTCGCGGGCGCGGCCGCCGGGGCGCTGCTCCTGCGGGCGGGCGGGGCCGCGCTGCCCCTGGGGGGCGCCGGGGCGGTGACGGCCGGGGCGACGCTCCTGGTGCTGCCCCATCCCGCCATGGCCGCCCCGCGCGGCTGACGCCCTGCCGCTGCCTCAGCCCTCGGCGTGGCGGCGGCGCCAGAGGAACGGCGTGTCGCCGACATGGCGGCGGAAGAGCCGCGTCATGTGCGCCTGGTCGGTGAAGCCGCAGGCGGCGGCGACCTCGCCCAGCGGCTCGTCCCCGGCCAGCATCCGCTCCTGCGCGCGGCGCAGCCTCAGCCGGATCAGGAAGCCGTGCGGCGTCTCGCCGGTCGAGGCCTTGAAGGCGCGCGAGAAATGCCCGGTGCTCAGCCCGGCGATGCCGGCCAGCTCCTCGACCGCGATGGCCGAGGCCAGATGCGCCTCGGCATGGGCGATCACCCGGCGGATCTGCCAGGGGGCGAGCGTGCCGCGCCGGACGCCGTCCGTGCCGTCGCGCATCAGCGGCAGGAAGCGGTCGTCCTGCGGGCCCGCCGCCTCCAGCCCCAGCATCGACTCGAGCGCGTCGAGATAGCCATGCGTGGTCGCCGGATCCTCCTCGACCGCCTCGCGCAGGTCATGGAGGAGCTGGCCGAGCGCTGCCGCCCGCAGCCTGGCCTCCGCGAGCCCCGCGCCAGGGGCGGGGGCGGGGGCGGGCCGCGTGACTGCTAGTGTCTGTTGGTGCAACATGCCGGATACTCCGAAACTGGACGTCTGCTGTCCCGAGCATCGCCGCGCCGGGCGCGGCAGGATACCGAACGCAGGCGCATGCCCGTGCCCTTTGGGTATCGCCCGACCATACGATGGTATGGCACGGGCCGCTTTCCGCGCCGCGGCAATGGACAGCCGCCGCCCCGGCGGGCAGACTGGGCCGGAGCGAAGCCGAAGCGGACGGGCCGGGACATGACTGCACCTCCATCGACGCAAGCGGGGACCGACGGCCCGCCGGAGGAGCTTGTCATCATCATCGACGACGACGCGATGGTCCGCGACGCGACCGAGATGCTGCTGCGCTCGGTCGGCTATGCGGTGCTGTGCTTCGAGCGGCCGCAGGACGCGCTCGAGGCCGACTGGCCCGAAGTGCCGGGCTGCATCGTGCTCGACATCCGCCTGCCGCAGTTCAGCGGGCTCGACCTGCAGCGCCGCCTGGCCGAGCGCGGCACCGGCACGCCGGTGATCTTCATGACCGGCCATGGCGACATCCCGATGACGGTCTCGGCGATGAAGGCCGGGGCAGCGGATTTCCTGACCAAGCCCTATCGCGACCAGGATCTGCTGGATGCGGTGTCGCGCGCGATCGAGGCCGACCGCGCCCGCCGCGCCGAGGGCGCCGCGCTGGACGGGCTGCGGCGCGCCCATGCCGGGCTGACCCCGCGCGAGCGCGAGGTGCTCGACGGGGTGGCGCGGGGGCTCCTGAACAAGCAGATCGCGGGCGAGCTGGGCCTGGCGGAGATCACGGTGAAGCTGCACCGCTCCAGCATGATGAAGAAAATGGGGCTGCGGACTGTGGCCGAGCTGGTGCGCGCGGCGGACCTGCTCTCCTCCGCGCAAACCAGGGTATAGGTGACGGATGGGCCGGGTGCGCCATATGGTGTCGAGGGCCGCGGGGCCCCGAGCGCAAGGATGCCGACCGTGAGCCAGTTGCAGATTGCCGTGATCGAGGATGACGCGCTGGTGCGCAGCGCCACGGGCAGCCTGCTGCGCTCGCTCGGCCACCGGGTCGCGCTCTATCCGACGGTCGAGGACTTCCTCGCGGCCGGGGCGCCCGCGGCCGATTGCGTGCTCAGCGACCAGCGCATGGCCGGGCGCACCGGGCTCGACCTGCTGGAGCTCTTCGCCGCGCAGGGCGAGACCGTGCCCTTCATCCTGATGACCGCCTTCCGGACACCCGGCCTCGATGCCCGCGCCCGCCAGCTCGGTGCGCTCTCGGTGCTGGAGAAGCCCTTCGACGAAAGCGCGCTGATCGGGCTCCTGGGCGGGCTGGCCGCGGGCTGAGCCGCCCGGACCGGATCAGAGCGGCAGGTCGAGCACCGCGCGGGCGCCGCCCCCGGGCGCATTGCCGAGGATCAGCGCGCCGTCATGCGCCTCGGCGATGATCCGGCAGACCGAAAGCCCGATCCCCATCCCCTCGGCCCGCGTCGTCCAGAACGGCTCGGTCGCGTGCTCGGCCAGGCCCGGCGGGAAGCCCGGCCCGTCATCGCTGACCTCGATCCGCAGCCGCCCCGGCGGGCCGTTGTGCAGCGCGATGCGCACGCGGTGGCCCTTCTGCGCCCCGGCGATCGCCTGGGCGGCGTTGAAGACCAGGTTGACCAGCACCTGCTGCAGCAGCACGGCATCGCCGCGGATGCGGGTGGAGCAGGCCTTGCGGGTGATCTCCAGCGCGATCCCCTGGCGCTCCAGCTCGGGTTCCAGGATGGCGGCGGAGGCATCGACCAGCTCGGAGACGGCCATCTCCTCGCGCACGAAGCGGGTGCCGCCGGTCACGGCCCGCACCCGGGCGACGATCTCGGTGGCGCGCTCCACAGCGGCGTCGAGGCTGCCCACCGCGGCGCGGGCCTCCTCCAGGTCGACCGGATCGCGCGCCAGCCAGCGCCGGGCCGCCGAGGCGAGGCTGCGGATCGCCGCCAGCGGCTGGTTCAGCTCGTGCGAGACCGAGGCCGATATCTGCCCCAGCATCAGCGCGCGATGGGCCCGCTCCAGCTCCAGCCGCCCGTCGGCCAGGGCGCGGTCGAGCCGCCGCTTCTCGGTCATGTCGGCGATAGTGCAGGGGACGCGGTCGCGCGGCACGCCCGGCTCCAGCGAGAAGGACACGAGCACGTCGCGCCACTCGCCGCTGCGGCCGCGGATCCGCATGTCCTGCTCGAACCGGCCGCCCCGCACCATCATCTCGCGGCAGCGCGCGAGCTGCTCTTCGGTGCCCAGCGGGAAGCGGCGCAGCGGCAGCAGCGGGTCGCGCGCCCCGGGATCGGCGAAGGCCGCCAGCGCCGAGCGGTTGGCCTGCACCAGCACCGGCGGCTTCGGCGGGATCGCGAGGAGCGGCACGAAATCGTATTCGCAGACCGGCACGGCGATGGCGTCGAAGGTGGTGCGGTAGCGCGCCTCGCTGGCCCGCACCGCGGCAACCCCGGCCTGCGCCTTGCGGATCAGGATGCTGCCCGCGATGATCGCCGCGCCGCTGACCGCCAGCCGCAGGAGCGAATCCGAGGGCGCATGGCCTTCGTAGACCACCAGATGGCTCGCCACCGACAGCACCAGCGCGGCCGCGGCCCAGGGCCGGATATCGCCATCCTCGCCGCCCGTCCGGTAGATCAGCGCCAGCAGGTAGAGCGTCGCGACCGCGCCCTGCAGCGAGGTGAAGGTGTCGACGGCGAAAATCGCCGCCATCAACGCCACCGTGCCTGCGGCGCGGGGCATTCTGCCCTCGGGCAGCCCGCGGGCGCGCAGCGCTGCGGCCGCCCCCGCAAGGAGCGCCAGGGGCCCGCCGGTCCGGCCCTCTGTCCGGCCCGGTCCGGGCCGCATGTCCTGCGCCGTGTCGCGGCTCATGGCGATGTCCCCTGTTTCCGGGCCGATGCGGACTGGATAGCCCAGGCGCGGGACGGGGTCTTGAACGATCGTCCGGCCATGTCGCCCGCCGCGCGGCTGCCCGCCGGTCTGCATCCCGGCCGTTCGTGATGCCAGCTCCGGTCGACAAAAGGCGCAGCCAGATGCGGACGGACACGAAGAGGAGGTTCTCTGATTGCGGCCTTGTCAAGCGGAGGTCTGATCTGTCCTTCGAGGGTCATGGTTCTCTCCGAGGCCGGGCGCAAGCGCGCCTCATGATGGCGTCCGGTGGCGGACCGTCTCAAATGTCGCGGGCTGGGTCCCCGGCCCGAAATCCGGTGCCCAAACCACCTCTGCGAGATCGGTCATGCCTCCGTCCCGTCGGGACATCTCGACCTGGCCTTCCCTCGGTCGGGCATTTCAGCGTGTTTTCAGGCTGCAGCCGCCGCGATCCATCGGAAGTCCGCGCCGGTTTTCCAGAGCGTCAGCATCAGCACGGCGATCTTGCGGGCGGCCGCAACCCTGGCCCGCTTGGCGCCCTTGCGTGCGGCCAGCCGGAGGGCCCATGACTTGAGCGGCGAGAACCGTTTCACCCGGCACATCAGCGACGTGGCGGCCTCGAACAGCAGAGTGCGCATCGCGGCATCCCCGCATTTCGATATGCGCCCCTGATAATCTGTCTCTCCGGACTGGTAGCGGCGCGGGGTGAGGCCGGGGAATGCGCCGATGCTTGCGGACCTGCCGAACCGGTCTGCCCTGTCCACGACGGCGATGACGTTAAGCGCGACAATCGCTCCGACACCGGGAACAGTCATCAGGCGCCGGGCCAGCTCCGACTCCTTGGCGAGATCGCGCAGATCCCTGTCGATCGTGGCAGTGGCCGGGCACAGCGTGGCGTGGACTGTCATGACCCCTTCGGCGATCAGGCCGAAGACCGGTTCGCGGCTGGCCGCATCCGCCAGCTGATCGCGGAACGATTGCCGGAGCTTTCCCTGATGAACGCCGGTCATCCGGATGCCGAATGTCTTCAGCACGCCACGGACATGGCGTTCGAGATCATTGCGCAGTCGGAGCGGCCGGTCCCTGGCCCCGATCAGCGTCCGGAGCCGGTCCGCATCAAGGCTGCGGACATGGACAGGCGTGATCCAGCCGGTCCGCGCCAGCTGGGCCAAGCCCTCGGCATCGGCGGCATCGGATTTGTTCAGCCGCGCGGACAGGACCTTGTGGGCCACCCTCGCCTCCACGCAGGTCACGGCCAGGCCCAGATCGCTCAGCGATCGCTGCAGCCAGATCGACAGCTGGCCGCTCTCGTGAACGGCGAGGACCGGTGCGATCCGCTTCTGTGCATAAAACCTTGTCACGGCGGCGGGATCGCAGGCGACGGTCTTCCGAGCCTGGACGGCCCCGGTCCCGTCGACCACGCAGATCGAGATTTCCTCGAGGGATGCATCGAGCCCGGCATAGTGCTTCATGGTCGCTCTCCTTCCAGCGGTTTCATGTGAGGCTGAGGGTATCCGACCTCGCTCGCCATCGGGGAGCGACCGCCGCAATCACACCATGTCGCGGGATTTCGGCCAGTTTGCCGCCGAACCAAGCTATGTCATCGGTTTCGCGTCAGGCGGCGATCTTCAGGTTCGAGGCCCGATTCCCATGGGCCTCGCCCGGCCTCGGCAGCCCGTGCGGAGAGTGCGGGCGTCTCTCGCTGCAATGGCTGATCCAGGCGCCGATCCCGTCGCGCAGCTCGGACCCAGACTCGAAGGCGTTCAGGCAGGCGCACTCGCATTTCAGCGAGCGCCACAGACGCTCGATCGTGAGGACCCGAACGCCATCGGTCCGAGTGAGCGGTCCGAACGCTGTCCATGATGCCCTTGCGCTCGCAGAAGAGGATGCGCGAGGTGCTTGCCCCCGCGGCCTGCGCGATCCGGCCGATTTTCATCGCCCGGCGCCTTGAGCTTCACCCCGGGGTCAAGCCCTCTATCCGCAGCGGTCCCGGATCAAGGATCGCTGGCATGCATGACATCCCCGCTGCCCTGCCGCTCTGCCTGCCCGGCGGGCAGAGCCTGCCGAACCGCATCGCCTAGGCGGCGATGGAGGAGGACATGGCCGATGCGCGCCGCCTGTCCGGAGCCGCGCTGCGCCGCCTCTGCCGGCGCTGGGACGCGGGCGGCGCGGGGCTGCCGGTCACCGGCAATGCCATGGTGGCCGCCGATGCCGTCACCGGGCCGCTCGGGCCGTTCCGCGCCTAGGCGCCGGAGGCGCAGGCAGGCGGCGCACGGATCTGGAGGCAGATCAGCCATCCCGGCCGCCAGGTCTTCGCCGCCACCAATGCGACGGCCCTCGCGCCCTCGGCCGTGGCGCTGGAAATGGGCGGCTTCTCCGGCTCTTCGCCCGGCCGCGGGCGATGGAGGAGGCGGATATCGCCCGCGTCATAGCGCAATTCGCCGAAACGGCCGCACTGTCCGAGGCGGCGGGGTTCGACGGGGTGCAGTTCCATGCCGCGCATGGCTGCCCGGCCGGCCAGGTCCTCTCGCCGCTGGCGAACCGCCGCACCGACCGCTGGGGCGGGGTGCCGGAGAACCGCGCGCGGCCGCTGACCGCCATCCTCCGGGCCGTGCGCGCCCGCGTCCCGCCGGAATTCGGGGTCGGGGCGAAACTCAACTCCGCCGGTCTCCAGACGGGCGGCTTCGCCCCCGAGGAGGCCGTCGCGGTGGTCCGGACGCTCGATGCCGAAGCGGCCGATCCGGTCGAGATCTCGGGCGGCAGCGACGAGAGTCCGGCCCGGGTCGGCACCCGCGCGCGCGAGGCCTGTTTCGTCGAATTCGCCCGCGACATCCCCGCGGTCGCCGGGATGCCGGTCATGGTCCCGGGCGGGATCCGGCGGCTTGCCACCGCGCTGCCGGCGCCCGGCGGGCAGGGCGGCCGCCCGGGCGTCGCCATGATCGGGATGGCGCTGGCCCGGGTCCCGGATCTGCCGGCCCGCTGGCAGGAGCGCGAGGCGGCCGTCGACCTGGCCGTCCCGCGCTGGCCCGGCGGGCCACGATGGGCCTGGTCAAGGCGCAGATGCGCCGGATGGGGAGGGGACGGGCGCCGGGGCAGGGCGTCTGGGCGCCATGGGGGCTGGCCAGCGACCATTTCCGGACCCGCTGGCGCAGCCGCGCCCACCGCGCCAGGCTGCGCGCGCGGAGCGCTCAGGCCGCCGAGACGCGCCAGATGACGTCGCCGACATCATCCGCCATAAGGAGCGACCGCCCGTCCGGCCCGATCGCCACCCCGACCGGCCGACCATAGGCCAGCTTCTCGTCCTCCGAGAGGAAGCCCGTCAGGATGTCCCGCGGCGGGCCGCTTGGCCGCCCCCCCTCGAAGGGCACGAAGATCAGCTTGTAGCCGCTCAGCTTCGAGCGGTTCCACGACCCGTGCTGGCCGATCACCATGCCCTCGCCGAAGCCCGGCAGCGTGCCGCCCGGCATCCAGCAGAGCCCGAGCGAAGCGGTGTGCCCGCCGAGCGCGTAGTCGGGCGTGATCGCCCGCGCCACCAGCGCCGGGTCCTGCGGCACGCGGTCATCCACGGTCTGCCCCCAGTAGCAGTAGGGCCAGCCGTAGAAGCCGCCCTCCGCGACCGAGGTCAGGTAGTCGGGCGGGGTCTCGTCGCCCAGCCCGTCGCGCTCGTTCACCACGGTCCAGAGCTTGCCGGTCCAGGGCTCCCAGGCCATGCCGACGGCATTGCGCAGCCCCGAGGCGAAGATCCGCGCGTCCCCGGTGGCCAGGTCCAGCTCCCAGATCGCGGCGCGGCCCTCCTCGGCCTCCATCCCCTGATCGGCGATATTCGACAGCGAGCCGACCCCGGCATAGAGCTTGGTTGCGTCGGGCGAGAGCAGCAGGCTGCGGGTCCAGTGGCCATGCGGCTTGAAGTCGACCAGCGGCTCGCCGCTGCCCGAGAGCGCGGTGTCGCCCGGCCGGTAGCCGAAGACCCGGATCCCGTCGGTATTGCCCAGGTAGAACCGGTCCCCCGCCAGCGCCATGCCGAAGGGCTGGTTCTGGTTCTCGACGAAGACCTTGCGGATCTCGGCCTGGCCGTCGCCATCGGCATCGCGGCAGAGCGTGACCCGGTTGGCGCTGGTCCCGATCGCCCTGACCCGGCGCATCGTCGCCTGGGCTGCGTGGTCCATCAGCGTCTTCGGCGGCCCGGGCTGCTCCTTCGACTCGGCGATCAGCACGTCGCCATTGGGCAGCACCTCGATCCAGCGCGGATGGTCGAGCCCCGAGGCGAAGGCGTTCACCCTCAGCCCCGGCGCGCAATCCGGCACGCGGCCGTTCTTCCACCCCTCGGCCACCGGCATCTTCAGGGTCATGATCCCCTGGCTGCGGGCCTCGGGGATCTGCGGCGCGGTGCCGAGCGCCTGATGCGCGGGCGATCCCGCGCGCCGCAGATAGGCAACCGTGCCGCCGACCAGCGCGGCGGCTTGCGCAATCACGTCCAACTCCGTTCTCCCCCTTTTCGCTCGCCGACAGCCTAGCGGAGTGGCGGCGTCCGCGACAGGCCGTTCTTGCCGCGCCCGGCACCCGGGTGCCGATGCGGCTGGCCGGGACGCCGCGCGGCCCGGTCCCGCCGAAAATGATGAAGGCCGAGCGGCAGGGATCGCCCGAGACCGCCGGATGGCTGTCTTCGGGCCGCTCGACGGCCGACCGCTCCGGGTCTTCCAGCTGGGCGACCTGCGCCGCGGCGGGCCCGGCGGCATGCGGCCCGGGCAGCAGGTCGGCGCAGCGGCCGATATGGGTCCCCATCTTCCCGCCGCGCCGCGCGATCTGCGGGCCCGGAGCGAGCGGCGGACGCCTCCTGCCCGCGTGGTGGTCCTCGCCGCGCAGCTGGAGGGGACGGTCGGCCTTGCGGAGCTGGAGGCGGCGGCGGGGATCGGCCGCATCCGCCTGATGCCGCCACGAGGGGCTGCCACCCCATGACTGGCACCGGCCGCGCCGCGCGCGGGAACTGCCGTTCGCGCAGGCCCCCATGAGAGCGAGGGCTGCCCGGCTGCACCGCGCGCAGGAGATGCCGGCCCGCGGCAGCGAGATCGCCGATGCCTGCGCGACCGCCTGCGCCGATCAGGCCCATCGGTCCAGCAGACTGCTGAAAAAGGAATCCAGGTCCCCGCCGTGGAGGAATTCGTTCCGGACCTGGTCAGGTGATTTCTTCAGGGATGCGCAAGTCCAGCCGCTTTCAGGACGACTGTTCCAGCCTTGCCCCCAGCTCCTCGGCCAAACGGACTTTTTCAGCATCCTGCTAGGGCCGTCAAGCGGCTGACCGGCCTGATGCTCGGGCAGCCACTTGGCATCGGCAGAGCAGCGCCGACCAGCGGCCTGCCGGGCGGAGACGGTCCGCCCGTCGCCGCGTCCGCCTCTCCCGCAGCCGCCGGGCGGTCACGGGCCGGGGCCCGGCGCCGGCGGGAGGTCAGGCGTCGTCCGGCATCATCATCGGGTTCCAGGCGATCTCCCAGAGATGTCCGTCGGGATCGCGGAAATAGCCGGCATAGCCGCCGTAGAAGGTCTCCCCCGCCGGCTTGACGATGCCGGCGCCTGCCTGGGCCGCCGCCGCCAGGACGTCATCGACCTCGTCCCTGCGCATCACGTTATGGCCGATGGCAAAGGCGGTCGGGCTCGGCGGCTGGACCGGGAGGCCGATGTCATGGGCGATGTCGGCCTGCGCCCAGAGGGCGAGGCGCATCCCGCCCGCGAGCTCGAAGAAGGCGACGGCGCCATGCGCGAATTCGCGGCCGACGATCCCTTCCGTCGGCAGGCCGAGCCCGTCGCGGTAGAAGGCGAGCGCCCGGTCGAGATCGCGGACGCCGAGGGTCAGGATGGAAATTCTGGGGTGCATGTCATGCCCTTCCTACCGGCATCCGCATAGCGCAGACGCCTTGATAGTCTCGGGCCGCTGACGGGCAGCGGAAGGACTCGCACCATGCGAGGGCGGGGCCAACCTTCCCGCGCCTAACCTGTTTCAGACCTCGCAAGCCTAGGCGCCGCAAGGGGCACGGTCAATCGCGGGGCGGACAGGCGATGAGGTCAGGGCATGTCGTCGCTCGTCGGCGCGCGCATGGCATGGCGTGTCTGCTGCTGGCCTGCGCAGGGCCGTCCGTCCGTCAGGAGGCAAGGTCCCTGCGGCCTTGCGGCCGGCGGCAGCTCCCCTGACGGGACAGGCAAGCCTGTCCGGCGGCATCCGCGGCCGGAGCGCCGGGGCAGGGCGCAGGCCCGCCCCTTTCCGGCCCCGCGCGTCCGCGGGACGCGCCGGGGCCGGTGCCGCGCCGCCTCAGGCGATCGCGACGAGTTCGACGTCGAAGGTCAGCGCCTTGCCGGCCAGCGGGTGGTTGGCGTCGAGGATCACTTCGTCCTCGGTCACGTCGGCCACCACGACCTGCATCGTCTGCCCGTCCTGGGTCTGCACCTGCAGCGGCGTGCCCGGCTCGGTCGGGATGTGGTCGGGGACATTGGCGCGCGCCACGGCCTGGATCCGTTCGGGGTGATGCTCGCCATAGGCGTCTTCCGCCTCGACGCGCACGGTGCGCTTCTCGCCGACTTCCATGCCCGCGAGCCCGGCATCGAGCCCCGGGATGATCTGGCCCGAGCCCAGCTGGAAGGTCAGCGGATCGCGGCCCTCGGAGGTGTCGAAGATCGACCCGTCATCCAGCGAGCCCTTGTAGTGAATATGCAGCGTATCGCCCGGCTTTGCCTGGGTCATGGGGATTTCCTTTCAAGGGGGGGGTGAATTTGCCGAGGCCGCGCGGGGCGCGGGTTGCTCGATCGCTCGCGACTCAAGCTGTCAACTCCTGGGGGAAATGTAAACCGCCCCGCGGCAAGTTCGCTGTTCACAGGACCGGGACGGGGACAGATCCGTCTGGAAGGGCGGCAGAATCCGGCCGCCGGTCCGCCGGAACGCGCCGGAATTTGTCGCGCGTTCCGTACGCAAAAAGCGTACGGTTAAAAATACGGCAGCTGGCGGTGGACAATCTCCGGCGAGAGCGGGAAGAAATCGTCAAACATGCATGCGAAATCCGTCAAAGGACGCGCGGCCGCCGGGCGCCGGACCGTGCGGCCGTCCGGTCCTGCCCGGAAATCGCGCAGATTGCGAATCTGCGATTCTGCGTTGATCGGACCCGCCCGGGCGTTCCATGAAAGGGCACACGAGTAGAAGCGGTCTGGACCCGGTCCTGGACATTGCTCGCCAGAAGTTCCGGCTCTGACGAGGATGACATGACCGACAAGACCCTGCTTGCGAACGGCAATCCGAAACCCGACCCCCTCGCCGCGCATCGCTGCCGCGCCTGCCTGCTCTCGGCGGAGCCGGAGCGCCGCCGCTGCGCCCGCCGCCGGATGCGCCGCGAGGGCGGCACGGATGCGCAGATACGGCGCATCCAGCTGTCCGGTAAATCAGAACGCTAACCGACCTATCCAGGGAGAGGCCCCCATGACTTGCAAGACTTTCCTTCTCGCCGCGCTCGGCGGCACGCTGGCCGCCTCGGCCGCCCTCGCGGGCGAACCGGTGACCTTCCAGCTCGACTGGCTGCCCGGCGGCGACAAGGCGCCGATCTATGTCTGCATCGACCAGGGCTTCTGCGCCGCGGCCGGGCTCGACGTGACCATCGCCTCGGGGCGCGGATCCTCCGACGCGATCTCGCGCCTGGCGGCCGGGTCCTCGGATATCGGCATGGCCGATCTCGGCGCGGTGATGGCCGCGAAGGCGCAGGAGGACGTCGCCGTCACCGGCGTGATGTCGGTCTTCAACAAGGGGCCGCATGCCTTCTACACGGTCAAGGACACGGGCTTCGACAGCGTTGCCGACGCCAAGGGCCGCCGGATCGCGACCTCGCCCTTCACCTCCTCCAATGTCTACCTGCCGCTGGTGCTGGAGGATGCCGGGCTCTCCGAGAGCGACCTGGAGCTGACCAAGGCCGATGCCGGGGCGCTGGGGCCGATGCTGATGACCGGCCAGGTCGACGGCATCGTCGCCTGGATGACCGACCTGTCGCGCTACCAGGGCCAGGGACGCGCGGCGGGCCGGGAGATCGTCGCGCTGCCCTGGTCGGCCGCGGGGCTCGACCTCTATTCCGCGTCGCTGATCGCGGGGGACGGGTTCCTCGCCGGGCATCCCGACCGGGCCGAGCGCTTCGTCGCCGCCTTCCGCAAGTCGGTGGACTTCTGCCGCACCAACCCCGAAGAGGCCGCGCAGTCGGTCGTCAACATGGTGCCCGAGCTGGAACTGGACGACGTTCTGGCCTCGCTCAATGACGCGCTGCCGCTGATCTTCAACGAGGTCACCGCCGAGGACGGGCTGGGCGTGTTCGAGCCGGGCCGCCTGGCCGAGACCTGGGGCCGCGTGGCGAAGGCGCAGGGACTGGAGGAGGCCGCCGCCGATCCCGAGAGCTTCGTCAGCCGCGCCTATCTCGCAGGCGGGGAAGGCTGATGCAGCCGCCCCCCGCCATCCGCTTCGACCGTCTCGGACAGGTGTTCGAGACCCGGTCGGGCCGCGTCGAGGCGCTGCGCAATGTCAGCTTCGAGGTCGCCCGCCACGAGTTCCTTGCCGTGCTCGGCCCCTCGGGCTGCGGCAAGTCCACGCTCCTGCGCATGATCGCCGGGCTCCTGCAGCCAAGCTCGGGCGCGGTCGAGGTCTTCGGGCGGCGGGTCACCGGCCCGCGCGAGGATATCGGCATCGTCTTCCAGAAGCCGACCCTGCTGCCCTGGGCGACGGTCGAGGAGAACGTGACCTTCCCGCTGCGCCACAAGCGCGGCCGCGCGGGCCGCCCCGACCGCGAGCGCGCGCAGGCGCTCCTGCGGATGGTCGGGCTAGAGGGCTTCGGCAAGCGCCTGCCCGACGAGCTGTCGGGCGGCATGCAGCAGCGCGTCGGCATCGCCCGGGCCCTGCTGATGGATCCCGACATCCTGCTGATGGACGAGCCGTTCTCGGCGCTCGACGCGCTGACCCGCGAGGAGATGGGCTTCGACCTGCTGCGCATCTTCGGCGAGCGGCCGAAGACGGTGGTCTTCATCACCCATTCGGTCAGCGAGGCGGCGCTTCTGGCCGACCGGGTGCTGGTGATGACCGGACGGCCGGGCCGGGTGATGACCGAGCTGCCGGTGCCGGTGGCGCGGCCCCGCGGCCGCGAGACGATCGAGGACCCGGCAGTGACCGGGCTCGCCGCGCAGCTGCGCAACCTGCTCCTGCAGAGGGAGGCCGCCTGACATGACCCTGTCCATCGAAGACGCCGCCCCGCGCGGGCAGGCCGCCGCGCGCCGCCCCGATCTGCGCCGCATGCTCGCGGCTCCGGGCGCTGCCGCGCTGCTGGCCATCCTCGGCACGGTCGCGCTGTGGGAGCTTGCGGCGCGGGTGCTCGGCATTCCGGGCTACCTGCTGCCCGCGCCGAGCGCGATCTTCGCCACCTTCCCCTCCATCGGCGCCGCGCGCTGGGGCAGCCATGTCTGGGCGACGCTGCGGGTGGCGCTGACGGGCTTCGGGCTGGCCATCGCCATCGCCGTTCCGCTGGCGGTCGCGCTGGTGCGCTCGCCCGTCCTGAACCGCACGCTCTATCCGCTGCTGGTGATCGTGCAGTCGACCCCGGTGGTCGCGATCGCGCCGATCATCATCGTGGTGCTGGGCGCGGGCGACGCGCCGCGGATCGTCATCACCACGCTGATCTGCTTCTTTCCGCTGGTGGTCTCGACCGCCACCGGGCTGGCCGCGACCCCGCCCGAGCTGATCGAGCTGTCGAAGAGCCTGCGCGCGCCGCCGATCCGCGAGATCACCCAGATCCGGCTGCCCTTCGCGGTGCCCTACATCTTCTCGGCGCTGAAGATCTCGGTGACGCTCTCGGTGATCGGCGCCGTGGTGGCGGAGTTCTGCGCCTCGGATGCCGGGGTGGGCTACTTCATCCAGTTCTCGACCTCGATGTTCAAGCTGCCCCAGGCCTGGGCGGGGCTCTTCGTCCTTGCCGCCATGTCGCTGGCGCTGTTCCAGGCCGTGGTGCTGGCGCAGCGGCTCCTCTTCCCCTGGAGCCTGCCGCGCAAGCCGTGACCCGTTCCGCAGCGGGCGCGCGCCGTCCGCTGCCCATCCCCGGAGTAGAAGCCGTCGGGCCCCGGCCCGGACATTGCTCCCCAACCTGCCGGCCCGTCCGGCGATCCACTTGGAGACTGCAATGAGCAACAGCTACGACCTTGCCGAGCTGAACAGGGAAACCACCATCGGCGGCACCGGCCGCACGGTCGAGCGCGACGTGCCCGCCATCGACCTGTCGGAGTTCGACACCCGCAAGCACGAGATCGCGGAGGCGCTGTGGGAGGCGGCGACCGGGATCGGCTTCTTCCAGGTCTACAACCACGGCATCCCCGAGGACGACATCGACGCCGCCTTCGCCAATGCCTGGGACTTCTTCGAGCTGCCGCGCGCGGTGAAGGCGCAGTACCCGATGCCGAAGGGCACCAATGCCGGCTGGGAGTTCAAGGCGCAGGTGCGCCCCTCGACCGGAACGCCCGACAACAAGGAGAGCTACCAGATCACCCGGCCGAACATGGCGGGGCTCTGGCCGGGCGAGGACGAGCTGCCGGGCTTCCGCGCGCGCGCCCTGCGCTTCGAGCGGCAGAACTGGGAGCTGGGCATGCGCATCCTCTCCTGCTTCGCGCTGAAGATGGGCTTTCCCGAGAATTTCTTCGCCGAGGCGCATGACCCGGCCTCGGACCAGTACCAGTCGACCCTGCGGCTGATCCACTACATGTCGATGGAAGACGCCCAGCCCGAGGACTTCAAGGCCTGGCGGGCCGGGGCGCATAGCGATTTCGACTGCCTGACCATCCTCCACCAGAAGGAGGGCGAGGGCGGGCTCCAGGTCTGCCCGGGCAAGGATGCGGGCTCGAACGCCTGGACCGACGTGCCGCCGCGGCGCGGCTACATCACCTGCAATATCGGCGACATGCTGATGCGCTGGTCGGACGACCAGCTGCAGTCGACGCTGCACCGGGTGCGGATGCCGGCGGAGGGCGAGTACAAGGGCCGCCGCCTGTCGCTGCCCTTCTTCTGCCAGGCCAACCGCGACGCCGTCATGCAGGGCCCGCTGGGCAAGTACGACCCGATCACCGCGGGCGACTACCTGACCATGCGGATCAACGCGAATTTCGCGGGCCGGAAGTAAGGCGTTGAGCATGGGCCTTCCGGGTGACAACATCGCGGCGAAAGGCAGGCCCGCCGGGTCGGCCAGACCGGGGTTCGGAAGGTCCATGCTGCACGGCCGCGCTTTGCGCTATATCGACGAGGTGGCCCGGCAGGGCTCGATCCGCAAGGCCGCGCGCGAGCTGAACGTGGCAGCTTCGGCGGTCAACCGCCAGGTGCTGGAGGTCGAGGCCGATATCGGCGTGCCGATCTTCGAGCGGCTTCCCCGCGGGCTGAAGCTGACGGCGCCGGGCGAGCTGCTGATCGCCCATATCCGCGAGACCCTGCGCGACCATGACCGGCTGCAGGCGCGGATCCATGCGCTGAAGGGGCTGACCCATGGCGAGGTGACGGTGGCCACCATGGCCACGCTCGCCGCGGGCCGCCTGGCCGAGGTGGTCGACAGCTACCGCGAGCGCCATCCCAGGGTGGAGTTCAAGGTGACGGTCTGCGACCGCCCGCAGCTGATGGAGATGGTGGCCTCGGGCGAGGCCGATATCGGCCTGGGCTACAACCTGCCCGAGGACAGCCGGATGCAGCTTTCCGCCGTGTTCCAGCACCGGCTGGGCGCGGTGGTGGCGCCCGGCCATCCGCTGACCGCGAAGCCGAACGTGCGCGTGGCGGACTGCATGATCTACCCGCTGGTCCTGGCCGCGCACAGCCTGTCGCTGCGCGGCCGCATCGAGAGCCTCGCCCCCGCCAATGCAGCGCTGCGCCCGGCGGTGGAGACCAATTCGACGGAACTGATGAAGCGCCTCGTGCGCCGCCCGCCCAATGTGACCTTCCTCAACCGGGTCGATGTCGACCAGGAGCTGCGCGACGGCGATCTGGCCTTCCTGCCGCTCTTGGCCGCGGCCGGGCGCCAGCGGCTGAGCCTCGTGCATCGCAGCCGCGGTGCGCTCTCGCCGGCGGCGGACGGGTTCATGCAGGCGATCCGCGCGCATTTCGGCGAGACCGGTGCCTGAGCGCGGGCCCGGAAGAGACACGGAAGAAGACCGAAGATGACACATATCCCCCGATCCCGCCTGGCTGCGGTTCTGGCCGAAGGCGGCGACCTGCTGCTGGCCGGGCTGCGCTGTCCCGCTGCGCTGCTGTCCGGCGGCCCGCCGCCCGGCGCGCCGGTCGATGCCGATGGCGCGGCGCTAGTCGACATCCTCGTCCGGCAGGGCCGCATCGCCGCGGTGGCGGCGCCGGGCGGGATCGCCGCTGACGCGCGCCGCGCCGATCTGGGCGGGCGCCATGCCTGGCCGATGCTGGTCGACATCCACGCCCATCTGGACAAGGGCCATGTGATGGGCCGCGCGCCCTCCTCGGGCGGCACCCATGCCGGGGCGCGCGAGGCGGCCACGCGCGACCGGATCGCCCATTGGCGCCGCGACGACCTGATGCGGCGGATGGGCTTCGGCCTGGCCTCGGCCGAGGCGCACGGGGTCGCCGCGATCCGCACCCATCTGGACAGCCATGACGGGCAGGGAGAGACCAGCTGGGCCGCCTTCGCCGCGATCCGCGAGGCCTGGAAGTCCCGGGTCGCGCTGCAGGCCGTGGCGCTGGTTCCGCTCGACGCCTGGGGGACGGAGTACGGCCCGCGCCTCGCCGATCTGGTGGCGCGCCATGGCGGGCTGCTGGGCGGCGTCACCCGCGCCTCGGGCGGCACGCATGGCTCGCTGAGCGGCATTGACGGGCTGCTCGACCGGCTCTTCGGGCTGGCCGCGGAGCGCGGGCTGGAGATCGACCTGCATGTCGACGAGGCGGCCGAGGCGGATGCCCTGCCGCATGTGGCCCGCGCCGCGATCCGCCATGGCTACGAGGGGCGCGTGACCTGCGGCCATTGCTGCTCGCTCGCGCGGCTGCCCGAGGCGGAGGCGCAGGAGACCATCGCGCTGGTCAGGGAGGCCGGGCTGTCGCTCGTCACGCTGCCCACGGTGAACATGTACCTGCAGGACCGCGTCCCGGGCCGCACGCCGCGCTGGCGCGGAGTGATGCCGCTGCAGGAGCTGCGCGCCGCGGGCGTTCCGGTGGCGGTGGCAGGCGACAACTGCCGCGATCCGTTCCATGCCTATGGCGATCACGACATGCTCGACACCTGGCGCCAGGCGGTGCGCATCCTGCATCTCGACCATCCCTTCGGCGATGCCCCGGCGCTGGCCGGTCCCGCCCCGGCCGCGATTGCCGGGCTCGAGGCGGGCAGCCTCGGCCCGGGCCGCGCCGCCGACCTGATGATCCTCGAGGCCTGGAGCCTCGACCAGGTGATCGCCCGGCCGCACTCCGACCGGCTGCTGCTGCGCGGCGGCGCGCTTCTCGACCTCGCCCCGCCGAGTTATGCGGAGCTCGAATCCTTCCCGCCAGAGGGGCATCCGGCCTGACCGCAGCCGTCCGCGGTTGCCGCGCGGCGCGGTCCTGCTAGCTTTGCCTGCGGGCATGACAGGGAGGACAGCCATGACCGCTCCGCCGCTCGCGGATCTCTACCGCGGCTATATCGACTGCCTGAACCGGCGCGATCTCGGCACGCTCGGCCGCCATGTCGCCGGGGATGTGCACTACAACGGCGAGCCGGTCGGCCTCGCCGGCTACCGCGCGATGCTGGAGGAGGATTTCCGCGCCATTCCCGACCTGCGCTTCGAGATCGCGCTGCTCGTCGCCGAAGCGCCGCATGTCGCGGCCCGGCTCCGCTTCGACTGCACCCCGGCGGGGACGCTCTTCGGCTATCCGGTCGACGGGCGGCGGGTGCGCTTCGGCGAGAATGTCTTCTACCGCTTCGGGGACGGGCTGATCCGCGAGGTGCACTCGGTGATCGACCGGATGGCGGTCGGCGCGCAGCTCTGAGCCTGTCAGGGCGGCGGCGCGACCTGGCTCGGCGCAATCCCGAACTGCCGGGAGAACGCCCGGGAGAAGGCCGCCGCGCTGCCGAAGCCGACCTGGGCGGCCACCGGCTTGATCCGCCCGCCATCGGCCAGCAGCGCCCGCGCCAGGGTCAGCCGCCAGCCTGCCAGATAGGCGATCGGGCTCTGCCCGACCGTCGCGGCGAAGGCGCGCAGGAAGCGGCTGCGGCTCATGCCCGCCAGCGCCGCCAGATCGCCGACCCGCCAGTCGCGGGCCGGGTCGTCATGCATCGCCACCAGGCAGGGATGCAGCTCGGGATGGGCGAGCCCGGCCAGGAGCCCCGCCGTCGCCGTGCCGCGGGCGATGGCACGGCGGACCGCATGGACGACGATCACCTCGCAGAGCCGCTCTCCGGCAAAGCCGCTGCCGCAGCGCGACAGCGTCTCCTCGCCGAGCGCCAGCCCGGCCAGCGCGCGCAGATCCGGCTCCTCCGCCAGCTCGAAGGCGATCTCCGCGGGCAGCGCGCCGACCAGCGGATTGAGGCTGCCGCCGAAATCGAGGCGGACATGCTCTAGCACCCGGCCCGCAGGCGCCGTGCCCCCGGCCCGCGGCCGGTAGATCAGCCGCTCCGGCGCGTCGCCCTCCGACCCGGCCATGATGAAAAGATGCGCCTCCGCCACCGGCCCTCCCGGCTCGGCCCGGAGCGGGAAGGCCTGCATGAAGGCGCGGAGCCGGTCATGCTTTCGCCGCGCTGTGGAATTCTCGATCATGCCTTTGCCCGCCGCTTTGTCCCGCCGGAGCATATCCTGCGCGGGACGGCAGCGACAGCCGCATCGACGACCAGGAGGCCCGCCCGATGACATCCCCTTCCCACGCGAAATTCGACCCGGCCCGGGCCCGCGACTACGCCGCCGACGCGCGGATCGCGCTGGCGGGCTACGATGCCTGCCACGAGCTTTCGGCCTGCATCCTCTCGGCCGCGCTGGCCGGGCAGCCCCGGCGGCGGGTGCTCGTCATCGGCGCGGGCGGCACGGCGGGCGAGATCCTGGCCTGCGCGCGGCTCGAGCCCGGCTGGCAGTTCACCGCCGTCGATCCCTCCGCGCCGATGCTGGCGCTGGCCGAGGCACAGGTCGCCGCGGACGGCCTGGCGGCACGGGTCGACTTCCATTGCGACACGCTCGCGGCCCTGCCGGAGGCGCCGGGTTTCGACGCGGCGCTGATGATCGGCGTGCTGCACCATGTCCCCGGCGACAGCGCGAAGGCGGCGCTGCTGGCCGAGACCGCCCGCCGCCTGGTGCCCGGGGGATCGCTGGTCCTGGCCGGGAACTGCCGCCGCTACGACAGCGCGCCGCTCCTGCGGGCCGCCTGGGCGAACCGCTGGCGGCAGCACGGCGCCTGCGAGCGCGAGGTCGCGGAGAAGCTCGGCCGCATCCAGGCGGGGGCAGAGCCGCCCGCCTCCGAAGAGGCCGTCGCGGCGCTCCTGGCCGGGGCCGGCTTCGCTCCGCCGGAGCGGTTCTTCTCCAGCCTCTTCTGGGCGGCCTGGCACGCGCAGCTGCAGGGCTAGCTGTTCGACCCCACGGTTTGATGGTGCAGGTCCATTCTCTGGAATGGAAGGAAGCCCTACGGGACAGGTTCGTCACGGCAGCGCCACGTTCCGTTGACCGGCAGGCGAATGCGCCGAGAGGGGCGCACGCCATCCGGGCTGCACTGCAGCGATCGCAAGCTTCGACCGCAGCGCCAGGCCGGGACCTCGGGATCCATCCGGAGACGGTCGCAACGTGGCGCAGGCGCCAGACGGCCGAGGATCGCAAGACCGGTCCGAGGGAACCGCGCTCATTCATGAACCGCTGCCCGGCCCTGGGAAGCGTCGAGATCGAAGCGATTGCCTGAAACCGGCGCGGAAAGGCGCGTATCGTCCCGTCGTCCGATTAGCGCAGCAAGGCCACATGGCGCCGGTGCTGCAGATCTCGCTGCCGAGCCTCGCCGGGCTGGCGACGCTGGCCGGGGTGGTGGTCAATGGCGCGATCCTGCTCCTGGCCTTCGTCAAGGACCGGGTGGCAGAGGGCGCCAGCCTGGAGGAGGCCGTGCGCGCGGCGGTGCGCGACCGCTTCCGCGCCATCGCGCTGACCGCCGTCGCGGGGCTGGCGCCGCTGCTTTTCGAGCAGAACACCCAGGCGCAGTTCCTGCGCCCGATCGTGGCCAGCCTCGCCCTCGGCCTGGCAAGCGCCGCCGTGCTGTCGCTGATCCTGGCCCCGGCGATTCTGCTGATCCTGCGCGACCTCGGGCTCTGCCGCGAGGCGCGGCCAGCGGTGCCGGGCAGGGCAGCGCCCGGGCCCGCCTGAGGACGGCTCAGCGCGCCAGCATCCGCTCGGGCAGGGCGGTCGCCAGTCCGGGGAAGAGCGCCAGCAGAAGGATCGCGAGCACCAGCAGCCCGAAGAACGGCGCCGAGGCGCGGGTCACCGCCCACATGTCGCGGCCGGTCATGCCCTGCAGCACGAAGAGGTTGAACCCGACCGGCGGGGTGAGCTGCGCCATCTCGACCACCAGGATCAGGTAGATGCCGAACCAGACCGGATCGAACCCGGCCTGCACCACCATCGGCAGCGCCACGGAGGTGGTCAGCACGATCATCGAGGCGCCCTCGAGAAAGCAGCCGAGCACCACGTAGATCAGCGTCAGCAGAAGCAGCAGCATCGCCGGGGAGAGCTGCTGCCCGGCCACCCAGCCCGCCAGAGCGGCGGGGATGCCCAGATAGGCCATGCCGACCGACAGCACCGCGGCGCCGAGGATGATCGCGGTGATCATGCAGCTGGTGCGCACCGCGGCCAGCAGGCTCTGGGCGAAGGCAGCCCGGGTCAGCGATCCGCCCGCCCAGGCCAGCGCCAGCGCGCCGAAGACGCCCAGTGTCGCCGCCTCGGTCGGCGTGGCAATGCCGCCATAGATCGAGCCGATCACCGCCAGGATCAGCAGCACCACCGGGATCAGCCGGCGCGAGCGGCGCAGCTTCTCGGCAAGGGACAGGCGCGGTCCCGCGGGCGGCGCGGCGCGGCCGCCGAGCGCCGACCAGAGCATCACGTAGCCCATGAACAGCCCCATCACCATCAGCCCCGGCAGGATGCCCGCGATGAACAGCCGCGAGATCGACTGCTGCGCCGAGATGCCGTAGACGATCATCATGATCGAGGGCGGGATCAGCAGGCCCAGCGTGCCCGACCCGGCCAGGGTGCCGATCGCCATCTGCTCGTCATAGCCGCGGCTCTTCAGCTCGGGCAGGCTCATCCGCCCGATCGTCGCCGCCGTCACCGCCGAGGAGCCCGCCACCGCCGCCATCACCCCGCAGCCGACGATATTGACGTGCAGCAGCCGCCCCGGCAGCCGCTCGAGCCAGGGGGCGAGCCCCTGGAACATGTCCTCCGACAGCCGCGCTCGGAACAGGATCTCGCCCATCCAGACGAAGAGCGGCAGCGCCGTCAGCGCCCAGCCCCAGCTATGGTCCCAGAGCGTCGTCGCCAGGATCGAGGCCGCCGGGGCCGGGGTGAAGAGCGCGATCGCGGCAAAGCCCGCCAGCGCCAGCGACAGCCCGATCCAGAGCCCGCCCGCCAGCAGCGCCATCAGGAAGAGGCCGAGAAGGCCGGTGATCGTCAGAACGTCCATCGGTCCGCCTTTCGCATTGCGGTCATTCCGCGGGTTCGGGCGCGTCGAGCGCGGTTTCGGCAGGCGCGGCAAAGCCCGGACGCCGCCCGGCAAGCACCAGCGCCAGCTCGTCCGCCATGGCGACGGCCAGCAGGACCAGCCCCGCCAGCATCGCCGATTGCGGGATCCAGACGGGGATCGCCAGCAGCCCCGGGCTGAGATCGCCGAAGCGCCAGGAGTCGTGCACCATCTCCCAGGTCTGCCAGCTGGCGAAGCCGCAGGCGAAGGTGCCGAAGAGGCTGATCCAGGCCTCGGCCAGCCAGGCCGCGCGGCCGCGGAGCCGCCCGACCAGCAGCGAGACCCGCACATGCCCGCCGGTCTTCAGCGTATAGGCCATGCCGAGGAAGGTGGTCCCCGCCAGGAAGAAGCCGCCGCTCTCGGTCGAGTCGATGGTCACGCCGATCACGCGGCCGATCACCTGGGCGACGATGGTCACGGCGATCATCGCCAGGCAGAGCGCGGCCAGCGCGCCGCTGCCGCGGTAGAGAAGATCCAGGGCCTTGCGCATTGGCTGCTCCTTTCCGCCGCCCCGGCCCGCAGGCGCGGGGCGCGCATCATGTGGCTACAGCCCGGCCCTGTAGGTCTCGAGCACGGCGATCGCCTCGGGCGAGGCGCTGGCCTGCCAGTCCTCCATCATGTCCGCGCCGATCTCCTTCAGCCGGGCGATGACCTCCTCCGGCGCGTCCTCGACGGTCATGCCGTTCTCCTCGAGAATGCCGAGCTGGTCCGAATAGGTGGCCTTGCTCATCTCCCAGCCGCGCCTGGTGGCAGCCTCGCCCGCGGCGAGCAGCGCCGCCTGCGTCCCGGCGGGCAGCGCCTCGAACGTCTCCTTGTTCACGATGATCGCGTTCTTGGTGTAGATCGCGCCCGCGGCGGTGAAATAGCCGGTATTGTCCCAGGCCTGGATGTCGATGCCGGTCTGCGGCGAGGTGAAGAGCGCGTCGATCAGGCCGGTGGCGAAGGCCTGCGGGATCTCGGCGAAGGGCAGGATCGTCGCCTCGAAGCCGAGCGCATTGCCCATGTCCTGGGTCGCCCTGGAATAGATCCGCAGCTTCTGCCCCTGGAAATCCGCGAGGCCGCTGACCGGCGTCTTGGTGTAGAAGCCCTGTCCGGGCCAGGGCTGGTAGGCCAGGACCTTCAGGCCGATGCGGTCGAAGAGCGCGTCGAAATAGGGCTTCTGCGCCTCCATCAGCGCCCAGGCGGCATCGTAGTCGCCGGCCACGAAGGGCAGCCCGGCGAGGTTGTACATCGGATCCTCGTTGGAATACGAACCCAGCCGGATCTCGCCGATCTGGACCTGCCCGGTCTGCACTGCGCGGCGGATCGCGTCGAGCTTCATCAGCGTGCCGTTGGAATGCAGCGCGATCCTGACCTCGCCGCCGGTGCCCGCGTCCACATCGGCGATGAACTGCTGCAGGTTCTGGGTCAGGAAGTTGCTGTCGGGATAGCCGCTGGCCATCGTCCAGGCGGTTTCGGCCAGGGCCGGCGCGGCGCTCAGCGCCAGGCCCGCCGCGGCGAGAAGGGCTTTCGTAGTCGAGAAGGCGGTCATGGACATTCCCCGTTGCTGTTACTGCCTGCGCCGCGGGATCGGGCGGCATGTCCTCAACTGCGGGTCGGGGCGCATCCCGTTGCAAGAATAATCGTATACGATAAGGACATTCGTTCCGCTCCCATCCCGGGCTAAGTTCGGATGCCCGATTTCGCGCCGCTTCGGCTGCATTCTGGACCCGAAGCGTACAGAAATCGGCACTCATGGCCGAATTGGGCTGATTCCGGCACGAATCCGACCGCGGCTCCTTGCCAGCCGGAGGCGGCTGGGGCAAAAGAGCGGGGCAGATCGCGCCATGATCGTACACGATACAGAAGACAACGGGATGCCAGACTCCAAGCCCATGACCGATGACGAGATCCACCGCGAGATCCTGGAGGCCATCCTGGACGGGCGCCTCGCGCCCGGCGAGAAGCTGGGGCAGGACGAGCTGGGCAAGGTCTTCGGCGTCAGCAAGACGCGCATCCGCCCCGTCCTGCACCGCCTGACCGACCAGAAGATCGTCACGATCGAGCCGATGCGCGGCGCCTTCGTCGCCCGTCCCTCGGTGGAGGAGGCCCGCGCCGTGAATGCCGCGCGGCAGATCGTCGAGGAGGGGGTGATCCGCGCCGCCACCCGCGCCGCCCAGCCGAAGCACATCACGCAGCTGCGCGAGGCCGTCGCCGAGGAACAGCGCGCCCGCAGCCGCGGCGACACGGGCCAGGCCCACCGCATGACCGGCGAATTCCACTGCGAGCTCGCCCGCGTCACCGGCAATGACGTGGTGGTGGAGCTGGTGCGCGAACTGGTCTCGCGCGACAGCCTCGTGGTCGCGCTCTACCAGCGCCCGGCCTCGTCGGGCTGCTCGCTCGGCGGCCACGCGGACCTGATCGACAAGATCGCTTCGGGCGACGAGGATGCCGCCGCCCATGCCATGCGCCATCACCTGCAGGACGTGATGGCCAGCCTCGACCTGGGCGGCGAGGCGCGCAAGGCGCCGTCGCTGGCCGCCGCCTTCTCGCATCTGGGCAACAGGCGGTGACGCTGGCCGCGCGCGACTTCCTGGCGCCGCGGCCCGAGGCGCCCGTGGCCGCCTGGCCCGGCGGCGCGCGGCTCGCCGTCTCCTTCGTGCTGAATTTCGAGGAGGGGGCCGAGCTTTCCATTGCCGATGGCGACGAGCGCAACGAGCCGGTCTACGAGGTCCGCGACGAGGTGCTGGGCGCGCCCGATCCCTGCATGGGCTCGCATTTCGAATACGGGCCGCGCGCGGGCTACGACCGCATCCTGGCGCTGCTCGAGGCGCATGGCATCCGCGCGACGGTCAGCACCTGCGCCCGCGCGGCCGAGCGCCTGCCCGCGCTGATCGCCGGGGCTGCCGCGCGCGGGCACGAGATCTCCTGCCATGGCTACCGCTGGGAGTCCCATGCCGGCATGGCGCCCGGTGCCGAGGCGGCAATCATCGCCCGCTGCCATGCGAGCCTGTCGCGCATCGCCGGGCAGCCGCCGGTCGGCTGGCACACCCGCTCGGCCGCTTCGGCGCAGACCCGGCAGCTGCTGCGCGCGCATGGCGGCTTCCTCTACGATTCCGACGCCTATAACGACGACCTTCCCTATCTTGCGCCGGGAGGGGAGGCGCCGCATGTGATCCTGCCCTACAGCTTCGACACCAATGATATGCGCTTCGGCCCGGGCGGCGGCTTCGTCTTCGGCGCGGATTTCGCCCGCTATTGCGGCGACGCCTTCGACTGGCTCCGCCGCGAGGCGCAGACGCGGCCGCGGATGATGTCGGTGGGGCTGCACCAGCGGATCATCGGCCGGCCCGGGCGGATCGGCGGGCTGGCGCAGCTTCTCGCCCACATGACCGCGCAGGAGGGCGTCTGGTTCGCCACCCGCGCCGAGATCGCGCAGGCCTGGCGGGCGAATTGCGGCCTGCCGCCCTGGATGCCTGCATGACGCTGCTGATCGTCAATTCGAACACCACGCAGGGCATCACCGATCTGGTGGCGGCAGAGGCGCGGCGGGCGGCGGGGCCGGGCACGGCGATCCGCGCGGTGACGGCGCCCTTCGGCCCGGCCGCGATCGAGACGCAGGAAGATGCCCGGATCGCCGGGCTGGCGACGCTGCAGGCCCTGCGCGAGGCCGCGCCGCCGGTCGAGGCGGCGATCATCGCCTGCTTCAGCGATCCCGGACTGGCCGAGGCCCGCCGAACGCTGCCCTTCCCGGTCTTCGGCATCGCCGAGGCCGCGATGCGCCGGGCCGCCGCGCTTGGCCCACGCTTCTCGATCCTGACGGTCGCGCCTTCGACCCTGCCGGGCATCCGCGCCACCGCGGCACAATACGGGTTCGGCGACCGGCTGGCCGGGGTACATGCGCTGGATCAGCGGGTGCTGGAGAGCCATTCCGATCCGGACGGTACCGCGCGCGCCATGGCGGAGCTGGCGCAGCAGGTGCTGGCGGCGGAGGCGCCCGACGTGCTGGTCCTTGGCGGCGCGGTCACGGCCGGGCTGCAGCGGCGGCTGGCCGGGCAGGTCCCCGTGCCGCTGCTCGAGGGGCTGAGCTGCGCCCTGGCCGAGGCCTTGGCCGCCTGCGCCGCCCCCGGGGCCTAGCGGCGGCGGCTCGGGCCGCGAGCGCCGGGGCGGCGAGCGGGATCATCAGCAGGCTGCTGCTGGCGGTGATGCAGGGCCGGTCGCGCGCCGGCCCGCCGAAGCAGAGGTTGGAGACCGTCTGGGGCGTCGCGATCCGCCCGAGCCTGCGCCCCTCTGCGCCGTAGACATGGACGCCGTCGCCCGCACTGGCCCGGTTCCGCCCGGCGGCATCGACCCGGATCCCGTCGAAGACCCCGTCCGGGCACGCGGCCGGCACCGCGCCGCCCCCCCGGTTGCAGGTCGAAGACGCGGATATGCCGCTCGTTGCCCGGGCTGCGGCTGCCACCGGACTCGGCGACCTGGAGCCGACGCCCGTCCGGCGGCAAGGCCAGACCGTCGGGATAGGCGCAGTCGCGGATCACCGGCCCCAGCGCGCCGGTCCCGGGGGCGAGCCGGAAGACGAAGCTGCCCGCCTGTTCCCCCGTGCCGGGGCTGCCCTGGTCGGGAAACTCGACGCCGTAGGTCGGGTCGGTGAACCAGATCGAGCCGTCCGGGTGGCGGATCACGCCATCGGGGCTGTTGAGCCGCCCGCCTGCGAGGCGCGCGGCCGGAACCTCGCGCTGCCCCTGTGCCGTCGGCCGCGCCAGCGCCCGCGTCCCGTGCTCGCACGGAAGCAGCCCGCCGGCCCCGTCCGGCGCGATGCCGTTGACGAAATGCCGGGCGCCGCCGCGCCAGTCGCAGGTCTGCCCGGTGAGCTCGGAATAGAGCATCTGCCGGTCGTTCGGGATGTCGCTGAAGACCACCGCGCGCGGCAGCCGCAGCTAGCAGGGCCCCTCCGTCCAGAGCCCGCCCTGCCAGAGGCAGCGCAGCGCCGCCCCGGCCGGGAAGAGCTAAGCAAAGCCCGGCGCCAGCGCCGTCAGAACCGCCTCGCCGCTGCCGATGATCTCAGTCATCCGCGTCCATGTAGGCGGCGAAGGCCGCCTGGTGACCGGGATGCCAGCGCGACAGCGGCGGGCGGTTCTCGATCAGATCGCCGAGCCCCCAGCGCATCCGCTTCAGGTCGGTGGCGCGGTCGACCTCGTTATCCGGGCATAGAATGTAGAAATCGCCCTTGTCGAGCCCGTCGAGCAGGTAGTCGGCCACCTGGCCGGGCGTCCAGGCGCCCGCGGGCTTTTCCTCCACGCCCTTGGCGCGGGTGAAGCCGGTATAGGTGAAGCCGGGGATCAGCAGATGCGCACTGACCCGCGCGCCGGTCTGCTCGACGAGGTCATGCGCGACGGATTCCGACAGCGCCCGCAGCGCCGCCTTTGAGACGTTGTAGGCGGTGTCGCCCGGGGGCAGGGTGATGCCCTGCTTCGAGCCGGTGAAGATCGCCGCGCCGGGGCCCTCGGCCTCGATCATGCCGGGCAGGAAGATCTGCGCGGCATGGATCGCGCCCCAGAGATTGGTCTCCAGCGTCGCGCGCCAGGTCTCCTCCCCGGCGAAGAGCCCGCCGCCGCCCTCGCGCCCGGCATTGGACATCAGCACGGAAATCTCGCCGAGCCCGGCCGCGCGGTCCCGCGCCGCTTCCATCTGCGCGCGGTCGGAGACATCGACGGCGATGGGCACGGCGTCGATGCCCTGCCGCTGCAGACCGGCGGCGGCGGCCTCGAGCGCGGGGCCCGGCAGGTCGGCAAGCAGGATCTTCATCCCCGCCGCGCCGAACCGCTCGGCCGCGGCGAGGCCGATGCCGCTGGCGCCGCCGGTGATGACGGCGACCTTGCCCTGGGCAATGGCTGGATGGGTCATGGCGTTGTTCCTTCCGGTTGGGGCCCCGCCCGGGAGCGGGGCCGGTTGGGATCTGGCGGCCTCTGCCGGGGGGCGGGGCTGGTTGGGGTCTGGCGGACCCCGCCTGAGGCGGGACGGGGGTCTCAGAGCGCGGTCGACTCTTTCCAGTAGTCGGTTCCGCCATCAATGGCATAGCGGTCAATCTCCGCCAGCTCTTCGGTGCTGAAGCCCGGGCCCTCGAGCGCCCCGAGCGAGTTCTCCAGCTGCTCGACGGTGCGCGCACCGATCAGCGACGAGGTGACCCGCGGGTCGCGCAGCGTCCAGGCGATCGCCATCTGCGCCAGCGTCTGGCCGCGGCGCCGGGCGATGGCGTCGAGCGCGCGCACCCGCTCCAGCACCTCGGCGGCGATCAGCCCGTCGCGGGTCAGGCTGCCGCGCGCGCCGCGGGCATCCGCGGGGATGCCGTCGAGATATTTCGAGGTCAGCAGCCCCTGCGCCAGCGGCGAGAAGGCGATGCAGCCGGTGCCGAGCGCCTCGAGCGTGTCGAGCAGCCCGTCCTCGATCCAGCGGTTGAACATCGAGTAGTTCGGCTGGTGGATGAAGAGCGGCACGCGCTCTTCCTTCAGGATCGCGGCGGCCTTGCGGGTGAGCTCGGGCGAATAGCTGGAGATGCCGACATAGAGCGCCTTGCCCTGGCGGTGCAGATGCGCCAGCGCGCCCATCGTCTCCTCCAGCGGCGTGTCGGGATCGACCCGGTGCGAGTAGAAAATGTCGACGTAGTCGAGGCCCATCCTCTTCAGCGACTGGTCGCAGGAGGCGATCAGGTACTTCCGGCTGCCGCCGATCCCGCCATAGGGGCCGGGCCACATGTCCCAGCCCGCCTTGGTCGAGATGATCATCTCGTCGCGGTAGGGTGCGAAATCCGACGCCATGACGCGGCCGAACATCTCCTCGGCCGAGCCGTAGGGCGGGCCGTAGTTGTTCGCCAGGTCGAAATGCGTCACGCCGCGGTCGAAGGCGCGGCGCAGGATCGCGCGGCCGGTCTCGAACACGTCGGCGCCGCCGAAATTCTGCCACAGTCCCAGCGAGATTGCGGGCAGGTCGATGCCGCTGCGGCCGCAGCGACGGTAGCTCATGGTGCTGTCATAGCGGGCGGGGTCAGCCAGATAGGGCATTTCGGTCATCCTCCGGTATCCTGATTGCGGCCCCCGCCGCGGGCCTCCGGGCGGGACGGGGCAGGGGCGCTGCGGCCGCCTGTATCGCGCGCCGCGGGCCTCCGGACAACATCGCAGGGACCCCGCGGCGCTCAACGGACTGTTGAGCGTTTCTCAAGGATCGCCCTCAGCGCTTTCCGCCGGTCGCCAGCCGGGGCAGGCCCTGGCTCTCGCGGATGGCACCGATCAGCTCGTGCAGCCCCGGCGGCACCTGGCGGCGGCTGGGATAGTAGATGGTGAAGGGCGGCCCCTCCGAGGCCCAGTCGGCCAGCACGATTTCCAGCCGTCCCTGCGCCAGCTCCCCGCCGATGCGGGAGACCGGGCAATAGGCGAAGCCGACCCCGCCGAGAGCGGCGTCGAGCGCATGGGCGGTCTCGTTGGCGCAGAGCGGTCCGCGGACATCGACGCGCATCAGCGAAGCGCCATTGCCGAGCTCCCAGGCATAGCGGCTGTTGTCGCCGACGCGCATCTCGATGCAGGGCCGCTCCAGCAGGTCCTGCGGCGTCCCGGGCCGCCCCTCGCGCGCGATCAGCTCCGGCGAGCCCACGACAACCCATTGAAGCGGCGTGGAAAGCGCCACGCCGATCATGTCCTGCGGGACGCGGTCGCCATAGCGGATCCCGGCATCGAACCCCTCGGCGACGATATCGACCAGATGGTCGTCGACGCTGACATCAAGCTGCATCTCGGGAAAGCGCCGGACGTAATCCGGCAGGACCGGCGCGATCAGCAGCTTCGCCGCGTCGCGCAGCGCGTTCAGCCGCAGCCGTCCGGCAGGGGCCTCGCGGTGGTGCGCCACGGCGCTGAGCGCGTCATCCACCGCCTTCAGCCCGACCTCCAGCCGGGCGGCCAGGATGGCCCCCGCCTCGGTCGGGGTCAGCGAGCGGCTGGTCCGGTTGAGGAGCTTCACGCCGAGCGCCGCCTCGAGCTTGCGCATCCGGTGGCTGACCGCGGAGGTGGTCACGCCGAGCTCGATCGCGGCCTGCCGCATGCTGTGGCGGCGGATGATGGTGACGAAGACATTCAGGTCGGCCAGCAGGGCCCTGTCGAAACGGCGCAAGCGGCGCACCCCGTGAAAGATTGAGCAGGGGTCAACAATAGCGCGTCTCGCATCGCGGGCAAGCCGCGGCAGCGGGGAGAGGCGCACAACCGGGCCGGGTTCATCGCCCTGTCATGCCGGCACCGTAGAGGAACGGCAGCCAGCAGGGGAGATCAACCGATGACAGATCGCAGGAAGACCCGCGCCAGACCCAATCCGCGCCGTGCCATGGCGCCGAGCTATGGCGAAATCCTCCACAGGGGCTGGAGCCGCCGCAGCGTGCTGGCGGGGGTCATGGCCTCGGCCGGGGCCGCCGCGCTTGGCGCCGGACGGCCCGCCGCCGCCCAGGCGCAGGCCGCCGCCCTGCCCGGGATGGCGCGCATCCGCGACGCGCAGGACCACTGGCCCGAGGGCTATGACCGGCAGGTGCTGATCCGCTGGGGCGACGCGCTCTTCCCCGACAGCCCGGCTTTCGATCCCGCGCATCTGACCGCCGCCGCGGCGGAGCGGCAGTTCGGCTACAACAACGACCTGACCCTCTTCGTGCCGCTCGGCGGGGCCGCCGACCGCGGCCTCCTGCTGGTCAGCCACGAATACGCCACGCCCTACCTGATGTTCCCGGACATGACCGCCGCGGATTACCGCGAGAAAATGACCGAGGAGCAGATCCGCGTGCTGATGGCCGCGACCGGCATCTCGATCCTCGAGGTCGCCCGGGCCGGGGATGGCTGGCAGGTGGAGACCGGCAGCCGCTACAACCGCCGCATCCACATGAACACGCCGATCGCCATCTCGGGCCCCGCCGCGGGGGATCCGCGGCTTTGCACCTCGGCCGATCCCGAGGGGCGGCTGGTCCTCGGCACGATCTCGAACTGCAATGGCGGCCTGACGCCCTGGGGCACGATGCTTTCGGGCGAGGAGGGCGCGATGGATGTCTTCGCCGGCGATTACGCCACGCTGGAGAACCAGGAGCTGGTCGCGCGCCAGGGCTGGGACGAGGACGAGAATGACGAATACGCCCTGTCCCGCGTCGATCCGCGCTTCGTCTTCGAGAGCGAGCCGAACGAGATGTACCGCTTCGACTGGGTGGTGGAGATCGACCCGTTCGATCCGGAGGCCCGGCCGGTGAAGCGCACCGCGCTCGGCCGGTTCACCCATGAGGGCGCCCATACGATGGTGGCGCCGGACGGGCGGGTCGTGGTCTTCATGGGCGACGACGACGATTTCGAGTACATCTACCGCTTCGTCACCCGCGATGCCTGGACCCCCGGCGACCGCGCGGCCAATCGCGACCTGCTGGATCACGGCACGCTCTCGGTGGCGCGGTTCGGCGAGGACGGCAGGCTGCACTGGATCCCGCTGGTCGCGGGCGAGGGGCCGCTGACCGCGGAGGCGGGCTTTGCCAGCCAGGCGGATGTGGTGCTGAACACCCGCGCCGCCGCCGATCTGGTCGGTGCCACGCCGATGGACGCGCCCGAGGGCTTCGTCCCGCATCCGCAGACCGGCAAGCTCTATGTCGCGATGACCGAGAACGAGGACCGGCTGCCCGCGGGCGAGGGCGATGACGGCGCGCAGGCGGATGCCGCCAATCCCCGCGGCCCGAACCCGCATGGCCATATCCTCGAGCTCGTGCCGCCCGGGACCGACGGGGCCCGCGACTTCGCCGCCGACGCCTATGGCTGGGATGTCTTCGTGCTCTGCGGCGATCCGGCGGAGCCCGCGGACGGGGCGATGTTCCATCCCGGCACGACGACCGGCTGGTTCACCGATCCCGACAACCTCTCGGTCGATCCCGCCGGGCGGCTCTGGGTGACGACGGACGGCCCGCCGCCCCCGGGCATCGCCGACGCCGTCTTCGTCATGGACACCGAAGGGCCGGAGCGCGCCCTGCCGCGGATCGCCTATATCGCCCCCGTCGGATCCGAGGCCTGTTCGCCGGCATTCACCGCCGACGGGACGAGCGTCTTCATCTCGGTCCAGCATCCGGGCGAGCTGCGGATGAGCGACGACGAGGATGCCGAGAGCATCGCCGAGGCCGGGACGCGCTGGCCCGATTTCGACCCGGCCACGCCCGCGCGGCCCTCGGTGGTCGTGCTGACCCGGCGCGACGGCGGCATGGTCGGCACCTGATCCGGCGGGCCGGGGCGGGGGCTCAGCCCGCGTCCCGGCCGCCGATCCGCGCCATCTCTTCGGCCAGCGCCTGGCGCACGCGGGCGATGCGCGGCACCTGCCTCAGCGCTTCGGGCACCACCAGCCAGACCGGCAGGGCGGGCAGGTCGACGAATGCCGCGATCCGCTCCACCCGCGGATCGGCATCGGCGATCACCCGCTGGAACCCGCCGACGCCGCCCCCGGCGCAGACCAGCGCCCAGTTGACCAGCTGGTCCTCGCAGCGCAGCGGGAAGGCCGCGCGCCCGGGCGGCCAGCCCTTTTCCGCCATGATCCGCTGCATCATGTCCGAGCGGCCGTAGCCGACGAACTCCATCGCCTGCAGGTCCTCCAGCGTCCCGGGCCGTCCCGCGCGGTCGAGATAGCCCGGGGCCGCGTAGAGGCCGAGCGGCAGCTCCGCCACCTTCCGGGCGAAGAGGTCGCCGCGCTCGGGGCGGAACATCCTCAGCGCGATATCGGCCTCGCGGTAGAGCAGGTTCTCGGGCTGGTCCGAGGCCAGGAGCTCGATCCGGATGCCCGGCTCCTCGCGGCGGAGCCGCGCCAGAAGCGGCGGCAGGTGCCAATGCGCGACCACCCGCGCAGCGGTGATCCGCACCGTGCCCTCGAGCCGCGCGCTCGCGCCTGCAGCCTCGAGCGACAGCCGCGCGGCGGCCGCCTCCATCTCGCGGGCATGGGCGAGCAGCCGGTGCCCCATCGGCGTCAGCGCCTGGCCCTCCGGGCGGCGCTCGAAAAGCGGCTGCTCCAGCGCCGCTTCCAGCGCGCGCAGATGGCGGCCGAGCGTGGGCTGGCTGAGGCGGCTTTCGCGCGCGGCCGCCGAGAGCGAGCCGGTCCGGGCGACGACGAGGAAGCTCTGCAGGAGCGACCAGTCGAGTGGCGGCGTATCCATGCAGAAATGAATGGCAGTTCTGCATATTTCCGCAATCCCCATTCGGTCATGAAGGTGAGATCCTGGCGGCAGCAGCACAGGAGGCCATGTCATGTCGCGCAGCGTTCTCATCCTCGGCGCCTCGGGCCAGTCCGGCCGCGCCTTTGCCCACGCCTTCGCCGGTGATGGCTGGCAGGTGCGCCGATTCCGCCGCGGCGAGGACCCGGCGCGGGCCGCAGAGGGCGCGGGGCTGATCGTCAATGCGATGAACCCGCCGGACTACCATGACTGGGCAGGCGAGATCCCGAAGATCACCGCGCTGGCAATGGCGGCGGCGCGCGCCAGCGGCGCAAGGGTGCTGATCCCCGGCAATGTCTATGTCTACGGCCGCGCGCCCGGGCCCTGGTCGGCCGCGACGCCGCACGCGCCCTGCAGCCGCAAGGGACGGATCCGCGCGGAGATGGAGGCGGCATGGCGCCGCTCGCGCCTGCCGGTGACGATCCTGCGGGCGGGGGATTTCCTCGACGGCACGGAGCCTGCGCTGATGACCGGCAAGGTGGTGCTGAAAGGGCTCGCCCGCGGCCGGATCACCGCGCTCGGGCCCGCGGATGTGCCGCGCGCCCATGCCTATCTGCCGGATTTCGCCCGGGCCGCCGTGGCGCTTGCCGATCGGGACGATCTGCCGGTCTTCGCCGATATCCCGTTTCCGGGGCACTGCTTCTCGGTCAGCGACCTGGCCGCCGAGATCGCCCGCCAGACCGGACGGGAGCTGCGGATCGTCCGCTTCCCCTGGTGGTCCCTGCGGCTGGCCGCGCCGGTCTGGGAGCTGGCCCGCGAACTCGGCGAGATGCGCTATCTCTTCGCGCATCCCCACAGCCTCGACGGCACGGCGCTGGCGGAATGGCTGCCGGGTTTCGTGCCGACGCCCTTCGCCGAGGTCGTGGCGGGCCATCTGCCGCGCTGAGCCGTCCTCTGTCAGGCGGCCGCCAGGGCCGCGCCGCGGCGGCAGACCTCGTCGACCAGCAGCTCCAGATCCGCGCGCCGGGTACGGTGGTTGCAGATCGCCACGCGCAGCGCATGGCGCCCGGCCACCGTCGTGTCCGAAATCGCGGCAATGCCGCTTTCCTGCAGCTGCAGCATGATCTCGGTGTTCAGCGCGCGCAGGGCGGGCTCGTCCATCCCCTCGGGCGCGTAGCGGAAGCAGACGATATCGATCACCGTCGGCGCCATCAGCGCCAGCGGCGGCCGCGCGGCGACCAGCCGGTCGAGATAGCGCGCCTGGGCGATGTTCTGGTCGATCAGCCGGCCGAACTTGGCGGTGCCGTGCTCGCTGAGCATCAGCCAGATCTTCAGCGCGCGGAAGGCACGGGAGGTCTGCAGGTTGTAGTCGTGCAGGTACTCGCCCGCGGCGATGCCGCGCGGCTTCTCCTCGAGATACTCGGGATGGACGGCGAAGGTCGCGCGGTGCGCGGCGGCATCGCGGACCAGCGCGCAGCCCGCTTCGAAGGGCACGTGCAGCCATTTATGCGGATCGAGCGCCAGCGAGTCCGCCGCCTCGATCCCGGCGACCAGCTGGCGGTTCTCCGGCGCGATCGCGACCAGCGCGCCGATGCAGCCGTCGACATGGAACCACATCCCCTCGCGGCGGCAGAGCGCGGCGATCGCGGGCAGGTCGTCGATCGCGCCGGTATTGACGGTTCCAGCCGTGGCGATGACGCAGGCGGGGCGGCGGCCCGCGGCGCGGTCCTCGGCGATCATCGCGGCAAGCGCGGCCAGGTCCATGCGGAACTCCGGCCCCGAGGGCACCCGCCGCAGCGCCCGGTTGCCGAGGCCGAGCAGCTCCACCGCCTTCTGGTGGCAGCTGTGGATCTGGTCGGAGCCGTAGAAGCGCAGCGGCGCGGGCATCGCCGCCACGCCCTCTTCGCGCAGGTCGATCCCGGCCATGGCATTGCGCGCCGCGGTCAGGCCGATGATATTGGCCATCGAGCCGCCGCTGACCAGCGTCCCGCTTGCGGACGCCGGAAAGCCGGTCATCTGCTTCAGCCAGTCCACCACCTGCCGGTCCATGAAGGCGGCGGCATTGTTGCCCCCGCCCAGGTTGGAGCCGTCGATGGCGGCCAGGAATTCGGCCAGCGCGCCGGTGAAGCTGCCCGCGCCCATGTACCACATCCAGAAGCGCGGATGGATATTGCCCATCGGGTAGGGCATCAGCAGGTCGAGAAGATCGCGGTAGAGCTCGCCGAGCGGGCGGGGGCCCTCGGGGGCGGGGGCCGAGAAGGCCTGCCGCTGGGCCGGGGGCATCTCCTGCCAGACCGGCCGGTCGCGCACGTCGCGCACATGGCGGATGGCGTCGTCGACCGCCAGATGCGCCAGGTGCCGCATCGCCTCCCAGTCCGCCGGGTCGAGCGTTTCCTCGGCCCCTTCCGCTGCCTTCGTGTCCATCCCCGCCTCCTCCTGCCGGCCGGCCGCCGGAACCGGACGGCCCGGTCCGGCCCGCAGGATAGCACAGCTCCCGCAGCCAATCCCGGGCCGTTTCGCTTGGCCTGGGGCTGCCGGGGCACGTCCGCACGCGACGCGGCCGCCCCCCGCGGCAGGCGGGGAGCGGCCCTTGGCAGGGTCCGGCGGCGTCAGAGGATGAAGTCCGACGCATCCAGGCTGTGCCAGCCGGTCAGCTCGATCTCCAGCTCGGGATTGGCGTCGGTGTCGAGATTGACCCAGACATAGGTGTTGCTGCCGTTCCTGAAGGTCCGCACCTGGCCGACATCGTCGAAGGAGTCGCCGCCGATGAAGTCCAGCGCCTGGTTGCCGGGCACGCGGTAGTCGCCGTCGAGCACGCTCAGGTCGATCCTGTCGGCCCCGCCGTAGCCGAAATCGGTGATCGTGTCGCGCGCTGCGCCGTTCGAGTCCGCGGTGCTCCAGAACTGGAAGGTGTCCGCCCCCCAGTTGCCGGTCAGCTGGTCCACCCCGGCGCCGCCGCGCAGCTTGTCGTCGCCCGAGCCGCCGCTGAGGATGTCCTCGCCCGCATAGCCGGCCAGCACGTCATTGCCGCCGCCGCCATCCAGCACATTGGCCGCGTTGTCGCCGTAGATGTAGTCGTTGTAGTAGCTGCCGATGACCTTCTCGACATTGTCGTAGGTGTCGCCCTCGGCTTCGCCCCACCAGCCCTTCTTGGCCGCCAGGCTGACATAGACGCCGGTCGAGCCGCCGAAATACACCGTGTCGAAGCCGGTGCCGCCGTCGATCTTGTCCGCTCCGGCGCCGCCCCAGATGAAGTCGTCGCCCTCCTGGCCGCGCAGGTCGTCATTGCCGCCGTCGCCGTTGAGATTGTCGTTGCCGGAATTGCCCTCCATCAGGTCGTCATGGTCGCCGCCCATCATGATGTCGTCGCCGGTGCCGCCATGCAGGTCGTCATTGCCCGCGCCGCCGATCAGGATGTCGCGCTCGGCGCCGCCGTAGATGCTGTCATTGCCGCCGCGGCCGTCGATGTAGTCCTCGCCGCCATTGCCCGACAGCGTGTTGCGCCCGGCATTGCCGTAGAGGTCGTCGTCATGGTCCGAGCCGTAGATGCTCTCGATGCTGACGAAAGTGTCGCCCGTCGCCTCGCCGCCCGAGGCGGAGCCCGACTGCAGGTCGATTGCCACCCCGGCCCAGGAGCTGCCATAGGCCGCCATGTCCCAGCCCGCGCCGCCGTCGATCGTGTCCGCGCCGCTGCCGCCCGCGATCAGGTCGTTGCCGGCATCGCCGTAGAGCCGGTCATTGCCGCTGCCGCCGCTGATCGAGTCGGTGTCGTTGCCGCCGCGGACATAGTCGTTGCCCGAGCCGCCGTCGATGATGTCGACCCCGTTGCCGCCATAGAGCGTGTCATTGCCGCCCCGGCCGTAGAGATGGTCGTCGCCGTCCTGCCCGCTCAGCACGTTGCCGCCATTGTCGCCGTAGAGCCAGTCGTTATGGGCCGAGCCGTAGACATGCTCGAAGCCGCTGAAGCTGTCGCCCTCGGCATGGCCGCCGGAGGCCGTGCGGTAGTAGAGATCGACCGTCACGGCCGCGTCCGAGCTGGAATAGAGCAGCCGGTCCGAGCCGCTGCCGCCATACATGTAGTCGGCCCCTGCGCCGCCCTCGACCCAGTCATTGTCCGCGCCGGCATAGATGCGGTCGTCGCCGTCTCCGCCGAAGATCCAGTCATTGCCGTAGCCGCCGTAGATGATGTCCTGGCCGCCATAGGTGCTGATGAAGTCGTTGCCGCCGAGGCCGTGGACCTCCTCGCCGAAATCGGTGCCGAAGAAGTCGTTGCTGAAGTCGTCCAGATAGATCGGGTTCGCCATTGTCTTGTCCATTCGTGTTGCCGCGTCGGGCGGTGGGTTGATCGTCGCGAGGCGACAGCGACTGGATGCGCGATTCACGTTGCGGGGGATTTTCAGGCCGGAAACGCGCGGGCTTCGATTGTTGCAGCCGCGCTGCGCGGGACGCGCCGGCATGTCCGCCCTGCGCGGACTTGTTTCACTAAGGTAACGGCCTGAAACACGCGGCCGCAGCCGTCACGGCACCGGCGGGCGCCCGATGCGGGCCGCGATCACGCCAGAGGCGCCGCGCGCCTCTGCATGGCGCCGGCGGAGCGCGGCTTGGCCGCCGGGATGCGCGCGTCGCTGCGGCAGGGCGACGGCGGCGTCGCGGATGACGGCGCGGCGGCGGGCAAGTGGCGAAGGCATCCGCGCGGACAGGCAGGCGCGTGCCGGCCCCGCGGGTCAGGCCGGCGGGGCGGGAAGCGGGGCCAGAAGATCCGCGTCGGCCACGGCGGCGCGCAGCTCGGCCATGAAGCTCAGGAGCAGCCCCGAATGCGGCACGCCGCGGCGGGTGTACATCACCGCGTTGATGTCGCAGGCCGGCAGGAAGGGGCGGCAGGCCAGATCCTCGCCGCGATGGATCGAGGCGGAATAGGGATCGACCACCGTCACGCCCAGGTTGCGCGCCGCCAGCGCCGTGGCCGTGGCGCAGTAGCGGACCTCGATCCGCGGGGCATAGACCGCGCCCACGGACTCGTAGGCGGACCGCACCAGCTGGCCGAGATTGGAGGCCGCCTCGAGCCCGATCATCGGGAAGGGCGCCAGATCGAGCGCGCTGACATGCGGCCGCGCCGCCAGCGGGCTGTCCTTCGGCATCAGCGCGACCATGTGGCTGCGCTGCAGGATGTCGCTGTTGAGCGCCGCATGGCGGCCGCGGTCGATCGCCAGCCCGATATCGGCCTGGCCGCTCTGCACCGCGTCGCGCACCTGCTCCAGCCGCCGCACGTCGAAGGCGACGGAGACATCGGGCCGCGCGTCGAGGAAGTTCCTCAGCGCGACCGGCGCCACCGAATAGCCGAGCGGCGGGGTGGCGATGATCTTCAGCCGGCCGGCCATGCCGAGCTTCATGTCGCGCGCCCGCTGGGCGAAGCCGCGCATGATGCCGAAGACGGGGCGGATCTCGGCATGGAGCGCCTTGGCCTCGGCCGTGGGGACCAGCCGCCGGCCCGTGCGCTCGAAGAGCGCGAGGCCCAGCTGGGTCTCGAGCTGGCGGATCCCGGCGGAGACCGCGGGCTGCGAGATGCGCAGCTGCTCGGCCGCCTCGACCGTGGTGGCGCAGCGCATCATTGCCGCGAAGATCTCGAGGAGCCTCAGCGACACCTCGGGCAGGGCGTCGCCGCCGCTCATCCCGGCCCCCCGGCGAGGCCGAGCGCCATGGCCGCGGCCGCCTGCACCGGGTCGATCACGGCAAGCCCGGCATCCTGTTCCAGCCGTGCCCGCACCGGCGCCATGCCCGCACAGCCCAGCACCACGGCGCCTGCCCCCGCTTCGCCGAGTTCCCGGGCCAGCGCCACGCAGCGGGCATAGACCGCCGGATCGCGCCCCGAGGCCTCGGCGGAGACGCCGGGCAGGGGCAGCTCGCCCGCCATGCGGCCCTCGACCCCCATGGCGCGGATGCGGATGCGGTGGCGCGCCACGGAGACGGGCGAGAGCGCGATGATGCCGAAAAGATCGGCCCGCGCCATGGCCGTGAGGATCCCGGCCTCCTGGCAGCCGATCACCGGCTGCGGGACCTGCGAGCGGGCAAGGTCGATCCCGGGATCGGAGAAGCAGCCGATGACGAAGGCCGAGGCGTCCGGCCGCGACCGGGCCAGGGCCGCGACGCCGAGCCCCGCGCGCGCCACGTCCTCGTTCGTCAGGATCGTCGCCGGGCTGCCGGGCAGGTCCGTCACCTCGAAGCCCGCGCCCGCGGCCGGGGCCAGATGCGCGATGGCCTCGCGGATGCCCTCCGTCACCGCGGCGGAGGAATTCGGGTTCACGACCAGGACCGGCCCCCGCATCAGCGCAGCACCGCGCCGAAATTCTGCGCAGGATCGAACTCCTTGGCCTGCCAGCCGGAGCGGCCGCGCAGATCGGCCGGTTTCCGCGCCACGAAGCGGCCCTGTCCCTCGGCGGCTTTCAGCGTGCCGTGCTCGACCACCGTCTCGCCGCGGGTCATGACGATCTCGGGCACGCCCATGAGCTCCAACCCCTCGAAGGGGGTATAGTCCATGTTGTCGTGCTGGTCGGCCAGCGTCACCTTGCGGCGGGTCTCGGGGTTCCAGATGGCGATATCGGCGTCCATGCCGGGCGCGATCCGGCCCTTGGCGCTGCAGCCGAAGGTCTTCGCCGCGTTGGTGGAACTCAGCGCCACGAACTGCTCCAGCGTGATCCGCCCCTTGGCGACGCCTTCCGAGAACAGCCAGGGCAGACGCGCGGCGATGCCCGGCATGCCGTTGGCGATCTTGGGATAGGGCACGTCGATCCCGTTGAGGAACTTGCCCGACTGGTCGGCGCGGTAGGGCGCGTGGTCCGAGCTGACGCTTTCGAAGGTGCCCGACGCGATATGGCGCCAGAGCGCGTCCTGCGTGGCGTGGTCCCTGAGGGGCGGCGAGCAGATGTACTTCGCGCCCTCCATCCCCGGACGGTCGAGATCGTCGCGGGTCAGCGCCAGGTATTGCGGGCAGGTCTCGGCGAAAAGCTTGGCGCCCGCGAGCTTCTCGCGCTGGACGATGGCCGCACCGCCTGCGGTCGAGACATGGACGATGAACAAGGGCGCATCGACCAGCTTCGCCAGCTGGATCGCGCGGTTGATCGCCTCTTCCTCGGCCAGTTCGGGCCGCGAGATCGCATGGTATTTCGGCGCGGTCAGCCCCTTGGAAGCGAGCTGGCGGTTCATCCATTTGACCATGTCGTTATTCTCGGCATGGACCATGGTGACCGCGCCGTGCTCGCGCGCGACGGTCAGGATGTCGAGCATGCCGCCATCGCCCAGGTTCATCAGGTCATAGGTCATGAAGACCTTGAAGGAGGTGATCCCCGAGGCGAAGGCGCGCGGCAGCTGGTCCTCCAGCACCTCCGGCTGCGGGTCCGAGATGATGAGGTGCCAGGAATAGTCGATGACCGAGCGTTTCGCCCGTTCGCCATAGGTGGCGATCACCTCGTCGACCGACTGGCCGCGATGCTGGGCGGCGAAGGGGATGAAGGACGAATTGCCGCCGAACGCCGCCGAGACCGACCCCGAGAGGTAGTCGTCGGCGGTCATCACCCCCGAGGAGCTTTCCTGCGCGATATGGGCATGCGCCTCGATCCCGCCGGGCATGACGATCCGCCCGCCGGCATCGATGCGGCGGGTGCCGCCCGGCAGCCGCTCGGCCACGGCCGCGATGCGTCCGTCCCTGATGCCGATATCGCCCTGGTAGATCTCCGCGGCGGTCGCGATCGTGCCGCCATGGATGACGGTGTCGAAGTCCATCTGTCCGTTCCCCTGTCTCAGACGTCGATCTGGACGCCAGTGCGCGCGCAGATCAAGCCGTAATGCTCCGTCCGGCGATGCGCGGCGAAATTGAAGATCGTCGACTTGCCGAAGGCGCATTTGGCGAAATCGGCCTCATGGGTGATCAGCTCGTCGCCTTCGCCCGTCGCGCGGGCAACGACGAAGCCGTCCGGATCGACGATGATCGAGCCCGCGAACATGTGGTTGCCGTCCTCCATGCCGCATTTGGCGACCGCCACGGCATAGGTGGAGTTCTGGTAGGCCCCGGCGCAGACCGACAGCTCGTGATGGTAGATCCGCCGCTCGATGCCTTCCTCGGCCGAGAGGTTGTTCTGCGACGGGGTGTTGTAGCCGACCGTGACCAGCTCCACGCCCTGCAGCCCCATCACCCGCCAGCTTTCCGGCCAGCGGCGGTCGTTGCAGATCGACATGCCCATGATCGCGCCCTGGTTCCGCACCACGTTGAAGCCGGTATCGCCGGGCAGGAAGTAGCGCTTTTCCAGGTGCTGGTGGGTGCGCTCGGGCTCGTACTCTGAATGGCCGGGCAGGTGGGTCTTGCGGTATTTCAGGATGATCTCGCCCTCGGGCGAGACGATGACCGAGGTGTTGAAATGCTGCCCCTCGGGCGTCAGCTCGCAATAGCCGAAGGTGAAGCCCATGCCGTATTCCTTCGCGCGGTCGAAGAGCGGCTGCGTCGCGGCGTTCGGCATCTCGGTCTCGAACCAGTGGTCGAACTCGGCGCGGTCCTCGGCATAGAAGCGCGGGAAGAAGGTGGTCAGCGTCATCTCGGGATAGGCGAGGTATGTCACGCCCTTCTCATGCGCCTGGTCCATCAGGGCAATCATCCGGGCGACGACCTCTTCGCGGGTCTCGTCCTTCTGGATGCCGCCGATCTGGGCGCCGCCGATGATCATCTTGGACATGGGTGTTTCCTTTCGGGGATCAGTGCGCCGCGAGGCCGCGCTGGTAGCGCGAGATCAGCCGGACCAGAGGCCAGAGGATCGCGAGATAGATCAGCGCGGCAAGCACGAGCGGCGAGGAATTGTAGGTGACGGAGCGGGCCATGTTGGCCGAATAGAGAAGCTCGGCCAGCGAGACGACGGAGGCCAGGGAGGTGAGCTTGACCACCTCGACGGTGTTCGACAGCAGATCCGGCAGGACGTTGCGCACCGCCTGCGGCAGGATCACGTGGATCATCGCCTGCGTCTGCGACAGCCCGGTGGCGCGCGCGGCCTCGGCCTGGCCCTTCGGCAATGACTGGATGCCCGCGCGGAAGACCTCGGCGTAATAGGCGGAGTTGTTGAGGAAGAAGGCGATCATCACCGCCAGGAAGGGCGTCAGGTCGAGCCCGGCGAAGGGCAGGCCGGAGAAGACGAAGACCAGCAGCACCAGCGGCGGGATCGCGCGGAAGAAGTCGATGAAGGCGAGGGCCGGCCATTTCAGCCAGCGCCTTGGCGAGAGCGCGCCGAGCGACAGCATCAGCCCGCCCGCAAGCCCCAGACCGATCACCGCGGCGCAGAGCTTGGCCGTGATGCCCAGGCCCTTCAGCAGGAGCGGCCAGGACTTCGCCATGATCTCGAAATTCAGGAAGAGGTCGATGAAGTCGCCCATGTCACACTGCCCAGGAATAGCGCCGCTCGAGCAGCCGCGAAAGCAGCACGGCGGGCAGGAAGATCGCCAGATACGCGAGCGCCGCCATGGTCAGCGGCGTCGCCGAGCCCGAAAAGCTCTGCGCCGAGGAAGAGACCGAGAGGATTTCCTTCACCCCGATCACGGACCCCAGCGCGGTCATCTTGGTGATGGCGAGCGCGCGGTTCACGAGCGGCGGAATGCCCATGCGGATCGCCTGCGGCAGCGCGATCTCGAAGAGCGTGCGGGCAAACCCGAGGCCGGTGGCGCGCCCGGCCTCCCACTGGCCCTTCGGCACGGCGGTCAGGCCCGCCCAGAAGATCTCCTCGGCGAAGGCGGCGAGCACGGCGGCCAGCACCAGGATCAGCACCATCGGCCCCGAGAGGCTGATGCCGAGGCCCGGCAGGCCGAAATAGCAGATCAGGATGACGACCAGCGGCGGCAGCGCCCGGCCGATATCGGCGAAGGCGACGATCGGCAGCGTCAGGTACCAGCGACCGAGGCTGCGCAGGCAGGCCAGCGCCAGCCCCAGGGACAGGCCGAGGACCAGGATCACCGCGCTCAGCCACAGCGTCGTGACGATGGCCGAGAGCAGATCCGGCAGGTACTTCGCCATCACCGCGCCGTTGAAGAAGGTCTCGAGGAACCTCATTCTGCGGCCTTAGAAACGCGGGCGAGGAAGCTTTTCAGCCGGTCGGATTGCGGGTTGCCGAAGATCGCCCCGGGCGGGCCGGCCTCGACCACCACGCCGCCATCCATGAAGACGACGCGGTCGGCGGCCTCGCGGGCAAAGCCCATCTCGTGGCTGACGACCAGCATGGTCATCCCCTCGTCGCGCAGCTGCCGCATCACCTTCAGCACGGAGCCCACAAGCTCGGGATCGAGCGCCGAGGTCGGCTCGTCGAAGAGCATCACCTTGGGATCGAGCGCCAGCGCGCGGGCAATGGCGACCCGCTGCTGCTGTCCGCCCGACAGCTCGGCGGGCATCGCATCGGCCTTGTGGGCCAGGCCGACATGCTCCAGCATCTCCATGGCGCGGGCCTTCGCCTCCGCCTTCGGCCGCTTCAGCGCGCGGATCTGGGCGAGCATCACGTTGCCCAGCACGGATTTGTGCGGGTAGAGATGGAAGCCCTGGAACACCATGCCGATCTTCAGCCGCATCCGGTCGAGCGCGGCGCCGCGGCAGTCGGTGACATGCTCGCCATCCAGGAGGATCGTGCCCGAGCTCGGCTCCTCCAGCCGGTTGCAGCAGCGCAACATGGTCGACTTGCCCGAGCCCGACGGCCCGATCACGAAGACCAGCTCGCCCGGGGCGACGCGCAGGTCGATGGATTTCAGCACCTCGGTCTCGCCGAAGCGCTTTTCCAGGCGGTTGATCTCCAGCATCGGGCGCTGGTGGACGGGGGCGGGAGCAGTCATCTCGGGTCCTTTGTGGCCGGGCGGGACGGATCCCGCCCGCAATGGCGCATCAGAAGTCGCAGGTGACCTCGTGGGCGGTGTCCTCGTAGCCGTCGAAGCCCGGCGTGCCGTAGCCCGGGGTGGGGGTGACGATGGTCGCGCCCTCGGCCGGGGTGACGCCGAACCATTTCTCGGACAGCGCCGCCATGGTGCCGTCGGTCTTCAGGCATTCCAGCACCGCGTCGATCTTGTCCCGGGTGGCGATGTCGTCCTTGCGGAAGGGGAAGGCCCAGACCAGCCCGGTCGGGTATTCGTAGCTGAGATCGATCCGCGGGTTCTGCTTGGCGGCCCAGGCCGAGGCGGTGGCGCCTGCCAGGTTGGCGTCGGCGCGGCCCGTCGCGACGGCCTCGACCGCATCGGTATTGGTGCCGTAGGAGACCACCGTCCAGCCGTATTCATCCGCGCGGTCGTTCAGGAAGCTCTCGTAGACCGAGCCCTTGTTGACGGCGATGGTCTTGTCCTTGAAGGCGTCTAGCCCGTCCATGGCGGGGCTGCCCGCGGGCACGGTGAAGGCGAAGTTGGTGTCCATGAAGCCTTCGGAGAAAAGCAGGTTCGCCGCGCGCTCCTCCGTCACCGTGGTGGGCGCGACGAGGAAGTCGTAAGTGCCGGCCTGCAGCGCCGGGATCAGCCCCGAGAACTGCGCCGCGACCACCTCCATCTCGACGCCGAGCGCCTCGCCGATGGCGGCGGCCAGGTCGACATTGAAGCCTTCGACCCCGCCGGAGAGGCTGGGCATCGCATGCGGGGCGAAGGTCCCGTCAAGCGCCACCTTGTAGCCATCGGCCTGGGCGGCAAGGGGGAGGGCGGCGGCAAGCGCCAGGGGGAGGAGGCGGATCGGCGTCATGAGGGGCTCCTTGTTGGTCATGTGCTTCTTGGCATCACCGGATGCTGGCAGGCTCCAGAAGCCCGAGCCGCCGCGGCCGGAGCAATAGAATTTTGGCTTATAATCGATCTAGAATTATAATCTTCGATTATAGATCAAGCGCCAGGTGGCGGGTGTCCGCAGCCCGGCCCGGGCGGGCCGGATACGGTGCAAGATGCTGTGGTAAAATGGTTTCTTCCGGCATCGCCGGGCGTGCGGCATGGGGGGCGGGCGCCTCCGTGCTTCCGGGGCAAAGATTTTCCGCAAGCAGCGGCCCGGCGCGGATGTCTGCGAAATAGGCAGGACGCAAATCCCGGACCGGGCGCCGCCGCTGCCAGCGCGCGGGGCCGAGTCGATCCGGTCCGGCGCCCGGCGCCCCGGCCGTCTGGCCGGGATGCGGCACGGACTGCGCCAGGCGCTGTTCCTGCCCGTCCGGGGCGGACTAAATTTTAGGCTGTTTCTTCCGGAATAGGCGGGCGCTTTCTGATCGGCCGCCCTCAGGAATTCCGGATATTGAATTTGAAAATCCCCGGCGATCTATTTCCGCCATGGGCGAGGGGAGCATGCGCCTTGGTATTTTCAGAGCCGACATTCATTTTCTTCTTCCTGCCGTTCTTCACTGCGGCCTACCTGCTTTTCGCGCGCTGGCGCAACCCGCTCCTGCTGGCGGCGAGCCTGCTCTTCTACGCCTGGGGCGAGCCCGCGCATCTGCCGGTGCTGTCCGCGTCGATCGCGATGAACTACGGCATCGGCCTGGGCATCGACGCCGCCCTCCGGCGGGGTGGATCCGGCCGGGCCATGCTGGCCCTGGGCGTGACGGCCAATCTCTGCCTGCTGGGATGGTACAAGTATCTCGGCTTCTTCCTCGAGACCGCCGGGGTCGCGAATGCGGCGCAGATCGCGCCGGAGCTGCCGGTCGGCATCTCGTTCTTCACCTTCCAGGCGCTGTCCTACCTGATCGACCTGCGCGCGGGCCGGATCGGCGTGCAGCGCAGCCCGCAGCGGCTCGCGCTCTACATCTCGATGTTCCCGCAGCTGATCGCCGGTCCGATCGTCCGCTACGCCGAGGTCGAGACCGCCCTGGCAGAGCGCCGGATCCGCGCCGAGGACATCGCCATCGGCATGCAGCGCTTCGTCACCGGCCTGGCGAAGAAGGCGCTGATCGCCGATCCGATGGGGCTGACCGCGGACCGGATCTTCGCCATCCCGGATGCGGGGCTGGCCCCCGGGACGGCCTGGATCGGGGCACTGGCCTATATGCTGCAGATCTATTTCGATTTCTCGGCCTATTCGGACATGGCCATCGGCCTCGGCCGGATCCTCGGCTTCCGCTTTCCGGAGAATTTCGACCACCCCTATGCCGCGCGCTCGGTCACCGGGTTCTGGCGGCGCTGGCACATGACCCTGTCGGGCTGGTTCCGCGACTATCTCTACATCCCGCTCGGCGGCAACCGGCGCGGCCCGCTGCGCACCTATGCCAATCTCGGCATCGTCTTCCTCGCCACCGGGATCTGGCATGGCGCGGCCTGGACCTTCGTGCTCTGGGGGCTCTGGCATGGCGCCTTCCTGGTGGCGGAGCGGATGGCGCCCGCGCGCTGGCGCCGGGCGGTGCCCGGGCCGCTGGCGCGGCTCGGCACGCTCCTGGCGGTGCTTTTCGGATGGGTGCTCTTCCGGGCGGACGGGACCGGGCAGGCGGCGGCCTTCTGGTCGGCCATGCTAGGGCGGACGGGACCCGAGGCGGGCTTCTATCCGGCCGCGTCCTTCTTCGACGCCTACATCCTGACGGTGATGGCGGCAGGCGCCTGCCTGTGCGTCCCCGTCGTCCCGCGGCTGGAGGCCTGGCTGCGTCCGCGCCTGCCGGGCGCGGGCTGGGTCGCGGGGCGCACGGTCATGGCCTGGGGGCTCTTCTCGGCCTCGATCGTCTCGCTCGGCGCCGCCTCCTACAGTCCCTTCATCTATTTCCGGTTCTGACAGATGGCCATGAGCGATATCCAGACGGCCGGAGAGGCGGCCTTTCCCGGGGTCCGGGCGGCCACGGCCTCCGCCATCGCGATGCTCTGCCTGCTCTCGCTGGTGGGCCTGGCCTCGCTGGCCGACATGCTCGACGGGCCGGGCACGGTCCGGCAGGAACTGGTGGCGCAGACCCCGGAGCTGTCCGCCGACCCGCGGGCGCTGCGGTCCTTCCCGCGCCGCGCCAGGCACTACGTGACCGAGCGCTACGCGCTCAAGGACCCGTTCGTCTCGCTCAACGGCTCGGTCATGCTGGGGGTCTTCGGCCGCTCGCCCTATCCGAAGGTGCTGGTGGGCGAGAGCGGGATCCTCTTCCTCAATCACGAAGGCACGCTCGAGGCGGCGCAGGGCCGCCCGCCCGCGGCGCGCGACGAGGCCTGGATCGCGATGTTCGAGCGGATGGATGCCGCCTTCCGCAGCCGCGGCATCCCGCTGGTGCAGGTCATCGCCCCCGACAAGGCCGCCGTCCTGCCCGAGGCGCTGCCCCGCTGGGTCGCCCCGGTGCCGGTTCCGCGGTCCTCGCAGCTTGCCGCGAAGATGCGGGACAGCACGGCGCCGCAGCCGGTCGATCTGGCGCGTGTCTTCCGCAGGCTGCGCCGCGACCCGCTGGCTTTCCCGCTCTACCATGCCACCGATACCCACTGGACCGAATACGGCGCGGCCCGGGGGATCGACGCGGCGCTCGCCCCGGTGCTCGGCGCCCGGGCGCTGCCGCCCTTGAAGGTCCGCGCCGTGCCCGCGCAGGGCGGGGACCTCGCGCGGATGGTGGGCCGGCAGGCCGCGATCCGCGCCCGGGCCCCGCAGGTCCTGCGCCCGGGGCCCGGTTCCTGCAGCGCCCCCGGCGTGGCAGATCTGCACCTGCAGACGATCGACCCGCTCAGCCTGCCGGAATTCACCTGCCGCAATCCGGACGCGCCGCAGGGGCATGCCCTGGTCTTCATGGACAGTTTCGGCATGGCCGCCGCCCCGCGGCTGGCGCAGATCTTCCGGCGGGTCGATTTCCTCTGGCAGGACGAGGTCGACATGGCGGCGGTGGACCGCCTCCGGCCCGATATCGCACTGCGGATCATGGTCGGGCGCAAGCTGCAGTCGGCATCGCCCGCCGGGATGTTCGCGGCACCGTGAGCGCGCCGCCGCCTGGCGCGGGAGTTTCGCGCGCGCGGCAGGCTCCGGCTGCATCCGCCCGGTCCCGCGCGAGACGCAGCAGATGAAGCCGTCGCGCTGCGCCCCCCCCCCCCCCGAAAGCACCCGGTCGCGATGGTGCGCCGCCCCAGCGCCAGTCGGCAGTCGCCGCCCTCGCCGGAGGAGGAGATGACATCGCCCGCCCTTGCTGCACAAACGGGGATGAGAGTCACCGGGTGACTCCAATTCAGAAGGCGGCAAGCGGTGCATCCGGCCGGTCCGGGCGCGCATTGGCCAGCGTCCCGACCCGGCCATGATCGCTGCCTTGCGGACAGATCGGAGCGCTGTGCAGCCCCGGATCTCCGGAAAGGCATGCAAGCGCAGGAAATGGCCATGAACGGGAACAATCGTGGCTTTCCAGTCGGATGCAGCTCAAGCGGGAGGCCGCGCGAAGGACCAACGCCCCCGGCAGAGCCTCCCGCAGATCCGGCGCGCGAAATCGGTGCGAAGGACTGCCTGGTGCGGGAATGGGCGGAATCCGATCGGGCGCGCCGGTTGCAATTGGCGCCTTCCGTGCCGGGGTTCGTCGAACGCCGCATCGAAGACGAGCCTGCAATCTCGCCGCCGTTTCCCGGGGCGGAGGGCGCAGCGCCCCCCGAAGCCAGGTGATCCGGAGCTCCAAAGGCGATCTGGTCCTCGAATTTCCCCCGAGGCTCCGCGAAGGCGAGTTCGAGAGGTTCCTGCGCGCGCTGAGGATTGCCCGATGTTGCCGATGGAGAACCCGAAAATCTGCATCCCGGCCGAGCCTGTCGACTTCCGCAAAGACCTCGACGGCCTGGCGGGCCGCGTCATGTCGGAGCTGGAGCTTGATCCCTTCTCCGGCGCCTTGTTCGTCTTCCGGTCCAGGCGGCGCTGTCGCGCAAATCGGCGGACGACCGCAGGTCCCCTTGCCCCGGACGCATTTCTCCCAGGGCCCTGGTGACCGGGATGCCAAGGTCGGTGAAGCGGTTCAGGAATGAGCGGCAAGCGCCACTGGTCCGAGAGCAGCCGCGAATGACCCGGATCCGGACCTCGGCAACCTGCCGGTCGAAGGTGAGGCACCGCGCCGCCATCGGTCCGAGGCCGATGCCGAACGGAGATCCGCCGCTGGCCGAGAAGCGTCATGCAGGTCATCCAATCGCGGGGGAAAAGGTCCCCCGGACCTTTTCCTGATCCGGCTCATATCTCCACCCCGCTGCGCCGGCGCTGCCCGCTCCGGTTCCGCCAGAGTGCCCGGCCGAGGTGCTTCGAGGCCCGCAGGGTCCCGCTGCGCGCCCGGGCTCCGGCGCTGTCCGGCTTCCATCGCCCGGCGTTGCGGTGAGGCGGAAGCGAGGAGGACCAGCGAAAGGTCCGGGGGAGTTCAGGCCGGTCCGCATCAGCGGCAAATCCTCCTTTGGAGGATTTGGAGGCTGGACGGGCGGAGCCCTGCCCGGCGAACCGCCGCCGCACCGCGGGCAGCGATGGCGTCATGGCAGGCGCGCGTGTCATGGGCGTCGCCAGCGGTGCTTGACCCGGTGGCAACTCGGCCGCGACGGTGGCGATTTCCTCGCCCGCCGGGATCTGCACCGGCGGGCCGGCAGCATCCCTCGCCGCTTCGCCCGGACCGGAGGCGTTCACCGGCTCGACATCGCCGGAGGTTACCTTGACGGCGCTCTGCTCCACGTTCGTCAGGACCCCCGTCCCCCGGACGGTTTCCTGATCCTCGTCACCCCTCGCCGGCCCCGAGGTGGATCCGGCGCCATGAGCGGGCCGCCCCACCGGTCCGGGCGGATCCGCGAATACGCCGTTTCGAGCCGCCCTGCCTGCGCGCGTACCGTGCTGCGCTTTCGCGGTCCCGCCGAGGCCACGGTCGCTTCGCGTTCCACACCGATCCCGGTGCTGTCCGCTGCCCAGCAGGGTATTGCGCCGCAATGTCCAAGAGGGACGAGCAGGGGGAGCCCCCCCTGGAGCCGCGATACGGGATGGCGACGTCCATTGTTCGATGCGCTTTCGCGGCGCTGTCGGCGCCGCGGTCCGGTCTCGCTCTGGCGGCGTGGCGGGGGGCTGACCTCCGGAACGGACCGATCCGGCAGGCTTGCCGCGAAACCGTTCGCCAGCGGGTTCGAACCAGTGGCGCTAAACTGGCTCACTCTGCCAGAGTGGCAGGCTCTTCAGGATTCTGACCGCAAGGCCGGTCTGGATCGCATTCGCCGGGGAAATCGTCCCCCGGACGATTTCCTGATCCTCCTCATTCACTTCAGGCCCGCTGGCGGTCACGCCGTCCGGACGGCCCCGCTTCCCGCTGCAGGGAGGGATCGAACCCGACCGTCAGCGATCCGCGCTGCGTCAGCGGCTGATCATGCGCATGCAAGCTGGCGGTCTTGCAGGGGGGCTTCGAGGCCTGCTCATGCCGACCAGCTAGCACTCTGGAGTCACGCGGTGAATCTCCCTTCCATTTGCGCAGCAACGCCATTGCAGACACGCGTTCGCAGAAGACAGTCGCGCGCCCTGGGCGGCTCTCCTTCGGCACGCGCCAGGCCATGTCCCGGTCCAGCCAGACGGTCAGCGAGCCGCAGCGCTTCAGGTCTTCCCGTACGCCTTGCGGTAGCAGGCAGGTTCGGGATTCGCCATGAAAGTCCGTTAACCTATTGGATTATCGGGATAACTCTCGATCCCCTGAGAGTTCTGCAACGACCCCCCCCTCTATGTCCCTTGCGGCGGGGACCGCTTGCACTCTGCTCGCGGCAGGGACCGGGGGGCATCGCCGCCGTCGCAGAACCGGTCGGGAGCTGTCCGCCGCCATGACCGTGGCCCGCTCGGCATCCGCACTCCCTCCCTTCGCGGCGCAAGCCGGAGACGGAGGCCGGCGCCGCTCGGCCACCTCTGGTTCCGGCCGGAGCGGACCTCCCGGCTGCCGTGGCCCCGGGCATCCGCTGCACGCTGGACACCGCCGCCGCGGCGCGCGAGGCTGGGCCGCAGGAGGCGCCCGGCGCATCTCCGGGCCGCGATCCGCGCGGCGGCCTTGAAATCTGGCGTCATGTGGCGCATATTTAGCGACACGTGGCAAGGAGGCCGGTGGATGATGGATGCGGTGCAGTTCGAAGGCGATGTCGGCCCGGCGGTCGGGCTCCTCGGAGGCGAGAAGGCGATCCGGGCGCAGGTCCGCACGGTGATGGATGCCCATGAGGTCCTGCTCAAGGGCCTGCCGGCCGATGCGCTGCTGCATCTGGTCTCGGCCGTGGGCTTTCTCGAACAGGGCGACGCGCTGAAGAAGGCGGTCGGGCTCAGCCTCCGCACGCTGCAGCGTCACAAGGCGCAGCGCTCGCCGCAGCTGCTGAGCGTCGAGCAGAGCAGCCGCGCCTGGCGCTTTGCCGAGATCTTCGCCCATGCCGCCGAGGTCATGGGCTCGCAGGAGGCGGCCGAGGCCTGGATGGACCGCCCCGCCATCGGCCTGGCGAACCGCAAGCCCGTGGACCTGCTGGCGACCTCGGCCGGGATCGAGGCGGTCGAGGAATACCTGACCCGGCTGGAATACGGGGTCCATGCATGATCCCCTTGCCGCCGCCGCTCGGCACGGGGGAGATCAGGCTCTGGCGCATCGACCAGGAGCGCCACCGCGCCGCCTGGCATACCGGCGAGGGCGCCTTTCGCGTCGGCGGGCGCTGGAACAGCCGCGGCGTGCGGGCGGTCTATGCCTCGCTCGACCCGGCGACGGCCTGCCTCGAGGTCGCGGTGCACAAGGGCTTCGAGGTGCTCGACACCGCGCCGCACTACCTGACCTCCGCGCGGCTCCGCGATCCCGCGCGGCTGCATGTCGTCGCCCCGGAGGCCATCCCCAACCCGAACTGGATCACCCCGGCCACGCCCGGGCGCAACCAGCAGAGCCACGGCAATGACCTCTTGCGCGCGCATGGCTGCATCCTGATCCCCTCGGCCGTGTCGCGCCACAGCTGGAACCTGGTCTTCGATGCCGACCAGGCGGAGGGGCTCTACGAGGATGTCACGCAGGAGCGCTTTGCCCTCGACCCGCGGCTGCAGGCGGCCTCCTGAGGTCCGGACGGCCATCGGCCCGGTGCCGATGACCGGGGCGCCATCGGGCGGGCAGCCGGGGCGGCGGCATGCAGGCCATCGCCGTCCCTGCCGGCGATCCGGGGACGGACCCCGGCGGGTTGTCCGCGGCGGTCTGCAGCGTGCCGGGCGAGATGGCGGCATCAGGTACCGGCCTTTCCGGCAGGCTGCCGGCGACAGTTGCAAGCTCGTCCTAACGAAAATTTCCGGCGTCTTTTTAAGGGCGTGCAAGCAGAACTTCATGCAGAGACCCGGGACTGCCCGACGGATGTCCCGTCCCAGGGGCGGTCGGGTGCTGCCCCGCAGCCTGCTGGAGACGCCTGCCGCGATGGGTCTGCCGCCCGTCAGCAGGCCCGGCCCTCAGATCGGCCTTGTGCCGGCAGTCCGCGCGACCATCCCGGAACCGGCGGGCCGCATCGCTCAGGGCTGCAGCATCCGGCAGGTCCGTTCCGGCAGCACCGGTCCCCGGGCCCTGCAGCCGACACCGGCATCAGGCGCCGTGATGCCCGTCCGGCGCATCCTGCCGACGGCCGCCTCGACCCCGCGGCATGCCCCGGTCACAGCCTCCGGGCGCCTTCGCCGGGGGAAGGCCTCCGCGACGGCGCGGGAAAAGCGCGCCTCGTGGTGGCCGGCGATCCCGGCTTCCCGCCGCTCTGTCCCGAAGGTCCGCAGCAGCGGCCGCCTCGACTGGACAGGGCTCCGGGTGCGGAGGAGGGCCGCTGAAACGGCCCTGCGGCGCATGGATGGCGGAAAAGCCGCGCCGCCGACAGGATAAGGCCCGCATTTCGCGCCGCACCCGCGCAGCAGGACGGCCAGCGGCACCGCGAAGACCGCGGCGAGCGCCCCCGCCTGCCGTCCCGGCGCGCGCCGGAGACGGTGCCCTGGCAGAGCGCGGTCAGCCCGTGCGCCGAGCTGCACGCCATAGCCGGGCGCCTGCGCTGCCAGGAGGTTCTCGGCCGCCAGCAGGATCAGCACGCAGTTCCGCGACCGAGAGCGCGGCCACGCGCCGGAGCAGCGGCTTGGAGCAGACAGAGGCGATGGCGCGCAGCGCGCTCTGCCATCCGCCCGGCCGTCGGCGTGACCAGCGGCGCAAAGATGGCCACGCCGAGGGTGCAGGATGGCACGACCCGCCCCGCGGCGGGAAGGGACACGCCGCGATCCTCCGCCATCTCGGGAAGCGGGCCCTTCGGCGAGAATCCTGCCGGACCGCTGGCAAGGGAGCCGCGGAAGAGTGCGGCCGGCGGCGGGCTCGACCGTGATCGTCTTTCGTGCCTTGGCGCGCCGCCGGTCTGCCCGGACGGCGGGAAGCCCGCCCGCTTGGACGACGCAGCGCGGCAGGTTTGGCAGCTGCCGAAGCAACCCTTTCTTGACCTTGGGCAGAGGACGACCCATGGCCCGCATCGGCTGTGCGCCACGGAGGTCGTCCTCGCCATTCTCGACGAAGGCAGCGTCTCGGCCGCGGCGCGGCGGCTGGGGATGATGCCCTCGGGGTCCGCCGGACGCTCGGCCGGGCCGAGGCGCGGCTGGGCTGCGGCTGCTATCCCGCTCCGCCCTTGCGCGGGCGCTGACCGGGGAGGGGCAGCGCCACCAGGCTACCACGCAGCGGATCCTGGCCGAACGCAAGGCCGCCACGGAAATCTGCAGGAGCCCCGGCGGCGTCGCACGGGCGGCTGTGGATCGCCCGCTGTTCGGGGATTTCGCCCGGCTCCGACCCCAGGCGGAGATCGACCAGACGCTGACCGATCCGCTGGAGGATCCGGCACAGGGCGCGAGCGCTGTCGCCGTCCGCTGCGGCGCGCTGTCCGACAGCGGCCTGATGCCACGCAAGCCCGGCCCCGAGCCGATGGTGGTCTGAAAGCGCACCGCACGCCCGGCCATCCCGGCGATCTGCACCGCCACCAGTGCCTTTCCGTCAATTTCGACCCGGCGCGGTCGCGCTGGCCCTTGCGCATTGACGGCCGCCCGGCCGCGTCCGGGCCAATGGCCGCGAGGCGCCTGGCATCGCCCGGGTGGCGCGCTTCGCGGTGGAGGAGGGCCTGCAGGCGGGGCGGCTGCGCGCGATCCCCGGCAGCTATGCCGAAGTGAAGGCGCAGGAGGTCCGCGCGCGCCTCGTCGGCGGCCCCTCCATCCCCGGCCGGGCGCTGGTCGATTTCCTCGCCATCCGCCTCGGCTGGGCCCGGCCCCGCCAGGGCCGGCGCGAGGGTCCGGTGCCGTCTTCCCGGGGCCCCGGGGAGAGCCGGCGCCCGGCCGGACTGGGCCTGTTGCGTGAGTGCTTCTGCCCGTGAGGGAGAGGGCGCAGAGCCTTCGGCGGGGCCGGGCGCCGGGCGGAGAGAGATGCACGGGATCGCCGTTCGCTGCTGCCTGCAGGGGACGGCGTCATCCGGTCCTTGCGGACCGGAGGGGCGTTCACGGCCGATACTGTTGAATAACTCCGGCTCCGATCGAAAGAACTTCCGAAGTTGGAAAATTGTTCTCCAGCATGGCTGAAGGAATCGCCCTTTGAAGCGGATTTTCCCAATCTTGGAATGTTTTCCCTTGATTTTGGGGCCTGCGAACGTGTGCGCGAGATTTTCACCACGATCAGCCGCTTAACGTCAGCCTGGCGCATAGCGCATCGCCGTCACGGCGGGATCGGCGCTCGTGCCCGGCTGTGCGACGCGGGGCGGAGCTGCCGCGCAAGGGGGTGCCGACGGGCCGTGCCGCCACCGCTTGCATCCAGCGGCGTGGCAGACGGCGGGGCACCGTGCGCGGCCCCGGCCGCGGCGCAGCTCGTCCCGCGGCGCCTGACCGGGCGGGCGACGGACAGCGGCGACCGGGACCTTGCCGCTGTGGGCACCCGCCCAGATGCTCCCGCGGCCGGAACTGTTTCAGCGCAAGGCCGGGCCATGTCCCGTTTGACGCCCGAGGCACTCCGGCTGAACCGCCGCTTTCGCACGCCCCCGGGGTGCAGGATCCGCAACGCCTCCTGCGCGCTGCAGTCCCGGCGCAGCCCCGGACGGGCGGTCAATGCCATCCGCAAGGCGCCCGGCCTGATCGGAGGCCAAGTCTGCGCCACCGGCGATGGGCGTTCCCTTTGCGCTCCAAGCGCTGCGCCATGGCGGCCCGGGAGAGCGTCACCGGCCCAGCGGCGGGGAGGTCGCAGGCCCGCAGAAAGGCCGGCGTTTCGGGCCGGGCGGGGCGCGGCATGGCGCCAGTCCGGGCCCGGTACCGCGGAGCGGCATGGGCGGGCGCATGGCGAAGGCAGGCCGCAGCGCCGGTGTCCGCCCCGGCCCGCCCGCCCGGGCCGCCGCTCAGCGCAGATGGCCGGTCGGCAGGGCGGTGGTGTACTTGACCTGGTCGAGCGCGAAGCTGGAGCGGATATTCGCCACGCCCGGGATCTGGGTCAGGATGTCCAGCACCAGCTCCTGGTAGCGCAGCAGATCCTCGACCACCACGCGCAGCAGGAAATCCTCCGAGCCGGTCATCAGGTAGCATTCCATGATCTCGGGCCGCCCCTCGATCGCGTCGGTGAAGGTCCGCAGCGAGGCCTTGTCCTGCTTCTCCAGCGTCACATGCACGAAGACATTGACCAGGAGCCCCAGCTGCAGCGGGTCGACCAGCGCCACCGATCCGCGGATCACCCCGGCCTCGCGCATCTGCGCCACCCGCCGCCAGCAGGGCGAGGCCGACAGATGCGCCCGCTCCGCCAGCTCGGCATTGCTCAGCTCGGCATTCTCCTGCAGGGCGTCGAGGATGCGCAGGCTGGCTGCGTCGAGTTCGATCCGGTCGCGGGTCATTTCCACCTCTCATCCGCTCGTTTCAGGCATGGTTATCCTATATTCCGCCAGTACGGGGGATCATAGGTCGGATTTTTCCGCTGGACAGGTGCATTCTTCCCCGCAATGCCAGTGCCGGAGACCGATGATGACCTGCTGCGATGCCGCCCTTTCCCGACCGAGCCCGTCCGCCAGCTGGCCGTGGCTCGGCGCGATGGTCCTGCTCTGGGGGCTGAGCTGGCCCGCCACGCAGATGGCGCTTGGCGAGATGCCGCCGCTCTGGCTGGCGACGTTCCGCTTCGGCTCGGCCGCGATCTGCCTGCTGGCCTTCCTGGCGCTGCGCGGCCGGCTGGTGCTGCCGGTGCGGGCCGACCTGCCGATCATCGCCAGCATCGGGCTCTTGCAGATGATGACCTTCACCGGGCTCGGCATGATCGCGATGACGCAGACCGATACCAGCCATTCGGTGCTGCTGGCCTATACCACGCCGCTCTGGAGCACGCTGCTGGCCTGGCTGGCACTTGGCGAGCGGCCGCGGCGGGCGCAGCTCGGCGCGCTGGCGATCGGGCTGGCGGGGGTGGCGCTGATCTGCTCGCCGCTGGAGACCGACTGGCAGCGGCCGGGCGCCTTCATGGGCGCGGGCTTCCTGCTGACCGGGGCGGTCTGCTGGTCGGCCGTGATCCTGCATGTGCGGCGCCACCGCTGGCAAACGCCGCCGCTGGCGCTGGCGCCCTGGCAGATGCTGCTGGCGACGCTGCCGCTGGGCGCGATCGCGCTTTTGCGCGAGGGCGTGCCGCAGGGCATCGGCTGGTCGCTGCCGCTGGTCGAGCTGCTGGTCTTCATCGGCCCGGTCGCCACCTCGGCCTGCTTCGTTATCTCGGCCGAACACGGGCGGCGGATCTCCAGCTTCGCGATGGCGAATGTCACGCTGGGCGTGCCGGTCATCGGCGTGGCGGGCTCGGTCGCCTTCCTCGGCAACCAGCTCTCGCCGGTCTTCCTGGCCGGGCTGGCGCTGGTGATGGCCGGGATCGTGCTGACCGCCCGCGCGGCGGCCAGCCGCTGACGGCGGGACCCGGCGGCGGCGGCCGGATCGACCGCGCCGCAATGCGGGCCGCTCCATTCCGCCGCCAAGACGGGCGGGCACCGCTGCAGAGTGGCACGCGCCCCCTTGGGGGCATCGAGATGGAGCATGCATTCCGCCGCGGCCGCGACCGGCCATTGGAGCCTTTGGCCACGGGGCTTTCCGATTGCGCCGATCGCCCGGCGCGGCCCGTCCGCGAGCCGTCGCGCCACTGCGCAGATCCCGGCCATTTCTCCGCCGGTCACGCCGCCCGGTCCGCATGAAGATCGCCGCCATCTTCGGCGCCGACCGGCCTCCCCGGGGGCTCAGATCGCCCCGAGCAGCTTCCACCACAGGAAATCGAGCGGCATCAGCACCAGGACGGTCACCGCGAAGAGCGCCAGCATCACCCGCAGGAGCGGCCGCGTGCTTTCCCCGGCGAGCCCCATCGCCACGATCAGCGGGCTGACCTGGTAGGGGAAGAGGACGGTCGAGAAGCCGACCACCTGGGTCATCAGCACGGCCTCCTGCGGGAAGCCCGTCGCCCCGGCCAGCTCGGGCGCGAGCGGGGTGAGCACCGCGGGCACCCCGGCGATCGTGGTGAAGAGCGACGTCCCCGCCGCCAGCAGCGAGAGCGACATGAAATTCGCGAAACCGCGCCCCTCGGCGAAGGGCAGGGTGTCGAGGGCCGCGCCCGCGATGATCCCGCCGAGCCCGCTGGAACTGACCACGGCGCCGAGCGTCAGCGCCCCGGCGACGAAGAGCAGCGTCGGGAAGTCGACCGCGGCGCGGAAGGCCGGCGGCGGCACGAAGCCGAATTGCGGCACCATCAGGACGAGCGACGCGCCGAGCCCGATCCAGGCGGGGTTGATGCCGTGCAGCCAGTCGGTCGACCAGAGCGCCAGGGTGGCCAGCAGGATCGCCACCAGCGCGGCCTGGCGGCGCGGATCCTGCGGCTCCGGCGCCGCCGCAGCGGGGCGGGCGCCGATCTTCGCCGGGAAGAAGGCCAGCACCAGCCCGACGATCGCCGCCGCCTTCAGCAGCCCCAGCACCGGATAATGCAGGAGGAGATAGGCGCCGTAGCTGAATTCCGCCCCGAGCGAGCGCTCGGCCACGCCCGAGAGAATGACATTCGGCAGGTTCGAGGGCAGGATGGCGAAGCTGGGCATGTTGGTGCCGATGGCGATGGTCACCGCGACGCCGGTCCGCCCGGGCGTGCCCCTCTCCAGCCCCAGCGCGTCGGCCAGCGCCATGCCCACCGGCACCAGCACCGCCGCGCGGCCGAGCGAGGAGGGCATCGCGAAGCCGAGCGCCATGCCGAGGAGCATCAGCCCCGCGATCAGCGCGGCATGGCTCTGCGACAGGTGCGGCCGCGCCAGCGCGCCCAGCCGCGCGCCGAGCCCGGTGCCGGTGACCGCCGCGCCGATGACCGCGCCGGTGACGACCAGCCAGATCGCCGAGGAGGAGAAGCTGGCAAACACCTGCCCGGGCGGTGCGAGCCCGGCGAGGATCAGCGCCGCGAAGAGGAAGGTCGAGGCGACATAGCCCGGCACCAGCCCGGTTCCCCAGAGCGACAGCGTCACGAGGAGCACGCCGGAGATCTGCGCCTGGCGGGCGTCCATGGCGGCGGGCGGAAACAGGATGCAGGCCCCGGCGGCGAGGGCCATGAGGGCGACGATGCACTCTTTGCTGCGTGTCATGACGGAGGTCCCTGGAAGATCGCCGCAGATCTAGCCGCGGCGCCTCCGCCGCGGTAGAACGACATCATGACAGAAGATGTCGATTTTCCGCCAAAGCGCTCCCGGCCGGTCGAGGCCTGGTCCGGGATCCTCGACCGGGGCGGCCGCCTGCCCGCGGCGCCCTTGCGGGCGGAGGTCCGGGTGCTCTTCTGCTTCGACGGGCTGATGCGCGTGGCAACGCCCGCGGGCCACTGGTTCATCCCCGACCGCTGCGGCATCTGGCTGCCGCCGGGCACGGCGCCCGAGCTGGACTTCTCCGGCCGGATGGAGGTGCAGTGCTTCGCGATCGCGCCGCGCTTTGCCGCGCGGACGGGCCTGCCGCCGCGGCCCGCCGTGCTGCGCGCCACGCCGCTGATCCGCGGGGCCGGCCGGCGGCTGATGCCCCCGACGGGGCAGGAGAGCCCGCTCGGCCCCGCCGAGGCGCGCCGCCTCTGCTGGGTGCTGCTCGACGAGATCGCGCGGCTGGAACGGCCCGAGCTGCACCTGCCCGGCGCCGGCGATCCGCGGCTCGCCCGGGTCATGGCGCGGCTGATGGCGCATCCCGCCGAGGCCGGCAATCTGGCGAGGCTGGCGCAGGGCGTCGGCAGTTCCGAACGCACGCTCGGGCGGCTCTTCGCGCAGGAGACCGGGCTGGGCTGGCGCGACTGGCGCGACCGCCTGCGGCTGGTTCTGGCGGTCGAGGGGCTGCAGGCGGGGCGCAGCAGCACCGAGCTGGCCCACTGGCTGGGCTATTCCACCCCCTCGGCCTTCGTCGCCGCCTTCCGCCGCCAGAGCGGGATGACCCCTGGCGAGTGGCGCCGCCGCGCCTGAGCCGCCGCGGCCCGGCGGCTGCCGAAGGCGCGGCCGGTCTCCTCCGGCGCGGGCAGGCGACCGCCGTGGATGCTGGCCTGCCGCGCGGCACGCATCACGCGGGGCAGGGGCAGTGTCGCCGAGCGCAACGCCTGCCTGGCCGTCCGGGACGGCGCGGCCTTCAACTGCGCATTGGCGGCCTGATGCCCGGCCACAGTTGTCTTGCAGCACTCTTCCCGCCCCGCAGCCCCGGCCCGTGCAGCCCCGGGTCGCGGGCAGCAGGTCTGCGGCATCGCTGGCATGGAGCGCCGAGAATCTGCCGCCGGGAACATCCGCGCGCTGCCGCTGCCGGGCATCATCTGCGTGTCATGCACGAATGCCGCGCCGCCGGGGAGGCAAGCGCGCAAGCCCAGCACATGGCCGGGCGGGGACATCGCCGTGAACGGCGCCTTGCCGACCACCACCTGCGCGCCGCCGATGGAGAGCTGGTCCCGTTGCCGACCGTCCGCGCGGACCTCCGCGGGCAGGTTGCAGGGCTGCTGCCAGAGCGTCTGCACCCCGGCCACGTGCTCGCCGATCTGCGCTGCAGCCGGGGCGCGGCGAAGACGTGGCCGGCATGGAGACGCGTGTCGGGGGATCCATTCCAGCTCGATCCCCGCGGCGCCGACATGGCCGAACCGCCGCCCGGCATTCGCCAGCGCATCGTAGCCGGCCACCGGATCGGCCACCGCGCCCTCATGGAGACGGACTCGTGGAAGACAAGCTGCCAGCGTTCGGCGGGCCCGGCCCGCGGAACGTGGCCGGGCCCCGGATCGGCCATTGCGCCCTCATGATGGCGGATTCGTGGAGGACAGGCTGCCAGCTTACGGCGGGCCGGCCCGGAAGGGTGCGACGACAGGGTTGGTCCTTCTCCGTCTTCCAAGGCATCTCCGCGCGGGGGCGGCTCCCGGGACGGATGTTCCGCCCTCCGCGCCGCGCGGCGAGGAGGGCAGGGCTCAGCGCGCGCGGGTCGGGAAATGCCAGTCGATCGTGCTGCCGCCCTCGCCGGGCAGGCCGGGGCGGCCCCGGGCGCGGCAGGGACGGCCACGATCACCTCCTCGCCCCGCTGCCAGTTCGCGGGCATGGCGCAGCCATGCGCTTCGGCGGTCTGCAGCACGGCGAGCAGGCGGCAGATCCCGCCGACTGAACGGCCGACATTCACCGGATAGCAGACCATCGCCCGCAGCCTGCCCTCGGGGGCAATCACGAAGCTGGCGCGCAGGGCCGCGGTGTCCGAGGCGCCGGGCTGGCTCATGCCATGGGCCTGCGCGACCGCCATGCCGAGCTCGGCGATGAACGGGAATCCCAGCTCGACACCGAATTTCTTGCGGATGCTCAGCCGCCGGTCGATGTGGCTGTGGGTGCGGCCGATCGACGGGCCGGAAGCGCGGCGAAGGCCTGCTGCTGCGCGGCGAAGGCGATGGATTCCGTAGTGCAGACCGGCGTGAAATCGGCCGGATACGAGAACAGGACCAGCCATTTGCCGCGATCGTCCCGGGGCTCCGGCGCCCATGGGCGGCGGGGGCGCCGAACCCCGGGGCGCGCTCGTTCAAGCGGGGTCGGGCGGGGCGGCTGCCTGCCGTCATGGCGGCATTCCTCCTGGTCAGCGATTGCGCGAGACGGGGATTGCCGCCCGATATTCACAGGAGAAACCGGCGGGGCCTCTGTCTGTGACAGAGGTTTTCCATGATGGTCGCGCTGCGCTGGCTCCGCTTCCTCGCCGCGCTTGCCGAGACGCTGAATTTCTCGCGCGCCGCCGGGCAGTGCTTTGTCACCCGGCCGGCGCTCAGCGCCGCGATCCGGGTTCTGGAAGGGCGGCCGGGCATCCGGCTGGTCGAGCGCGCGCGGCGCGGCGTTCTGCTGACCCCGCCGGGCGAAGGGATCGCCGCCCGCGGCCGCAGGATGCCGCCGGAAGCCGGCGAGATCGAGACCCCGGCCCGCGGGCCTCGCAACCCGTTCGAGGACGGCCTGATGCCGGGCTCGATCCCGATGATCGGTCCCTACCTGCTGCCCGCCGCCTTTCCCGGGCTGCGGCTCTATCTGCGAGGAGATGACCGAGAGCCTGATTGGCGGGCTTGCCGCCGGGCGGACCGACCTGGCGCTGATTGCGCTGCCCTTCGATACCGGGGCGCCGGAGCTGACGGAGCTCTTCGCGGGCGGCTGCCAGCTGGCCTCTCCGCCCGGGCGGCCCGCACCCGCAGGGGCCGAGGCGCTGGCGGAAGGCGGCCAGCTGATGCGGCTGGAGACGGGGCACTGCCTGCAGCGCCATGCGCCCGCGGCCGATCCGGGGCGGATCCGGACGGCGGAGGACAGCTTTGCCGCGACCAGCCTGGCGGCGCTGGTCGCCAGACTGGGGGAGGGGATCACGCTGCCGCCCCAGCCCGCGATCCGCGCCGGGGTGGAGGTCACTGCCGGCCTGCGCCTGACGCCGCTGCCCGATGCCTGCCCGCGCCGCGTGGCGCTGGCCTGGCACCCGGGAGCGGCGCGGACGGCGCTTTTCCGCAAGCCGCGCGCGCGCCGCGTCCCAGGGCCGGATTTCGCCGCGCCGCAGGGGGCCCTCGGCCATCCCGCCCCAGGTGCTGGCGGCGGATCCGGCAGGAGTGCCGAGGGCCACCTCCGCCCGGCGGGCTTTCCCGGACCGTGACCCCCGCCGGAGCGTCGGCTGCGCGGCGCATGTCCCGTTCGCGGATCCCTTGGCGGCGCAACTGCCCAACCTGGCGGCATCCGGCGGCCCGGCGCAGCGCGCAGCGGGCGGGATCCGGTGCGGCGGGTTGCCGGACACCACCGTCATTGCTTACCTTAGGGCAATTACTTTCGATCGAAGGATTTCCCATGCCGACCCTGGCCAATACGCTCGTGGATGCCCTGCAGACGATGAAGGACGCGGCCGCGCGCGGCGACACCTGGACCGCCGCCCTCGGTCTCTGCCGCCGCCTTGGGGCGATGGATTTCAATGTCGCCGAGTTCTCCGAGGGCGAGTATCTCCCGAACTGGTGGCGATCCTCGCTGACGACCCATGTCGGGCACGAGGAATACGTCCAGGAGGGATACGCCACCGTCGACCCGGTGCTGCATGCCCGGCTGGCCGGGAGGGTCGGCGAGCTGTGGCATCTCGAGGCGAAGAACATGCCGATCGTGGCGGGGCAGGAGGCGATGAGCCGGTCGCTGCAGGCCCTGTTCCTGCGCTACGACGCCGATTCCTTCTTCTGCTTCGCGGGGCAGGGCCTGTTTCCCGGGGCGGAAAGGCTGCTGTCCTTCTCCACCTCGCGGGAGTGCCACGGCGCGCTCGCCGGTCTCGGCCGGGACGGGCTGTCGCTGATCGGCAATGTCATCGCCGAGCATGTCGTTCCGCCGACGGCAGAGGATGCCGAGGGGCATATCGGCTTCCTCTACGACCTCCTGAGCAGCCGCGAGCACGACGCGCTGTGCTATCTCGCCTCCGGCCTGTCCAATGACCAGATCGCCCACCGCATGGGCATCGCCGAGGTGACGGTCCGCCACCACGTCAAGAACGCGCGCCGCAAGATGGGCGCCCGCACCCGCGAGCAGGCCATCGCCAAGGCCATCGTCCGCGGACAGCTCCGGCTCTGAGCCGCGCCCTATCGAATTCGATAACTAGGGCGCCAGATGACGTTAGGGTACCTTTTCCGCGTGGAGCATTTCTTCCACGGCTACAGGGCCACCTGACTTCGATTGGTGGAAACATTCAATGAATGAATTCAGAACTTCAGTCGCCGCGGGACTTTCATTTGCGGCCATGGCCGCCGGGGCGCAAGCCTCGGTGGTCATTAACATCACCGAGGATGCGGCGGGCATCTACGCGGAGTATGCCGGATCGCTCGATCTCACGGGCCTGACGCCGGGACCCTATCTGTCGGGCGGAACGGCCGGCGGCATCTGGACCTGGAACTCGAGCCGTGTTCAGGGCCTCCTCGCCGGACTGGGCGAGGGCGACTATGCCGGGCGGTTCTATGTCTTCTCGGATGTTCCGGATGTCGGGGACCTGCTCAAGCCCGGCTCCGGCGGCGCGACCTGGCAGACCCTGGGCACCGTGCCGGGCAGCGGTCTGGCGCTCCAGCTCGATCATGACGCCTCCGGCGACAGCTCCTTCGTCATCGACGAGAGCGCCGGGGACTATGACGGCGGCTATTTCCGCGGGACCAATGCCTGGACCGGAGAGGACTGGCCCGGTCCCCTGTCCGAGGCGCCATTCAATCTCGGCCGCTTCATCTACGCCTTCTCCAATGGCGAGACGGTGACGCTGAATATCGGCAATGGGTCTGCCATGGATCTGCCCGGCCCGGTCCCGACCGCGACGACGCCCCTGCCTGCCTCCCTGCCGCTGGCCGCCTTCGGGCTCGCCGCGCTCGGCCTCCTGCGCCGCCGCCGCTGAGCCCGTTTCCGGCGGCGCCCGTCCGGCCTCAGCCCGGCAGCGCGGCATAGCGGATCTCGAGGGCGGGGCTGCCGTCGAAGCTGTCGATCCGGCTGCCGTCCCCGCCGAGGAAGGGCTCGTCGATGATCTGTCCCAGCCGCTTCCCGCCCTGCGTCAGCAGCGCCTGCGGCCCGTAGCCCGCGCTCCAGCAGCCCGTCGCGGGGCGCCAGCCCGGCAGGATCAGCAACTCGGGCCGGCCTTCGGCATCGAGCTGAAGCTCCGGCGCCGCGCCCTGGCGCACCGGCAGCCCGCGGCAGAGCATCACCCGGCCGGCCACTCGCGGCGGATCGAGCGCAGCCAGCGCCATCTCGGCGATCAGGGGGGCCAGCAGCGCGCCATGGGCGATCCCGTTGCACAGGATGCCCGCATGGGCGCCGCCGCGGCTCTGCAGTGCCACGCCGAGACCGGGGAAGGCGGCGACATGGGCGGTATTCGCCATCCCGATCCGGCCGTCGCGGCCAAGGCAGACCAGCCCGGCATCCGCGCCCGGCCGGGCCTCCGCCACGCCCGACGCGGCCTCGGACGGCGACTGGCCCGCGGCCATCGCGGCCAGCGCGGCCCCGGCGGGGCTGGTGCCGTCGGGCCCGCGCAGATTGGGGAAGCGGTGGCCGGTCACGAGCCCGGCCGCGGCATCGCCGGGGGTGAATTGCGACAGCGGTTCGGGCCGGTGCGGGCCGCTCGACATCAGCACGGCACGGTCCGCCCCGAGCGCCGCGCCGGGCAGCCCGGCCTCGAGCAGCGCCCGTGCGCCGCCCTGCTGGATGCCGCAGCGCCAGAGCCCCTGCGGCCCGAGGCAGGCGAAGCTGACGAAACCGCCGATCGCGCCCGTGCCCACGGCCTCGGCCCGCGCCAGCGCGCCGAGGATCGCCTGGCCGGCGCCCCGTCCCGAAGCGGCGATGCCGATGGTCATCCCGCCACCCAGTGGCCCGCGCCGGTCTGGTGCAGCGGCCCGGCCGCGGCGGGTGGGCCGGGCGGCACGGGCGGTGCGCGCAGGGCGCCGGGATCGGGGACCGGCGCGGCGGCGATCAGCGCCTGCGTGTAGGGGTGCTGCGGGCGGTCCATCACCGCCTCCGCCGGGCCGAGCTCCATCAGCCGCCCACCGCGCAGCACCGCGACGCGATGGGCGATCCGGCGGACGACCGCGAGGTCATGGGTGATGAAGAGGAAGGCGAGCCCGGTGTCGCGCTGCAGCCCGAGCAGCAGCTCGAGGATCGCGGCCTGCACCGAGACATCGAGCGCCGAGGTCGGCTCGTCGGCGATCACCACCTGCGGCGAGGGCGCCAGCGCGCGGGCAATGGCGATGCGCTGGCGCTGCCCGCCGGAGAATTCGTGCGGCAGCCGGTCGAGCATCGCGGCGGAGAGGCCGACGCGCTCCATCAGCTCCCCGGCCGCCAGCCGCAGCGCCTTGCCCGAAAGCCCGCGATGGATCGCCAGCGGCTCGGCCAGCGTCGCCCCGGCGGTGAAGCGCGGATCGAGGCTGGCGAACGGGTCCTGGAAGACCATCTGCACGCGCGCGCGGGCCTTGCGCAGCGCCGCGCCGCGCAGGCCGGTGATCTCCTCTCCCGCCACGTGGACGCTACCCTCATGCGCCAGGTCGAGCCGCGCGCCGATCCGCCCCAAGGTCGACTTGCCCGAGCCGCTTTCGCCGACCAGCGCCAGCGTCTCGCCCGGGGCGACGGCCAGGTCGATGCCGTCGAGCGCCCGGTGCCCGGCGCGGCGCGACAAGAGCCCGCGCGCGCCGAAGCTGCGGCCGATGCCGCGGAAGGCCAGGGCCGAGCGGTCGGCGGCGGGCGGCGGATCGCGCCGCAGCGGCCCGTCCATCCGCGGCACCGCGGCCAGCAGGTCGCGGGTGTAGCCCTGCGCGGGCGCCGCGAAGATGTCCCGCGCGGTGCCGGTCTCCACCAGATGGCCGCGCCGCATCACCGCGACCCGGTCGGCCATCTCGGCGACCACGCCCATGTCATGGGTGATCAGCAGCAGGCTGGTCCCGGTCTCGCGCGCCAGCTGCCGCATCAGCGCGAGGATCTGCGCCTGCACGGTGACATCGAGCGCGGTGGTCGGCTCGTCGGCGATCAACAGCTCCGGCTCCAGCGCCAGGGTCATGGCGATCATCACCCGCTGCCGCATGCCGCCCGAGAATTCATGCGGATACTGCGCCAGCCGCGCCGCGGGCTGCGGGATGCCCGCGGCGTCGAGCATCTCCACCGCGCGGGCCCGCGCCGCCGGGCCCGTCATCCCCTTGTGGACCGCCAGCGCCTCGGTCATCTGGCGGCCGATGGTCAGGACCGGGGTCAGGCTGGTCATCGGCTCCTGGAAGATCATCCCCATGCGCGGGCCGCGGAGCCTGCGCATCTCCCGGTCGGCGAGATCCGTGATGTCGGTGCCGCCGAGCCGAATGCGCCCGCCCGTCCGCCGGGCGCCGCGCGGCAGCAGCCCCATCAGCGACAGCGCGCTGACCGACTTGCCCGAGCCGCTCTCGCCGACAAGGGCCAGGGTCTCGCCCTTGGCAATGAACAGGTCCAGGTTTTCGACCACGGGCAGTGCGCCGAAGGCGATGGACAGGCCGGTCACGTCGAGAACGGGCATCAGCGGCCCTCCGATCTGGGGTCGATGGCTTCGCGCAGCGCGTCGCCGAGGATGTTGAAGGCGAAGACGGTCAGCGCGATGGCGAGGCCCGGATAGAGCATCAGCCAGGGCGCGCGGGTCATGAAGTCCCGCCCGGCGGACAGCATGTAGCCCCATTCCGGCTGCGGCGGCTGGGCGCCGAGCCCGAGAAAGCCCAGTGCCGCCGCCGCGAGGATCGCGTTCGACAGGCCCAGCGTCGCCACCACGATCATCACCGGCAGCACGTTCGGCAGCAGGTGCCGCAGGATCAGCCGCATGTGGCCTGCGCCCGCGGCGATGGCGCCCTCGTAATAGGGCTTCGCCACCTCGCCGAGCGCGGTGGCATAGGCGGTGCGGGCATAGAAGGGCACGGCGGCCACGCCGACCGCGACCATCGCATTGGTCAGCGACGGGCCCAGCACGGCGACGAAGGCCAGCGCGATCAGCGTCTCGGTGAAGGAGAACAGCACGTCGGTCGCCCGCATCAGGATGCGCTCGGGCCAGCCGCCGAAATGCGCCGCCGAGAGCCCGGTGACGAGGCCCAGCACCAGCGAGATGCCGACCGCGATGGCGCCGATCTGCAGCGTCAGCCGCGCGCCGTAGAGGATGCGGGACAGCACGTCGCGGCCCAGCTCGTCCGTGCCGAGGAGATGCGCCGCGCCAGGCGCGGTCAGCGGGCGGCCCGCGGCCATCTTCGCGGGATCGAAGGGCGCCAGCCAGGGCGCGGCAAGCGCCGAGACGACCAGCGCGAGGACCAGCGCCGCGCCGATGGCGCCGCCGGGGCTGCGCAGGATGCGCCGCCAGAGCGGGCGCGCCTTGCGCCGGGTCTCTGGCGGGGCGGTCTGGGCGATATCGGCCATCAGCTTCTCCGGATTCTCGGGTCGAGCAGCGCGTAGACGAGGTCGAGCAGGAACATCACGACGACGACGGTCGTGGCGAAGACCAGGATGAAGCCCTGGATCACCGGATAGTCGCGCTGGAAGATCGCCTCGATCGCCAGCCGCCCGATGCCGTTCCAGGCGAAGATGTTCTCGACCACGATGGCGCCGCCCATCATGTAGGTGAATTGCAGCCCCATCATGGTGACGACCGGGATCAGCCCCGAGCGCAGCACGTGGCGCGACTGGACCATGGCCTTCGGCAGGCCCTTGGCATTGGCGGTGCGGACGAAATCCTGCTCCATCACGTCGATCATGCTCGACCGCGTCATTCGCGCGACGATGGCGGCGTTCGACAGGCCCAGCGTCATGGCGGGCAGAACCAGCGCCAGAGGCCCGCCGCCCGCGACCGGCAGCCAGCCCAGATCGACGGCGAACCAGAACATCAGCACGAGGCCCAGCCAGAAATGCGGGATCGAGACCCCGGCGATGGCGGTCATCATCACCGCGCTGTCCACCCAGGTGCCGCGCCGCGACGCCGCCCAGAAGCCCGCGGGCAGCCCGATGGCGACGGCGATGGCCATGGCCGAGAAGGCCAGCAGCAGCGTGTTCGGCAGCCGCGCCATCAAGAGATCCGCCACCGGCTGCTGGCCGCGGATCGTGACGCCCATGTCGCCCTGCAGCAGCCGCCCGAGATACTGGACGTACTGCACGGCGATCGGCTGGTCGAGGCCGAGCCGCGCGCGGATCTCCTCCAGCTGCTCGGGCGTGGTGCCCTGGCTCTGGGCGTACATGATCTGCACCGGATCGCCCGGCACCAGATGGATCAGCAGCGTCACCGCGACCGTGGCGACGAGGATCGTGGCCAGGCCCATGGCGAGGCGCTTGGAGAGGTAGGAGAGCATCGGGCGGTCCTTCCTGTGCGGCGGGCGCGGCCCTGAGGCCGCGCCGGGGCGTCAGAATTTCACGTCGTTGAAGACCGGATAGACGAAGGGCGCGACATGGAAGCCCTCGACCTCGGGGCGCACGGCGAAGACCCATTCCCAGCCCGGCGTGTAGAGCGGCACGTGGATCGACTTGTCCAGGAGATAGGCCATCACGTCCTCGACCGCCGCCTTGCGCTCGTCCGGATCGGCCAGCACGCGGGTCTTCTCCAGCATCGCGTCGAGCTCGGGCGAGGTGTAGCCGCGATAGGCGCCGGGCGAGTGCCAGAGCGCATAGAGGATGTCCGGATCGTACCAGGACCAGGTCATCATATCCATCGAGCCGATGCCGTCGGGGGTCTCGTTCTCCTGCCGGACGCGGGCGTTCATCGTGCCGATATCCATCATCTGGATATTGGCCTTGATGCCGACCTCGGCCAGCTGCGCCTGGAACACCTCGGCCAGCCGGTCGCGCTTGCCGCCGGTCCAGACCAGCATGTTGACCTCCAGCGGATTGTCCGGCCCCCAGCCGCCGGCCTCGGCCAGCAGCGCCTTGGCCGCCTCGGGATCGTACTGGGCGCGGTGCGCGGCGCAGAACTCCTGGTCATTGCCGAAGACGCCGCGCGAGATCGGGCACTGCTCGGGGATCGAGAGATCGCCGTAGATCAGCATCAGCGCGGTATCGACATCGGTGGCGCGGGCGACGGCCTCGCGGACGCGCTGGTCGTCGAAGGGCGCGCGGTGCAGCGCGAATTCCCAGAACACGTTCTGGCCGGTATTCTCGGCAATCGCGATCTTCAGCTCGCCGGATTCCTGCAGCGCGGGCACGTCGTCGAGCGGCGGCTCGGCGATCTGGATCGCGCCGGTCTTCAGCCCGGCCAGCCGGGTCTGCGGCTCGGGCACCGTGGTGACGACCAGCCGGTCCATGTAGGGCGCCCCGGGATTTTCGGCGAGCTTGCCGTGATTAACATAAGCTGGATTCCTGGACAGGACGATCCGGTCGCCCTTGGTCCAGCTGTCGAGCATCCACGGGCCCGATCCGATCGCCGCGCTGGTGCCGAAGCCCTCCGCCTCGGCATTGGTGTCGCAGAGGATCGAGGAGAAGCTGTCGGCCAGGAACGGGATCAGCGCGACGAAGGGCGAGGACAGCGTCAGCTTCACCGTCAGCGGGTCGACGGCCTCGGCCGCGGTGATCGGCCCCCAGCTCGCCTGCGTGACCGAGGGATTCTGCGCGTCGAAGGCGCGCTCGACGGTGTATTTCACGTCATTGGCGTCCAGCGGCGTGCCGTCATGGCACATCACCCCCTCGGCAAGATGGAAGGTGTAGCGCAGCCCGTCCTCGCTCACCTCCCAGCTCTCGGCGAGGTTCGGCACCGGCGCGCCGGTCGCGTCGGTGGCCAGCAGCGTGTCGTAGATCAGGCTCCAGACCTGCAGCGAGAGCGTCGAGGTCGCCCGGTGCGGATCCAGCGTGTCGATATCGCCGTAGCGGGCCCAGACGATGTCCTTCGCGGCCAGCGGAGAAGCAGCGGCACAGCCCAGGACGGCGCCCAGCCCGAGCTGGCGCAGACGGTTGGCGGTCATGTGGTAACTCCCTGTCATGTGGACCGGCGCCTGGCCGCTGTCGCGATCTGTGTCGCGCCCGGCCGGGTCTCGGCAGCAACAGGAGGCGACAGGCAGCGCCATCGGTCAAGAAAGTTTCAGATCTGATCCTGAAAGTTTCAGGTCTGATCCAAATTGCCGACCGGCGCGGCGGCACGGCCGCAGGGTTGCGATCAGAAGTCGTCGCCCGAGAGCTCGGCCCATTCCGAATGGATCTGCGAGATGTATTCGAGTCGCTCGAGCGCCGGTTCGCCGATCCGCAGCGCCAGCGAGGAACAGAAATAGGTCAGCACCGAGACCGGGGCGACGACGCTGTCGAAAGCGCCGGCCCCTTTCGTGCGGCAGCGCAGCGTGACGCTGGCCGCATCCTCCGCCACCGGCGCGATCTGGTCGGTGATGAAGGTGACATGCGCCCCCGCCTTGCGCGACGAGGCCATGACCGAGCGCAGCGATTTCGTCCGCCGCCCGACGCCGAGCGCCAGCACCGCATCCGAGGCGCGGATCGAGGCGAATTCCTCGGGCACGGAGAAGCCGCCGATCGGGATCATCCGGATATCGGGCTTGACGCGGATCAGCAGCGCCCGGGCGAAATGCGCCAGAGGGTAGTTCTCGCCGAAGCCGACCACCCAGATCTTGTCGGCCAGCGCGAAGGCGCGGATCGCGGAATCCAGATCGTCCGAGCGGATCTGCTCGATCGTGCGGGTCAGGTTCTGGACCTCCGCGGTCAGGTGCTGCGCCTGGCTGACTCGCGGCGTGCCGAAGCGGGCGCGCCATTCCGGCTCCCGCCCGCCGCCGTCGATCGAGCGTTTCGCATCGGCCCGCGCCACCCGTGCCCCGGCATAGCCCAGGCGGCGGAAGAACCGCGCGGCAGTGGCCTTCGACACGCCGGCCCGCGTCGCCAGCGAGGTCGCGCTTAGCTCGGCCACCAGATCGGGCGCCTGCAGGATCGTGTCGGCCATGCGCCGCTCGGACCGGGTCAGTTCGTCGTAGATATCGACGATGCGCTGCGACACGTCATGCATGGAGCTCTCCCGCTTGTTCCGGAACTGAAACACTGCAGGCGCCAAGTTTCAAGCCGCCGGGCCGATCTGGTCCGGATTTCGCCCGGGACGGCCGCCCCCGGACCCGCCCGGGCGGAGCCGGCCGGGAATTTCCGCGCCGCGGCTTGACCTTCCAGCGGCTGGAACGACCATGTGCTCCAGGTACCCGCTGCCACGACAGGAGACCCGCATGCACGCCGACCATGCAGACGCCCACGAGCATTCCGGCCATCGCGCCGCCAAGGTCACCCGCGATCCCGTCTGCGGCATGACCGTCGACCCCGCAGCGGGCAAGCCCGAAGCCGAGCATGACGGGCATGTCTATCACTTCTGCTCCGAGGGCTGCCGCGGCAAATTCCTGGCCGCGCCGCAGGACTACCTGAGCGCCACCGACCCGGTCTGCGGCATGCAGGTCGACCGGTCGACGGCCGCCCATATGCTCAAGCACGACGGCCATCGGCACTATTTCTGCTCGCAGAAGTGCCAGACCAAGTTCGAGGCCGATCCGCAATCCTATCTGGGGGACCGCCCCGCGGCGGAGCCGATGCCCGCGGGCACCATCTATACCTGCCCGATGCATCCCGAGATCCGCCAGGACCATCCCGGCGACTGCCCGAAATGTGGCATGGCGCTGGAACCCGAGACCCCCTCGGCCGATAGCGGCCCGAACCCCGAATACACCGATTTCCGCCGCCGCCTGGCGATCACCGCGCCGCTGGCGGCGGCGGTCTTCGTGCTGGAGATGGGCGCGCATCTGGGCCTGCCCTTCGCCGACTGGATCGGCCACCGCGCCTTCGGCTGGGTGCAGTTCCTGCTGGCCACGCCGGTCGTCTGGATCTGCCGGCCGTTCTTCAAGCGCGGCTGGGCCTCGATCGTCAACCGCTCGCCCAACATGTGGACGCTGATCGCGCTCGGCACCGGGGCGGCCTACCTCTTCTCGGTGGTCTCGCTGCTTGCGCCGGGGCTCTTCCCGCAGGCGATGCGCGACGGCATGGGCATGGCGCCGGTCTATTTCGAGGCGGCGGCGGTGATCCTCGTCCTCGTGCTGGTCGGCCAGGTGATGGAGCTGGCCGCGCGCGAGCGCACCGGCGACGCGATCCGCGCGCTTCTGGACCTCGCGCCGAAGACCGCGCGCAAGGTGACGGAAGCCGGCGAGGAGGACGTGCCCCTCGACCAGGTCGCCGCGGGCGACCTCCTGCGCGTGCGCCCGGGCGAAAGCGTGCCGGTCGACGGCACGGTGACCGAGGGCCGTTCGGCCGTCGACGAGAGCATGATCACCGGCGAGCCGGTCCCGGTGGAGAAGACCGAGGGCGAGCCCGTCACCGGCGGCACGCTGAACAAGTCCGGCAGCTTCGTGATGCGCGCCGAGAGCGTCGGCGCCGACACCACGCTGTCGCGGATTGTCGGCATGGTCTCGAAGGCGCAGCGCTCGCGCGCGCCGATCCAGGCGGTGGCCGACCGGGTGGCGTCGTATTTCGTCCCGGCCGTCGTGGCCGTCGCGGTGCTGGCCTTCCTGGCCTGGGCGCTCTTCGGCCCCTCGCCCGCGCTCAGCTACGCCTTCGTCGCCGCGGTCTCGGTCCTGATCATCGCCTGCCCCTGCGCGCTCGGCCTCGCGACGCCGATGTCGATCATGGTGGCGACGGGGCGCGGCGCGCAGGCCGGCGTGCTGATCCGCGATGCCGAGGCGCTGGAGCGGTTCTCCAAGGTCGACGTGCTGGTCGTCGACAAGACCGGCACGCTGACCGAGGGCAAGCCGGCGCTGACCGACACGGTGCCGGCGGAAGGCACCGAGGCGGCCGAGCTGCTGTCCCTGGCCGCCGCGCTGGAGCGCGGCTCCGAGCATCCGCTGGCCGAGGCGATCCTGGCGGGCGCGCGCGACGCGGGGGCGGAAGAGCTCTCCGCCGGCGATTTCGAGGCGGTGACGGGCAAGGGCGTGACCGGCACGGTCGGTGGCCGCCGCGTGGCGCTCGGCAATGCCGCGCTGATGGCCGATGAGGGCGCCGGGCTGGACGCGCTGGAGGCGCGGGCCGCCGAGCTTCAGGGCGAGGGCAAGACGGCGATGTTCGTCGCGGTGGAGGGCCGCGCGGCGGGGATCGTGGCGGTGGCCGACCGGATCAAGGAGACGACGCCTGAGGCGATCCGTGCACTGCACGAGGCCGGGCTGCGCATCGTCATGGCGACGGGCGATGCCGAAGCGACGGCCCGCGCGGTGGCCCGCGAGCTCGGGATCGACGAGGTCCATGCCGGGGTGAGCCCGGAGGACAAGCACGCGCTGGTGGAGCGGCTGCGCAGCGAGGGCCGCTCTGTGGCGATGGCCGGGGACGGGGTGAACGACGCCCCTGCCCTGGCCGCGGCCGATGTCGGCATCGCCATGGGCACCGGCGCGGATGTGGCGATGGAGAGCGCGGGGATCACGCTGGTCAAGGGCGATCTCGGCGGCATCCTGCGCGCGCGCAGGCTGGCACAGGCGGCGATGGCGAACATCCGCCAGAACCTGTTCTTCGCCTTCGTCTACAATTCCGCGGGCGTGCCGCTGGCGGCGGGGCTGCTCTATCCGCTCTTCGGCGTGCTGCTCTCGCCGGTCGTCGCCGCGGCGGCCATGAGCCTCTCCTCGGTCTCGGTGATCGGCAATGCGCTCCGCCTGCGTGCTGCCAAGCTGTGACGGGACGCCGGCGGCGGCGAAGTGGGTCATGGCGCGCGGAGCGCAAGAGCCGTTAGGCGGGGCCCGCCCCGCCCGCGCCATCCCCCTTTGGCGGACCATTTCTCCGCGGCCAGCATCACCGGCGCGGGTGCCGCCCGAGGGGCTGGCCGCTTGACCCGACCTGACACCATGCCCGGTGACGGCGCGGGACGCCGACATCGTCCTGGCTCAGATGGCGACGTCCCGGCTGTTCGCGTCGCCGGGAATGGTGCTGCCTGAGCAACGCGCCTGCGCCGCCCCACCGCTGCCGCCTCATGACGGGAGATGGCACCGGATGCTCCCCTCGGCCGTCCCGGCGGCCCGGCCGCCGCCGAACCGGTCCCGGTCCCGCTTTGCGCAGAACATGGCGCGGGCGGCGCGCGCTCCTTTCCTGGCTCGGGCTGCCCTCCCCGATCGCGCGCCGCAAGTGCCGTCCCGGCGGCGCTCTCCGGAACCGACCAGGCTGGATCATGGACGGCGGCGCCGAACCTGGCTCCGTCGGCGGGGGAGACCTTGGATGACATCCCGCCCCGCAGGACCCGCGCCCGGACGGGTCGGCGCGGCCGGTAGCAGGCTGGCAGCGGGGTGCCCCCGGCTGATCCTCCGGGCCCGCCGCGCGGGCGATCAACCCTGCGGCATGCGCTGACCGGCCTGCGGCAGCGGGTCCGCTCCGGACGCCCCCTGCCCGGCGCGGCTGCGCCAGCCCGTCCACGGAGACCCGGCCTTTGCGCGTGATGGCGCCTGCTCGCAGCGAGGCGGGCGTCGGCCGGACGCGATGTGGTTCGCTCCGACTAAGTCCCATGGCATTGAAATGCTGCGGATTTCGTCCTGTTTCCTTTGCCATGGGGTGCAAGGTTCGGCATGCTTCAGGTCGAAACCCTGCAATTCCAGGCCGCCGATGAATCATCGTTCCCGCCGGCCAGAGCAATGCGAGGGACCGTCGTGCCAGTGGCAAGGCGCAAGCCCGTAGAATGACCTTCTCCGGCCGCGCCTGGTCGAGATGATCGATTTGCGCCACGAAATCGCGAAGCTCGCCGGGCTGATCGACTGGGAGGTCTTCAAGCGCGAGTGGTCCGGGTTCTGCCCGTCGAAGACCGGCCATCCGGCCGCGCCGCCGCGCCTGGTTAAGGGCTTTCTGCAGCTCCAGCATGCCGATCGCCTTTCCGATGGCGGCGTCGTCGCTGGCTGGATAGAGAGCTCGTACTGCAAGCACTTCACCGGGCAGACATTCGCCGGGAAAACAGTCGCCCGGATTGTTTTCTGATCCTCCTCCCGTCGGCATCGCTCCGCCTCGCTGACGCGGTGGCGCAAGCGGATCGGCGAGCGAGGCGGCCCGCGCCCTTGGTCCGAGCACGCCGACGAACAGCGCCGAATGGATGTCCGCGCAGAATGAGGAGGATCGGGAAAGGCCCCGGTGGGGCGTTTCCCCGACGAATGAGGCCGGGAAGGCATCGGGGGCCATTGACAGGCGCAGCCTCGAGCGGGTGGCCGTCTGGAGTCCGGAGGGGACCGTGGCGCCAGTGCCGCCGCGAAAGCCCCGCAGGAAGGCATCGCCCATACGACGGACTCGCGGCTCCATGAACGACCCCAGGCGCAGCCGGTCGCGCTGGCGCAGGAGGCCGGGGGGAGCTGCGCCAGTCCTATGCCCGGCTCGCGCCGCGCCTAGCGCGCCAAGTCGGCCGCGACGCCCATGCCCGGCAGTTCAGGCGGATGCGCAAGGCCCTGAAAAAGCTCAGGGGTTACACCGGGAGGGTGATGCGCGACCTGCACCGCCATCTCGGCGGCATCCCCGAGGGCACCCTCCGCGACCGGATGGTGGCGAAGATCGCGCTGGTGCTGCGGCTCCTGCACCAGACGCCGAAAGGCCGGGGCAAGATCTACGCGCTGCACGGGCCCGCGGTGGATTGCATTTCCAAGGGCAAGGCCCGCATCCGCAGCGAATGCGGCTGCAAGGTCAGCCTGGCGACGACGCTGGACGAAGGCTTCGTGGTCGGCGCGCGCAGTTTCCCGGGCAATCCGCATGACGGCCACACGCTCGGTGCTGCGCTGGAACAAGTCGAGGTTATCACCGGCGAAAGGCCGGGATTGGCCGTGGTCGACCGCGGCTATCGCGGACACAAGATTACCGCCACAAAGGTGCTGATCAGCGGCCAGCGCCGCGGCGTGATGCCCACCCTGGCCGCCGATTTGCGGCGCCGGAGTTCCACCGCGCCCGAGATCGGCCACAGTGAGGCCCCGAACACCGGTCCAGGTGAGCGGGCCGAACGACGGATGGCTGTCGCGATCTCCGCGGAAAGGGACTGACGGCGACGCGATCTTCGCGGTGCTCTGCGGCTGCGGGCTCAACAGCCGCAAGGTCCTTGCTTGCCTGCGGGCCATTCGGGCCTGGCTCATCGCAACCATCGTCGCGTCCATGACCACAGATCGGGACCGTCGCCGGGACCTTGCCGCCGCCTGATCGCGTTGTCCAAGATCGACGATGTGGTCCGCCACATCATGCGCGGGCCTCTGGAACCTCCCTTACCCGTGCGGGGCCCCGGCGATGCGGCTTTCGGCATTCTCGGCGCGGAAGCGGCACTGAATGGCCCCAGCAGGCGCGCACCCGGTCTCCGTCCCGCCACAGTGCCCCGGATCCTGCCCAGCTGGTGCTCCGCGGGCCAGCGCAGGGCCCTTGCGATGCGACTTTCGGCATTCTCGACGCGGAGATGGCTCTGAATGGCGTCGGCGATCATGCCCCCCGGTCTCCGTCTGGTCCCGGTGCACGCGCTCCTGTCCAGATGGCGCTCGGCGGGCCCGGCCATGTCTCGCGAGGAAGGGCGCCTCGAGGCAGCCCGGTATCGCTGCGTCGCCGGTTCGGCGGCGGGTCGGCCCGCGATCCTCCAGCGAGGTCGGGCGCGCCGCCCCATCCGACCCATCCGGCAGGGAGCCGCGATCCGGACGGCAACGCTGATCTCGAGCGTCACCGCCAGATGGGGGCCGTCCCGGAACCGCAGGGCAGCGAAGGCGCGAGGCTCCGACTTGCCGGAACGTCCCGGCAAGTTTGAGCGTCTTCAAGGCGCTGTCCGGTGTCCCCGTGGCCGCATGCAGAGGATGTCCCGTGACGGCGGATGCAGGCTGGGGCGGGACGTGCCTGCCTGCCGCCGCGTCCGCCCGGCCTTTCGCCAGCGGGCGCCCCGCAGGGGCCGCCGGACCCAGTCCTGCCTGTCGCGACGCGACCCATTGCGGTGCCGTCCCGGTTCTGCTTGACGAGGCCGGACTCAATCCGGACAGCTTGGAGCGGGGTGCCATGATGGATCTGTCAACGATAGCGATGTTCTCTCTCGCGGCCCTCGCCCTGGCCTCGACACCCGGGCCGGACATGCTGCTGATCGCGTCGCGCAGCGCGGCCGAGGGCCGTGTCGCCGGGCTGGCGACCTGGGCCGGGATTGCCGCGGGCACCTATTGCCACGCGGCGGCGGCGGCCTTCGGCCTGTCGCAGCTCTTCCTGGCGGTGCCCGCCGCCTACGACCTCGTGCGGTGGGCGGGCGCGGCCTATCTCCTCTATCTCGCCTGGAAGGCCGTCACGTCCGGCAGGTCGTCCGCGAACACGGCCGCGGCGCCGCGCGGCAGGCGGTCGCTGGGGGCGATCTTCCGCCAGGGGCTGCTGACGAACCTGCTGAACCCGAAGATGGCGATTTTCGTTCTGGCGCTCTTCCCGCAATTCGTCGACCCGGATGCGGGCGCGGTCGCAGGTCAGATCCTGGTGATGGCGACGATCCTGAACCTCGTCGGCTTCGGCGTGAATGGCGCGGTGATCCTGCTGGCCAGCCGTGCAGGCGCGGTGCTGTCCGGCAGCGGCGCGATGAAGCGCCTGTCGCAATACCTGCTGGGATGCGTCTTTGCCGGATTGGCCGCCCGTCTGGCCTTCGCCGGAGAGCGCTAGGCAGGGCCAGCAGCGCGGGGCGGCGTTCTCTTTGAATTGACCGCGTTGGGGCCGGCGGGCCGGCGGTCTCGGAGCGCCGCGCCATGCGGGCTGCCCGCAGTCGCGGGGCCTGAGCCAGAAGCGGAGAGCGTGACCGGACGGCAGCGGCCCGGTCGGCACGCGCCGCCGCAGAGATGGCCGCTGTTCGGCGGATCGCGTTTGCTCCGGTCTGTCCCGCATGCAGCGCGCCGATGCCGGACGCGACGTCCCGCACGTCGGGCGCGGCAAGGCGCATGGGCATGAGTGCGGGCATTGCGGCCATGGATCGCGCTGGAAAATGACAGCCCCCGCTGGACAGGGCCGGTCGGAATGCGACGATCGCCGTCGCGCCTGCCCCGGCTCCGCCCCGATGTCCCTTGCGCCCTGGCCGTCTCCCATCCGTCGAACGGGCCGGATCGGCAACGCGACGGCGGGACGGTCCCGGAGCAGGCTGTTTGCCCGTTCGCTCCGAAAGCCCTCCGCGCCTCTCCCGTTCCGATGCAGCCATGTAGCGGCGAGGTTCGACAGTCTGCGCGCGGCGGTCGAGCGGGCTTGCGTGTCCCGGCATCGTGGAAGCCTGGCCGCCGGATCCCGGCTTTGAAACGTCGCGGCGGGAGATGCGCCAGGGCGCATCCTCGCAACAACGTTCGGGGGCAAGCGAAGCCGTCCCGCGGGCCTCCGCAAGGCGACTGAGCCCGGGCCGGGTGCGTCCTGGCCGCCTGCGCCGCCCTGCCGCCGCGGACAGGCGCCGGTCAAGGCGCCCCCGCGCCGAGGCGGAGGGAAGCGTGCGGTCTAGCCCGGCTGGGCCAGGCCGTCGCGCCGTCCCGGCGGCGCCGGATCGGGCTGGGTGGCCGGGCGCAGGCGCGACTCCACCAGCACCCCGCGCTCGTCGAGGATCGGATGCGCCACCGAGGCGATATGCGCATTCACCCGCTTCAGGTCGCGCAGCAGGTCGAGATGCAGCGAGCTGCTCTCCAGGCTCTCGCGCTGGCCCGCCCGCAGCCGGTCGATATGGCGCTCCGCCGAGCTGCGCTCGAGCCGCCGGACCTCGACCTTGGTCTCCACCATCTGCCGCGCCAGCTCCAGGTCGCCGGTCGAGAACACCGTCTGCGCCGAGCGCAGGTTGTCGATGGTCAGCGTGAAGAGCGCCATGATCTCGCCATAGCCGTCCTCGGAGAAATGCACGCTCTCGCGCGCCCGCTTGGCGACCAGCGCCGCGAGGCCCTTCTCGATGATGTCGCCGACATGCTCCAGGTTGATGGCGTAGTCGATGATGGCGATGGCGCGGCGGCTCTCGGCGTCGGACATGCCGCGGCCCAGCAGCCGGGCGAGATAGAGCTTCACCTCCTGCTGCAGGTGGTCGATGCGCTTCTCCAGAACGCGGACCTCCTCGAGCCGCGCGGGGTCGCGGCGCCGCAGGCTCTCCATCGTCACGGCGAGCATCCGCTCGGCCAGATCGCCGATGCGCAGCACCTCGCGGGTGGCCCCGGCCAGCGCCATGACCGGGCTGCCGAGCAGATCCTCGGCCAGGTAGAGCGGGCGTTCCTCCGGCGGGCGCGGGGCGTCCGGGACGATCCGGGCCGCCATCGCGGCAATCGCCCCGGAGAGCGGCCAGGCGGCGAGAAGCAGCGCGGCGTTGAAGGCGAGATGCAGCGCCAGCGCATCGGGCAGCCCCGGCACGAGCCCGCCTGCGGGCAGCGGACCCGCCGCCTGCACCGCGAGGAGCGCCACCGCGGCACCGCCGCCGCGGGCCAGGAGGTTGCCGAGCGTCAGCCGCCGCGCCTCCGGCGAGCTGCCGAGGCTTGCCACCACGGCCGGCACGGCGCCGCCGACATTGGCGCCGAGGACCAGCACCAGCACCAGCCCCGGCGGCAGGCCGCCCGTGGCCGAGATCGAGGCGATCATCATCACCGCGGCCAGGCTGGAGGAGGACAGGAAGGCCAGCAGCCCGCCGAAGCACAGCGCGACGATCCAGGCGGAGTCGAGAAGCGCGATGAAGGCGCCGAGCGCGGCGGAGCTGCGCAGGGGCGCGCCGGCCAGGTCAAGGAGCTCGAGCGACAGCAGGAGCAGCCCGAGCCCGGTCAACGCCCGGCCGCCGCCGCGGCGCAGGGGCGTGCTGCCGCGTCCGGCGACCAGCCCGGCGCAGAGCGCCAGGGGCGAGATCCAGCCCAGATGCAGCGAGACGATCACCGCCGTTACCGCCGTGCCGAGATTGGCGCCGAGCATCACCAGCTGGCCCTTGACCGGGTCGAGCAGCCGCCGCTCGGCGAAGGAGGCGGCCAGCAGTGCCGTGGCGGTCGAACTCTGCAGCGCCAGCGTCACGCCGAAGCCCGAGACGATGGCCCGGGGGCCGGTGCGGGTGCCGCCCGCCAGATAGCTCTTCAGCCCGGCGCCGAAGGCTTCGACGATGCCGGACTTGATCTGCGACAGCCCGAAGAGGAGCAGCGCGATCGCGCCGCAGAGATTGAGGGTGACGAGCATCGCCTCCAAGGCGGGGCCTCCTTTCCGCGTTCCACCGAAATCAGCCGCAGGCGGCCAGCGGCGCCGCCGCTCCGGCGGCTCCGGCCGCCGCCGCCATCTCGCCCAGGCGCGCCAGGAAGGGCGTCCAGAACGGATCGGCGGGCGCCGCGGCGCCGCTGCCTGCCAGTCCAGCATAGGCCTCGAGCCGCCCGCGGCCCAGAACATTCGCGCCGAGCGGTCCTGCGGCGCGCAGGATGTACCAGTCCGTGAGCAGTTCGCGAAGCCCGAGCCCCGCGGGCGGCGTCCAGGCGCCCGGCGGCAGCGCGCGGGCCAGCACGGCGCCAATGGGCAGCGTCCCGGCCTCCTGCCGCGCCGTCGCGGGCCATTCGCGCTGCAGGTAGCGGTGATCGAGGAGCGCGCCGACATGCGCCGCCAGGAAATCGGGATAGGTCTCTGCCAAGGGCGCATCCGCGGCCTCGGCGCGGTAGGCGGCGGCAATCGCCGGATCGCGGGGCAGCGCGGGCACGGGCACGAAGTCTGCGCGATGCGCCTCCCCCCGCCCCGAGATCACCGCATAGCCGGCCGGACAGGCGACGAGCGACGGCACGGCGATATTCGACAGCCCCCCGGCCTGATGGATGCCGCAGACATGCAGATGGCCGCTTGCATGGCAGGCGATCCCCGCCGCGGCCAGCGCGGCTGCCGCGCCGGGCGCGGGCCGCCGCCTCCGCATCGGCGGGTCGCCGAAGAGCCGCCCCTCGGCATCGCCATGATCGCCGATCGGGTCGAGCGCGGGATAGTGCGAGCAGCAGAGCAGCCAGTGCCCGCCCTCGCGCGCGCGCCGCGCCACATCGGAAATCCAGGGCAGCAGATGCGGCTTCTCCTCCGCGAGCCGCGACCAGCCGCCCTCGGCATCGGCCGTGCCGGGATCGGCCGGATCGAAGAGATTGGCGTCGATCATCAGCAGCCACAGCCCCGGCACCGGCTCGGCCAGGTAGCTCGCGTCGATCAGCCAGCGCCCGGCCCGGCTGAGATAGCGGCGCGACTCGAGCCCGGGCGCCCGGCCGAAAGGCGTCTCCCAGCGGCAGAGATCCGGCGACGGGAAATAGCCGCAATCGGCCATGGCCGTCAGCGCCTCCGCCATGGCCGCGCGCTGCATGCCGGGATGATGGACCGCACCGGGCCCCGCCGCCCCGCCGGTCACCGTCACGATCCGCCCGTCCGGCGCCGCGAAGCCCTTTTCCAGCGGCTGCGGATGGAGCGCGGCCATGTCGTGATTGCCCGGCAGCGCGAAGACCCGCAGCCCGCGCACGCGATAGGGCGCCAGCATCGCCCGCAGCGCTGCGAGGTTCGGCATCTGGCCGTCATCGGTATAGTCGCCGAGCAGCACCAGGTCGCGGATGCCGCGCGCCTCGATATCGGCCAGCGCCCAGGCAAGCGCCGGGCCGCTTTCGTTGAAGACGCGGGTGGAGGCGCGGGTCTCGGCCCAGCTGCGCCCGGCCAGGCCCGGCAGCTCCCAGGCGTCCATCGCCTGCAGATGGGCATCGGCAATGACCGCGACGCGGTGCTCAGGCATCGGCGGGGGCCCCCTCGATCCGGTCCAGCAGATCGCTGGCGCGGCGCGCGGCCTCGATCAGCATGGGCTTCGGGGTCTCGAACCATTCGTCGGGGCGCAGCTCGCGGCGGGCGCGGACATGGGCGATGGCGGCGTCGAGATCGGGATAGCGGCCGGGATGCTGGCGGTGGAGATAGAGCGAGACCAGCGCCACCGAGCGCGACCGCCCGGCGCGGCAGTTCACCAGCACGTTGCCGCCGGATTCGAAGGGATAGGTCGGCCGGTCGGGCATCTGCTGGTCCATCGCGCCGCAGAGCAGGAGATAGGCGCCGAGCATCATCTCGGCCGGGTTGCCATGGCCGTCGATCATGCCGAGCTTGTAGTAGCGCAGCGCGCCGTAGCCCGCCCGGGCCCGGCCGCTGCCCGCCTCCAGGATCGGCGTGGCGACGAGGTCGATGTCGAGATTGACCGCGCAGTTGACCACCACGCGGATGCCGTGGCGCCCGAGCAGCGGCAGGTCGCGCGCCGCCTCCATCCCGCCGATATAGAGCGCCACCCCGCCCGGCCCCGCGGCGCGGTCGATCAGGCTCATGGCCGGGCGGTCATAGACCGGCGCGGTCATTCCGCGGCCACCGCGACAGGGCCCGGACCCGCGGCCAGCGCCTGGCCGGTCTCGCGGTCGAAGAGCATGACATGCCCGGGCTGCGCGTCGACCCAGACCTGCTCCTGCGGCCAGGCCTCGAGGAAGCGGGAGACGAGGCAGGTCAGCAGGCGGCCGCCCTGGCGCAGCGTGACGATGGTCTGCGAGCCGGTGGGCTGGACGACGTCGATCGCAGCCTCCATCGCGCCGGGTCCGGGCCGGTCGGAGATGCGCAGATGCTCGGGCCGGATCGCCGCCGTGACCTTGCCCGGGGCCGTGCCGCGCGGCAGGTCGACCTCCATGTCGAGCCCCTCGCCCGCCAGCCGCATGCGGCTGCCGTCGCGCCGCAGCTCGGCCTGGAAGAGGTTCACCTTGGGATCGCCGATGAATTCCGCCACGAAAAGGTTCGCCGGGCGGTGGTAGATCTCCGAGGGGCTGCCGGCCTGCTGGATGCGGCCGTCCTTCATCACCACCACCAGATCCGACATGGTCAGCGCCTCGACCTGGTCATGGGTGACGTAGATCGTCGTGGCGCCGAGGTCGCGCGACATCCGCTTCAGCTCAGTGCGCATCTCGGTGCGCAGCACCGCGTCGAGATTGCTCAGCGGTTCGTCCATCAGAAGGATGCTGTTCCTGGCCGCGATCAGCCGTGCGACGGCGACCCGCTGCTGCTGCCCGCCGGAAAGCTCGGAGGGGAAGCGGTCTTCCATCCCGGCAAGCTGCACCTTCTCCAGCGCCTCGGCGAGCCGCGCGGAGATCTCGGCGCCGGGCAGCTTCGACTGGCGCAGCGCCAGGGTGACATTGCGGTCGACCTTCATGTTGGGCCAGAGCGCGTAGCTCTGGAAGATGAAGCCGAGCCCGCGCTTCTCGGGGGGCACGTTCTCGCCGCCGGCTTCCGAGAACATGGTCCGGCCGCCGAGGCTCAGCGTGCCGCCGCTGGGCGTTTCCAGCCCGGCGATGATCCGCAGCGTGGTGGTCTTGCCGCAGCCCGAGGGGCCCAGCAGGGTGACGAACTGCCCCTTGGGGATCTCGAGATCGAGGGGCGGCAGCGCCAGATGCGCGCCGTAGTGCTTGGTGATGCCTCTGAGGCAGACTTCGGTCATGGGATCCTCCTTCCGCGTCCTGGTCCCCGGGCAGCGGCAGCCGCCCGGGGCGCGATCCTGTCAGTAGCTGGTCTCGTAGACCCAGAAATCGGCGACCTTGGCGACATTGTCGCGCTGGAAGGCCGGGGTGCCCCAGATCTTCGTCACCTCGTCCCAGTTCCCGGCGCCCTCGGGGCGCGGCACGTCGCTGCGCGGCGAGAAGGTGCCGATCTTGTAGAAGGGCGCGAGGCCCAGCAGCCGGTCCGCCGTCTCGCCCTCGTCATAGGGCGGCTCGATCGCCATGTCGGGCGACAGGTCGTCCGAGCCCATCTGGAAGGCGACGAAGAGCTTCGCGGCATTGGGATGCGGCGCCATCCCGGCGATCGAGGTATAGGTCGAATAGGCGAAGACCCCGGCCGGCGCGATGTCGTAGAGGATCGCGTTGCGGTAGCCGTCCGAGGCGTTCTTGTTGAGGTAGTGCATGCTGGAGAAGACGACCGGCGGCGCCTCCTGCCCCGGCAGCCCCGAGGCCGCGGCGAGCTTCGAGCCGGAGTCGTAGATCACCATGTCGTTGCGGATCAGCCGGTGGAAGAACTCGTAGGTGGCGTTCTCGATCCCGTCCGACAGCTGCACGGGCTCGCCGTAGCGGGCCTCGTAGGCGGCGGCGAAATCGTCGGCATGCTCCACCAGCCCGGCGATCATGGCGAGCGTGGTCAGCGAGCCCAGCGGGCTCTTCATGCCGGTGCGCTTGCGCCATTCGGGCTCGGTCAGCTCCCAGATATTCGTCACCGGCGGGCCGTCGGGATAGGTGTCCTCGTTGTAGAAGAGCACGGTCGCCTCGACCACCTGGGTCAGAAGCGGCTGCTGCAGCTCCTCGGGGATGGCGTCCTGCAGGTAGCGCGGCACGTAGTTGACGATGCTCTGCGACGGCAGCAGCTCGTAGATCATCTGCGCCGCGCCGCCGGTATTGACCACGTCGACATCGCGGATGCCCGCGCGGTGCTCGCGCACGACCTTCTCGATCGTCTTCTCCGAGCCCAGGTCATAGGCATTCACCTTGATGCCGGGATAGGCCTTCTCGAAGGCCGCCGCCACCGCGGCGATGGCCGACATCGAGGAATAGACCGTGACCTCGCCCTCTTCCATCGCCCTGGCGCGGATCGCGTCCCAGTCCTCCTCGGCGGGCTGGTAGCTTCCCAGCCCCGCCGCCTCGAGCCAGGCGTCGAAGTCCGGCTCCGCCGCCGCGGCCGCCCCGGCCAGCAGCGCGCCGGCCGCGAGCCCCGTCAGCGCCCGTTTCAGTCCCGTGTTCCGTCCCATGGCAGGTCCTCCTCTCTTGCCAGTCATTGCAGGTCCGCGCCTCCTCACGCGAACCCGAATTTCACGTTCCGGAACATCAGCCGGAACAGGATGTTGCAGCCCACCACCAGAAGCACGAGCAGCAGGGTCGCCGCGCCGATCAGCTGCGGCACGTCATCGGTCTGGTAGGTGTAGATCACGCTGGCCAGAACCGCCGTCGACGGCGTCACCAGCAGGATGATGAGCGACAGTTCCCGCATCGTGCCGATGAAGCTCAGGAGCATGCCCGAGAACAGCCCCGACGAGGCCAGCGGCACCACGATCCGCCGCATCCGCGCCAGCCAGCCGATGCCCTGCACCCGCGCCGCCTCCTCGAGCGAGCGGTCGATCTGCAGCAGCGCCGAGATGCCGGTGCGCGAGGTGAAGGGCAGGTTCTTGACCGCCGAGATCAGCACCAGCAGCACGAAGGTGCCGTAGAGCGCCGGGATCGGGCCGACGGATTGCGAGAACATGCCGATATAGATCGCCCCCAGCGCCACGGCGGGGAAGATGTAGGGCAGGAAGGCCGCGGTCTCGAGCGCGCGGGAGGCCAGGCTGCCGCGGGTGCGCACCACGACATAGCCGATCAGGAAGCCCGCGATGCCGGTGGCCAGCGCCACGCAGAAGGCCAGCCGCAGCGAGTTCCAGGCCGCCCCCAGGATGACCGGATTGCGGAACACGCCGGGATAGAGCGCATTGCCCTCGCCGCGCTCGCCGAACCAGTAGTGCAGCGTCAGGTTCGACAGGTCGTAATTGCCCGCCGTGCGCGACAGCGACTCGAGCAGCAGCAGCCCGATCGGCAGGATCACGGTGAAGCACAGCAGCCCCAGCACCAGCGCGAAGGCCAGCCAGCGCGCCGGGCCCAGCCGGATGATCTTCTGCCGCCCGCCCTTGCCGGACATGGTGACATAGCTCTTGCGCACGCCGATCATGCGCTGGTTGATCCAGATGAAGAGCACCGCCATCGCCACCAGCACGAGCGCCAGCAGGTAGCCGTCGCCGACATTGCGCGAGCCGATGGCCGCGTAGATCTGCGTCGGCAGCACGTAGAAGCGGATCGGCATGCCCAGCACCGCGGGCGTCCCGAAGGAGCCGACCACGCGGATGAAGGTCATCACCACCGCCGAGCCAAGCGCCGGCAGCACCAGCGGCAGGGTGATCGACAGGATCTGGCGCAGCCGCGACAGCCCGGCGATGGCGCCCGCCTCCTCCAGCTGGCTGTCCACCGTGCTCAGCGCCCCCGACAGGATCAGGTAGGCGTAGACATAGTAGTGGAAGGCCAGGCAGATCACGATCGGCACCGCGCCATAGGACAGCCAGTCGGGCGGCTGCACGCCGAAGAGATAGACGAACACCCCGGTGGAGCCCGCCAGCCGGTCGTTCTTGAAGAAGGTCAGCCAGGCCAGCGCCATCACCCAGGAGGGCAGCATGTAGGGCACCACGATGGCGGTGTTCATCAGCTTGCGGAACGGGATGTCGGTACGCACCACTAGCCAGGCCAGCGACGCGCCGAGCGCCAGGCAGACCGCCGTCGCCCCGATCGCCGTGACCAGCGAATGCAGGAAGGGCTTGTAGAACAGCGCCCAGGACATCCGCCCGGTGAAGACCCGCTCGTAGTGGAAGAAGGTCAGCGAGCCCGGCTCGCGCCCGGGCAGATAGGCCGCGTCATAGGGCTGGACCGTCACGGTCTCGCGCACCAGCTGGATCAGCGGCACGATCACCAGCACGGTCAGGATCACGGCCATTGCCACGGCGATCAGCCGCTCCGGCGAGGCCAGGCGCGCGGCGAGCCGCTCGCGCAGGGACGGACCGCTCCGGATCCGCATGTCGTCAGCTACTGTCATGTCTCCTCCCTCATTCGCTCCGCTGCGGTGTCAGACCGCTTCGGCAATGCCTTCGCGCGGCGCCAGCAGCGCCATGCCCAGGCAGCCGCTGGCCAGATCCGCGATCCCCGGCGCCGCCGCCAGGACCGGCCCGCCCTCCTCCAGCGCGCCCTCCTCGGCGAACCGGCAGACCCGGCCGCCGGCCTCCTCGACCAGCAGGAGCCCCGGAATGCAGTCCCAGGCGTTCATGTGCAGCTCGGCATAGGCGTCCGAGCGCCCGTCTGCGACCCGCGCCAGCGCCAGCGCGCCCGAGCCCGCGCGGCGGACATTGACGCCCGCCGCCAGAAGCGCCGAGAGCCCCTCGATGTAGCGGCCGTTGCCGATCCGCGTGGACCAGCCCATCTCGACCGAGGCCGCCGCCGGATCGCAGATCGGCGACACACTGAGCGGACGGCCGTTCATCCAGGCGCCGCGGCCACGCTCGGCGATGTAGAGCTCTTCGCTCACCGGGTTGTAGATCCCGGCGAGCAGCGGCAGCCGGTCCTCGACATAGCCGATCGAGATGCAGAAATGCGGCACGCCGCGGGCGAAATTGGCGGTGCCGTCGATCGGATCGACCACCCAGCAGCGCCCGCCGGTGCGCCCGCCGGCCTCCTCGCCGAACACCGCCTCCCCCGGCCAGGCGGCCTCGATCGCGGCGCGGATATGGCGTTCCGAGGCGGCATCCGTCTCGGTCAGGAAATCCTGCGGTCCTTTCATCGTGAACACGCGTTCATTGCGCGCGGCATAGCCTTGCCGCACGATCTGCCCGGCTGATTTCAGCACGGTTTCCAGAAACTGCCGTTTGGCGGCCAGAGTGGTTCGATCCGTCACCCGCGACTCCGTTTGCAATCCTTGTACACGATTGCAACCATTGCACACGCGTGCACAGAGTCAAACGGAAATTGCAGCGCGGCCCGAAATTCAGGCCGCGTTGCAGCTCAGTCCCGCCCCGGCTCCAGCGGGCGGCGGACCGTGTCGCGCCAGACCAGCCGGGCGGGAAGGCAGACGGTTTCGCCCGGCATGCCCGGCTCCGCCGGGGCGGCAAGCCAGTCGACCGTGGCCACGGCGATCTCGTCGATCGGCTGGTCGAAGGTGGTCAGCCGGTAGCTTTCCCAGCCCGCCTGCGGGATGTTGTCGAAGCCGATGATGGCGGCATCGCGCGGCACCTGCAGTCCCAGCCGGTGGCGCGCCGCATCCATCACCCCCATCGCCAGAAGGTCGGTCACGCAGAACACCCCGTCGGGCGCGTCGGGCCGCGCGAAAAGCTCGGTCCCCGCCTGCAGCCCGGTCTCGTAGCCGGTCTCGCCCGCCACCCATTCGCCAAGCGCGGCGCCCGCCTCGCGCGCCGCCTCGCGGAAGCCCTCGATCCGCCCCGTGAGGCTGGGCGTGCCGGCGCTGGACGAGACCAGCCCCATCCGCCGGCACCCGGTTTTTGCCAGTAGGTTGAAGGCGCTGCGCCCGGCCTGGCGGTCATCCAGACGGATCTGCAGCGTGCCCTCGCGGGTCTCGTCGCGGTTGATCAGAACCAGCCGCATGCCGTTGCGCAGGCAGAGATCCGCCAGCGCCGTGTCGGGCATGCCCGAGAACATCACCGCCGCCTCGGTGCGGTAGCTGCGCGCCTTGTGCAGCGCCTCCTTGACGCTCTCGTCGGAGCGGTCGGTGGCGATCAGGATCGGCGTCTTGCCGGCCGATTGCAGCGCCTGGGACAGCGCCGAGAGCAGCGAGGCGCGATAGGGCGTCTCGATCTCGGCGGCGATCAGCGCGACCAGCCCGCTCTGCGCGCTGATGAGGCCGCGGGCGAGGTGGTTGACCTGGTAGCCGAGCGCTTCGGCCGCCGCCATGACCTTGCGCCGGGTCTCGGGCGAGACGCTGGCGCCGGGGGTGAAACTGCGCGACACGGCCGCCCGGGACACCCCGGCCAGCTCGGCCACCTGCTTGGCGGTGACAGGCACATGGTCGGACATGGGACCTCCGGAAGTTGCACACGTTTGCAAGCTTATGCCGGAGAACCGCCCCGCCTGGCAAGCGTGCCATGACACGTTCCCTCACTGCTCCGGGACCGTCCGGCTCTGCCCGCGGCCCTTCCCCTGCCTGCGGGGCCCTGCAAGCGGTCCGCCCGGGCCGGCGCCAAGTGCCGTCTCCGGTTTCGCATGACACGGGACGCGCTGCCCGCGTGGCTCGCCGGCCGCGCCGCGCAGGCGTCGGCGGCCCCGGGCTATCCGTCCTGCGCGCATCGGGCGCCCGGGCTGAGGACGAGACGGCGCGGAGATGACCGCCCGGTCCGCGATGGCGTTGCCCGTCTGCGGAAGGCCCTGACGGGGGCCGCCGTCCTTGCCCACTTGCCTGATCGGCACGGGGCGCGCCGTCATCATGCGAGCCGCGGCAGGCCGGGCGATCCTGCTGGTCCAGAAGGCTCGGCGCGGAGAATGGCGGGGCGGACCGGGGAGGCCTTCGGCATCGAGCCGGTGCGCGCGGCTGTGGCCAGTATTTGCGATTTCCATGGAACACCCGGCTGCCTCGCCAACGGAGCATGGGCCGAGCCGCATATCCCGGCGACCGGCAAGTCGCGCTGCCGCCCCGGCACCGGGCGTCATCTTCGATGCCGGGCAGGCATCTCCGGCGATGCGCTGAAGACATACCGGCGCGAGATGTCGACGCCCCTATCCGGGGACGGGCAAGGACAGGGTCCGGCATTTCCACGCGCGGGAGACGGGGTGACGGGTCTGCCCGGCAAGGACCCGGTGCGGCCCGCGCCAGCCGGTACGGAAAGCCGTCCGGCATGTCCGCGCGGATGCCCGTCCGTCCGTGGACTGCAGGAAACCGGCGCCCAAATCGAGGTGCGGTGAAGACCGAAGAAGGTCCGGATGCTCGTGCAGCTCGCGCGCCGCCCCGCGGCCCGCGCGGCGCCCGGGACGGATGCACGCCCGCCGCCATTGCGCAGGCCCTGTGGAGAATGGCAACGCCGATCCCGCTGGCGCCGATCCCGGCCCGATGGAGCGGAACGGCCCGTCCGGACCTCCGCGGCAGCAGGCGACAGGCCTGGCCTTTCCGGCACAATCCGCCCGGCGCGGCGGGCCGCCCAGAAGTGGTCCGTGTTCCGGCTTCGAAGGATGCCCGCGGAACGCGGCACTGCCGGCCCGAGGCGCGCGATGGCAGCGGCCGGAGGTCGATCCGCCTGCATTTGCCGCCCCGCCCGATCGATCCGGATCTTCGGCGAAGGGCTGATCCCAGTACAACCGTGACGGGATTTCCGGTATATCTGAGGCGAGGAGACTCTGGAGGAGACCGAGATGCCCACCTGTTGCCGCACCGTGCTTGCCGCGATCTGCTGTTGCCTGTCCCTCCCTGGATTTGCCCAGGATTTCGAAGTCGCCGAGGAAGACTATGCCTCCCCGCCGCGCCCTTATTCCCCCTATGTGAATGACCACTATCCGCAGGACGTCTATTTCGGCGACACCCACCTGCACACCTCTTGGTCTGCGGATGCGGGCATGGCGGGCGCGACGCTCGGGCCGGACGAGGCCTACCGGGTCTCGCGCGGCGAGGTGATCCAGAGCCAGGCTGCAGGGCCCTTCAAGCTGCTGCGGCCGCTCGATTTCGTGGTGGTTGCGGATCATGCCGAGAATATCGGCCTCTCGGACTATCTCCTGCGCGGCGATCCGCTGGTGCTGCAGAGCGAGACCGGCCGCCGCTGGGCCGAGATGATGCGGCAGGGCAACGGCTATGACGCCTTCATCGAATGGGTCGACGGCAATGGCCGCGGCGAGGACCAGATCGGCAGTCCCGATATGGCCGCCTCGGTCTGGGAGACGGTGATCGCCAATGCCGAGCGCTATAACGATCCCGGCGTCTTCACCACCTTCATCGGCTTCGAATGGACGTCGGGCCCGGGCGGCAACAACCTGCACCGCAACGTCATCTTCCGCGACGGGGCGGAGCGCACGCGGCAGGTGCTGCCGTTCTCGACCTATGACAGCGACGACCCCGAGGCACTCTGGGCCTACCTGACATCCTACGAGGCGCGCACTGGCGGCCGGGCGCTGGCGATCCCGCATAACGGCAACCTGTCGAACGGCATGATGTTCATGCTGGAAACCTTCGGCGGCACCGCCTTCGACGGCGACTATGCGGCCACCCGCGCGCTACGAGCCGCTCGTGGAGGTGACCCAGCCCAAGGGCACCGGCGAGGCGCATCCGCTGCTGTCTCCGGACGACGCCTTTGCGGATTTCGAGATCATCGATGCCTCGAATCTCTCGGGATCGGAGCCGAAGCAGCCGGAGATGCTGAAGACCGAGTATGCCCGCGAGGCGCTGAAGCTCGGCCTCGCCGAGGAGACGCGGATCGGCACGAACCCGTTCAAGTTCGGCATGATCGGCTCGACCGATGCGCATAACGCGATCCCCTCGACGCGGGAGGAGAACTGGTTCGGCAAGGCCTATATCGTCGAGCCCTCGCCGCATCGCCGCGACGGGGTTCTGATCGAAAGCCAGGTCGCGCCGGAATACTCGATCTACGACATCGATCTGGGCGCTTCGGGGCTGGCCGCGGTCTGGGCGACCGGCAACACCCGCGAGGCGATCTGGGATGCGATGAAACGGCGCGAGGTCTATGCGACCACCGGCAGCCGGCTGCGGGTGCAGGTCTTCGGCGGCTGGGATTTCGCCGAGGACGAGGTCAGCCGCCCGGATTTCGCCCGGCAGGGCTATGCGCGGGGCGTGCCGATGGGCGGCGATCTCTTCGCGGGGCCCGAGGGCGCGTCGCCGACCTTCATGGTGCGCGCGCTGCGCGACCCCGACGGCGCCAATCTCGACCGGATCCAGATCGTGAAGGGCTGGCTCGATGCGGAGGGCACGCCGCAGGAGAGGATCTGGGACATCGCCTGTGCCGGGCGGGAGATCGAGGCCGGGCACTGCGCGGGCGATGTCGGCAGCACGGTGGACATTGCCGATGCCTCCTGGACCAACACGATCGGCGCCGCGGTGCTGGGCGGCCATTGGCAGGACCCGGAATTCGACCCTGCCGCGCGGGCCTTCTACTATGTGCGGGTGATCGAGATCCCGTCGCCGCGCTGGACGGCCTATGACGCGAAGTTCTTCGCGATCGAGATGCCCGAAGGCACGCCGATGACGGTGCAGGACCGCGCGTACACCTCGCCGATCTGGTTCACGCCGGGCTAGCCCCCTCTCGGCACCGCGGAGAAACGGCCACGGGACCGGCCGGGGATGCGGGCGCCTCGGATCGCCCGCCGCTGGCGCCGGACGCGACTGGCAGCCGGGAGGTCGCAGAACGGCCCTGCGGCAGCGCGTCTCGGGCTCTGATCGAGCACGCGAGGCTGCCATGCCAGGCTTCGGGACGGGCCCGCCCGCCGCGGCGGCATCGCGGGCCCTTAGGCAGTGCGTTCCCGCTCATTCGCCTCGCTTTGCCTTCTGCGACTGGCCGGGAAAGGCGGACCTGCGCCACCGCCGCGAAGACGGCGCGGGACATCTTCGGATGCGGCCGACAGCGGCCGCTGGAGCCCGATCGCTGCCGCCCCGGTCCGGCCTGCCGCAGCCTCTTGCGCCTTCCGGAGATCGGGGCGACCTTGTTGCACATATCGGTGAGAGGGATTCATATCGGGAATCCATAGGGTTAGCTTTCTGTCATGCCCAAACCGGCCACCTCCCGCTACCGCACGACGAACTGGTCCGACTATGACGCCTCTCTGCGGAGACGTGGCTCGCTGTCGGTGTGGTTCGATCCGAAGATGACCTGGCATGCAGAGCGCAGCGGAAAGCGCGGGCATCCGGAGACTTCTTCCGACAGCGCGATCCAGACCTGCCTTGCGCTGAAAGTCCTGTC
>NZ_VATA01000170.1 GCF_005870025.1 Poseidonocella sp. HB161398
CTACACCGCCGGCAGCGAGCGCCTCTACCTGCGCCCGTCGCTGACGCTCGACGGACTCTATGCCCGTACGGATGCCTGGAAGGAAGACGGCGTTGGCGGGCTGGGCCTCGACTACGAGGCGACGGATTACAGCACGGCAGTCCTGACCCCGGCCGTCGAGTTCGGCGGCCGTGCGGAGCTGCGCCCCGGTCTGACGCTGCGCAGCTTCATCTCGGCGGGCGTGCCCCTGGGCAGCAACGGCGACTGGGACGCGACGGCGCATTTGCAGGGGGCTGCCGGCGCCGACGGGATCGACGTGAGCCTGCCGCAGGACGAGGTGGCATTGGATCTGCGGGCAGGGGTCCAGCTCTTCCGTGACGGCGCGCTGGACATCCGCGCGGAATATGGCGGCTACTTCGGCGGCGAGGCGACGAGCCATGCCGCCGCGCTGACCCTGTCCTACCGCTTCTGACGGAAGCACTGGCGACGGGGTAGCCTCTCTCGGTGATCTGCGCGACCGCATCCCGCTTGAACTCGTCGCTGAACTTCGTCCTGCTCATCATGGCCTCCCTGCCTCAAAATCAGCGAAGAAGGCGTCCACGATAAACGGGGCTATTCAGTCCTCTTCCCGCGCCTAGCCGCCAGCGGGGGGAGGCGCTCTGCATGACCGAAGCCCGCCCTTGCACGACATCGCTAAGCTGCGGGCCACGCCGCCGGTCTGGGCGGCGTGCTCCCCGATTGCCAAAGCTGTGGTAGTCATGGAATCTGACGCACGCACCTTTGTGAGCGTCACGAGCGGGCCATCTTGTGGGTGAGCTCTGCGCGCCAGAGATAGTCGATACCCCGGCCGAGGCTTTTCGCGAGGAACTCTCCAGGCTAATCTGAACCCGAACCGGTGTCGCAACCGGGTTAGAACTCACCCGTTGCATGTCCGCGAATGGGGGACTTTCTACAGCATGGCTTGCCGCAGGGCAGCCTTCGCCACTTCGCCGAACGTCTTGTGTTCCTGGGGCGGGAGCTTCCGGTTCCTGGCGTTGCAGACGATGGCAATTGCCGCAAGGAACACGGAGGGCGCGAGGAAAATCAGTCCGGCAATAACGGCCAAGGGGGCAATGCCGACGTGTGTCGCGACCCAACCCGCAAATGCCAATGCCGCAACACCGCCGATGAACCAAGCCTTGGGTCCAATCACCACGGACAGCATCCCGGACGAACAGACGATCAGCACCATCGCGGTCAAGAAAACAAGAAACGTCAGCACAAGTTCATCCAGGAAACCAGACTCAGTCTACGGTATTGGAGCACATCACCGGATGGAGAGTCGACTGCGACAGGAGGTGCCCATGTCCCGGCATGATGGCGTGGTCCAGCCCACCGGCATCGCAATGTGCCATGCTGGTGGTGTTGACCCCAGCAAACGGGGGGCCATCCACACGCAGATCAGAACATTGGGCATCGATACTGCCAAGTCCGTCTTCCAGCCTCATGGCGCCGCACCCGAAATTCGTGGTCAGGAAAAAGGTCCGGCGCGAGCTCCGGCGCGAGACGCTGGCAGGGCTCGCTCCGTGCCTGATTGGCATGGAGGCCTGTGCAACTGCCCACTACTGGGCTCGCGAGATTGCCACGCTGGGTCACGACGTGCGCCTGATCCCGCCGGGCTACGTCAGGATTCCATGAGAAGGAGAGGTGTGGCTGCGGCCAGACGAGTTGCACCCTGGCAGGACAGTTTGTCATTGTCCCGGGCAGGACTGCCCCTCCACTCGCGATCTGCATGCGGGACTTGATTGCCATGACGCTCGGAAGAAACCATGCTGACAGCCCCTGGAGCCTTGCCCCGATCCACCGGGTCGAGGAGCTCGGCGAAGCCGTTCGCGATGCGGGGCTCGAGGCACTGCAGATGTCGGGCGGACCGTTCCGCTGCTCCCTGGCGTTCGCGCAGGATCAGGGCGTCACCTTCTCCAGCGGGCGGATCGACAGCCGTGTTTCTCTGCGCGGGCCGCTTTCGCAGGACCGGATCACCTTCGGCGTCGCGCTGCGCACTGGGGCGGGGTCGCGGCACTGGGGCCAGGACATCGCCTCCTACAATCTCGGCCTGTTCCGGCCCGGCGACGAACATGACGCCCTCTATGCGCCGGGGTCGATGTACCTGGCCGCGACGCTCGATCACGAGACGCTGCACCGGATTGCGGAGGAGCGCGGCGCCGTCATCGACCGGATGACGCTCGGCGGCACGGGCATCCTTCCCGACAGGCTCTGCGAGAACCGCATCGCAGCCCTTGCCGCAACGCTGGATGCGGTCCATCGCGGCGGCATGTGCCAGCCCGGCACGCTGCACGACGCGCTCTTCGCCGCGCTGCTGCCGCATTTCTCCCGCCCCGCGCAGCGCATCGCGGGACCGCGCCGGCAGGGCCGCCACGCGCTCCTGGCCAGGCGGGCGCGCGACTTCATCGAGGCGCATCCGGACCGGCCGCTCACCATCGGCACGATTTCGCAGGCCGCGGGGACCTCGCCGAGAACGCTGCACCGCGCCTTCCTGGAGCAGCTGGGGGAAACCCCGATGAGCCATGTGCTGCGCCTCCGGCTGCACGGGCTCCGCAGGGATCTCCTTGCGGATGCAGGCACGCCAGTTGCGGTGCTGCAGCGCCGCTGGGGACTGACCGAGCCCGGCAGGGCCTCGGGGCTCTACCGGGAGTTGTTCGGCGAGCTTCCGTCGCACACCCGGCCTGGCGGCTGATCCCCGCCGACCGCATTTTCGACCGGTTTGGCAGTATCTGCATACTTCACGTGTTTACTCAAAGGCATGTTCCGCGCACACTTTCCGCAGGGCTCTCCGGAGGTAGGTGTGCACCTTCCGGCCGGCGGGCCTGTTGGGGACTGGGGGATACGATGTCAAAACGAACCGGACGCATTGCGTCCGCATGCCTGCTGTGCTTCGGCACCGCAGTATCGGCGCCCGCACTTGCACAGGACGGCGATGCGGTCCTGCCGCCGCTGGCAGCACAGATCAACAATGGCAACTGGCTGGCGGAAGACGAGGCGCAGTCGCTGCTTGCCGAACTCTTCTACCAGCGCGCGGTCCATGCCTACATGACCATGCTGCCCGCGCTGAACGTGATCGGCATGCGCGACGGGTCCGAGGCCGAGTTCGGCGCGGGCTACAACGTGCTGCCGATCTGGAA
>NZ_VATA01000171.1 GCF_005870025.1 Poseidonocella sp. HB161398
GCGGGGGCGGCATGATAGTCTCCTCCCATGACCGATGCCGCCGACGAGATCGCCCGCCTGCGCGCCGCCCTTGCGGCGGCGGACACGCGTGCCGTGGCCGCCGAGGCCGAGCTCGCGCAGGCGCGCGCGGCGGTCTCGACCTCCGAGGCGATGATCGCGGCGCTCAAGCTCGAGATCGCGCTCTTGCGGCGCGACAAGTACGGCCATGGCGCGGAACGCACCTCCCGGCTCGACCAGCTGGAATTGCAGCTCGAGGAGCTGGTGGCCGACGCTGCCGAGGTCAAGGCCCGGGCCGATCAGGCGGCAGATAAGGCAACGAAGGTCGCGGCTTTCGAGCGGCGCAGACCCGTGAAGAAGTCCTTCCCCGAGCATCTGCCGCGCGAGCGGGTGGTGGTCGAAGCGCCGACGACCTGTTCCTGTTGCGGCTCGGACCGCATCGTGAAGATGGGCGAGGACGTCACCGAGACGCTGGAGGTCATCCCCCGGCAGTGGAAGGTGATCCAGACGGTCCGGGAGAAGTTTACCTGCCGGGTGTGCGAGAGTGAGGGCATGCCCGCCAATGGTTCGAGGGCTGCCCGAACCAGCCAGCCCCCGGCGCCGTTCCACCCCATTCCGCGCGGCTGGGCCGGTCCCAGCCTGCTGGCCATGATCGTCTTCGAAAAGTACGGCCAGCATCTGCCGCTGAACCGCCAGGCCGAACGCTATGCCCGGGAAGGCGTGGAGCTCAGCCTGTCGACGCTGGCCGACCAGGTGGGCGCCGTGGCCGAACTGCTGAAACCGCTCCACGCGCTGATCGAGGCGCATGTCATGGCGGCCGAGCGTCTGCATGGCCCCTCTCGTTGATTGCCGCGCAATCAACTGCTGGGCAATGGATGACACGACAGTGCCGCTGCTGGCGCGTGGCGGGACCAAAACCGCGCGGCTCTGGACCTATGTCCGCGAGTGAGCCCGCGAACGCGATCCGTCCGAGAGAGCGGGCGAACGGCCCCTTCTCCGGAGCCGCCCCGCCGGCTGTGTTCTTCCGCTTCTCCCGCGACCGGGGCGGCGAACACCGCGCCGCCGCCATGTACACGCTGACCGGCACGGCCAAGCTGAACGGCATCGCCCCCCAGGCCTGGCTTGCCGACGCCATCGCGCGCATCTCCGACCTGCCGGTCTCGCGGCTGCCCGAACTGCTTCCCTGCAACTGGACCCGGCCGGAAGGCCGCTCCGCGGCGGCCGCCTGATGGCCCGCGTCACGCAGGTCCTTTCCATCGGCGAGGTCGCGAGGCGGATCGATGAGAACCTCGAGCTCATCGAGGTCATCAGCGCCAATTCCGACAACATCGATTACGGCGAGATGATCTGGGTCGACGACGGCACCGAGAGCGGGATCACGACCTTCACGGCCCGCGGCATCGAAAGCCTGCAGGAGTTCCTTGCCGACATCCGCACCTGGGAAGGCGGAGTCCGCGAGTTCCTGCTCGACGCCCGGTGCGAGCCCGACGTCATCGAACGCATCATGGCCGACGAGGAAGGGCGCTAAATCAAGACGGCCTTCGGCGTAGCCTTACTATTCGGCTCTGGTCATGACGGGCGTTGATGATGTGACCGCCCCCCGACGGCATCGATGTGCCAAGGTGGGTCTGCGAGGATCCACGGAGGAGGACGGTCATGTCGGATATTATCACGGTCGGGCTCGACCTAGCGAAGAATGTATTCCAGGCGCACGGCGCTGATGCCTCGGGTCGTGCAGTGCTGCGCAAGAAGCTGAGACGGGATCAGGTTCTGGCTTTCTTTGGGCAGCTGCCGTCTTGCGTCGTGGCGATGGAAGCCTGTGGTGGGGCCCATTTCTGGGGCCGAGAGATCGGCAAGCTCGGCCATGAGGTGCGGTTGATCCCGCCCGCCTACGTGAAGCCGTTCGTGAAACGCCAAAAGAGTGATGCGGCCGATGCCGAGGCCATCTGCGAAGCGGCCATGCGCCCGACCATGCGCTTCGTACCTGTGAAGAGTGAGAAGACCCAAGGAGCTGCTATGGTCTTTCGCATTCGCGAATTGCTGATCCGACAGCGCACGCAGGCGATCAATGCGCTCCGGGGTCATCTCGGCGAGTTCGGGCAAATCGAGCCGCAGGGTTCCGCGAACGCCGCGAAGCTGATCGCTATCGTCGAAGACCCCGACAGCTGTCTCCCCGCCGATGCCATTGCCACCCTGAAGGTCTTGGTCGCAGCCCTCGGCCATCTCGAGACGGAGATCGGCACGCTCGATGCCGAGATCGCCCGGCGGGCCAAGGAGAACGAGGTTGCGCGGCGGCTGATGACCATTCCGGGGATCGGGCCGCTGATCGCCACCGCCATTGCGGTCCTGGCGCCGCCACCCGAGACGTTCCGCAAGGCGCGCGACTTCGCCGCGTGGCTGGGCCTGACACCCCGGCAGCATTCCACCGGTGGCAAGCAGCGCCTCGGCGCCACGACGAAGATGGGCGAGCGCTCCCTGAGGCGGCTGCTGATCATCGGCGCGAACAGCGTGATCATCAAACGGCATGTCCATGCCGCGGCGAGACCGGGCACATGGCTGGGCGGCATGCTGACGCGCAAGCCGCCGATGCTGGCTCGGGTGGCGCTTGCCAACAAGATGGCGCGGATTGTCTGGGCCCTGATAGCCCGGGGCGGCGTCTACCAGTCTCCGGTCGCGGCGGCATAAGCCGTCACGGTCGCGAGGACGTCGGAGCGAAGGAGGGCAAGGAGCAGTTTGGCGCAACGGTCGTGAGACGGGATCAGAGGAACCAGCCTGCAACAAAGTGCCTTCGAGCACGCGGCGTTGATTTGGGGCCTGATCCGCGAACACCATACGGGCCCGCGGCACGACGATGGTCGCAACAGAGGCCGGATACATGTCAGCACCCGACAGCGCGCGAAACTGATCCAGAAACCCTCTTGCGCATGGGGCGGTTATACATGTTGCAGAACTCAATTTGCAAAGGAGTCACATCGTGAAACCATGCGGTTAGATGAGGTGCATGAGCAAGCCTGCACCTGCCCGCTACCGCACGACGAACTGGTCCCGGCTTTGTTGCGCAAAGGGCGTGAAGCGCGGACCTGCCCTTTCCCCAGACGCACTTATCCGACGGGCTCGGTGACAGGTATGCCGAGCGCGG
>NZ_VATA01000172.1 GCF_005870025.1 Poseidonocella sp. HB161398
CGACGAGATCGACGGCACCGGCGTCTACGGCTACCGCTTCCGCGGCGAGCGCTACGACTGCGGCTCGAAGATCGGCTACCTGCAGGCCACCGTCGCCTTCGGCCTGGACCGCGAGGAGCTCAGCGGCGAATTCTCGGAATTCCTCCGCGACTTCGCCTCGGTGCGCAGCGCCGCCGAATAACGCCGTCCCGGCCAGGGAAATTCCAGACGCCGTCCCTCGCGGGGCGGCGTTTTCCGTTTGCGTAAACCGCGCCTTAAGCAACCCGGCCATAGCACGTTGCCAGGAGGGCGGCGCGTGCAGCGAGTCGACAAGTGCCTGGAAAACCTGGTCCTGCGGGCTCGGCGGCAGCGGCTGGCGCTGCGCAGCCTGCGCAAGGGGCTGGAACTGCGCCGCATTACCCCCGCCGCCCGCAGCGACGGCGCGGCGGTCTTCGCCTGCATCCGCGACGAGGCCCTGCGCTTGCCGGACTTCCTCGACCATTACCGCCGTCTCGGCGCGGCGCAGTTCTACATCGCCGACAATGGCAGCACAGACGGCTCGGCCGCGCTGCTGGCGGCCCAGCCGGATGTCTCGCTCTGGGCGGCCCGCGGCTCCTACCGACGCGCGCGCTTCGGCATGGACTGGCTCGGGGCGCTGAAGCGGCGCCATGGCTGCGGTCGATGGTGCCTGACCGTCGATGCCGACGAGCTGCTGATCTATCCCGACTGGGAGACCCGGCCGCTGCCCGCGCTCTGCGCCTGGCTCGACGCGCGCGGGCTGCGCAGCCTGCCGGCGCTTCTGCTCGATCTCCATGGCGGCCCGGGCGCGGCGGGGCCCGGGGGCCGGATCCTCGACCAGCTGCCCTGGTTCGACAGCGCCAGCTACCGCGCGCAGCGCGACCCCCGCTACGGCCATGACTGGATCCAGGGCGGGCCGCGCGAGCGGGCCTTCTTCGCCGCCGATCCCCGCGCCGCCCCGGCCCTGAACAAGGTGCCGCTGGTGCGCTGGAAGCCCGGCCAGGCCTATGTGAGCTCGACCCATCACCTGCTGCCGCGCGGGCTCAACCTCCGCCGCGAGGAGGCGCCGACCGGGGTGCTGCTTCATACAAAGCTCCTGCCCGGCCTTTCCGGGCGCGCCGCGCGGGAGGCGGAGCGCGGCGAGCATTACCGCGGCGGGGCGGAATACCGCGCCTATCTGCAGGGCGGCGGCACCGCGGTGGCGCTGCATCATCCCGGGTCGCGCCGCTTCTCGGGCTGGCGCCAGCTCGAGGCGCTCGGGCTGATGTCGCGCGGCCTCTGGGCATGAGCGCCGGCTGCGTGATGCTCTGCCATGGTCGGCTCGACCGGGTGGAGGCTGTGGCACAGCACCTCTGCGCCCAGGGCATGCCGGTCGCGCTGCATGTCGATCGCGGCACGCGGGTCGCGCCCGAGCAGCTGGCGCGGCTGGCGGCGCTGCCGGGACTGATCCTGGCGGAACGGCGGCGCAGCGGCTGGGGCAGCTGGAACCTGGTCGAGGCGACGCTCGGCGCGGTCCGCGCCCTGCTGGCGCGCCATCCCGCGATCGGCCATGTCTGCCTGGTCTCCGGCAGCTGCCTGCCGCTGCGTCCGGTGGCGGACCTCGACCGGTTCCTCGCGGACCAGCCGGGGCGCGACTTCATCGAGTCGGTGCGCATCTCGCGTGCCGACTGGGTCATGGGCGGCCTGCAGGAGGAACGCTTCGGCCTGCGCTTTCCCTTCGGCTACCGCGAGAGGCGGCGGCTCTTCGATCTCTCGACCCGGCTGCAGCGGTCCCTGCCCGTCGGCTGGCAGCGCCGCCTGCCGCCCGGGCTAGATCCCTGTCTCGGCTCGCAATGGTGGTGCCTGAGCCGCGCAACGCTGGAGGCGATCCTCGCCGATCCCGGCCTGCCGCGGGCCAGGCGCTATTTCCGCGGCGTCTGGATCCCCGACGAGGCGTTCTTCCAGACCATGGCGCGCCGCCACAGCCGCGACCTGTCTGCACGGAGCCTGACCTTCGCGCCGTTCGACCGGACTGGCCGGCCGGTGATGTTCTATGACGACCATGCCGGGGCCTTGCCGCAGATCGCCCGCGGGCATTTCTTCCTGCGCAAGGCCTGGGAGGGTGCGGACAGGCTCTATGCGGCGGCGCTCGATCCCGCCGCGGGGCCTGCCACTTCGGGCTCCGGCGCCGCGGCGTCCATCGCTGCCCGCGCGACGGTGCCGCCCCCCCTGACCCCGGCCATTCCGCGCCGCGATGCGCCGCCGGGCAAGGCGCCCTATCTGGCAGTCTACGGGCTCGAGGGGTTCGCACCGGACCGGGCAGGCAGCTGGCTGGTGCCCGCCTTCCGCCCGCCGCCCGGGAAGGGCCGGCCGCTCTCTGCCGCAGCCCTCAACCCGTCGGCCCATCTGTCGAACCTGCTGCGCTCCGCGCCGGGGCTTCCGGTTCTCGCGCTTGGTCCGGACACCCCGCCAGAGGCCTTGAGGGCCGTGGCGCGCGATCCCCTGGCGCGGATCGCGGCGGTGGCAGGCGGCTGGATCCTCCCGATGGCGTCCCGGCGGGACGAGGCGGTGGCCAAGGAATTTGCCCGGCTGCAGCAGTGCGAAAGCCTGCTCCTGGCGTCCCTGGCCGGACCGGATCGCCGTGCCCAGCTTCAGCTCTGGACGCTGGCTGAAGCCCTGGCGGCGCCGGATGACGTCGCCCTGGCCCTGGGCCTTCCCGGGGCGGCGATCCCCGACCTCCAGATTGCGGCGCTCGGGCGATTTCTCGAGCGGATGCGCGATGCCGGTCTCAACCCCGCGATGTCGGTCCCCATGGCGGGCTGCGGCCTGCGCCAGCGCCGCGGACAGGAGGCGGGCTAGGCGGGACGCCTTTTGACGGCGCGGCCTCTCTTGGGCAAATCAGCTGATGGCCGGAATTCCCTGTCCCCGGCACATCTATCCTGCGGCCACCGTCATCGGGATGCCGAGAACCGTGAAGCGGTTCCGGAATGAGCCGCGAGCTTTGGCGGCTTCGGGCGCATCTGATCCGCGACCCGGCGCCATTGCGTCTTGGCCGCCGCGTGGTCGGGCTGGGCAAAGGCTGTG
>NZ_VATA01000173.1 GCF_005870025.1 Poseidonocella sp. HB161398
CGCTTCATCTCCGGCAGGGCGACCTTGCCCAGCGTCACCGCGGTGGCGACGGACGAGCCCGAGACCGCCGAGAAGGCGGCGCAGCCCAGCACCGAGGCCGAGGCCAGCCCGCCGCGCATCCGCCCGACCCAGGCATTGGCCGCGTCGAAGAGCCCGCGCGAATAGCCCGCCGCCGAGGCGACATTGCCGAGGAGCACGAACATCGGCACCACGATCAGCGAATAGGAGGAGACCGCCGAATAGCTCTCGGTCAGCAGCATGGCGGAGGCCGAGCGGTAGCCCGAGAGCCCCCAGTAGCCGAAGAACCCGACCAGGAGCATGGCAAAGGCCACCGGCGTGCGCAGGATCATCAGCAGGAAGAGCGCGAGGATGCCGAAGAGGCCGGCTGTGACGTCGGTCATTGCTCCGCTCCGTTCAGGATCACGTCAAGGCACTGGATCGCGAAGATGACGACGACCAGCCCTGTGCCGAGGGCGAGGATCGCGTAGAAGGGCCAGAGCGGCAGGCCCAGCATGTTGGTGGCGTCGCCGAACTCGGCCGCGTCGAGCGCCTTGAGCACCGCGCGGTGGCACAGCACGCCCAGCACCCAGCCCGACAGGACCCGCGCCATCACGTCGCCCGCGCGGCGGCCGAAATAGCCGAGGAACCGGTCGAAGACATCGACGCCGACATGCCCGTTCAGCGAGGTGCAGTAGGGCAGGGCGGACATCACCAGCGCCACGGCGGCAAGCTGGATGATCTCGTTCGATCCCAGGATCGGCTGGCCGAGGGCGTAGCGCATGACGACGCCCGCGAAGATCAGCACGACGAGGGCGATCAGGGCGATCCCGCCGATCACGGCCAGGACCGCCGTGGCCCTGCCGGTGATGGCCGACAGGGCGGAGGCAGCCTTGCGCACCATCTCAGTGCTTCAGCGCATCGACGATGGCCTGGGCGGAGCCGCCGGTTTCGGCCACGACCCGTGCCGTCACCCCGTCGGCCAGTGCGTTGAAGGGCGCGGCCTCTTCGGGGGTCAGCTCGATCACCTCATGGCCGTCCATCTCCGCGAAGGCGGCCAGCCCGTCGGCGGCGACCTTCAGCTGGGTCTCGTTGGCCAGCACCGACCCCTCCTTGCCGGCCTCGAGGAGCGCCGTCTGGTCCGCGTCGGAGAGGTCGTTGAAGGCCTGGCGGTTGGCGAGGATGAAGAAGGGCGAGTTGGTCGTCTCCATGCCGACGGTCAGGTAGTTCGCCACCTCGCCCAGCCGGAAGGCGCGGGTCGCGGTGGTGTCGATCATCGCGCCGTCGATCACGCCGGTCTGCAGAGAATTGTAGATCTCGGAGACCGGCATCGAGACCGGCGTCGCGCCCCAGGCCTCGACCAGCAGGCCGGTATTGCGCGAGGGCACGCGGATCTTCAGGCCCTTGATGTCCTCGGGCGCGCGCACCGCCTTGTCGCGGGTATAGAGGACGTTCGGCGCCGAGGACCACAGCGACACCAGGATCGCGCGGCGGTATTCCGGCTGGAACAGCTCGATGTTGTTCCACAGGTCGGCGGTGCCGGTCTCGGTGGAGATCACGCCGGGCAGCTCGGCAACGAGGGTCAGCGGGAAGGTCGAGGCGGTATAGCCCGGCAGCGAGATGCCCAGTTCCGCCACGCCGTCGAGCACGCGGCTGTACTGCTCCACCGGACCCGGGCCCAGCTCGCCGCCATTGTAGAGCGTGACGGTCAGCGCGCCGCCGGATTTCTCTGCGACCCTGTCGGCGAAGGGCTGGAAGGCGCCCGCGACATAGGGGTGGGTCGGCGGCATGAAATTGGCGAACTTGAAGTCCTCGGCGGTGGCCGCGCCGGCGGTCAGGGCAAGAGCGGCGGCAAGGATTGCGCTGCGCATGGTGTGGTCCTCCCGAAACCGGGCCCGCCGGGATGGCAGGCCGCATGCCGGCCCGTTCTGCCCGCCCAGTGCGCTCCGCGCCAATTCGAACCGCGTCTCCCGGAATAAGTTGTCGCTATAGCGACCGGAGCGCGGCGGCCTCGCCTCGCACCATGTCCAGCATCTCGGCCTGGGCCGCGGTGGGCAGCCAGCCTGCGCGCATGGTCAGGCCGATCGGCCTGCCGGGCAGGTTTTCCGGCACATGCAGCCGGTCGAGAAGCCCGCGGGCGATTTCCGCCGCGGCCTGATGCGCCGAGATGCAGCCGAGGAAGTCGCCGCGATGGAGAAGCTCGCGCATAAGCAGGATCGAGCCCGCCTCGAGGATGCTGGCGGGCAGGGGCAGCCCGGCCTCGGCGAAGAGCCGTTCGAATCCCTGCCGCGCCGGCGTTCCGCTGCGGGGCACGACCCAGGCATGCCCGGCCAGCTCGGCGGGGCCGAGCGCGCCCGCGCGGGCCAGCGGATGGCCGGGCGCGGCGACGAAGGCGAGACCGTCCAGGAACAGTTCCTCCTGCACCACGTCGCCGATCGGGGCGGGCTGGCGCAGGGCGCCGATCATCATGTCGACCGCCCCGCGGCGCAGCCCGGCCAGCAGCCCGTCATAGAGCCCGTCGACCACGCGCACCGGCAGGGTCGGGCGGGCGCGGCGGAACCGCGCCAGCACCTGCGGCAGCAGCACCGAGCGCGCCAGGGGCAGCGAGCCGATGACGATCTGCCCGGCCTCCGCCCCGTCGAGCTCGGCCAGATCCGCCTCCGCCTGGTCGAGCTCGGCAAAGCCCAGTTCCGCCGCCTGGGCAAGCGCCTGGCAGCTGCGCGTCGCCGCCATGCCATGGACCATGCGCTCGAAGAGCGGCGTTTCCGCCTCCTGCTCCAGCTGGCTGACGGCGCGGTGGACGGTGGGCTGGCTCAGGCCCAGACGGCGCGCGGCGAGGGTGAAGTTCTCGGCCTCCGCCACCGCGATCAGCGCCTGCAGCTGCGCCGTGGTCGCGGTCAGCTGCAGCCGAGGCGCGATCTGCGCCAGCGCCGGATCCAGCCGGTCGAAGGCGCGCGCCACCCGTGCCGACAGGGCCTCGCCGCGCGGTGTCAGGAAGAACCCCTGCCGCGTGCGGCTGAACAG
>NZ_VATA01000174.1 GCF_005870025.1 Poseidonocella sp. HB161398
CTAGTGATCATCGGCGCCGGGATGGCGTCGGGGCGGGCTCTGGAGGAGCTGTTCTCGCTGGCGCCCGATGCCTACGAGGTCACGCTCTTCAATGCCGAGCCGCGCGGGAACTACAACCGCATCATGCTCTCCCCCGTGCTCTCCGGCGAGAAATCCTACGGCGAAATCGTCACCCATGACGCGGACTGGTACGACAGCCACGGCGTCGAGACCCGCTTCGGCGAGCCGGTCACGGCGATCGACCGCGGCCGCAAGGTCGTTGTCACCGCAAAGGGCGAGACGCCCTATGACAAGCTCGTCCTCGCCACCGGATCGACCCCCTTCATCATCCCGATGCCCGGCCATGACCTGCCCGGCGTCATCGCCTACCGCGATCTCGACGACACCAACACCATGATCGCGGCCGCCGCCACCCCTGGCGCGCGGGCCGTGGTGATCGGCGGCGGCCTCCTGGGCCTCGAGGCCGCCGCCGGTCTTCGCCTGCGCGGCATGGAGGTCAGCGTCGTCCATCTCGCCGGCCACCTGATGGAGCGCCAGCTCGACCCCTCGGCCGGCTACCTGCTGGAGAAGGCGCTGGCCGAGCGCGGCATCGCGATCCACTGCTCGGCCAGCTCGAAGGAGATCTACGGCCAGGACCGCGCCGAGGGGCTGCGGCTCGAGGACGGCACCGAGATCCCCGCCGACCTGATCGTCATGGCGGTGGGCATCCGCCCGGGCACCGCGCTCGGCAAGGCGGCCGGGCTGGAGACCGGGCGCGGCATCGTCATCGACGACCGCTGCGTCACCTCCGACCCGGACATCCTGGCGGTCGGCGAATGCGTCGAGCACCGGGGCGCCGTCTTCGGCCTGGTCGCGCCGCTCTTCGACATGGCCAAGGTCCTGGCGCGCACGCTGGCGGGCGAGGCGGCGGCCTTCGCCCCGGTCGAGGTGGCCACCAAGCTGAAGGTCACCGGCTGCGACCTCTTCTCGGCGGGGGATTTCGCCGAGGGCGAGGGGCGCGAGGACATCGTCTTCCGCGACCCGGCGCGCGGCGTCTACAAGCGCCTGGTGCTGAAGGAGGACCGGCTGCTCGGCGCGGTGATGTACGGCGACACCGCCGACGGCGCCTGGTTCTTCGGGCTGATCAAGGACGGCACCGATGTCTCGGAGATGCGCGAGACGCTGATCTTCGGCCCCTCCTTCCAGGGGGGGACCGCGCCGGACCCTATGGCGGCCGTTGCAGCGCTGCCGGATGAGGCGGAGATCTGCGGCTGCAACGGCGTTTCCAAGGGCCAGGTCGTGGCGGCGATCAATGCGGGCGCCCATGACATCGGCGCGCTGCGCGCGGGCTGCAAGGCCTCGGCCTCCTGCGGCACCTGCACCGGGCTCGTCGAACAGGTGCTGGCGCTGACGCTGGGCGACGGCTTCGCCCTCCCGCAGGCCCAGCCGGTCTGCGGCTGCACGGAGCTCTCGCACGAGGATGTCCGCCGCCTGATCAAGGCGCGCGAACTGAAATCGCAGGCGGCCGTCTGGCAGGAGCTGGGCTGGACGACCAAGGACGGCTGCCATGTCTGCCGCCCCGCCATCAACTACTACCTGCTGGCCGACTGGCCGCTCGAGTACCGCGACGACCCGCAGTCCCGCTTCGTCAACGAGAGGAACCACGCCAATATCCAGAAGGACGGCACCTATTCGGTGATGCCGCGGATGTGGGGCGGCATGACCACGCCCGAGGAGCTGCTGGCGATCGCCGCGGCGGCGAAGAAATACGATGCCGCGGTCAAGGTCACCGGCGGCCAGCGGATCGACCTGCTGGGCGTGAAGAAGGAGGATCTGCCCGCGATCTGGAAGGATCTGAACGATGCCGGCATGGTCTCGGGGCATGCCTACACCAAGGGTCTGAGGACGGTGAAGACCTGCGTCGGCTCGGACTGGTGCCGCTTCGGCACGCAGGATTCCACCGGGCTCGGGATCAAGCTGGAGAAGCGGCTCTGGGGCAGCTGGACGCCGCACAAGGTGAAGCTCGCCGTCTCGGGCTGCCCGCGCAACTGCGCCGAGGCGACCTGCAAGGACGTGGGCATCGTCTGCGTCGATAGCGGCTACCAGATCGGCGTCGCGGGCGCGGCGGGCATGGACGTCAAGGAGACCGAGCGGCTGGTCGACGTCGCCACCGAGGAAGAGGCGATCGAGTGGTCGACCGCCTTCATCCAGCTCTACCGCGAGCATGCCAAGTACCTGGACCGCCCGTATAAATGGGTGGCGAAGGCGGGGCTCGACTGGGTGAAGGAGGTGCTCTCCGACCCGGCCGAGCGCCGCGCGCTCAACGCGCGCTTCGACATCTCCCAGAGCGTCTACCAGACCGACCCCTGGGCGGCGCTCGTCACGGCAGAGGAGCGGGCCTCCTGGTCCTCTCCGATCGCGACCATCGACCTGGAGGCAGCGGAATGACGGGCTGGACGGATATCGGCGCGCTGGCGGACATCCCGCAGCGCGGGGCGCGGGTGGTCAAGACCAGCCGGGGCTGCATCGCGGTGTTCCGCACCGGCGCGGACGAGGTCTATGCGCTGGACGACGCCTGCCCCCACAAGGGCGGCCCGCTGAGCGAGGGGATCGTGCATGGCGCATCGGTGACCTGCCCGCTGCACAACCGCGTCTTCGACTTCGCCACCGGCGCGGCGCAGGGGGCGGATACCGAGGTCGCGACGACCTATCCGGTGAAGGTCGAGGGCGGCCGCCTGCTGCTCGATCTCGCCGCCCTTGCGGACCGGAGCGCCGCGTGATGGCCGCGCCCGGAGCCGGCGGGAGCACCCGCACCACCTGCCCCTATTGCGGCGTCGGCTGCGGCGTGATCGCCGCGCCCGACGGCACGGGCGACCTCGCCATCAAGGGCGACCCCGCCCACCCCGCCAATCGCGGCCGCCTCTGCTCGAAGGGCTCCGCCCTCGGCGAAAC
>NZ_VATA01000175.1 GCF_005870025.1 Poseidonocella sp. HB161398
TCCGGGCCAGCCTGCTCCAGATCCTCTGCTCGGCCCGCTCCGAACGGCAGCTGATGGAGCAGCTGGACGACAACCTGCTGTTCCGCTGGTTCGTCGGCCTCGGCATCGACGACGCGGTTTGGGTCCCGACCGTGTTCAGCAGGAACCGCGACCGGCTGCTGACTTCGGACATGTCGCGCAAGGTGATGGCATTCGTCGGGGAAACCGTCCCCCGGACGGTTTTCCGATCCTCCTCATTCCTGGCGCATCGCGAGGTCGCGCCGCTGCTGTCGGACGACCATTTCTCGGTCGACGGCACGCTAGTGAAAGCCTGGGCGTCGATGAAGAGCCTCCGGCCGAAGGAGGATGGCAGGCCGCCGAAGGACGGCGATCCCGGCGATCCTCCGGCACAGGATGCCGCCCCGCAGGACCCGTCCCCGCAGCCCGGTCCGGAACCCCGCCCGATGGCCCGCCCCGCCAGCCGCAGCCGCAATGCCGAAGTGAACTTCAAGGGCGAGAAGCGCTCGAACACGACGCATGCCTCGACCACCGATCCGGAGGCGCGGCTCTACCGGAAGTCGCCCGGCACCGGCGCGATGCTGTGCTTCATGGGGCATGCTGTCATGGAGATGAGGCGTGTTCCGCCACCGGTCCGGGGAACGCGCCGATTGCGCAGCGGGCTTGCGGTCCAGGGCGAGCTGACCCAGGCCTGTGGCCGTGCCGAACGCAAGGCGGCGCTCGACATGATGCACCGGCAGTCGCCGGGGTCGACGAGACGGCTGACGCCGGGCGCGGAGTTGCCGGCGATTGCGCCACCGGTCCGAGCGACCGCTGGCGACACCCATGACGTGGCCGGGTTCGCGGCCGATTGCCGGCGGGCCTGCATCGCCCCGCATGTCGCGCAGAAGGCGCGGTTTTCGGCCATCGGCAGACGGACCACGCGGCACGAGGGCCATGCCCTCTCGCAACGGCCCCGGAAACGCATCGAGGAGCTTTTCGGATGGTCAAAGACGGTCGGCGGCGCGGCGCAGGCGGTCTATCGCGGCGTCGAGAGGCTGCGCTCGCGCTTCATCCTCGCGCTGGCGGCGGCAAATCTTGCCCGGCTGCCGCGGCTGCTGGCCATCTGAAGACGGCGGCCGCGGCGCCATCTGCGCCAAGTGGCAGGGAACGGATGGAAGATAGCGCAATCACGCCCAGCGAGACGGAAGACAATTCCGCTCGCCCGACTTTTTCTGCAGCCTGTTAGAGCGTGCCACTCGCCTTCACCCTCGACCTTGATCCCGTGCTGTCGATCAGCAGATGGAGCGGGCCCTTGGAGCCGCGGCAGGGGATGGTCGCCGCCAAGGACTCCTGACGCCGGGATCGCGTGCCGAAGCCGGGCACCGTCCAGTCCGGGCCGACCAGCCGCAGCAAGCTCTCGACGACCCCGGTCGTCTGTCGCGGCACCATGCTGAATAGGATTTTCAAGGCAAGGCAGGCCGGGATGGCGGCACTGCCATAGGTCTGCTGGCGGCCGAGCCGGCCCGACGGCGTGGCATCCCAGCTCATCTCGGGGTCGAACCAGATCGTCGGGGGGGCCGCGCTGCTCATGATGCACAGCTGCCGTGATGGATTCACGAGATGAATCCCTCGCGGGATTTGCGCAACAGATCCGATCTCCTCCTCCCCCGGGATCTGGGCAAGCAGGTCCGGCAGCATCGGCGCATCGCCGACATTGCCGGACGTCACCTCGACGGCCCGGATTTCCAATGTTTCCTCGTCGATTCCGAGGTGAATCTTGCGCCATGAGCGGGCCGCGCCACCGGTCCGAGCGGCACCGCGAATGCGCCGTTTCGAGCCGCCATGCTTGCGCGTATGCCACTCGCCTTCGCCTTCCACCTTGATGCCGGTGCTGTCCGCTGCCCGGCAGGGTATTGCGCAGCAATGCCCGAGAGGGGACGAGCAGGTGCAGCTGCCCCTTCGAGCCGCGATACGGAATGATCACGTCTAATGTTCGACGGGCTGTCGCGGCGCCACTGGCGCCACGGTCCCGTCTCACTCTGGCGGCGTGACAGAGTGCTGAAGTTCGGCACGGACCAGTCGAGCCTAGACAGTTCGAGCAGGCTCGCCACGAAACCGTTCGCCAGTGGGCTCGAACCAATGGCGCCTCACTGGCTCACCCTGGCGGAGCGGCACCCCGAGGAGGATCTTGAGGGTAAGGCAGGCCTGGATCGCCGCGTCGCTGTAGGCCTGCTGACGGCCGCGACGCCCCGACGGAATGGCTTCCCCTAGTTCGACAGCTAGACGCGTAAGTGGCTGATATTGTTAAGGCGCAAATGCCGAAAATGTAACTACAGCGGCTTGGTCAGGCGGGTTTTGACAGGTTCAGTGTGTCGAAGAGCTCCAATTGTTCGGGGCTTGGGGTGGTGATGCCGTCGAGCTTCCGATCGGCAATCCGGGCCTCATGGCGGTGAATGCGCGCGAGCAGGTCGAGCGCGGTGCGCGGGCTGGCGGAATGGCCCTTCGCCTTCAGCCGCATCCGCATGACGCGGTAGAGGACCAGGGCCAGGAAGCAGATGAGGGCATGGGCGCGGATGCGATCCGGCAGGCGGTGGTGGACCGGAGCGATCTCGATGTCTGACTTCAGGACGCGGAACCCGCGCTCGATGTCGGCCAGCGACTTGTAGCGGGCGACGGCTTCGGCCGCGCCGAGATCGGCGACATTGGTCAGGAGCGCGAGCTTGCCGTCGAAAAGCTCGGCGCGGGCAATGGCCGCCTCGTCAACGCTCCAGCTGAACAGGTCCGCCTGCAGGTCGGGCTTGATGAAGCGGGTGAGTTCCGCCTCGGCGACCGCCTTGGCAAAGCGGCTGTACGATCCGCGGTCGGAGGCGCGGCGGCCCC
>NZ_VATA01000176.1 GCF_005870025.1 Poseidonocella sp. HB161398
GCACTGACCTCCGCGACAAGGGCGCCGCGCCTGCCGGGCGCGGAGCCGCAAGCAAAGAAAAGAACGCAAGCCAACAGGAAGACAGATCATGACATTTGCAAGATCCGCGGCGGCGCTTGCCGCCCTGACCACCGCCCTGACGGCCGTGCAACCGGCCTTCGCCCAGACCGATGGCGTCACGCTGGGCATCCTCGTGCCGCTGACCGGCGAGCTGGGCGAATTCGGCAAGATCGTCGCCGATGCCGTGCAGCTGGGCGTCGATGAGGTCAACGCGGCCGGGGGCACCAATTGCGGCCCGCTGCGCACCGTGGTGGCCGATACCGGCGGCTCGGCCGAACAGGCGATCCGCGAGGCCAACAAGATGATCGACAGCGAGGGTGCGGTGGCGATCCTCGGCCCGGCCTCGGGCGAGATGGTGGCGCTGGTCGACTTGGCCAAGCGCCGAAAGACGGTTCTGCTCTCGCCCTATGCCGGCACGATCACCCTGAACGAGATCGGCGGCGACTATGTCTACCGCACGGTCTCCTCGGATCTGGGCGACGGCGCGGCCTCGGGGCTGTGGATGGCCGAAAAGGGCTACAAATCCGTGGCCTTCCTGATCCAGAACGAGGAATCCACCATCTCGCCCGCGCAGGTCGCGCGCGAGGCGGTGACCGCGGCCGGGATCGAGCTGACCGACATGATCATCTACAATCCCGGCCAGCCCTCCTACCAGGCCGAGCTGATCTCGGTGCTGTCGCATAACCCGGACGCGATCTACCTCGCCGGCGGGCAGGAATCCGGCATAACCGTCATGAAGGAGGCCGCGGCGGGCGGATATGAGGGCGAATGGCTGCTGACCTCCGACCTTGCCGTGCCCTACACCTTCGAGGCGCTCGACCCCCGCATCCTCAACGACCGCGCCTATGTCGAACTGGCGGAGGCCGACAATACCCTCGACGAGTACAAGGCTTTCGCGGAATTGACGCGTCGCGAAACCGGGGGCGATCCCCTGCCTTTCTCCGCGAATGCGTTCGACATGGTCAATCTCGTCGCGCTGTCGCTCCAGGCATCCGCAAACTGCACCGGCGAAGGCATCAATGCCGTGCTGCGGGATGTTTCCGAAAAGGGAACGAAAGTGACGAGCTTCTCGGAGGGAAAGGCCGCGATTTCTGCCGGTGAAGATATCGATCTGGAAGGCGCATCCGGCCCGCTGACCATGGATGAAAGCGGTACGCCCAAAGGGGCATATATGATCCTCAAAGCCGAGGATGGCGCCTGGGCGGAAGAAAAATTCTATCCGGCCTCGATGTTCGAATGATGGCTTTTCCTGCCGGACCGCCTTCGCAGAGAAAGCACGCCGAACAGGAAAATTAGGGTTCTGCAGGGTGTCTTAAACAAGCATCTTGCAGGCGACCAGGTCCTGAGTCAGATCTGAACCTTCTATCGGCCTTGCTCAAGTCCGCGCAGGGTGCCACGTTGAGTGAGCTGGCTCCTTGATACCGAATTCTCAGTGCTGCAAGACTTGGAAATCTCGAAAATCTCCACCCTATACTTGCAGTCAGTCAGGAGGCTTTGAAATGCCCGCACTCTGGATCGCCCATGTTACCGTTCTCAACAGCGAGGCCTATGATAATTACAGGAAGCTCTCTGGCCCGGCGGTTGAGCTTCATGGCGGAACGATCATCGCACGGGGCGGAAATTATGTGCAGCTCGAAGGGCGCGAGCATCCCCGGCAGGTTATCGTGCGGTTTGAAAGCATCGAAGAGGCATTGGCATGCTACAATTCACCGGAATACCAAGAGGCGGTATATTTCGCCAAAGGCGCTTCCGAGCGTGATATCGTGATCGTCGAAACCAGTGAGTAGGTAACGTCCGTCAAAACAGATGGTTTTCCGAATGGTCTGAAACGGATCAACCGAGCATCGCAATGACCGGCATACGGAGAGGTTGTGGCTGCATGGAAGGCCCCCTCGTGCGGGTAGTTGTCACCGTCCTTCAATCTGAAACTATGCATCGATGCGGGCGGGACAGGTTGACGATTGGCTTACTTACCAGAACGAAAGGCGGCGGTTCTCGCAAAGATGCTGCCGCCGAACAGCATACCCTTGAACCGGTTGTCGGTTGAGGAAGGGATCTCGCGGGGCACGCTCGCGAAATGGCGCGCGGTAGCGCGGGCGAAGGGCAAGCTGCTGCCCGAAGCCGACGCAAATGTCGAAGGGTGGACGTCCAGAGACAAGCTCGCGGCGGTGATCGAGGCCGCCGCGCTGAACGAGACGGAACTGGGGGACTATTGCCGCTGCCGCGGGATATTTCCCGAGCAGATCTCCCTTTGGCGCGAAGCCTGCGAGATGGCGAATGACTGGGACCGGACGGCCTCGGCGCGGATTGCCCGCGAAACGAAGGACGACCGGAAGCGGATCCAACAATGAGGCGGATCGGCAGACAGTCCGGGGGACTGTCTGCCCGCCGAATGAGCGGGAGCTGAGGCGCAAGGAGAAGGCAGCGCTCCTGGTCCTGAGAAAAAAGGCGGCGGCGATTTGGGGGTGACACGCGGTCCGGCAGAGCTGGATCGGGCCGCCCTGTGGACGGACCGAAGCATGGAACGCCCGGAGCCATGCGAGGGCCGGCGGGCGGACGGAGAGGACGAATGACCTCGGCCTTGTTGCACAAATCGGGGGCTGAGCGCGGTTCCCCTTTCCCCGGACGGACTTATCCTACGGCCACAGTGACGGGTATGCCGAGCGCGGT
>NZ_VATA01000177.1 GCF_005870025.1 Poseidonocella sp. HB161398
CGCCGCCTTCACCGATGCCGAGGAACGTGCGGTCGGGCTGCAGGACGTGGTGCCCTTCCTGCTGTCCTCGCGGCTGGCGGAGCTCGGCGCGGACATGACGCCCGGTGCCGACTGGACCGACACGACAGCCGTCGACGGCCGTCTGGTGACCGGACAGAACCCGCAATCGGCGGCCAGCACTGGCCGGCGGCTGGCGGAGGCGGTCAGGGCGGCGGAGGCCGGCAATGCGCGGGACTGACCTTCCGGCGCATCACCGGGCCTGGACCTGGCAAAGCGGCCGGGATCCGCATGATCTGGTCCTGGCCGAGCAGCCCGTCGCGGCGCCCCGCCCGGGCGAGGTGCTGGTGCGCAACGCGGTGATCGGCCTCAACCCGGTCGACTGGAAGGTGCTGGGCAGCGACACGTGGCGGCCGGGCAAGGTGCCGGGCTGCGACGGCGCGGGCATCGTGATCGCCGTCGGCGCGGATGTGCCCGGGGCATGGCTGGGGCAGCGCGTCGCCTATCACGCCTGGCTCGGCGGGCAGGGAAGCTTTGCCGAGACCACGCCGGTCGCGGCACGCGCGCTGCTGCCGGTTCCCGCCGGGCTGGATCTGGAGGTCGCGGCTTCGGTGCCCTGTCCCGGCCTGACCGCCTGGCTGGCGCTCGGCAAGCTGCCGACCGAGCCGGGCAGCCTGCTGGTTGCCGGTGCGGGCGGCGGGGTCGGAACCTATCTGGTGCAGCTGGCGATCCGGGCAGGCTGGAAGGTCACCGCGCAGTGCCACCCCCGCCATCATGACCGCCTGGTTGCGCAGGGAGCCGCGGTCCTGCCCTGGAACGCCGAGCTGCCGCGGGCGGCCCATGCCGCGGCGATCGACCTGCGCGGGCCCGAGGCCGCGGCGGGCCTGTTCCCGCATCTGCGGGCCAACGGGCATCTTGTCTGCATCCAGGGCCGCGTCGGCGGCTGGGGCGGCGAGGCCTTCGCGCGGTGCATCTCCCTGCACGAAGTCGCCCTCGGGGCGCTGCATGTTCATGGCGATGCCCGCGACTGGCATGCATTGCGCCGTGCGGCTGCCGGGATCTTCGATGACCTCGAGACCGGCCGGCTGGCGCCCGAGCCTGTCGTGGCCAGAGACTTCGAATGCCTGCCCGCCCACCTCCGCGCGCTCAGGGACCGCGACTTTTCCGGCAAGGCCCTCATCAGGGCATGAGACAGGCACGGCCCCTCGCGCACGGCATGCCCCGGCGGCATCGCTGCGAAGCCGTTCCACGGCCTGCCTGCGGCTGTCCCGCCGCGACAGGAAACCTGGCGCGAGCCGTAGAAGGGTCGATCTGCAATTGCCTCCGGCGAATAACATCATGACACAAATGCGCTTCTTCCTTCCGCTTCTGACGCTGACAGCTCTCGGCTCCGCCGCCCTGGCGCGCGATTACCTGCCCCGGACGCAGGATATCGTCGTCGTCGAAAGGACCTTGAACCTGACCGGTGCACGGCGGCATCCCGACGGGGAAGGCCCCGACCTGACCGGCATCCTGCCGGGCGGCGACCGCATCGAGGTCGACCTGCACCACGACGGCACCGTGGACAGGATCGAGGCGCCGCATCACGGCACCATGCCCCTGGGCGAGCTGGTGCCGCTGCTGCGCAGCGATGTGGCAGAGGCGCTCTACGCCACCACCGCGCTGACGGCCGGAACCCGGCTGCGGGAAATGGAGCTCGGCGACGAGATCGCGCTTGAAGGTCCGGGCTTCACGGCGGAGTTCACGGCAGACGGTCACCTGAAGGAATGGAAGCGCGACTGACCCCCGCGCCTGCGGAAAGACGGCACAATGACAGACACCTCTTCCTCGCGCTGGATTCCAGCGCATTTGCGCCGCGTCTTTGCCGGGCTGCTGGTCGCCACGGCGCTGGCCGCGCTCGACCAGAGCATCGTGAACACCGCCCTGCCCCGCATGGCCTCTGACCTTGGCGGACTGTCGCATCTCAGCTGGGTGGTCACGGCCTTCATGCTGGCCAATACCGTCTCCACCCGGATCTACGGCAAGATGTCGGACATGTTCGGCCGCCGTCCCTTCCTCCTCGGCGCGGTGGCGCTCTTCCTGATCATGTCCATGCTCTGCGGGCTCGCGCAGGGCATGGGGCAGCTCATCGCCTTCCGCTTCGTGCAGGGAATCGGCGCAGGAGGCATCATGACGCTCTCCCAGACCGTGGTGAGCGACCTGGTCGCGCCGCGCGAAAGGGTCCGCTACCAAGGGCTCTTCTCGGGCGCTTTCGCCTTCTCAAGCCTCGCCGGACCGCTTCTCGGCGGGGTGCTGACCACGCTGCTGTCGTGGAGATGGGTGTTCTACATCAAACTGCCGCTGGGCGCCCTGGCGCTGGCCCTTCTGTGGACGGCGCTCCCGCCCTCTCCGCCCCGGCACAGGCACCGCATCGACTATGCCGGGGCGCTGCTCTTGGTGATCGGGGCCTCGGCGCTCCTGCTGCTGTTCAGCCTGGGCGGGTCGCTCTTCGCCTGGGGCTCGGCGGCCAGCTTCGGGCTGGGCGCAGTGGCGCTCGCCGCGCTGGCCGGGTTCCTCTTCGTCGAAACGCGCGCGGCGGAACCCGTCATCAACCTCGCGCTCTTCCGCATCGGCAGCTTTGCCACCGGCATCCTGACCATGTCCTGCATGGGCTTCGCGATG
>NZ_VATA01000178.1 GCF_005870025.1 Poseidonocella sp. HB161398
CGCCGCCTTCACCGATGCCGAGGAACGTGCGGTCGGGCTGCAGGACGTGGTGCCCTTCCTGCTGTCCTCGCGGCTGGCGGAGCTCGGCGCGGAGATGGCGCCCGGTCCCGACTGGACCGACACGACAGCCGTCGACGGCCGTCTGGTGACCGGACAGAACCCGCAATCGGCGCGCAGCACGGGCCGGAAGCTGGCGGACCTGGCCAAGGCGGCGGCGTCTGGCGATGCGCGGGACTGAACCGCCATCGCACCACCGGGCCTGGACCTGGCAAAGCGGCCGGGACCCCCATGGCCTGGCCCTGGCCGAGCGGCCCGTTGCGCCGCCTCGCCCGGGCGAGGTGCTGGTGCGCAACGCGGTGATCGGCCTCAACCCGGTCGACTGGAAGGTGCTGGGCAGCGACACGTGGCGGCCCGGCAAGGTGCCGGGCTGCGACGGCGCGGGCATCGTGATCGCCGCAGGCGCGGATGTTCCCGGGGCATGGCTGGGACAGAGGGTGGCCTATCACACCTGGCTCGGCGGACGGGGAAGCTTTGCCGAGACCACGCCGGTCGCGGCGCGCGCGCTGCTGCCGGTTCCCGCCGCGCTGGATCTGGAGGTCGCCGCTTCGGTGCCCTGTCCCGGCCTGACCGCCTGGCTGGCGCTCGGCAAGCTGCCGGCCCAGCCGGGCATCCTGCTGGTCGCCGGTGCGGGCGGCGGGGTCGGAACCTATCTGGTGCCGCTGGCGATCCGGGCAGGCTGGAAGGTCACGGCGCAGTGCCACCCCCGCCATCATGACCGCCTGGTTGCGCAGGGAGCCGCGGTCCTGCCCTGGAACGCCGAGCTGCCGCGAGCAGCCTATGGCGCGGCGATCGACCTGCGCGGGCCCGAGGCAGCGGCGGGCCTTTTCCCGCATCTGCGGGCCAACGGGCATCTCGTCTGCATCCAGGGCCGCGTTGGCGGCTGGGGCGGCGAGGCCTTCGCGCGGTGCATCTCCCTGCACGAAGTCGCCCTCGGGGCGCTGCATGTTCACGGCGATGCACGCGACTGGCATGCATTGCGCCGTGCGGCTGCCGGGATCTTCGATGACCTCGTGACAGCCCGGCTGGCGCCCGAGCCTGCCCTGGCCAGAGACTTCGAATGCCTGCCCGCCCACCTTCAGGCGCTGAAGGATCGCGACTTTTCCGGCAAGGCCCTGATCAGGGTATGAGACATGCACGGCCTCTGGAGCCCGGCATGCCTCGGGGCATCGCCCCGAGGCTGTTCCGCGGCCCGGGTGCGAATGCCCGAAAACGACGGGAAACGCGGCGACAGCCGTACAAGTATCCATCTGCAAATGCCTTTGGCGAATAACTTCATGACACAAATGCACTTCTTCCTTCCGCTTCTGATGCTGACGGCTCCCGGCACCGCCGTCGCGGCGCACGACTACCTGCTCCGGACGCCGGATATCGCCGTCGTCGAAAGGACTTTGAACCTGACCGCGGCGCGGAGGCATCCCGACAAGGTAGGCCCCGATCTGACCGGCATCCTGCCGGGCGGCGACCGCGTCGAGGTCGACCTGCACCACGACGGCACCCTGGACAGGATCGAGGCGTCCCGTCACGGCACCATGCCCCTGGGCGAGGTGATGCCGCCGTTACGCAGCGATGTGGCCGAGATGATCTACGCCACCACCGCGCTGACGGCCGGAACCCGGCTGGGGGAAATGGAGCTCGGCGACGAGATCGCGCTTGAAGCTCCGGGCTTCACGGCAGAGTTCACGGCGGACGGACACCTGAAGGAATGGACGCGCGACTGACCCCCCGCGCCTGCGGAAAGACGGCACCATGACAGACACCTCTCCCTCGCGCTGGCTACCAGCGCATTTGCGCCGCGTCTTTGCCGGGCTGCTGGTGGCCATGGCGCTGGCCGCGCTCGACCAGAGCATCGTGAACACCGCCCTGCCCCGCATGGCCTCGGACCTTGGCGGACTGTCGCATCTCAGCTGGGTGGTCACGGCCTTCATGCTGGCCAATACCGTCTCCACCCCGATTTACGGCAAGATGTCGGACATGTTCGGCCGCCGTCCCTTCCTCCTCGGCGCGGTGGCGCTCTTCCTGATCATGTCCATGCTCTGCGGGCTCGCGCAGACCATGGGGCAGCTCATCGCCTTCCGCTTCGTGCAGGGGATCGGCGCAGGGGGCATCATGACGCTCTCCCAGACCGTGGTGAGCGACCTGGTCACGCCGCGCGAAAGGGTCCGGTACCAAGGGCTCTTCTCGGGCGCTTTCGCCTTCTCAAGCCTCGCCGGACCGCTTCTCGGCGGGGCGCTGACCACGCTCCTGTCCTGGAGATGGGTGTTCTACATCAACCTGCCGCTGGGCGCCCTGGCGCTGGCCCTTCTGTGGACGGCGCTCCCGCCCTCTCCGCCCCGGCGCAGGCACCGCATCGACTATGCCGGGGCGCTGCTCTTGGTGATCGGGGCCTCCGCGCTCCTGCTGCTCTTCAGCCTGGGCGGGTCGCTCTTCGCCTGGGGCTCGGCGGCCAGCTGCGGGCTGGGCGCAGTGGCGCTCGTCGCGCTGGCCGGGTTCCTCTTCGTTGAAACCCGCGCGGCGGAACCCGTCATCAACCTCGCGCTCTTCCGCATCGGCAGCTTTGCCACCGGCATCCTGACCATGTCCTGCATGGGCTTCGCGATG
>NZ_VATA01000179.1 GCF_005870025.1 Poseidonocella sp. HB161398
ATCCGGTCGCACGCTGCGATAGCGCACGCTCGACCGGTCCACCGCCAAAGCCTTGCACGCCCGTCGTTGGCTCACCCCGTGGAACGCCACGACATGTGCCACCGCTTCCCGCCTCACGCCGGGCGTTACCACTTTCGCGACGCGGCATCCTTCAGGATCGCGCGCGCCATTGGGCTCGAACCAATGGCGCCTTCACTGGCGCGCTCGAGCATGGCCTCTGCCAGCAGCTTCTTCAGCTTGGCGTTCTCGTCCTCAAGCGCCCTGAGACGTCGGGCATCCGACACCTCAAGACCGCCAAACCGCGCCTTGTATTGTAAGCGAAGCCTGGGTCCCACCTGTTTGTGAGACGGCGGTTCTGAGATCTCATTTCCTGCAACGAGCAGGGAGTGACTTTCTCAATGAGCGCACATTTTGAGGTTCTCACGAACGAGCGCGAGACGCAGCGCAGGAACCGGAAGTGGCCGGACGAGCTGAAGGCGGAGATTGTCGCCGAGACGCTGCGCCCCGGCGCGACCGTGAACGCGGTGGCCGCGCGGCACGGGCTGCAGGCCAACCAGGTCTCGGCCTGGCGGCGGATGGCGCGGGACGGCCGGCTGGTGCTGCCAGCCCCCGAGGACGCGGTCGAGTTCGTGTCGCTGATGGTGGCCCCGGCGGAATCGCCGACGGATACGGGGCCTTCTGCCAGCGGCAGCGTCGAGATCGCCGTCGGCGCGGTGACCGTGCGGCTCGAGCCCGGCGCGTCGGCAGAGCGGATCGCCTCCGTGGTGCGGGCGCTGGCATGATCCCGTCCGACCGGGTGCGCATTTTGATAGCCACGAAGCCCGTCGACTTCAGGAAAGGCCATGACGGCCTGGCCGCGCTGGTGCAGTCGGCCTTGAAGGAGGACCCTTTCGCGGGCGCTGTCTTTGTCTTCCGTGCGAAACGGGCCGACAGGCTGAAGATCCTGTTCTGGGACGGCACAGGTCTCGTGATGGCGTACAAGCGCCTGGAAGATTCCGGCTTCGTCTGGCCTCCCGTGACCGACGGGGTGATGTCGTTGAACCGCGCACAGTTCGAGGCGCTGTTTGCCGGGCTGGACTGGCGCAAGGTGAAGGCGCTCGAAGCCAGGCGGCCTGCTGTGGCGGAATGACTCGCGGGGTCTTTTCCACGCCTGCAGTGGCGCGCTCCGGGCTATGCTGCATGCATGACCCCCGCCGCCGATCTCGACCTGTCCGTCCTGCCCCCGGAATACCGGGCGGCCTTCGAGGCATTGCAGGCGCAAGCTGCCCGGGTGGCCGAGCTGGAGGAGATCACCCGCCGCCAGGAGAACCTGATCGCCGAGCTGAACCAGGCCCTTTACGGGAAGAAGTCCGAGAAACTCAGCGAAGACGAGCGGCAGCTGGCTTTCGAGGATCTGGAAACGGCCGTGGCCGAGGTCGAAGCGCAGAAGGCGGCGGAGCCATCCACTCCCGGGGATGCTCCTCGCAAGAGACCCGCCGCGAAGCGCAACCGCGGCAATCTCCCGGCCGATCTGCCCCGGATCGAGGAGACCATCGAGCCCGCGAGCCTCGACTGCCCCTGCGGCTGCGGGCGCATGCACCGGATCGGCGAGGACCGGACCCAACGCCTCGACATCGTTCCGGCGCAGTTCCGCGTCATCGTCACGATCCGCCCGAAATACGCCTGCCGGATCTGCACCGACGGCGTCATCCAGGCTCCGGCGCCTGCGCACCTGATCGAGGGCGGGCTGCCCACCGAGGCGCTGATCGCCCATGTCGCTGTCTGCAAGTACGCGGATCATTCCCCGTTGTACCGCCAGAGCCAGATCTTCGCCCGCTCGGGCCTGTCCCTCGACCGCAGCACGCTGGCCGACTGGGTCGGCACGGCGGCCTTTCATCTCGGCCCGGTGGTGGACCGGCTGGCGGAGCACCTGAAAAGCTCATCCAAGCTCTTCATGGACGAAACAACGGCGCCGGTGCTGGATCCCGGCAGGGGCAGGACCAAGACGGGATATCTCTGGGCGCTCGCCCGCGACGATCGTGCCTGGGGCGGGGACGACCCGCCCGGCGTGGTCTATTTCTACGCCCCCGGCCGCGGCGGCGAGCATGCCGAGACATTCCTGGCCGGCTTCGACGGCGTCCTGCAACTCGACGGATATCCAGGCTACAACCGCCTGACCCGCCCCTCCCGAAAGGGCGGCGCCCCGGTCACCGTCGCCCATTGCTGGGCACACGCGCGGCGCAAGCTGAAGGAGGTCTTCGATCGCGACGGGTCGGAGATTGCTGCCGAGGGCCTCCGCCGCATCGCCGAGTTCTACCGGATCGAGGCCGAGATCCGCGGCATGGGCCCCGGCCAGCGCCTCTCGGCCCGCCAGGCCCGCACCGCGCCGCTGGTCGCGGCCTTCGGCACCTGGCTGCAGGAGCAGCGGCGCCGGGTCTCGGCCAAATCCCGGCTGGGCGAGAAGCTCGCCTACATCCACAATCATTGGGACGGGCTGCAGACCTTCCTGACGGACGGACGGATCGAGATCGACTCCAATTCCGTGGAAAATCTCGTCAGGCCAATTGCGAGCGGTTGGTCATTCTGCCCCCTTTTCGCAAGTGCTTGGAAACATTTGAAGCTGGTCGGTGGCGTCCGTGCGACACGGGCGCCCTTTGCG
>NZ_VATA01000018.1 GCF_005870025.1 Poseidonocella sp. HB161398
CGGCAAGATCGACGTGCTGGAGGTCGAGGCGGGCGACATCGTCACCTTCCGCACTCCGGGCGCCGGCGGCTGGGGCAATCCGCTCGACCGCGACGCCGAGGCCGTGCTGGCCGATGTCGAGGCGGGCTTCGTCACCGCCGATCATGCCCGCGCCGCCTATGGCGTCAGCCTGATCGACGGCCGGATCGACGCGGAGGCCACCGCGAAACTGCGCGCCCGCCAGACAGGCGCCGAGGGCACTGTCTTCGGCCCCGAGCGCGAGGCATGGGACGGCATCTTCGCGCCAGCGCTGATGGACCGGCTGAATGCCGCGCTGCTGAGGCTGCCGCTCTCCGGCCGCCAGAGCCGCCGCCGCGAGATCTTCGAGACCGTGCTGGCGGATCTGCCCTCCGCCTTCCCCCGCAGCCCCGCCAGCGAAGCGCAGCGCGAGACCGCCTCCCGGCGGCTCGAGACCTGCCTCGCCGCCCTGACCTGACACACACAGAGCGCGGACCCGCCGTGCCGCAACCAACGGAGAGACCCATGAAACTGAACAGACGGCATTTTCTCGGCGCCAGCGCCGCCACCGGCCTGGCCGGCCTCTCGGGCCTGCCGCTGCGCGCGCAGGAGAACGTCCTGAACGTCACCGCCTATGGCGGCGTCTGGGAACAGGCGATCCGCGACTGCTTCGTCGCGCCCTTCGAGGCGAAGACCGGCGCGACCGGCACCGTGTCGCTGGGCGGCCCGGCGCAGTGGCTGGCGCAGGTCGAGGCCAATCCCGAGAACCCGCCGCTCGACGTGCTGATCATGACGCCCGACCTGGCCGTGATCGCGGCCGAGGGCGACCTGATGGACGACTTCACCGTCGAGAAGCTGCCGAACCTCGCGGACATCCCGCAGGAATTCACCGATGCCTGCCTCGGCAAGGGCACCTATTTCGACTACGGCGTCGGCGGGATCACCTACAACAAGCAGTATGTCTCCGAGCCGCCGAAGAGCTTTGCCGCCTTCGTCGAGGGCGTGGCCGCGGGCGATTTCATCGCCTCGGTGCCGTCGATCTCCTACGGGCCGACCCCGGTCTTCTTCCTCTGGGCGCTGAACAACGCGCTTGGCGGCACGGTCGACAACGTGGACCCGTTCTTCGAGGCGATGGCAAAGATGAAGGACAACCTGGTCTTCTGGGCCGGGCCGAACGACTTCTTCAACCACCTCGCCTCGGGCGAGGCCGATCTGGGCATCTATTTCGACGGCCGCACCTGGAACCATGTCGACGAGGGCGTCGACTGGATCGACTTCATCAACCCCGAAGAGGGCGGCGCCATGACCACGGTCGCTGTGCAGAAGCCGAAACACGCCTCGCCGCTCGCGTGGGACTACATCAACGAGATGCTCGACCCGGTGAACCAGTCGAAATTCGCCGACATCCTGAATTACGGCGTGACCAACAAGAAGGTGCAGTATTCCGAGAAGCTCGCCGCCCGCGTGCCGTCGATGAGCGACGCGATCCTGCCCCCCTACGCCGAGATCGCCCGCGTCAGGAACGAGTGGGTCGATCGCTGGAACCGCGAGATCGGCATGTAAGCCGGTCTTGCGACCCTGCCCTTCCGGCGGCTGCCCCTCCCTACTCCTGAACCCGCCGGAAGGGCCCCTGATACCGCGAGCAAATCATGTCCGACACCGTTTCCTCCTTCGCCGCCAGGCACCGCCGCAGCTTGCTGCTGGCGCCGGCGCTGATCTTCCTCGCGGTGTTCTTCGTGATGCCGCTCTTCGACAATTCGCTGCGCTCCTTCGCCCCGGAGGAGGGCAGCGGGTTCACCCTGGCGCGCTATGCCGCCTTCCTGACCGACCGCTTCTATCTCGGCGTGATCGTCGAGACCGTCGTGCTCTCGGCCGCGGTCGCGGCGATCTCGGTCGTCATCGCCTATCCGGTCGCCTATGTCCTGGTGCGCAAGTCGGGGCGGTTCTCGGGCATGATCGTCTTCATGCTGATCGCGCCGCTCCTGACCTCGATCATCATGCGGACCTTCGGCTGGCAGGTGCTCTTCGCCCGGCGCGGGCTGGTCAACCAGTGGCTGGTGCAGGATCTGGGGATCCTCGACGCGCCGCTGCGCTGGCTGAACACGCCCGGGCTCGCCATCGCCGCGCTCGTGCATGTGCTGGTGCCCTTCGCCGTCCTCTCGATCGCCTCCGTCCTGCAGGGCGTCGACCGGCGGCTGGAGGAAGGCGCGCTGATGCTCGGCGCCTCGCGCTGGCGGGCCTTCCGCGAGGTGACGCTGCCTTTGACCATGGACGGGATCGGCACCGGCGCGATCCTGGTCTTCATGATCGCCAATGGCTCCTTCGTCACGCTCGTGCTGCTCGGCGGCGGCTTCCAGACCCTGCCGCTCTTGATCTACCAGCAGTTCAACACCACCCGCGACTTCGCGCTGGCCTCGACCATGAGCACGATCCTCCTCGTCATCGCGGTCGGCTGCCTCTGGCTGCAGCTGCGCCTCGTGCGCCGGCAGGGGGTGTGAGATGCGCCTGACCGACATCCTGCTCTGGCTCTTCACCGCGGCCTTCTTCGTCTTCATGCTGCTGCCGATCCTCGTCGTGGTGGTGATCTCGTTCACCTCGGCGGGCTATGCGGCCTTCCCGATCCCGGGCTGGTCGATGAAATGGTTCGCGCGGATCTTCGAGTACCAGCCCTTCATCGACTCGCTGATCGTGTCGCTGGAACTGGCCGTGGTCGCCACCGTGGCCAGCTGCCTTCTGGGCATTCCCGCCGCGCTCTACCTGGCGCGCAGCCGCTCGGGCTGGGCGACGGCGATCACGACCTTCCTGCTGTCGCCCCTGTCGATGCCGATGATCGTGATCGGCTTCGCCTCGCTCTTCTTCCTCTCGGCTCTCGGCTTCGGGGTGTCCTTCCTGGCGCTCTGCATCGTCCATACGGTGATCTGCCTGCCCTACGTGATCCGCACCGTGACGGCGGTCTACCGCGGCATCTCCCCGGCCTATGAAGAGGCCGCGATGATCCTCGGCGCCTCGCGCTTCACCACCTTCCGCGAGGTGACGCTGCCGCTCATCCGGCCGGGCATCGCCGCGGGCTGCCTCTTCTCCTTCCTGACCTCCTTCGACAACCTGCCGGTCAGCTACTTCTTCGGTTCGGCCCAGACCAACACCCTCCCCGTGGTGATGCTGGCCTATATGGAGCACCAGTTCGATCCCTCGATCGCCGCGCTCTCCACGCTCCAGCTCCTGCTGGCGGTGGTCGCGCTGATCGTGGCGGACAGGCTCTACGGGATCGAGAAGATGACCGTCGCCACCTGAGCCCCGGAGCTTCTGCGATGACTGCCCTCCTGCGTTTCCGGTCCGCGCTGGACCGCGCCGACATCCTCGACCACCTGCGCGACGGGCTGATCGGGCGCGACATGCCCTTCGAGACGCCCTACGGCACGCAGCGGCTGCTCTATGCCGACTACGTCGCCTCGGGCCGCGCGCTGCGCCAGGTCGAGGAGTTCGTCGCGACCGAGGTCCTGCCCTGGTACGCCAACAGCCATACCGAGGCGAGCCTCTGCGGCGAAACCATGACGCGGATGCGCGAGGAGGCCCGCGCCACCATCGCGCGGCTGGTCAGTGCCGGGACCGATGCGCATGTGATCTTCGCCGGGTCGGGCGCCACCGCCGGGCTGAACCGGATCGCCCGGCTCCTGCAGATCGAGGAGCGCGTCCGCGCGGGCGAGCGCGTCACCGTGATCCACGGCCCCTACGAGCACCATTCCAACATCCTGCCCTGGCGCGAGAGCGGCGCGGCGATCCGCACCGTGCGGCCGGGCCGCGAGGGCGGCATCGACCTCGGCCATCTGCAGCAGATCCTCGACGAAGTGCCGGGCGGGCTGGTCATCGGCAGCTTCTCGGCCGCCTCGAATGTCACCGGCATCCTCACCGATCCCGATCCGGTCACGCGGCTCCTGAAGGCCCGCGGCGCGCTGGCGATCTGGGACTATGCCGGCGGCGCGCCCTACCTGCCGATGGACATGGGCACCGGCGCCACGGCGAAGGACGCGATCGTCTTCTCGGCGCACAAGTTCCCCGGCGGGCCCGGCGCCTCGGGCGTGGCGGTGATCCGCGACAGCGTCGCCGGGCGCCTGACGCCCACCGCCCCGGGCGGCGGCACGGTGACCTTCGTCTCGCCCTGGCGGCACAACTACTCCGCCCGGGTCGAGGCGCGCGAGGAAGGCGGCACGCCGAATGTCGTCGGCGACATCCGCGCGGCACTGGCGATGCTGGTCAAGGACGCGGCCGGGACCGCGCGCATCCAGGAGATCGATGCCGCGCTGACCGCGCGCGCCCGCGCTGCCTGGGCGGATGTGCCCGAGATCGAGATGCTCGACCGTTCCGGCGGCGAGGCGCTGCCGATCCTCTCCTTCCGCATCCGCGGCGCGTCGGGCCATGTGCATCACCAGCTTTTCACCCGCATGCTCTCGGACATCCACGGCATCCAGGCCCGCGGCGGCTGCGCCTGCGCCGGGCCCTATGCGCACCAGCTCCTCGGCATCGACGAGGAAGGTTCGGACCGGCTCTTCGGGCGGCTGAGCGAGGGGCACGAGATGGAGAAGCCGGGCTGGGTCCGACTGAACCTCTCCTGGCTGCATTCCGAAGACGAGGTCGCCCGCATCCTCGGCGGCGTGGCCGCGCTGGCCCGCGAGGCCGAGACGCGCGCCGCCGACTATCTGTGCGATCCGGGCACGGCGCGGTTCCGCCATGGGGCCGAAGCGCGGGCGATCGCATGAGCCTCGCCGCGCTGGAGGCCCGGCTGGCCGAGGATCTGGCCTGTCTCGACCTGCCCGCGAACCCCTGGGTGCCGCCGCGCGAGGGCGTGACCGACGTGCTGGTCGTCGGCGCGGGGATGTGCGGGCTCGCGGCGCTGGCGCAGCTGCGGCTCTGGGGCATTGACCGCAGCCTCGCCGTCGACGCTTCGCCCGAGGGATACGAGGGCCCGTGGGAGACCTTCGCGCGGATGCGCACGCTGCGCTCTCCGAAGAGCCTGACCGGCCCGGCGCTCGACCTGCCCGCCCTCACCTTCCGCGCCTGGTTCACCGCGCAATGGGGCGCCGCGGCCTGGGAGGCGCTTGGCAAGATCCCGAAGGGCCAGTGGATGGACTACCTGCGCTGGTACCGGAAGGTGCTGGCCCTGCCCGTCCGCAACGGCACTCGGCTGACCGGGCTCTGCGGCGAGGGCGATCTGCTGCGGGTGGAGCTGGCGACGCCGGACGGGCCGGAGAGCCTGCTGGCGCGCCGCGTGGTGCTGGCCACCGGGCGCTCGGGGCTCGGCGGCGGCGCGGTGCCCGAAGTGCTGCAAGGGCTCGACCGCCGCTACTGGGCGCATAGCGCCGACGATATCGACTTCGCCGCGCTCGCGGGGCGCGACGTGGCGGTGATCGGCGCGGGCGCCTCGGCCATGGACAATGCCGCCACCGCGCTCGAGGCCGGGGCCGCACGGGTCGACCTGCTGATCCGGCGCGAGAGCATCCCGGCGGTGAACAAGCTGACCGGCATCGGCAGCCCCGGCACGGTCGAAGGGCTGGCCGTCGTCCCCGATGCCTGGAAGCTGAAGATCCACGACTACTGCGCCCGCGAGCAGGTGCCGCCGCCGCGCCATTCGGTGCTGCGGGTCTCGTCGCATCCGAACGCGCAGTTCCACATGGGCTGCGCCGTGACAGGCGCCGCCCCGGCCGGGGCGCGGCTGCGGGTCGACACCAGCCGGGGCAGCTTCGAGACGGATTTCCTCATCGCCGCCACGGGCTTCCGCAACGACTTCGCCGACCGCGCGGAGCTGGCGGATATCGCGCCGCATGTGCTGAGCTGGGCCGACCGGCCGGATTTCCCGGAGGGCCTGGCGAAGGACGGCGCCCTCGGCGCCTCGCCCTATCTGAGAGACGACTTCACCTTCCGCGAGAAGACCCAAGGCGCCTGCCCGGCGCTGGCGCGGATCCACTGCTTCAACGACGCGGCGATGCTGAGCCATGGCAAGGTCTCGGGGGACATCCCGGCGGTCAGCACCGGGGCCAAGCGGCTGGCCCGCGCCATCGCGGCGGCGTTCTTCGCAGAGGACGTGGAGGCGCAGTTCGCGCGGCTCGAGGCCTTCGACACGGCCGAGCTGCAGGGCGACGAATACGCGCCGGCCCCGGACCTGCCCGGGCACTGAGCTCCGGCACCGCTAGCCGGGAACGGAAAAGCCCCGCCTTCCGGATGGAAAGCGGGGCTTGATCCGTCGGGGCCGGAGGCTCACGCCTCGTCGCGGCCGCGGAATTCCTGGCGCAGGAAGAGGCCGTAGCCCCCCGCCACCAGCAGCGCGAGCGCGCCCCAGGTCAGCGCGTAGCTGAGATGGGCGTTGCGGAACTGGACCACCGTCATGCCGGCCCGCGGCCAGGCGTCGGGATCGACCAGATCGGCATCGACGAAGAACGGCGCCGCCGGGTCGTAGTCCAGCGTCCCGGTGATCGAGCCGATGTCGCGGCGGTACCACTTGCGGTTCGCCGGATCGTTGTCCTGCGAGAAGAGCCAGCCCTTGTCCTCGCTGATCCGCAGCAGGCCGGTCACGGTGACCTCGCCCGCGGGCGCCGGCGGCAGATCGGCAAGCTCGGTCTCGGGCGCCATGCCGCGGTTGACCATGACGATGGAGCCGTCGGCCTGCTTCAGCGGCGTCAGGATCCAGTAGGCCGGTCCCCAGTCCGAGGGAACGTAGATCGGGATGTCGGCATCGGGAAGGTATTCGCCCGTCACGGTGACATGGCGGTACTCGTCGCCCTCGCGGGTGATCCCCGGCCAGTCGGCCTGTCCCGGAACCGGGACCGGCGCGGCATGGACGCGGGCATCGACGCGTTCGATCAGGTCGAGCTTCCAGTGGAGCCGCTTGACCTGCCAGACGGCCAGGGCGGAGAACCCGCCCAGGCCGATGGCTGCCGCAAGCGTCACCGCCAGGATCCGGCCCCAGCGGCGGGGCCGGCGGCCGGAGGAGACGCCTGCGCCCATGGCCCTACTCGTGGCCGCCATGGCCGCTGCCTGCCGCCGGCAGGTCGGGCACGCCGCCCATGTTGCCGTCGGTCATCGGCATCATGTTGACGTTCATGTTGTGCATGACCCAGAGCGAGCCCGCCAGCACGATCACCAGGATGACGATCGCGAAGATGGTCGCGGACAGGGTCCAGCCTTCTTCGCTCGAGCTGTTGAGATGCAGGAAGTAGACCAGATGCACCAGCACCTGCAGGCCGCCGAGGCCCATGATCAGCCCGATCATGAGATTGCGCGACCAGCCGGGGTCGAACATCACCAGGCCGAAGGGGATCAGCGTCAGCACGCCGGCGAGCCCGAAGCCAGTCATCAGGCTCCCGAAGGTGCCGTGGCTTCCCGAGGAATGGGAGTGATCGGACATCAGATGAGCCTCACCAGGTAGACGAAGGAGAACACCCCGATCCAGATCAGGTCGAGGAAGTGCCAGAACATGCTGAGCGTGCCCAGGCGGCGGCTATTGGCCTCGTTGAGACCGCCCTTCCACTTCAGCTGGGCCGCGAGCGTGGCCATCCAGACGAGACCGAAGGTCACGTGCAGGCCGTGCGTGCCGACCAGCAGGAAGAAGGACGACAGGAAGGCCGAGCGGTCGGGACCGGCGCCGATATGGATCAGGTGGCGGAATTCGTAGAGTTCCATCCCGATGAAGAGCAGGCCGAACACGGCGGTGATGCCCAGCCATCTCAGCAGCCCGCTCACGTCGCCCTTGTCGGCGCGCAGCATGCCCATCCCGAAGGTGATCGACGAGAAGAGCAGGAAGGCCGTCTCGATGAAGACGAAGCCCGGCTCGAACAGGTCCTTCGGCCCCGGACCGCCGGCGAAGCCGTTGCCCAGGACGGCATAGGTCGCGAAGAGCGTGCCGAAGATGATGCAGTCGCTCATCAGGTAGATCCAGAACCCGATGGGGGTCGGGCTGGCGTGATGGGCGTGGTGTTCGTGGTGATCCGGATGATGCTCGGGGCCTTCCGGACCCTTGATGGGTCCGGTGATTGGCGTGTCGATCATGGTCATGCGAGCGCGTCCTTGGCTTCGTTTGCCTCGACATCCTTGGCAGGAATGTAGAAGTCGCGGTCATAGTTGAAGGTATGGGCGATCCCGTAGGCGACGCAGCCGATGAAGCTGATGATCGCCAGCCACCACATGTACCAGATCATCGCGAAGCCGAAGACCGTGGCCATGGCCGCCAGCACGATGCCGGAGGACGTGCCCTTGGGCATGTGGATGTCGTGGAAATGGCCCGACCACTTGAAGCCCTGCTCTTTCATCTTCCAGAACATGTCGCGGCCGGTGACCTGGACATCCTCGGGGAAGTTGTAGGGCGCCACCGGCGACTGGGTCGCCCAGTCGAGGGTCCGCGCGTTCCACGGATCCGGGCCGCAGGCCAGCTTCTTGCGGTTCACCACCGAGACGAAGCCGCCGATGAAGCCGCAGGCGATGCCGCCGAGGATCAGCACCGCGCCGAAGGCGGCGACGATGAAGTAGATCTGCCAGGCGGTGTCCATGTAGGCGTTCATCCGGCGGGTCACGCCCATCAGGCCGAGCGCGTAGAGCGGCATGAAGGCGAAGTAGAAGCCGACGAACCAGAGCCAGAAGCTGCGGCGCATCCAGGTGTCGTCGAGCTTGAAGCCGAAGGCCTTGGGCCACCAGTAGCTGACCGCGGCATAGACGCCGAAGACCACGCCGCCGATGATCACGTTATGGAAGTGCGCGATCAGGAAGAGCGTGTTGTGCAGCTGGAAGTCGACCGGGGGAACGGCCAGCAGGACGCCGGTCATGCCGCCGATGGTGAAGGTCACGATGAAGCCGATGGTCCAGAGCATCGGGGTCTCCATGCGGACCGAGCCCTTGTACATCGTGAAGATCCAGTTGAAGACCTTCACCCCTGTCGGCACCGCGATGATCATCGTGGTGATGCCGAAGAAGGCATTCACGCTGGCGCCGGAGCCCATGGTGAAGAAGTGGTGCAGCCACACGACGAAGCTGAGCACCATGATGCAGGCGGTCGCCCAGACCATGGTCTTGTAGCCGAAGATCGGCTTGCCCGAGAAGGTCGCGACGATTTCCGAGAACACGCCGAAGATCGGCAGGATCAGGATGTAGACCTCCGGGTGGCCCCAGATCCAGATGAGGTTGACGTACATCATCGCATTCCCGCCCATGTCATTGGTGAAGAAATGCGTGCCGATGTAGCGGTCGAGGGTCAGCATGGTGAGCGTGGCGGTCAGCACCGGGAAGGCGGCCACGATCAGGAAGTTGGTGCAGAGCGTCGTCCAGGCGAAGATCGGCATGTCGAAGAGGCGCATGCCGGGCGCGCGCATCTTCAGGATGGTCGCGACCATGTTGATCCCGGACAATGTCGTCCCGATCCCGGCGATCTGCAGCGACCACAGGTAGTAGTCCATCCCCGGCCCTGTCGAGAAGCTCGCCCCCGACAATGGCGGGAAGGCCAGCCAGCCGACCCGGGCGAATTCGCCGATGAAGAGCGAGAGGTTCACCAGGATCGCGCCTGCAACCGTCATCCAGAAGGAGAAGTTGTTCAGGAACGGGAAGGCCACGTCGCGCGCGCCGATCTGCAGCGGCATGACGTAGTTCATGATCCCGGTGATGAAGGCCATCGCCACGAAGAAGATCATGATGACGCCATGCGCCGTGAAGACCTGGTCGAAGTGGTGCGGCGGCAGGTAGCCCTCCGCGCCGCCGGCCGCCATGGCCTGCTGCGCCCGCATCATGATCGCGTCGGCGAAGCCGCGCACGAACATGATGAAGCCGAGCGCCATGTACATGATGCCGATCTTCTTGTGGTCGATCGTGGTGACCCAGTCATGCCAGAACGGGCCCCAGAGCCGGAACTTGGTCATCAGGATCAGCACGGCGAGGCCGCCGAGCGCGATGGCCGCGAAGGTGCCGACCAGGATCGGCTCGTGATAGGGGATCCAGTCCCAGGTCAGCCGCCCGAAGATCGGAGACCACGTCTCGGGAGGGGAGGTGTGGGCGAGTTCAGTAGCCATTGGTTTGCTCCGGGGTCGTGCGGCACAGCAGGTCCGGATCGGACTTCAGCATGGCCAGGAGGTAGGCATCGTCGATGTCGGAGAAGTTCTGCGCGCTCTCTTCCGAGGAGGGCAGCAGGTTGCCGAAGCCGTCGACGGCGCGCTTCTCGTCGTATTCGAAGAGCGGTTCCAGGGCGATGCCGTCGAGGCCGCCGCCGCCCTGCTCGTCGATCATCATCATCTGGTCCATGCAGATCTGCCCCTCTTCCACGCACATGCCGCGGATGCGGTCGAAGAGACCGTCGGTCACGGAGGCGTAGAAATGCACCGGCTCGGCGATGGTCGGCTTCTCGAGCTCCAGGTAGGAGGCACGGGTCAGCTCGGCGCCATCGGCGCGGGCCTTCTCGACCCAGGCGTCGAAATCGCCCTCTTCCATCGACAGCGTGTCGAAGGTCATCCAGGAGAAGCCCGGACCGGAATAGTGCGCGGAGCGCCCGGCGAAGGTGCCGGTCTCGTCGGCGATCAGGTGGAGCTTGGTCTCCATCCCGGCCATCGAGTAGATCATGCCGCCGAGCGCGGGCACCGAGAAGGTGTTCATCACGGTGGAGGAGGTCAGGCGGAAATTGACCGGACGGCCTTCGGGGATCGCCAGCTCGTTGACAGAGGCGATGCCGTATTGCGGATAGATGAAGAGCCATTTCCAGTCGAGCGAGACCGCTTCGACTTCGATCGGCTCAGCCGCCACGTCGAGCGGGCGGTAGGGGTCGAGTTTGTGGGTATAGACCCAGGTCAGCCAGCCCAGGACGAGGATGATGACGATCGGACCGCCCCAGACAATCGCCTCGAGCTTGTTCGAGTGCGCGAATTCGGGTTCGTAATCCGATTTGTCCTCGCGGTCGGCGCGGTACTTCAGCGGGAAGTAGACGGCCATGAAGAGGACGGGGATGATGACGATCAGCATGAGAAGCGTAGAGATCACAAGCAGATCGCGTTGCTGCGCCCCGACCCAACCGGCGGGATGCAGCACGTCGAACTGACACCCGGAAAGGGCGGCGGCCGCGACGGCCAGCAGGACGGTTTGCAGGAGAGTTTTCACACGTACCTCTCGGTTTTGGACGAGAGGACATCGTGTCGTTGATCCTCTCTCAAGGAAGCACAGGCGCACCCGTTTGGCACGCCAGGAACTGGGCGCGCGATACGCGTGACCCTGAGTTGGGCGTAGGTGTCACGCTGTCGCATTTTCTGCAACTGCAAAACACATTGCAGGCCATTGATACGATTTCACTTTCGCGAAAAGCGATGTCAAAGGCGCAGGATTTGCGCGACACGGGCGCAAACTTTCCAAGCTTAACAATGCCGAAGAAGCGCCAGAGGGAGCTTTGACGCAGGCCCCTTCCGGCAGATCACAATTTCCGTGAGCACAGCTTGAAAAGCCGCTCCGGCCGCTTAGCCTCCCGGCGGGCGCATGGCGGATTTCCGCTCAGTGCAGGGCTTTGCGACTCCCCCCGGTTGAACTCCTCCGCGCGGCTCGCCGCGGCCGCACGCGCCCCGGTTATGTTGTGTCCGACATTTGTTGATTGACAGAACAATCATGCGCGGGAATTGTTGAGGCAACAGGGAGGAGATTCGATGCAAATCGGAGGAGCTGTGGCGCTGGTGACAGGCGCCGGCAGCGGGCTCGGCGCGGCAACCGCGCAGAGGCTCGCCGGAGAGGGCGCGACCGTCGCCGTTCTGGACCGCAGCGAAGAGGCGGCGCGCGACGTTGCCGCCGGGATCGGCGGCATGGCCTATGCCGCGGACGTCACCGACAGCGCCGCGCTGGAGCGGGTCTTCGCCGATCTTGCCGAACGGAATGCCGTGCCGCGCATTGCGGTCTCCTGCGCCGGGATCGGCACGGCCCAGCGGATCCTGCCGCGCGACGGCAGCCTGACCATCGAGCTTTTCGAGCGCACCGTCCGCGTCAACCTGATCGGCACCTATGCCGTCATGAACCTGGCCGCCCGCGCGATGGCCGCGCTGGAGCCGCTCGACGGCGACGGCGCCCGCGGCGTGATCGTCAATACCGCCTCGGTCGCGATCGAGGACGGGCAGATCGGCCAGGCCGCCTATTCCGCCTCCAAGGGCGGGGTCGCCTCGATGACCCTGCCGGCCGCGCGCGAATTCGCCCGCTTCGGCATCCGCGTCATGGCGATCGCCCCGGGCATCTTCGAGACCGCGATGAGCGCGGGCCTGCCGGACGAGGTGCGCGCCGAGATCACGAAGAACGTCCCCTTCCCCTCGCGGATGGGGCAGCCCCGCGAATACGCCCAGCTGGTGCAGGCGATCGTCGAGAACCCGATGCTGAACGGCTCCGTCATCCGGCTGGACGGGGCAGCGAGGATGCCGCCGAAATGAAGAAGGACACCCCCATGGCCGATGACATGCTGAAGGTCGGAATCGACGGCGCGATCGCCACGCTGACCATGAACCGCCCCGCCAAGCGCAACGCGATGTGCGACGAGCTGATGGAGCTGATCGACGGCTTCTTCCGCGCCCCGCCCGAGGGCGTGCGCGTGGTGATCCTGACCGGGACCGAAGGCCATTACTGCTCGGGGCTCGACCTGTCCGAGCATGTCTCGCGCGATGCGGAGGGCACCATGCGCCACAGCCGCAACTGGCACCGGGTGATGGAGACGATCCGCTATTCCGGCCTGCCGGTGATCTCGGCGATGTTCGGCGCGGTGATCGGCGGCGGGCTCGAGATGGCCTGCGCCACGCATGTGCGCATCGCCGAGCCCTCCACCGTCTTCCAGCTGCCCGAGGGGATGCGCGGCATCTTCGTCGGCGGCGGCGCCACGGTCCATGTCGGCCGGATCATCGGCGCCGACCGGATGTGCGAGATGATGCTGACCGGGCGCAAGTTCGGCGCCGAGGAGGGCTTCATGCTGGGGCTAACCCACTACACCGTGGGCGAGGGCGAGGCGATGCCGCTGGCGCGGAAGCTGGCGGCGAAGATCGCGAAGAACGCCACGCTGTCGAATTACATGATGATCCAGGCGATCAGCCGGATCGACGACATGAGCCGGTCGGACGGCCTCTTCGCGGAGAGCCTCTGCGCCGCGGTCAGCCAGACCAGCCCGGATGCAGAGGAGGGGCTGAAGGCCTTCCTCGAGAAGCGCGCCCCGGTGTTCCGCTAGGGCCTGCCAGGCCTTTCCGCCGGAGGGAGAGCGGCGGGAGGGCGAAAGACGGAAATGACGGTCATTTTTCAGGGAGGAAACATGATGACCAGACTGACCCGCCGTGCCGCACTGACCGCGATGGGCGCCGCCCTTGCCACGCCGGCCTTCCTGCGCCGCGCGCAGGCGGCCGAGGTGACGCTCAGGCTGCACCATTTCCTGCCCGGCGTCGCGCCGATGCAGAGCCAGTTCTTCGAGCCCTGGGCCAAGGAGATCGCCGAGGCCTCCGACGGCGCGATCGAGATCCAGATGTTCCCCTCGATGCAGCTCGGCGGCAAGCCGCCCCAGCTGGCCGACCAGGTCCGCCAGGGCATCTGCGACATCGCCTGGACCCTGCCCGTCTACACCCCCGACCGCTTCCCCGTGGCCGAGACCATGTCCCTGCCCTTCATGGTCCGGAATGCCGAGAAGACCTCGATCGCCATGGACCAGCTGATGCGGGAATTCGGCGGGGACGAGTACCGGGGGATGAAGCCCCTGGCCTTCCACGCCCATGACGGCGGCAAGCTGCATACCCGCGGCAAGCCGATCACCAGCCAGGCCGACATGCAGGGCATGCGGCTGCGCGCGCCGAACCAGGCGACCGGCGACCTGCTGGCCGGGCTGGGCGCCGAGACCGTGTTCTTCCCGGTGACCGAGATGGTCGTCGGCCTCTCCAACGGGCTGATCGACGGCTGCTGCCTGCCCTTCGAGGTGGTCCCGGCCTTCAAGCTGCAGGAGCTGACCCAGTTCTCCGCCGTCCCGGCCGAGGGCGCGCGCGGACTATATACCAACACCTTCGCGCTCTTGATGAGCGAGCGGACCTATGACCGGCTGTCGCCCGACCTGCAGAAGGTGATGGACGACGCCTCGGGCCCGCAGCTGAGCCAGCGGATCGGCGCGCAGTTCGACACGTTCGAGGCCTTCGGCAAGTCCAAGGTGATCGAGCAGGGCAACGAGATCGTCGAGATCCCGGCGGAGGAGATCGCCAAGTGGCAGGCGCAGGCGCAGCCGATCTACGATGGCTGGGTCTCGAAGCTCGACGATGACGGACTCGACGGCGCCGCCGTGCTGAAGCGCGCCAACGAGCTTCTGGACGCGGCCTGATCCGATGGCCGAAAGCCTCCACTCCCCGCTGGAACAGGGGGGGCATTCCCCCCTGTTCCGCGGCCTCCACGCCCTGGCCACCGTCTCGGCCGGGCTCGGCGGCGCGGCGATCTTCGGGGCGGCGCTCTTCGTCACCGTCTCGGTGGTGCTGCGCAGCCTGGGGCTGGGCGGGATCCGCGGCGATTTCGAGCTGGTGGAGCTGGTCTGCGCCGCCTGCGCCTCGCTCTTCCTGCCGCTCTGCCAGATCACCCAGGGCCATGTGATGGTCGATCTCTTCACCGCCTGGCTGCCCGGGCGGCTTCAGCGGCGGATGGACGGGCTCTGGATGCTGCTCTTCGCCATCGGCTGGGGGCTGGTCTGCTGGCGCCTGTCCCACGGGCTCTTCGAGATGCTCGACTACGGCGACCGCACCATGCTGCTCAAGGCCCCGCTCTGGTGGGTCTATGTCCCCGGCGTCTTCGGCACGGCGCTGGCCGCGCTGATCGCCGTCCTGATGGCGCTGCCGCGCCTCTCTTCCGCCTTCCGTGTCCTGGAGTCCGGCTGATGGATCCCTTCACCATAGCCCTCGTCATGGTCGCCGTGCTGCTGGGGCTGATCTTCCTGAGGATGCCGATCGCGCTGGCGATGGGCGCGGTCGGCGCCGCGGGCTACATGATCCTGGCCTCGCCCTATGCGCTGATGGCCTACATGAACACCGCCTGGGTCGACAAGTTCATGTCCTACGAGCTGGCCATCGTGCCGCTCTTCATCCTGATGGGGCACCTGGCGACGCGCACCGGCATCTCGGGCGCGATCTTCTCGGCCTCGAATGCCTGGATCGGGCATCTCAAGGGCGGGCTCGCCATGGCCTCGGTCATGGGCTGCGCGATGTTCGGCTCGATCTCGGGCTCCTCGCTCGCGACCGCCTCGACCATGGCCAAGGTCGCGCTGCCCGAGATGAAGAAGCACGGCTATTCCGGCGCGCTCTCCTCCGGGTCGCTGGCCGCGGGCGGCACGCTCGGCATCCTGATCCCGCCCTCGGTCGTGCTCATCATCTATGCGCTGCTGACCGAGCAGAACATCGTCAAGCTCTTCCTCGCCGCCACCATCCCCGGCACGCTGGCCGTGATCGGCTTCTGCACCGCGATCGCGATCTATGTCCGGATCTTCCCCGAAGAGGGCCCGACCCACGGGAAGGCCGACATGGCCACGCGGATGCGCGCGCTGCGGGACATCTGGCATGTCGTCGCCATCTTCGTGATCGTGCTCGGCGGGATCTATGGCGGCGTCTTCACCCCTGCCGAGGGCGCCTCGGTCGGCGTGACGCTGACGCTGGCCTTCGGCTTCCTCAAGGGCGGGCTGACGCCGAAGATGGTGCTTGAATGCCTGATCGAGACCGCGGCCTCGACCGCGATGATCTTCGCCATCGTCTTCGGCGCGGACATCTTCAACGTGGCGCTGGCGCTCTCGCGCATGCCCTCGGAAGTAGCCGGCTACTTCTCGGCGGCCGATATCGCGCCGATGGCCGTGCTGATGGCGATGATCGCCTTCTACCTGGTGATGGGCTGCGTGATGGACAGCCTGTCGATGATCCTCTTGACCGTGCCGGTCTTCTTCCCGACGGTCATGGCGCTGGATTTCGGCCTCCTGCCGGAGCAGCAGGCCATGTGGTTCGGCATCATCACCCTCGTCGTGGTGGAGATCGGGCTGATCACCCCGCCGGTGGGGATGAACCTCTTCGTCATCTCCTCGATGGCGCGGGACATCCCGATGAAGGCGATCTTCGCCGGCACCACCCCTTTCATCCTGGCCGAAGCGGTCCGCATCGCGCTTCTCGTGGCGGTGCCGGGCTTCAGCTTCTGGCTGGTGGACCTCGTGACCGGATAGGAGCACAGACCCGATGGCAGACCCGACCCCCCTTCCCCGCAGCGCCGCCGTGCCCACGGACGAGAACCTGCGCCAGTACGCCGGCTACAACATGAAGCGCGCCTACATGGCGGTGCGCGAGGACATGGCCCGCACGCTGGAGCCCCTGGGGCTGAGGACGGCGACCTTCTCGGCGCTCGCCATCATCACGGAGAATCCCGACATCACCCAGACCCAGCTGTCGCAGGCCATGGCCATCGACCGCTCGGGGGTGGTGGTGATCGTCGACCAGCTCGAGGAGGCCGAGCTGATCTCGCGCGGGCGGGTGCCGGGGGACCGGCGCTCCTACGCGCTGCGCGCCACCATCCGGGGGCGCAGGACCTGGAAAGAGGCGGAGCAGGCGGTCCGGGCGCACGAGGCCCGGCTGTTCTCGGCACTGACCGCGGAGGAGCGGGCGCTGCTGGGGGATCTGCTGCGCAGGATCACCGACACGGGCCAGTAGACACGGGCCGAGGGAGGACATGATGAAGGATATGGTAACGGGGCTGAGCATGGTCCCGCATGACGTGGCCGTGGAGACCCGCGGCAGGGACATGGTCCTGACCACCCGGGTGCCGATGGACGAGGTGGTGGAGCATGCCGGCATCTGGCTGAACCGCTGGGCCAATTACACGCCCGGCCGGATCTTCCTGGCCGAGCGGTCCGGCGAGGGCTGGCGCGAGCACGGCTATGCCGAGGTGCTGGAGATGGTGCGCGGCCTGGCCGCCGGGCTGCTGGCCCGCGGGATGGGGCCGGAGACGCCGATCGTGATCATGTCCGGCAACGGCGTCGACCACGCGCTGCTGAGCTTCGCCGCGCAGTATGCCGGCATCCCGACCGTGCCGCTGGCCGAGCAGTACTCGCTGATCGAGGAGGCGCATGGCCGGCTGGTCTACGTGCTCGACAAGATCCGCCCCGCCATGGCCTTCGTCGACGATGCCGGGCGCTATGCCAGGGCGCTGGCGCTGCCGCAGCTCGAGGGCGTCGAGATCGTCGCCGCCCGGACGGAGGGCGCCCCCTGCAAGGTGACGCCGCTGGCCGAGCTGATGGCCGCGACGCCCGGTGCCGCGCTGGAGGAGGCCCATGCCCGCGTCGGCCCCTCGACCGTGGCCAAGGTGCTTTTCACCTCGGGGTCGAGCTCGGATCCGAAGGGCGTGCTGACCACCCAGAGGATGATGTGCGCCAACCAGGCGCAGATGTCCTCGGTCCTGCCCTTCCTGAAGGACCGCCCGCCCGCGATCACCTGCTGGCTGCCCTGGAACCATGTCTTCGGCGGCTCGCACAACGTCAACATGATGCTCGCCCATGGCGGCACGATGCGCATCGACCTGGGCAAGCCCACGGCGCGCGGCTTCGCCACGACGCTGGAGAACATCCGCGCCCATCCCGGCACGCTCAGCTTCAACGTCCCCGTCGGCTATTCGATGCTGGTGCAGGCGATGGAAGAGGACCGCGGCCTGCGAGAGGCCTTCTTCCGCGATCTCGACCTGATCTTCTATGCCGGCGCGTCGCTGCCGCAGCCGGTCTGGACCCGGCTCGAGGAGATGGCGATGGAGATCCGCGGGCGGCTGCCCCTGATGATCTCCTCCTGGGGGATGACCGAGACCGCGCCCGCGACGATCATGGTGCACGAGCCGATCGGCCGGTCCGGTATCATCGGCGTGCCGCTGCCCGGCACCGAGGTCAAGCTCAGCCCGGATGACGAGCTGCGCTGCGAGCTGCGCGTCAAGGGCCCGAACGTGATGCAGGGCTACTGGGGCGACCCGGAGAAGAGCGCCGCCGCCTTCGATGCCGACGGCTTCCTCGTCACCGGCGACGCGGTGCGCTTCGTCGATCCCGGCGACCCCGATCGCGGGCTGGTCTTCGACGGCCGCGTCTCGGAGGATTTCAAGCTGACCACCGGCACCTGGGTGCAGGCCGGGAAGCTGCGGCTCGACACGCTGGAGGCGATGCGCGGGCTTGTGCAGGACGTGGTGATCTGCGGCCATGACCGCGGCGAGATCGGGCTCTTCATCTTCCCCCGCCCCGACCGCGTGCAGGAGGGCAACAGCTCCGACGGCGCGGTGATCGACGGCCATCTGCAGGCGGAGATCGAGGCGGTGATGCGCGAGATGGAGCGCCGCGCCACCGGCAGCGCCAAGAAGATCACCCGCGCGCTCCTGCTGGCCGAGCCGCCCTCGCTGAAGGACGGCGAGATCACCGACAAGGGCTCGCTCAACATCCGCAAGATCATCACCCGCCGCGCCCGCCTGCTGGAACGGCTCTACGACAACGAGGATCCGGCGCTGATCCGGGTCTGAGCCCCGGTTTCCGCCCTGTCCCGCCCCGGGCTCGACCCGGGGCCTCCCCGACATCCCGAAGGAGGACCCATGGTCGATTTCTCCGCCATCCGCGCCATCGACTTCCACACCCATGCCGAAGAGCCCTGCGGCTGCCATGACGATGACGGCTACGACGATCTGCAGGCCTCGATGGCCGAGTATTTCGGCGCGCCCTGGTCGCATCCGCCGACCATCCCGCAGACCGCGCAGCACTACCGCGACAGCAATATCGCCGCGGTGATCTTCCCGGTCGATGCCGAGCGGGAAACCGGCTACCGCCGCTATTCGAACTACGAGGTCGCCGATCTGTGCGCCGAGCATTCCGACATCCTGATCCCCTTCGCCTCGATCGATCCCGCCAAGGGCAGGCTCGGCGCCCGAGAGGCGCGCGACCTCGTCGAGAACCACGGCGTGCAGGGCTTCAAGTTCCATCCTACAATGCAGGGCTTCTACCCCAATGACCGGATGGCCTACCCGCTCTACGAGGCGATCGCCGCGACCGGCAAGCCCGCGCTCTTCCATACCGGCCAGACCGGCGTCGGCTCGGGCATGCGCGGCGGCAACGGCATGCGGCTGAAATACTCGAACCCGATGCATATCGACGATCTGGCGGTGGATTTCCCTGACATGCCGATCATCCTGGCGCATCCGAGCTTCCCCTGGCAGGAGGAGGCCTTGAGCGTGGCGACCCACAAGCCCAATGTCTATATCGACCTCTCGGGCTGGTCGCCGAAGTACTTCCCGCCAATCCTGGTGCGCTACGCCAATACGCTCTTGAAGGAGAAGATGCTCTTCGGCTCCGACTGGCCGATGATCGCGCCGGAGAAATGGCTGGGCGCCTTCGAGAAGGCGGAGTTCCGTGACGAGGTGCGGCCGCTGATCCTGAAGGAGAACGCGATGCGCCTGCTCGGGCAGGCCGCCTGATCCCGGACGAGATCCCGGGAGGGGGCCGCTGCCCCCTCCCGCCCCCTCCCCCGCCGCGCAACCCGGACGGGAGGGAAGACGACGAGGGAGGAGACCTCATGAAATCGATCATTCTCGGCACCGCCGCCATGCTGGTGCCGCTGGCGACAGAGGCCATGGACTGCAGCGGGCTGACGGCGGAGGCCCTCGGGCTGACAGGCGCGACAGTGACGGCTGCGGAGGCCATCGCCCCAGGCGAGGAGAGCCCGGTCGCGATCTGCCGCATTCGCGGCCGGATGGCCGAGCGCACCGGCATCGACGGGCACGGCTATGCGCTCGGCTTCGAGCTGTCCCTGCCCGCGGACTGGAACGGCGGCTATGTCCACCAGTTCAACGGAGGCAATGACGGCGAGGTGAAGCCCGCCACCGGCGCGCTGAAATCCGGGTCCGGCGCAGAGAGCCCGCTGGCGCGCGGCTATGCGGTCGTCTCCTCGGATGCGGGCCATGACGGCAGGGCCTTCCCCGATGCCGGGCTGGCCGGCGGCGCCGCCTTCGGCTTCGATTTCGAAGCGCGGCAGATGTACGGCTACAAGGCCGTGGCGATGCTCGACCCGCTGGCCCGCCGCGCGGTCGAGGCCTTCTATGGCCGCCCCGTTGCCCGCGCCTATGGCATCGGCTGCTCGAATGGCGGGCGGCATGCGATGGTCGCGGCCGCGCGCATGCCCGGGGCCTTTGACGGGCTGCTGAGCGGCGCGCCGGGCTTCAACCTGCCGAAGGCCGCGCTGCAGCATGCCTGGGATGTGCAGCAGCTGCTGCCCGTGACCGGCACGCTGGCCACGGCGCTGACCCGCGAGGACCAGGCCGCGATCGGGACGGCGGTCCGCGCCGCCTGCGACGGGCTCGACGGGCTGGAGGACGGGCTCATCCAGGACCATGCCGCCTGCCAGGCCGCCTTCGATCCGGACACGCTCCTCTGCGGCGATGACGGCGCCGCCTGTTTGGCGCCGGAGAAGCTGCCCGCGCTGAAGGCCGTGCATGACGGGCCGCGCGCCGCAGATGGCGCGCCGCTCTATGCCGGCTGGGACTGGGATGCCGGGATCGAGGGGCGGAACTGGCGGATGTGGAAGCTCGAGAGCCCGATTGCCGCCTGGGGCCACCGGCCGATCATCGCGACGATGGGCGCCGCCTCGCTGGCCCAGGTCTTCACCGTGCCGCCGACGGAGGTCGAGGGCACGCCCGAGGCGCTGGAGGCCTTCCTGATGTCCTATGACCTCGGCGCGGCGGCGGAGCGCATCTACGCCACGTCCGGGGCCTTCCCGGAGAGCCCGATGGAGGTCATGGCGCCGCCGGGATCGGACGATCCGGAGCTGGCCGCCTTCCGCGATGCCGGGGCGAAGATGATCCTCTTCCATGGCGTGTCGGACCCGGTCTTCTCGGTGCAGGACACCGCCGCCTGGTACCGGGCGCTCGACGCCAATAACGGCGGGGGAGCGGAGGCGTTCGCGCGCTTCTACCCCGTGCCCGGCATGACCCATTGCACCGGCGGACCGGCCGCGGACGCGTTCGATCTTTTCGCCGCGCTGGAGGACTGGGTCGAGACCGGGACCGCGCCCGGGGCCGTCGAGGCGCTGGCCCGGGACGGCAATGACGAGCTGCCCGCGGGACTGCCCGCCGGAAGCGCCCGCCTTCTCTGCCCGGCCCCGCAGGTCGCCCGCTACCAGGGCGGCGATCCGGCGCTGGCGGCCAGCTTTGCCTGCGAACAGGAGTGAGCCGATGATCCCCTTTGCCGCGCCCCTCGACGACATCCTCTTCTGCCTGCGCCATGTCGCCCGCGCCCCCGGGCTGCCCGGCTGGGACGACGAGCTCTGCGAGGGCATCCTGACCCATTTCGCCAGCTTCGCCGAGGGGGTGATCGCGCCGCTCGACGCGCCGGGCGATGCCCAGGGCTGCCGCCTGGAAAACGGCCGCGTGAAGATGCCCGACGGGTTCCGCGACGCCTTCGCCCAGCTGGTCGAGGGTGGCTGGCAGGGGCTGACCGCCCCCGAAGCCCATGGCGGGATGGCGGCCGACCACCTGACCGCCGCCTGCGTCTCGGAGATCTTCTCGGGCGCCTGCCATTCGCTGCAGATGGTCTGCAACCTGGTGCCCGGTGCGGTCTCGACCCTGACGGCCTATGGCTCCGCCGAGCAGCAGGCAGCCTGGATCCCGCGGCTGGCGGCGGGCGAGCTGCTCTCGACCATGTGCCTGACCGAGCCCGGCGCCGGCTCGGACCTGTCGCGCATCCGCACCAGGGCCCTGCGCGACGGGGACCGCTGGCGGATCGAGGGCGAGAAGATCTTCATCTCGGGCGGCGACCAGGACCTGTCGGAGGGCATCCTGCATCTGGTGCTGGCGCGCAGCGGCGAGGCGGCGGACGGGCTGAAGGGGCTGTCGCTCTTCCTGTGTCCTTCCGAGGATGCGGAAGGCCGCAACCCGGTCAGCGTCACCCGGATCGAGGAGAAGCTCGGGCTGCATGCCTCGCCGACCTGCCAGATGGCCTTCGACGGCGCCCGTGCCGAGCTGATCGGCCAGGAGGGCGCGGGGCTGATGGCGATGTTCACCATGATGAACCATGCAAGGCTGGACGTCGCGCTGCAGGGGGTGGCCCATGCCGCCAGGGCGAGCCATGTGGCCGCCGCCTATGCCGCCGAGCGGGTGCAGGGACGCCGCGCCGATGGCAGCCCGGCCGTGCTGGCCGAGCACGCGGATGTGCGGCGCATGCTCGACGAGCAGCGGGCGCTGGCGCTCGGCGCGCGGGCCATGGCGCTGACCGCCTTCGTCGCGATGGAGCGCGGCGACAGCCCGGCGCTGGTCGATTTTCTGACGCCGGTCTGCAAGATGTTCTGCACCGAGGCCGGGATCCGCGCCGCCGATCTGGGGATCCAGGTGCTGGGCGGCTACGGCTACCTGAGCGAGTACCGGGTCAGCCAGACCTGGCGGGACGCGCGCATCACCTCGATCTACGAGGGCGCCAATGGGATCCATGCGCTGTCCCTGGCGACGCGCGGGTTGAAATCCCCGGCCGGGGCCGAGGCCTTCGCCGCGCTGGTCGCAGAGCTGGGCGGCGGCACGCCCGCGGTCACCGCGCTGCTGGAGCTCTGGCAGGCGCGGCGGGCGGAAGTGCTGGCCTCCCCTGCCCCGGCGGAGCTGGCCCATGATTTCGCGCAGATGACCGGGGATCTCTACTGGCGCGCGGTCTGGGCGCGGATCGCCGCGGCCGCCGATGCGGCCGGCGAGGACACCGAGGAGCTGCGCCGGATCGCAGGGACGGTGCTGCGCCGTCCGGTGCCGGTGCCGCTGGCTGCCTGAGCCTCAGGAGACGAAGCGCGCGCGGTAGGCGGTCGGGGTCTCGCCCGTCACCGCGCGGAAACGGCGCGAGAAATAGGGCGGGTCCTGGTAGCCGAGGCGGAAGCCGATCTCGGCGACCGGCAACTGGGTGAAGGCCAGGAGGCGGCAGGCCTCGGACATCACGGCCGCATCCAGATGCGCCCCCGCCCCGCGCCCGGCCACCTCGCGACAGAGCCGCCCCAGATGGCCCGGCGTGACCGAAAGGGCCGAGGCGTAGTCGGAGAGCTTCCAGCCCTCGGCCATATGCGCGGCGATCAGCGCGTCGAAGCGGGCAACCTGCCGCTCGGCCGCCGTCGCCCGCCGCCCCTCCCCTGCCCCGCCGCGCTCTGCCATGCCGACCAGAACCGCCTGGGCCAGCGCCACGAGCATGGGCGCGCGGTAGGTGCCAGCCTCGGCGAAGCGCGCCGCAAGGGCCGCGATCAGCCCGCTCAGCGCTGCCCCCGGTTCTGCCAGGAAGGGATGCGCAAGCTGGCGCGCCAGATCTCCCTGCCCTTGCGTCACCGCCTGCAGCAGCGGCAGAGGGAAGGACAGCACCAGCCCCGCGGTCCCGTCCTGGAACTCGAAGCCGTGCACCGCCTGCGCAGGCACGAAAAGTGCCTGCCCCTGGGTCATTTCCCGCTGCTCCCGGTCGACAAGGACACGCGCGCCGCCGGTCTCCACCACGAAGATCTGCGCCATGCCGTTATGCCGGTGCGGCGCGATCGACCAGCCATAGCGCGGCGCCCGGTCCCGGATCGCCTCGCAATGCACCACATCCGGAAACCCTCCGGTCTCGCCGAAGAGATCGAAATCGGGAATGGGGTTCTGCGCTGACATGCACGGATCGTACCAGCGATCCCCCTGCCCGTCCATTCCCGGCCGCGCCCGGCGGACGTATCCAGAAAGCCGAACAGGAGGAGTTCCCATGGATACCCAAGTTGCCATCATCGGCGGCGGCCCGTCCGGCCTGCTGCTGTCCCAGTTGCTGAACCGCGCCGGGATCGACACCGTCATGCTGGAGCGTGCGACCCGCTCGCATGTGCTGTCGCGCATCCGCGCGGGCATCCTGGAATGGGGCACCGTGGAGTTGCTGCGCCAGACCGGGGTCGACGCCCGGATGGAGGCCGAGGGCTTCCCGCATGACGGCTGCTACATGACCGACGAGGACCTGATGGTCCATATCGACTTCAAGGCGCTGACCGGCAAGCAGGTGATGGTCTACGGCCAGACCGAGGTCACCGCCGATCTCTACGCCGCGCAGGACGCGATGGGCACGACGATCATCCACGAGGTCGAGGACGTGCAGATCCTCGATCTCGACCAGGCCAAAGCCGCCGTCGAGTACACGGTGAAGGGCGAGCGCAGGCGGCTCACCTGTGCCTATGTGGCGGGCTGCGACGGCTTCCACGGGGTCAGCCGCAAGACCATCCCGGCGGAGAAGCGGCGGGAGTTCGAGCGGGTCTACCCCTTCGGATGGCTGGGCATCCTCAGCGAGACCCCGCCCTGCAATGACGAGCTGATCTACTGCAACTCGCCCCGCGGCTTCGCGCTGGCCTCGATGCGCAACGCCCATCTGTCGCGCTACTACCTGCAGGTGCCGCTGACCGACAAGGTCGAGGACTGGAGCGACGAGGCCTTCTGGAGCGAGCTGAAGCGCCGCCTGCCCTCCGCCACCGCCGCCGCGATGGAGACCGGGCCCTCGATCGAGAAATCCATCGCGCCGCTGCGCAGCTTCGTCTCCGAGCCGCTGCGCTGGGGCCGGCTGTTCCTCGTCGGCGACGCCGCGCATATCGTTCCGCCGACCGGCGCGAAGGGGCTGAACCTGGCCGCTTCGGATGTGCACTACCTGCACGAGGCGCTGGTCGCGGCGCTGAAGAGCGGGGACGAGAGCGGCATCGACGGCTATTCCGAGAAGGCGCTGGCCCGCATCTGGAAGGCAATGCGCTTCTCCTGGTCGATGACGACGATGATGCACCGCTTCGATGGCGAGGACGCCTTCGCCGAGGCGATGCGGCGGGCGACGCTGGAGCATCTGGCGGCCTCGGAGACCGCGCGCCGGGAGCTTGCCGAGAACTATATCGGCCTGCCCTACTGACCCCCTGCCCCGGCAGGATCAGCGGTCCCGTTCCGGCCGGAACGGGACCGTTTGCGTTTTCAGAGACGCTCGATGGCGCGGAGCAGCTTGGCCAGCCGGTCGTCGTCCAGATCGGCGCTTTCGAGCGTCAGGACCCGCATCCCGTCCGGCTTCTCCTTCAGCTTCACCTGGCCGATGCCGCAGTCCTTCCGGCGCCAGGGCAGTGTCCCCGCCGCCTTGGCCCGGCGCGCCCGCGAGCGGACGGCCTCCTTGGTCGTCGACGGGCCCTGGTCGCGGATCTGCTTCAGCGCGGCGTCGATCTGGTCGCGGCTGGCCTGGCCCAGGTCCAGCACCTCGCCGAGCGCCGCGTGGAACTCCACCGCCGCGAGACCGCGCGAGACCGTGGCGCGCGGGACGCCGATGATCTCGGCGATCTGCTGCTGGGTGACGCCGGTGGTCTCCTGCGCGATCAGGCCGATCGAATAGAGCCGCTCGAACATGGTCAGATCGCGGCGGATGGTGTTCTCGAAGAACCGTTCCTGCAGGTCGTCGAGCCGCGCGCCGGAGGCCTCCGGGAAGGTCAGGAAGCAGAGCGGCTCGATGCCCAGCTCGATGCAGGCGCGCAGGCGCCGCCGCCCGGATTGCAGCGCGAAGCGCTGGCCCGAGACGTCGCGCGGAAAGGCCGGGTTCGGCCGCCAGTCGGGATCGGCGGCACGCACGCGCAGCGGCATGCGCAGCCCGCGGCGGCGGATATTCTCCAGCAGTGCGCGGAAGCTGTCCTCGCTCTCGTCATCTTCGGGCGCGGGCGCGATCCGGTCGGAACCGACCTTGTCCTCGATGCTGGTCGCGGGAATGCGGATCGGCACGACGCCCTCGAGAATGCCCTCGTAGACCGCCTCGTTGGCAAGTGCCGCTTCCTTCTTGGCGCTTTCCAGCCGGTCCTGCATGCCGCGCATCGCCTGGCGCGACCAGTTCCCGGCGGTGGGCTGCTCTTCCGGCGTGACTTCGGGCAGGTCCCGCCCGGTCGCCATGCCGCCCAGGATCGCGCTCCCTGCCCGTCTGCGTCCCACGCTCATGCTGCATCCTCCTCGAGGCTCGGTTTCGCCTTCTGCGACCAGCCCTCGACCTCTCCGTCCGGAAACAGCCGTTCCAGGAAGGCCTGCGCATAGCCCCGCGTCGGCAGCGAGGGAATGGCGCGCATGACGATGGCGTCATTGACCGCATTGGCATTGTCGATGAAGGCCTGCAGCGAGGCCTTCCGCGTCTTCGGCGGCTCGTATTCATAGGCCGACTTGAACTCGCGGAAGGCATTCGCCGCGCCTTCGGAATACTGGTAGTAGATCGGCGAGATGATGTCCGGATTGCCCGCCATGATCTCGCCGATGGTGCGCAGGTCGGTGTCGGACGACCGGTTGACGATGGTCGGCAGGATCATCGGCTTGGCGTCCTTGAACTTCACCGGGTTGGTGTCGCCCTCGATAAAGCTGAAATAGTCGCGCAGGCTCGCCAGGTAGATATGCAGCGTCGAGAGGTCGAAGCCCTTCATCGTCTGCGGAATGATCAGCGTGTCGGCGGCGACGATGGTGTTCAGCGTGGCCAGCGTCAGCGAAGGCGGCGTGTCGATGATGACGACATCGAGCGTCTCCTTCAGCGCCGCTTCGTAGGCGTCATGGCGGAAGCGGCCCTCGCTGTCGGCAAGGTCCTTCGCGGTCGTGCGCGGCGGGTGCGCGTCGCGCCAGCGGTCGAGCGAGTCCCGCAGCATCCGGTAGATCTTCTTCTGCTCCGGGTCCTCGGTCTGGGTCAGGTAGTACATCGCGATATCGGCTTCCTGGATGCCCGCTCCGCCCGGAATGAGACGCAGGCCGGGCCAGGGGGTCGGCCGCCAGAAGACGTTGAGCCGGTCCGGCGCGTGATGGATCTTCTCGCGCTGGCCCGCCTCGGGGACGCCCATGAAATCGGTATAGACCTCGACGTCATAGCCCGCGATCGACGTGGTGTCGTCGACGAAATAGAGCGAGCAGGTGGCCTGCGGGTCGCCGTCGATCAGCCCGACGCGCAGCCCGTAATAAAGGCTCAGATACTGCGCCAGATGCGCCGAAGAGAGCGATTTCGCCACGCCGCCTTTCTGCGAGGAGAGCACGATCACCGGCAGGTCGTCGCCGGGCTTGCGCCAGAAGAGCGTCGTGCGCCGTGCCTCGGGGCGGCTGTCGGCAATGGCGCGCAGCTTCATGATGTCATGGACCGACAGCGTGCGCTCGCGGCCGCGGATTTCGCCTTCGGGCGCGTCGGGATGCTTCATCAGCGCGTTGACGAAGCTGCGGTCGCAACCGAAGAACTCGGTCACCTCGGCGATGGAATAGCGCCGCAGAACGCGCAGCGACTGGGTGCGGTGCATCCGGGCCGAAGAGGCCGCCCGCGACACGCAGTCGATCGCCGCCTCGACGAAGGACGGGATGTTGTGAAAGGATTTGGCCATGTCTGGACTTTCCTGCTCTGCCTCGGGGGCGTCTTTTGCGACGCTTTTGCCTGAATATCTCACTGCCGCCGTGCTTGGGCAACATGTATCCGCCGCGAGGGCGCCGGAAATGCGGGGCAGGGCGCAAACCGTTGCCGGAACGCCCGCTCCTCAGGCGGCGATAGACGCGGTTCCGGAACATTGCGGTCCCGTTCCGGCCGGAACGGGACCGGCCGGGGCAAGCTTCGCGAGTTGCTGGCGGGCGATCCAGGCGCGGTTCCGCAGCAGGCCGATCCGCTTGAGAATCTCCGGATCGGGCATGGCGGCCCGGACAGGATCACTGATGGTTGCCTGAAGCTGGCCGGGACGGGGCAGGTGCTTCCAATGCGGTTTCCAGACGGCATCGAGCGCGCGGATGGCTGAGTCGAGCGCATCGGGATGAAGCGCCGTTCCCGCAACCAGCGCTGCCGCTTCCTCGACATCCTTGGCACTGGCTGAAAGGCCATGGCGCAGGGCGAAGGCAGATACAGCCGACCGGGCCCCGCGCTTGGCCTCGTCATGGCTCCAGAGACCGGTCTTGGCTCCCTCGGCGCAGGCGATCACCTTGCCGAGGAAGTCCGCAGATGCCTGTCCATGCCACACACTCACCGGATCGGCATCGCTGGGCCGGTGCTCGCGCCATTGCGCTTCGAGCTGGGCGGTCCAGGCCGGAAGGGCAGGGGCCGGTGTTTTGTTTTGAGGGATCTGGTTTTTTGGACCCTTCGGGTCCTTGCGTTCGGCATCCTGAACACGGCGTTCAGCTTTCGGAACGGCGCGTTTCGCCGCTTCGCGGGACATTTCGGCCCAGCGGCCGCACATCTCGGCCCAGCCCAGCACCACGATGCGCAGTCGGTAGTTGTAGCCGTTGCCGTAGGTCTGGCGGATGCAGTCGATCAGCCCGTGCTCGCGCAGTTCGGCGACATAGGCGGAGATCGAGGATTTCGAGCGGTTCAGCAACCGGCCCAGCTCCTCGTAGGAATGCCAGCTCTCGCCCTTGGCATCGGCGAATCCGCAGAAGGCCAGAAGAAGGGTCTTCGCCTGGGGCGATATGGCAAGCGTGAGCCAGGTGCGCGGCATGCGCACGAACCCGCCATCGGCGGGGGACGCGGGGGCTGTCATCGGACAAAACCTCTCTGTTCGGCTCCAAGGCCGTTGCGCGTCGCCCGTGGCTGGGATAGGGTCAGGGTGCGAAACTGGACCGTCGACGCAGGTAACTGTCTAGGCGGTGTTCGAAGGCTCCGGGATGTTGGCGCATTCCGGAGCTTTTCCTTTGGCGCGCTACATGTCGTCCTCCATCAGGGCGTCGCGCGCTTCCGAAGCGGGCAGCAGGCGGTCGATCTCGGGCAGGGGCAGGGGGCCCTTGCGGACGCAGACATGGACCTTGTCGAGCCGGACCCGTTGGCGCGGGGCGATCTCGGCAAATCCGTCATCGGTGGCGGCCTCGAGGCTCAGGCTGATCGCACCCGACATCTGCGGGTTCTCGGCGATCGCGGCCATCGAGGATTTCAGGGTGCGCGCCTTGAAGACCTTCAGGTCCGAGGCGATGGGAATGCGGCGGCGCAGCTCGTCGAGCGGGATCCAGACCGGATCGCCGCCATTGCGGATCAGCCGCGCGAGGCAGATCTCGAAGACCCTCCATGAGGACGGCCGCGAGGCGGTGAGCGTGCGGAATTCGTCGCGCGGGATCTCGAAGCCTTCCATGCCGAGGATCCAGCGGAAGGCGTCCTCGCTGAGGGTGATCTTCAGCCGCAGCACCTTCTGGCCGGCGCCGATCGACTGGACGTCCTGCTCGAAGGCGTCGATCCAGCGGAACTGCCGCTTGCGGCTGACATCGTCGCCGATCGGCATTTCCGTGGTGATCCAGGTCGCGGCGAGCCGCTCCAGCCGTTCGGTGATGCGCGCGTATTCGCTGCCCCCGAGGGTGGGATCGTAGGAAATCGCCTCCATGATGTCGCGCACGCCGATCTCGACATGGCGGCTGGGGGGCGTGCCCGCGCGGATCGCGGTGCCGATCTGGGCGGCGAGCAGGTTCAGGACCTTGCGGTCGGTCGCCGTGGCGATCCGCGTGCCGGGCACCGAGGAGTGCATCCTGACCGTGTAGTCGCCGACCTGGGTGGTGAAATCTTCCTGCCCGTCCTCCGGGAAGAAGGGCAGCAGCATGGTCTCCAGGTCGCTGCGCATGGCAGGGACACTGGGGGATTGCCCGTCCAGGGTGTCGGGCAATATGCTATCGGTCAGCCGGGGGCTGTTCATGGTACTGCTGCCTCATCCGATGATCTTCTGTGGATCGTCTCGGTCGTTTCTTGTCTTCTATGCCAGAAAAGACCGCATTTCAGAACGGCTGGGCAATAGGTTTTTTTCCCTTGCGGTCCGAATATGCGGTCTAACCGGCGGGACAGGAGAGCGGATCCGGGTCAACTCTATCGCGTAAGATACCGGAATCCCACGATTGTCTCGCGAATCTCGCGGGCGGCGGCAAAAATTGCGGACGCCATGTCGGATGCAGAGTGCAGAAGTTGCAGCACACGGGCGCCGCGCAACTTGAAAATCGGCCGGGGTTGCAGTTCGCGGGCGCTCTGCAACTTCGGGCCCTGAACGGGATCCGGCTCCGACTCGGGCGCGGTGCAACCAAAGCCCGTGGAGCCAAGCCCTTGATGCAGAAAGGCTTCCCGCCAGGGACGGGAAGCCAGGTTGCAGAGCACGGGCGCCGCGTAACTTCAGGCGCGGGACGCTGGTCGCGTCCCGGCCGGAACACGGTCACTCTCCGGGGGGCGTGTCGGGATGCTCCCGGGCCAGCCGCGCATCTTCGCGCAGTTCCAGCCACATGGCGTTCATCACCGCGAAGAGCGCGGCCAGGGGAAGGCCCAGAAGCCAGGCGAAATACCACATGATCGTCTCTCCTCAGTAGCTGTTGGCGTTGTCGTGGAGCTCGCTCTCGGTCACCTTGCCCCAGAGCACCTTGTAGACCCAGGCGGTGTAGGCGAGGATGATCGGCATGAAGATCACCGTGGCGACCAGCATGACGAAGAGCGTGCGCTGCGAGGACGAGGCATCCCAGACTGTCAGCGAAGAGTTCGGATCCGCCGAAGAGGGCAGGATGAACGGGAACATGGTCAGTCCCACGCTGGCGATCATGCCGAAGATGCCGATCTTCGAAGCGAGGATGGTAAAGCTCCAGCCCCGCTGCAGGCCGAGCACCGACAGGCCCATCCCGGCAAAGCCGAGAAGCGGCGCGACGATGATCCAGGGACGCGCGACATAGGCAGAAAGCCAAGTGCCGCCCTTGGTCACTTCCGACAGGAGCGGGTTCGACGGCCCGTCGGGCACGACGGTGGCCAGCTGGTAGCCGTCGGTCAGCACCAGCAGCCACAGCCCGGCCAGCGCATAGCCGCCCATCGCCACCAGCCCCGCCATCGCGCCGATCTTCCGCGCCCGTTCGGTGATCGGGCCGGGTTCGGATTTCAGCACCAGCCAGCCCGCGCCATGGGCGAGCAGCATCGACACCGAGACAGCGCCGCAGACCAGCGCGAAGGGGTTCAGGAGCGCCAGCAGCTTCAGGAAGCCCAGGCCGTGGTAGATCGGCATCAGCGTCTCGGTCAGCGTGAAGGGCACGCCGCGCAGCACGTTGCCGACCGCCACGCCGAAGATCAGCGCGGGCACCGCCCCGCCGATGAAGAGCGCCCAGTCCCAGCGTTCCCGCCAGGCCTTGCCCTCGCGCTTGGAGCGGTACTTGAAGGCCACCGGACGCAGGATCAGCGCCGCCAGGATCAGCCACATCGCCAGGTAGAAGCCCGAGAAGCTCACCGCGTAGAGCGGCGGCCAGGCGGCGAAGATGGCGCCGCCGCCGAGGATGAACCACACCTGGTTGCCTTCCCAGACGGGGCCGACGGTGTTGATGACGAGCCGCCGCTCGGTATCGGTCTTCGCCACGAAGGGCAGGAGCGCGCCCACCCCCATGTCGAAGCCGTCGGTCAGCGCGAAGCCGATCAGCAGCACGCCGAGCAGCACCCACCAGATGACACGCAGCGTGCCGTAGTCGATCAGTTCAGACAGGATCATTGCTCGTCACTCCGCCGGGGCCGCTGCCGGTCCGCTCAGCCGCGCCCTGTGGCGCTGCATCCAGGTTTCGGTTTCCTCGACATCCTGCACCGGACCCTTGCGGATGTACTTCACCATCAGGGCCATCTCGATGACGAAGAGCGTCGAGTAGAAGATCACGAAGCCCGCGATGGTGAAGAGGAGCTCGCCGACGCCCAGGTGGCTGACAGACAGCGCCGTCGGCAGGATGCCGTCCACCGTCCAGGGCTGGCGCCCGTATTCGGCGACGATCCAGCCCATCTCGGCCGCAATCCAGGGGGCGGGGATCACCGCCACCGCGCCCCACAGCGCCCAGCGGGGATAGGTCATGCCCTTGAAGGAGCTGCGGATGAAGAAGAAGCCCAGGATGCCGATGAAGGCGAAGCCCAGGGCCACCATGATCCGGAAGGCCCAGAAGATCGGGAAGACATGCGGAATGGTGTCATTCGCCGCCTGCAGGATCTGCTCTTCGGTCGCCTGCCGCGGGTCCTCGGTGTAGCGCAGCAGCAGGAAGGCGTAGCCCAGATCGCCCGAATGCGCTTCGAAGCGGGTCATCATGTCGGGGGTGACGTCCTTGCCGGCGGCGCGGATCTCCATCAGCGCGTCATAGGCGAGAAGCCCGTTGCGGATGCGGTGCTCCGCCTCGTCGACCAGCTGGTCGATGCCGGGGATCTCCCTGGTCAGCGAGCGCGTGCCGATCAGCCCCATCACATAGGGGATGTGGACGGCGTAATGCGTCTCGCGGGCCTCCTGGTCGGGGATGCCGAAGAGCGTGAAGGAGGCAGGCGCGGGCTCGGTCTCCCACATCGCCTCGATGGCGGCGAGCTTCATCTGCTGGTTCAGCCCGGCGTCATAGCCGGACTCGTCGCCCAGCACGACGACCGAGAAGGCCGAGGCGAGGCCGAAGGAGGCCGCCACCGTGATCGAGCGCCGCGCGAGCTCGGTATGGCGCCCCTTGAGCAGGTACCAGGCCGAGACGCCGAGCACGAAGACCGAGGCCGTCACGTAGCCCGCCGAGACGGTATGGACGAATTTGGCCTGCGCCACCGGGTTGAACAGCACGTCGGCGAAACTGTCCATCTCCATCCGCATGGTCATCGGATTGAAGCTGGCGCCGACCGGATTCTGCATCCAGCCATTGGCGATCAGGATCCACAGGGCCGAGAAGTTCGACCCGATCGCCACCAGCCAGGCGACGATCAGGTGGGCCACCTTCGACAGCTTGCCCCAGCCGAAGAAGAAGAGCCCGACGAAGGTCGCCTCGAGGAAGAAGGCCATCAGCCCCTCGATGGCCAGGGGCGCGCCGAAGACGTCGCCGACATAGTGGCTGTAGTAGCTCCAGTTCATCCCGAACTGGAATTCCATGGTGATGCCCGTGGCGACGCCCAGCACGAAGTTGATGCCGAACAGCGTCCCCCAGAACTTGGTCATTTGCCGCCAGATCGGCCTGCCGGTCATCACGTAGACGGTCTCCATGATCGCCACGAGGATCGACAGCCCGAGCGTGAGCGGCACGAAGAGGAAGTGATAGAGTGCCGTCATTGCAAACTGCAATCGCGACAGCTCCACGATATCGAGGTCCATATTACCCTCCTAGGGCGCAAAACATGCGCGGAAAATATACGTTACTTCCTATGCGATGTGGGGAAAATTTCCTGTTTGATCTGTATCAACAGTCATCAGTTCGTGATGACGTCAGATCGAAAAAATCCGGTTCGCCCAGGCGCGTTCCTCCGCGCGGTGCGCGGCGCAGAGGATCGCGGCCTCCGGCAGGGTTGTCCGGAGGCCCGCCAGGACACGCTCCGCGGTCGCCGCGTCGAGTCCCTCGGTCGGTTCGTCGAGCAGCAGCACTGCCGGCCGCCGCAGGAGCGTCCGCGCCAGCACCAGCCGCCGCGCCTCGCCGCCCGAGAGCCCCGCGCCGCCTTCGCCCAGTACGGCCGAAAGCCCGCCGCGCGCCGCCAGCGCCGGGGCAAGGGCGACGGTTTCCAGCATCGCCTCGGCCTCCGCGGGATCGAGCCCGTCGCGGGCCAGCGCCAGGTTCTCGCCGACGGTGCCGGCCATCAGCCCCGAACGCTGCGGCAGGAGCGCGAGCTGCGCGCGCAGGAGCGGCTCGGGCCAGTCGCCAAGCGGAGCGCCGCAGAGCTGCACCGTGCCGGCATCCGGACGGATCAGCCCAGCCGCGATCTGCAGCAGCGTCGATTTCCCCCGGCCCGACGGCCCGGTCAGCGCGACGGTCTCGCCGGGGGCGACCGAAAGGGTGACATTCTCGAGGACCGGCGCAGCCGCGCCCGGCCTTGCATAGCCGATCGCGCGGAGCTCGAGCCCGGCGGGCTGCGCTTCGGGGGTGGCGCCGGGCAGGGCAGGGGAGGGCTCCGCTCCGGCAAAGACCCGTTCCGCCGCATCGGCCATCGCGCCCATGCCGGTCATGCCGGGCCGGATCATCGCCAGCGCCTCGTGCAGCCCCAAGGCGGCGAAGACCGGGATCGCCGCCGCGGCGGCGCCGAGCGTGCCGGCCGCCGAGAGATAGCCGCCGAGCGCGATCAGCAGCGCCACGGTCGCCGTCGTCACCATGCCGAGCGCCGCATCGCCGCGCTCGCCCAGCCGGTCGAGCCGGGCGCCCGCGCGGTCGAGCGCTTCGCCGCGGGCGAGCAGCAGGCTCAGCCGCGCGCCGAGCCCGCCATGGACCGCCAGATCGACCTGGCCGCGCAGGGTCGAGACCGTCCCGCGCAGGAGCGCCTGGCCGCGCCGCTCCGCCCTGACCGAGGCCGGGACCGAGCGGCGGCCGATCCGCGCCAGCACCAGCGCGCTGCCGCCGCCCTGCAGCAGCACGACCCCGAGCGCCAGGCTCCAATGGGTCAGCCACCAAAGCCCGAGCCCGGTCGCGATCACCGTCGCCGCGCCCGCAGCCACCGGCAGGGCAAGCCGCAGCACCGTGCCGTCGAGCGCATCGACATCCGCGGTCAGCCTCGTCAGTGCAGGGCCGGGGCGCAGCCGCTGCAGCGCCTCCCAGGACCCGGCCATCCGCTGCCGCAGGAGCGTGACCCGCAGCGTGGCGAGCGCGCGCAAAGTGGCGTCATGGGTCAGCAGCCGCTCGCCATAGCGCGAGGCGGCACGGCCGAGCGCCAGCAGCCGCACGCCCGCAGAGGGGCGGAAGACGTCGAAGGCGATGCCGATCCCCATCAGCCCTGCCACCCCGGTCGCGGTGATGAACCAGCCGGACAGGCCCAGCAGCGCCACACCCGCGAGCAGCGTGATCCCGGACAGCAGCGCGCCGCGCGCCATCGTGCCGGGCGCAGCCCTCCAGATCAGCCGCATGACCTTGGCGAGCGGGCTCACAGCGCCACCTCGCGATCCGCCGCGGCGATCAGCGCGGGATCATGGCTGGCGGCCAGGACAAGGCGGCCCTCAGCGGCCAGGCTCTTCAGCGTGGCGATGACGATCTCCGCGGTCGCCGCGTCGAGATCGGCGGTCGGCTCGTCGGCCAGCACAGCATCGGCCTCCATCGCCACGGCCCTCGCCAGCAGCAGCCGCCGCGCCTCGCCGCCCGAGAGCCCGGCGCCGGTCTCGCCCAGCCGCGCGGCCAGCCCGCCGGGCAGCCGCGCCACCACCTCGCCCGCCCCGGCGCGGGACAGCGCCGCCTGCAGGTCGCCGCCGCGGTGGCGGGGATCGAGGAAGGCCGCGAGGCTCTGGTCGGGGACATGGATCGCCTGCGGCAGCCAGGCCAGCCGCGCGCGCCAGCCCGGCGCAGTCGCGACGTCGAGCCCGAGCCCGGCGGCCTCGATCCGTCCCGAAGCGGCGGAGAGAAGTCCCATCGCCGCCATCAGCGCCGTCGACTTGCCGCGTCCCGAAGGCCCGGTCAGCACGACCAGCTCGCCCGGCGCGGCGTCGAAATCGGGCACCGCGATCTCGCGCCCGCCGCGGCTCAGCCGGACATCGCGGAACGACAGCGTCGCCGCGCCGGGCAGGGCAGGGGCCTCGGCCACTCCGCCGGGCAGCGGCGCGGCGGCACCGGCCAGAAGCGCGTCGATCTCGCCGCCCACGGCCTTGGCCTCGGCCTGGTCGTGCCAGGCGGCGGCGAGGTCGCGCAGGGGCTGGAAGAAGCTCGGTGCCAGCAGGAGGACGAAGATGCCCTCTTCCAGTGTCAGCGGTGTTGCCCAGGCGCCGAAGCCGAGCTCGCCCAGAAGCGAGAAGCCGACATAGACCGCGACCATCGCCACGCCGATCGCCGAAAAGAGCTCCAGCACCGTCGAGGAGAGGAAGGCGATGCGCAGCACCTCCATCGTCCGGGCGCGGAGCCGGTCGGCGCTCTGGCCGAAATCCCGCGCGGTGCGCTCGCCGGCATCGAGGAGCCGGATGTCGGGCAGCATCGCCAGGCGGTCGGTCAGGAGCGTGTTGAGGCTGCCGATCTCGCCCATCTGCCGCTCGCTCGCCTCCTTGGCGGCCATGCCGACCAGCGCCATGAAGACCGGGATCAGCGGGCCGGCGACCGCGAGGATCAGCGCCACCGCCCAGGAGCACCAGAGCGAGAGCAGGAGCAGCACCGGCGCCACGGCCGAAACGCGCATCCGCGCCGGGCGGTAGCGGGCGAGGTAGCGGCGCAGCGATGGCAGCTTCTGCACGAGGAGCGCGGCGAAGGCGCCGGAGGAGAGGCCGCGGTCGAGCCGGGCGGCCTCTTCGGCGAGCAGCTCGCGGCGGAGCGCGGCGACGGCCCGTTCGGCGGTTTCGGCGGCAAGCCGCGCGGCGCGGCGCTCGGCCAGGCTGCGCATCAGCCCCGCGGCGAGGAAGCCCAGGGCGAGGAGGGCCGAGCGTTCCGGCGGCGCCTCCGCCACCCAGCCGCCGATGGCAAGGGCGAGGCAGGCGGCCTGCACCGGCCAGAGCAGCTCCGCCCCCAGCCGCCACAGCCCCGCCCGGCGCAGCCCCTGCGCGCTGGCGCGGGTCAGGCGGGTCAGGATCGGGTCGGCAGGGCTCAAGGCGGGGTTCCGGCTATGGCGGGGCTCCCTTGCAGATGGGACGCTTCGCGGGACGAGTGCAACCCTGACGCGGGGGCCGGGTTGCCGCAGCCCATGGCCGCAGGCAGTCCCCGGAAGCGCAGCCGCTTGCATTGGCGAACCATCTTGCGCAGACTGCAGGACCACAATTCGACCAGGAGCCGAAATGCGCCCTCCCGACCGCAAGCTCGACGATGCCGCCCGCGCGGCATGGCTGGCCTATATCGGCGGCATGAAGCAGGACGAGATCGCGGCGGTGATGGGGATCTCGCGGCAATCGGCGCAGCGGCTGGTGAGCCAGGCGATGAGCGCGGGGCTGGTCAAGGTGCGCATCGACCATCCGGTGGCGCGCTGCCTGGAGCTGGCCGAGCAGCTGCGCGACCGCTACGCGCTGGGACTCTGCGAGGTGGTGCCGACGCTCGGGGCGGGCGAGAATGCCGGGCAGGGGGTCGCGCATGCGACGGCCGACATCCTCGAATCCTGGCTCCTGCGCGACGCGCCGGTGGTCGTCGGGCTCGGCACCGGGCGGACGCTGCGCGCCGCGATCGAACAGCTGCCGCATGTCGACTGCGCCCAGCACAAGATCGTGTCGCTGACCGGGAACATCTCGCCCTCGGGCTCGACCGCCTACTACAACGTGCTCTTCACCATCTCCGACAAGGTCAGCGCGCCGACCTATCCGCTGCCGCTGCCGGTGATTTCTGCCACCCGCGAGGAGCGCGACCTGCTTCTCGGCCAGGCGACGCTGCGCGCCAATCGCGAGCTGGTGGGCAAGACCGATATCCGCTTCGTCGGCATCGGCCAGATTCTCGACACGCCGCCCTTGGTGATCGACGGCTTCATCTCCGAGGCGGACCAGGCGCGGCTCGCCGCCAAGGGCGCGATCGGCGAGATCACTGGCTGGGTCTACGACCGCGAGGGCAGGCTGGTCGAGGACGACACCAACGAGCGCGTCAGCTCGGCGCCGCTGGTCTCGGGCAGCCGCCGGCCGATCATCGCCTGCGCTTACGGCCCGGGCAAGGTGGAGGCGATCCGCGGGGCGCTCGAGGGGCGCTTCGTCAACGGGCTCGTGACCGACGAAGCCACGGCGGCCGCGCTGCTCTGAGCCCCGGGAGCCTTCCGGGCAGTTCAGGCGAAATCGTTAGCCCGATCTTAACAATATGTTTCCAAAAGGTTTCCTGCGCCTAGGCGCAGGAATTGCCGCGCTGCGGAGACTTTTCCCGGTTGACCATTCGTCACTTTAAGTGAATAAATGCTCACAAGCACGGCAAAAGCTCATTCTTGGGAGGAGAGTAATGACTGCTTCGATTCGCACGCTGCTGGGGGCCACGGCGCTTTGCGCCACCGGCATGGCAGCCGCTGCCGAGACGACCCTGACCATCGCCACCGTCAACAATGGCGACATGATCCGCATGCAGGGGCTGGCCGGCGACTTCACGGCCAAGCATCCCGACATCAAGCTGGAATGGGTCACGCTGGAGGAGAACGTCCTGCGCCAGCGCGTCACCCAGGACATCGCCACCAAGGGCGGCCAGTTCGACGTGATGACGATCGGCACCTACGAGGTCCCGATCTGGGCCAAGCAGGACTGGCTGGAGCCGCTCGACGGTCTCAGCGACGACTACGACGCGGGCGACATCCTGCCGGCCATCGCGGGCGGGCTGAGCATCGACGGCACGCTCTATGCCGCCCCGTTCTACGGCGAGAGCTCCATGGTCATGTACCGCAAGGACCTGATGGAGAAGGCCGGGATGGAGATGCCCGAGGCGCCGACCTGGGACGACATCGCCAAGGCCGCCGAGGCGATGACCGACGTAAGCGCGGGCATCTACGGCATCTGCCTGCGCGGCAAGGCCGGCTGGGGCGAGAACATGGCCTTCCTGACCGCAGCGGCGAATTCCTTCGGCGCGCGCTGGTTCGACATGGACTGGAAGCCGCAATTCGACACCGAGCAGTGGAAGACCACGCTGACCACCTATCTCGACCTGATGGGCAAGTACGGGCCGCCGGGCGCGTCCTCGAACGGGTTCAACGAGAATCTCGCGCTCTTCCAGTCGGGCAAGTGCGGCATGTGGATCGACGCCACCGTGGCGGCCTCCTTCGTGACCAACCCCAATGACTCCACGGTCGCCGACCAGGTGGGCTTCGCCCTTGCCCCCGATGCGGGTCTCGGCAAGCGCGGCAACTGGCTCTGGGCCTGGACGCTGGGCATCCCGGCCGGGACCGACGCGCCGGAGGCCGCCAAGACCTTCATCGAATGGGCGACCTCGAAGGACTACCTTGCGCTGGTGGCCGAGAAGGAGGGCTGGGCCAACGTGCCGCCGGGCACCCGCACCTCGCTCTACGAGAACCCCGAATATCTCGAGGCCGCGCCCTTCGCCGAGATGACGCTGAAATCCATGGAGGCCGCCGACCCGACCAATCCGACGGTCGATCCGGTCCCCTATACCGGCGTGCAGTTCGTCGCGATCCCGGAATTCCAGGGGATCGGCACGGCGGTCGGCCAGCAGTTCTCCGCCGCGCTCGCAGGCCAGATCACGGCCGATCAGGCGCTGCAGAACGCCCAGACCCTGACCGAGCGCGAAATGAAGCGCGGCGGCTACATCAAGTAAGCGCAGTTCCGGCGCAGGGAGCCCTCGCGGCTCCGGCGGCGGCCGGGAACCTCCGGCGGGACCATCCCTCCCGCCTCTCCCGCAGAACCGGCCCGCCTTGCGGGCGGGCCGGTTCCCCGCGACACCGAAAGAGGCCAGTCCCATGTCCACCAAAGCGTCCCGCGCCGCTGCGCGGCTGATGATATCGCCCTCGGTCATCCTGCTCCTGGGATGGATGCTGATCCCGCTGGGGATGACCCTCTATTTCTCGGTGCTGCGGTTCAACCTGCTGATGCCCGGCGACAATCCCTTCGTCGGCTTCGAGAACTACCGCTACTTCCTGACCGATCCGGGCTTCACCGCGGCGATCTGGAACACGCTGGCGCTGGTGCTCGGGGTGCTCGTCATCACCATTTTCGGCGGCATCCTGCTGGCGCTGCTGCTCGACCAGCCGATGTTCGGACAGGGGATCGTGCGCATCCTCGTCATCGCGCCCTTCTTCGTCATGCCGACCGTCTCGGCGCTGGTGTGGAAGAACATGTTCCTCAATCCGGTCAACGGCCTCTTCGCGCATCTCTTCACCGCGCTCGGGCTGCAGCCCTACGATTTCCTCTCGCAGGCGCCGCTGGCCTCGATCATCGGCATCGTCGCCTGGCAGTGGCTGCCCTTCGCCACGCTGATCCTGCTGACCGCGCTGCAGTCGCTCGACAGCGAGCAGCTCGAGGCGGCCGAGATGGACGGGGCGACGCCGCTCTCGCGGTTCTGGTACATCATGCTGCCGCATCTGGCCCGCGCGATCACCGTCGTGATCCTGATCCAGACGATCTTCCTGCTGTCGGTCTTCGCTGAGATCCTCGTCACCACCAATGGCGGGCCGGGCTACGCCTCCACCAACCTGACCTACCTGATCTATGTCCAGTCGCTGCTGCAATACGACGTGGGCATGGGGTCCGCCGGCGGCGTTGTCGCCATCATCCTCGCCAATATCGTCGCGATCTTCCTGATGCGGATGATCGGCAAGAACCTGGAGGCCTGAGCCATGGCCCGTGCCGTCACGACGCAGCGCAAGGCGCTCAACACCGTCATCGCCTGGGGCGTCGGGATCCTGATCTTCTTCCCGATCCTCTGGACCATCCTGACCAGCTTCAAGACCGAGGCCGAGGCGATCGCCGATCCGCCCCTGTGGTTCAACTTCCACTGGACGCTGGAGAACTACGTCACCGTGCAGGAGCGCTCCAACTACTTCCGGCACTTCTGGAACTCGGTGGTGATCTCGGTGGGCTCGACGCTGATCGGGCTGGCCATCGCCGTCCCCGCCGCCTGGGCCATGGCCTTCGTGCCGGGCAAGCGCACCAAGGACGTGCTGATGTGGATGCTCTCCACCAAGATGCTGCCGCCCGTCGGCGTGCTGGTGCCGCTCTACCTGATCTTCCGCAATCTCGGGCTGCTCGACACCCGCACCGGCCTGGTCTTCGTGCTGACGATGATCAACCTGCCGATCATCATCTGGATGCTCTACACCTACTTCAAGGAGATCCCGAACGACATCCTGGAGGCCGCGCGGATGGACGGCGCGGGGCTGCGCGACGAAGTGGTGCATGTGCTCCTGCCGATGGCGGTGCCGGGCATGGCCTCGACCGTGCTCCTGAACATCATCCTGGCCTGGAACGAGGCCTTCTGGACGCTGAACCTGACCGCCGCCAAGGCGGCGCCGCTGACGGCCTTCATCGCCAGCTATTCCTCGCCCGAGGGGCTGTTCTACGCCAAGCTCTCGGCCGCCTCGACGATGGCCATCGCGCCGATCCTGATCATGGGCTGGTTCAGCCAGAAGCAACTGGTCCGGGGGCTCACCTTCGGCGCCGTGAAATAAGGGGGGAACAACCCATGGGACAAATCACGCTTTCCCAGGTCACCAAGAGCTTCGGCGACGTGCAGGTCATTCCGCCGCTCGACCTCGAGATCAATGACGGCGAATTCGTCGTCTTCGTCGGCCCCTCGGGCTGCGGGAAGTCGACGCTGCTGCGGCTGATCGCCGGACTGGAGGACGTCACCTCCGGCACGATCTCGATCGACGGGGCCGAGGCGACGGCGCTGCCCCCGGCCAAGCGCCGGCTCGCCATGGTCTTCCAGTCCTACGCGCTCTATCCGCACATGTCGGTCAGGAAGAACATCGCCTTCCCGATGAAGATGGCGGGCATCCCCGAGGACGAGCAGGCGCGGCGGATCGAGGGCGCGGCCAAGGCGCTGAACCTCAGCGACTATCTCGACCGCAAGCCCGGGCAGCTCTCGGGCGGGCAGCGCCAGCGCGTCGCCATCGGCCGCGCCATCGTGCGCGAGCCCGCGGCCTTCCTCTTCGACGAGCCGCTGTCGAATCTCGACGCGGCGCTGCGGGTCGGCATGCGGCTCGAGATATCCGAGCTGCACGAGCGGCTGGCCACCACGATGATCTACGTGACGCATGACCAGGTCGAGGCGATGACCATGGCCGACAAGATCGTCGTGCTGCGCGCGGGCAATATCGAGCAGGTGGGCTCGCCGCTGGAGCTCTACCGCAGCCCGCGCAACCTCTTCGTCGCGGGCTTCATCGGCTCGCCGAAGATGAACTTCATCACCGGACCCGAGGCCGATGCCCAGGGCGCCCATACGATCGGCATCCGTCCCGAGCACCTGGAGGTCTCGGCCACCGAAGGCCGCTGGCAGGGCAGGGTCGCCGTCTCCGAGCATCTGGGCAGCGACAGCTTCTTCCACGTCCATGACACCGGCCTGGCCGATGTCATCACCGTCCGCGCCTCCGGCGAGATCGGCTTCCGCCACGGCGACACCATCTGGATGACGCCGCGCGAGGACCAGATCCACCGCTTCGGCGCCGACGGGCTGCGGCTCTGAGCCTCCCCCGGCTTCCGGATCCGTCCCCGGGAGCCCTGGTCCGCGGGCACCTCCCGCCCGCGGACGGCAAAACAGGCGGCGCCGCGAGGGGCCGCGCGACCCAATAGGTGGACCATGCCGATGCATCTCTCCGACGCCGTCCTGTCCTCGCTGCCCGCCGCGGTGGCAGCGCCCGGCTATGACCGCAGCACGCTCAGCCCCGGCATCCTGCATTTCGGCGTCGGCAATTTCCACCGCGCGCACCAGGCCGAGTATCTCGACCGGCTCTTCGCCATGGGCGAGGGGCGCGACTGGGCGCTGGTCGGCGCCGGCGTCTTCGAGGGCGAGGCCCGCGCGCGCAGCATCCTGGCCGCGCAGGACTGGCTGACCACGCTGGTCGAGCAGGAGGCCGACTCGAGCCGCGCCAAGGTGCTGGGCTCTATGGTCGATTTCGTCGAGCCCGCCAATGCCCCGGCGATCATCGCGCGGATGGCCGCACCCGATATCCGCATCGTCTCGCTGACGATCACCGAGGGCGGCTACTTCCTCGACGAGAACGACCGCTTCGATCCGGCCCATCCGGCGATCCGCGCCGATGCCGCGCTGCCCGAGGCGCCGAAGACCGTCTTCGGCATGATCCTCGCCGGGCTGCGCGCGCGCCGCGCCGCGGGGCTGGCGCCCTTCACCATCATGTGCTGCGACAACATCCCCCATAACGGCCGGGTGACGAAGAACGCGCTGACCGGGCTGGCGGAGCTCTCCGATCCGGATTTCGCCGCCTGGGTCGCCGAGAACGTCGCCTTCCCGAATTCCATGGTCGACCGGATCACGCCGGCCACCACCGACCGCGAGCGCGCGATCCTGCGCGACGAGTTCGGGCTCGAGGACGGCTGGCCGGTCTTCTGCGAGGGTTTCACCCAATGGGTGATGGAGGACAACTTCCCCCTCGGCCGTCCGCCGCTGGAAAAGGCGGGCGTGCAGTTCGTCCCCGATGTCGCCCCCTACGAGCTGATGAAGCTGCGCATCCTCAATGGCGGCCACGCGGCGATCGCCTATCCCGCGGGGCTGATGGACATCCATTTCGTCCATGAAGGCATGGCCCATCCGCTGGTCCGCGGCTTCCTCAGGAAGCTGGAGGAGACCGAGATCATCCCCAATGTCCCGCCGGTGCCCGATACCAGCCTCGAGGATTATTTCGACCTGATCGAGCGGCGCTTCTCCAACCCCAAGATCGGCGACACCATCCGCCGCCTCTGCCTCGACGGCTCGAACCGGCAGCCGAAATTCATCCTGCCGACGCTGCGCGACGCGCTGGCGGCGGGGCGCGGGCACGAGGGGCTGGCGCTCGAATGCGCGCTCTGGGCCCGCTACTGCGCGGGCGTCACCGATAGCGGCGCCGAGATCGCGCCGAACGACCCGGCCTGGGACCGGCTGACCGCGGTGGCGCAGGCGGCGAAGGCGCGGCCGATGGCCTGGCTCGAGCAGAAGGCGGTCTATGGCGACCTGGCCGCGCATGAGGGTTTCGCCGGCGCCTTCTGCCGCCATCTGGACGCGCTCTGGTCCGAGGGCACCGAAAAGGTGCTGACCCGCTATCTCGGCGGCTGAGCCAATGGCGGCGGGGCTGGTCATCTTCGACTGCGACGGGGTGCTGGTCGACAGCGAGCCAATCTCGCTCGACGTGCTCACCGGATACCTGTCCGAGCAGGGCTGCGCGCTCGACCATGCCACCGGCTACCGCGCGCTTCTCGGCCGGTCGATGGCCTCGGTGGCCGACTGGCTGCGCCGCGAGCGGGGCTTCGGCCTGACGCAGGAGATGACCGAGGAGATGCGCGACCGGCTCTTCGCGCGCTTCGCCGCGGAATTGCGGCCGATCCCGGGCGTGGCGGCGGCGGTCGGCGCGCTCGGCCGCCCGGCCTGCGTCGCCTCCTCCTCCCAGCCCGAGCGGATCCGCCGCTCGCTCGGCCTGACCGGGCTCCTGCCGCTCTTCGAGCCGCATCTCTTCAGCGCCACCATGGTCGCGAACGGCAAGCCCGCCCCCGATCTCTTCCTGCATGCGGCTTCGGAAATGGGCGCCTGTCCAGGCGACTGCACCGTGATCGAGGACAGCCCCGCGGGGCTCGAAGCGGCGCGGCGCGCGGGCATGCGGGCCGTGGCCTTCACCGGCGGCAGCCATGCCGGACCCGCCGCCCTGCGCGAAACGGTTGCAAAATGCGCGCCGGACGCCATCATCGACCGCATGGAGGACCTGCCCGCGATCCTGCGGCAGCTCGGCTGACATCGGTGGGGAAAATGGCCGCTTACTTCTGCGCGGTAGACGTGGGCACCGGCTCCGCGCGCGCGGCGCTGTTCGATCCGGAGGGACAGATGCTCGGCCGCTGCGAGGCCGCGCTCGAGCTGCATCGCGGGTCCGGGGCCGAAGCCGAATACGCCTCCGCCCGGATCTGGGAGGCCGTCTGCCGGGCGGTCTCGCAGCTTGTCGCCGGAACTGCCACCGACCCTGCCGCGATCAAGGGCCTCGCCTTTGGCGCGACCTGCTCGCTGGTGCTGTCGGACCGCGAGGGCCGTCCCCTGCCGCTGGGCCCCGACGGCCGGGATACCTTCGCCTGGTTCGACCGCCGCGCCGCGGAGGAGGCGGCGGCCTGCACCGCCACCGGCCACCGGCTGATCGCGCTGCAGGGCGGGCGGATGTCGCCCGAGATGCAGGCGGCCAAGCTCCTCTGGCTGAAGCGCCGCCGCCCCGTGCTCTGGGAGCGGCTCGGCCGCGCCGAGGATCTGGCCGACCACCTCACGCGCCTTGCCACCGGCCGGGCCGCCGTCTCGCGCTGCGCGCTCGCGGTGAAATGGCCCTGGATCGAAGGCGCGGGCGGCTGGCAGGAGGATTTCCTCGCCGCCGCCGGGCTGGCGGGGCTGCGCGACCGGCTGGACCTTCCGCAGGCCGGGCTGCCCGCAGGCGCCGTGGCAGGGCGCCTGGACCAGGTCCGTGCGGACCAGCTCGGCCTCGCGCCGGGAACGCCGGTCGCCGCCGGGATGATCGACGCCTTCGCCGGCATTCTGGGCCTGCGCGCCCTGCAGCCTGCGGGCGGCGCGCAGCTCGCGCTGATCGCCGGAACCTCGGTCTGCGTGATGGGGCTTTCCGGCCACCCGCCCGAAGCGCCCTGCCTCTGGGGCCCCTTCGCCGATGCGGTTTTGCCGGGGCTCTGGATCAGCGAGGGCGGTCTCTCCTCGGGCGGCGCGCTGCTCGACCGGGTGCTGGCGGCCCATGGGAGGGGGCGGAGCCATGCCGAGGTGCTGGCGCGGATCGCGGTGCTGCGCGCCCGCGACGGCGCGGGCTTCGGCGGCTCGCGGCTGGTCCTGCCGGATTTCGAGGGCGGCCGCGCGCCCTTCCCGGAGGCGGGCGGCGGGCTCGGCCCCGGGACGGCGCCCGAGGGCGAGGGTCTCGACGCGCTCTGCGGACTCTACTGGCGGGCGATGACCGGGCTGGCACTGGCCGTGCGCCATGTCAGTGGGCACATGGCGCAGGCGGGAGTCGCACCGGGTCGGATCCACGCGACCGGCGGCCTGGCGGCGGCCGCGCCTTTCGCCCAGCTCGTCGCCGATGCCACCGGGCTGGAGCTCCTGCGCCCCGCCGGGCCCGATGCCGTGCTCCTTGGCGGCGCGATCGCCGCGGCCGCGGCGGCGGGCGGCGGGGCAGGGGCGCTGCCGGGGCTGCTGGCACAGATGGCGCCCGCAACCGACAGCTTCCGCCCGGATCCGGCAGCCGCGGCGCTTCTGGCGCGCAATTACGCCGCTTTCCGCCGTCGCCTGGAGCGCGCCGCCGTCACCGCCTGACCGGACGCTCACGCTATGCTGCAAGTGCAATGAAATTTGTGCTGCACCTGCGAAATCCTGCTGGCGGATCGGCGCGGGCTTCTGCTATGGCCCGTCACGACACTGCCAGGCAGTCCGGCACGGGCGCAGATCCGCCGCTTGCGCGCTGCCGGGACGCAATGTCAGCCGGTTTTCGCAGCCGGGCCATGAAATTTTCGGATTTCCGCCCTATCTGCCAATCTCGGCCTTCAAGTGAATTCGGGGTGAACAGATGAGTGCGACCGGCGACGAGAACGGTGAATCGACGAAATACAGGGCGCCGGCCCTGTCCAAGGGGCTTGATATCCTCGAGCTTCTGTCGACCGTGGCCGATGGGCTGACCCAGGCCGAGATCGCCAAGACGCTGGGCCGGACCTCCTCCGAGATCTTCCGCATGCTCATGGTGCTGCGCGAGCGCGGCTATGTCGAGATCGACAATGACCGCTATCACCTGACCACCAAGATGTTCGTCATGGCGCACCGCCACCCGCCGGTAAAGCGCATGGCCGCCTATGCCGGCGACCCGATGCAGCGCCTCGCGGACCGTCTGAACCAGTCGATGCATCTGGGCATCCTGCACCGCGGCGAGATGCTGGTCATCGCCCAGGTGGACTGCCCGGACAACAACCTGACCTCGGTGCGGCTCGGCGCGCATGTGCCGCTCTACGACACCGCCTCGGGGCGGGTGCTGGCCGCCTGGCTCGATCCGGAGGCGCTCGACCGGCTGATCGGCGAGGCCGGGCGCGACTCGCCCAAGCGCGCCGATTTCGAGGCCGATCTGCCGATGGTGCGCAGCCAGGGCTTCTGCGTCAGCCCCTCGCAGACCATCGCCGGGGTGCTGAACCTCTCGGTGCCGATCTTCGATTTCACCGGCCAGGCCGTGGCCGCGGTGACGATCCCCTTCATCCAGCGGCTCTCGGGCACCTCGATCTTCCCGCCGGAATACTGCCGCGACGCGCTGGTGGAGATGTGCGCCGACATCTCGCGGCGGCTCGGCGCCGACATGGAGCTGCCCTCGCCGCGCCTCGCGGAACTCGGCACGCTCTGACCGCGACGGGTCCCGGCAGGGCCGGGACCGCAGGGCGCGGGCTCAACCCGCGGCGACGGCGCTTTCCCGGCGCTGCCGGGTCGGAGTGACCTCTTCCAGCGCGTCGGCAAGGCGCTCCATGGCGCGGTCGAGCTTCCCGGGATCGTTCAGCGTGAAATTCAGCCGCAGCGCCGGGCCCGAGAGGCCCATCGGATCGAAGGCGCTGCCCGGCCCGACCAGCACGCCGCGCTTCATCCCGGCCTCGACCACCGCTTCGACATCGAGCGCGCGGTCCTTGGCGCGGGCCCAGATGAACATGCCGCCCACCGGGATCTCCCACTCGAACCAGTGCGAAATGTGCCGCTCCATCGCGTCGGCCAGTGCGCTGCGGCGTTCGCGGTAGAGCGCGAGGGAGCGCGGCAGCAGCTCCTCGATCATGCCTTCGCGGAAGGCGGCCAGGGTGATGAGCTGCGCCAGCGAGTTGGAGCACAGATCCGTGGCCTGCTTGGCCGAGCTCATCTTCGCGATCAGCTCGGGCGCGGCGATGACCCAGCCGACGCGCAGCCCGGGCACCAGCTGCTTCGACAGGCTGCCCATGTGGATTACCGGCCCGCGGTAGCAGTCGCCCTCGCCGCGCTCGGCCGAGAGCTGCAGCAGCCCCGGCAGGGCAGGGCCGTCATAGTAGAGCGCGCCATAGGGATCGTCCTCGATCATCCAGGTGTCGCTTTGATGCGCGGCCTCGACCAGGGCGTGGCGGGTCTCCAGGTCGACGAGCTTGCCGGTCGGGTTGGAGAAGTTCGGGATCATGTAGACCAGATCGGCGCGCTCCATCGCGGCGCCGAGCTTTTCGGGCGCGGAGAGGTCCAGATGCTGGTAGCGCGGCCCGCGCGGCCGGAAGGCGTCCATCGCCCCGGCATAGGTGGGGAAGTCGCAGGCGACGCGGCGGCCGGGCTCGATCAGCACCTTGCCGGCCAGATCCAGCGCCTGGGTGCCGCTGGCGGTCAGAAGCACGTTCGAGGCGTCGATGCGGATACCGCGGGCACGGTAGCGGGCGGCGATCTCCTCGCGCAGCTCCGGCATGCCGCCGGTCGGGCCATAGCCGAGCGCCAGCTCTGGCTGGTTGCGGATGGCGTCCGAGGCGATCATGGCAAGGCGTTCGACGGGGAATAGCGACGGTTCGGGCAGGCCGCCCGCGACATTGACGAGATCCGCAATGCCCGCGGAGCCCACGAAGCGGCTCGTCAGATCATTGGTACCCTCCAGCCAGGAGGCGAATTCGGCACGTCCAGTCATGTCTCTATCCTTGAGTCTCCGCGGTCCGGGCGTTCTCCCGGCTTCCGCACCGCAGCGTTCTAGCGCAGGAAGATGAAGATTGGACGCCAAATTCCGGGATATCCGCGCCAATTTTAGAGGTCATGCCCTATGATTCCGGAAAATCGTGGCGTAATGCACTAAAGGTCAGCGGAGGCGAGACGATGCAGCAATTCGACGAGATCGACCGGAAAATCCTGCGCGCGCTGCAGAAGAACAGCAAGCGCACCAGCAGCGAGATCGCCGAGGAGGTCGGCCTGTCCCAGACCCCCTATCTGCGCCGGGTGCGGCGGCTGGAGGAAAGCGGCGCCATCGACCGCTATGTCGCGATCCTCAACCCGGCGGCGCTGGGGCTGGGAATGACGATCTTCACCCGCATCTGGCTGACCGGGCAGGACGGGCGCAGCGTCGACGCCTTCGCCGAGGCCGTGCGCAAGATGCCCGAAGTGGTCGAATGCCACCTGATGGCCGGGGATTGCGACTTCCTCCTGCGCGTCGTGGTGCATGACATCCAGAGCTACCGGCAGTTCCAGGCGCATCACCTGACCCGGCTTCCGGGCGTGCAGAGCGTCAAGACCGAGATCCCGATGCAGCAGATCAAGGCCTCGACCGAGATCCCGGTCTGACCCCCTCTCCGCGCCCTTGGCGGCGCTGCAACGGAATCCACGGTAACGAAAGGGATTTCAATGGGTTGCGGGGGCCGGCAGCAGGACGGAAAAATTTATCCTGATTTGGATCAACTAAGGTCTTGCGACGAATCCCGCTTCTATGCATATGCGCAAAACAGACGCCAACGCACGCGCCTCTGGCCCAGAGGGACCTATCCCGGCAAGCGATGCAGCGACGGAAACGTCTCCCTTAATCTTCCGGCACGACCCGGGATCCTGATGGAGATGACCATGACCGCTGCAACCCCCGACGTCGTCGGCGCCTTCGACCTGTCCGCATCCCGCCTCGAGACCTTCATTGCCGGTGCGTCCTTCGACCGCCCGACGCTGGTGATCGACCGCTCCATCGTCGCCGGGAACTTCGCCGCGCTGAAGGCCGGTCTCGGCCATGCCGACATCCATTACGCCGTCAAAGCCAACCCGGCGCCGGAAATCATCGCCACGCTGGTCGGGCTCGGCTCGCATTTCGACGCCGCCTCGCGTGGCGAGATCGAGCTCTGCCTGTCGCTCGGCGCCCGCCCCGAGACGATCTCCTTCGGCAACACCGTCAAGCGTCCGGCCGACATCGCCTTTGCCCATGCCGCGGGCCTGACCCTCTTCGCTGCCGATAGCGAGGAAGAGCTGAAGAAGATCGCCGAGAACGCGCCCGGCGCCTCGGTCTATATCCGCATCCTGGTCGAGAACTGCGAAGCCGACTGGCCGCTCAGCCGCAAATTCGGCTGCGCGCCCTCGAAGACCGTCGAGCTGCTGCAGCTGGCGCAGGAGCTGGGGCTCGATCCGCGCGGCCTGAGCTTCCATGTCGGCTCCCAGACCCGGCGCGCCACCATGTGGACCGGCGTGCTCGACAACGTGGCCGGTGCCTGGGCCGCCGCGCGCGAGGCGGGCTTCGCGCTCACCCTGCTGAATATCGGCGGCGGCTTCCCGGCCTTCTACGGCGAGGAAGTCGACGGCAAGACCGAATACGCGTCGAAAGTCATGGAGCTGATCCACGAGCGCTTCGGCATCGTCCCGCAGATCATGGCGGAGCCGGGCCGCGGCCTGGTCGCCGATTGCGGCGCCATCGCTGCCGAGGTGCTGCTGGTGTCGCGCAAGTCGAATGACGACCTGCACCGCTGGGTCTACCTGGATATCGGCCGCTTCTCCGGCCTGGCCGAGACCGAGGGCGAGGCGATCCGCTACCAGCTGGCCACTGCGAAGGACGGCCAGGAGACCGGTCCCTGCATCCTGGCGGGCCCCTCCTGCGACAGCGCCGACGTGCTCTATGAAAAGCGCCCGGTCCAGCTGCCGCTTGGCCTCGAATGCGGCGACCGCGTGATCATCCGCAATTGCGGCGCCTATACCTCGAGCTACTCCTCGGTGGGCTTCAACGGCTTCCCGCCGCTGGCTGTCATCGTCATCTGACCGGCGCCCCGCGCGCGAAAAGGCCGGTCCCCGCGCGGGGCCGGCCTTTGGCGTTCCGGGGCTTGCCGCCTTGCTCTGCGCCCCCATATGTAGTAACGTTGCTACATTAGCCGGAGGGCCTGTCCATGACCATCACCACCCTGACCAGCCGCGAGCTGAACCAGGATGTCGGCCGCGCCAAGCGGGCGGCGCAGGACGGGCCGGTCTTCATCACCGATCGCGGCCGCCCGGCGCATGTGCTCCTGACCATCGAGGAATACCGCCGGCTCAGCGGGGCAGGGCGCAAGCTGTCCGAGGCGCTGGCCATGCCGGGCCTGTCGGAGATCGAGTTCGATCCGCCGAAGACCGGGCTGAAGAGCCGTCCCGCCGATTTCTCCTGATGTACCTTCTCGACACGAATGTCATCTCCGAGCTGCGGAAGCTCGGCGACGGCCGGGCGGATGCGAATGTCGCCGCCTGGGTCGGCGCGGTCGAGGCGGCGGAGTGCCATGTCTCGGCGCTGACCCTGATGGAGCTGGAGATCGGCATCCTGAGGATGGAGCGGCGCGATCCGCTGCAGGGCCGGCGGCTGCGCCAGTGGATGCAGGACCATGTCCTGCCGGAATTCGCGCCGCGCTGCCTCGCCGTCGATGCCGCCGTCGCGCTGCGCTGCGCGGGGCTGCACGTGCCCGACCCGAAATCCGAGCGCGACGCGCTGATCGCCGCCACCGCGCTGGTCCACGGGCTGACGGTCGTCACCCGCAATACCGGCGATTTCGCCGCGACCGGCGTGGCGCTTCTCGATCCCTGGCAGGGCTGAGACGGAAAAAGGCGCCCCGCAGGGCGCCTTTCCGGTTCCGCAGGCCGCGGCTCAGCCGATGACGTCGCCATCCTCGCGCCAGACCTGGATCACGGCCGAACGCGGCTTGCCCGCGCCGTCCGGCCAGGAGCCGCCCGGATGCTGGATGCCGACGAAAGCCACCTTGCCGTCGGGCGACCAGGTCAGGCCGGTGACCTCGGCGCCGTTCGGGGCGGTCAGGAAGCGGGCGATCTCGCCGGTTTCCGGGTCGCCGACCAGCATCTGGTTGTTGCCCATGCCGGCGAATTCGCCCTCGTTGCTGTCCTCGCCATCGGTCTGGATCCAGAGCATCCCGTCGGAGGAGAAGGCCATGCCGTCGGGCGAGTTGAACATGTTGCCCGCGGTGACGTTCGGCGAGCCCATGTAGGCGCCGTCGCCGACCTCGGGGTTCCCGGCCATCACGAAGAGATCCCAGGCGAAGCCGTCCGCGCCGTGATCGCCGCCCTCGGGCTGCCAGCGCACGATCTGGCCGTAATTGTTGGCCTCGCGCGGGTTCGGGCCGCCGACCGGGGTCGCGTCGCCGCCGGCATTCGGCTTCAGCCCGCGGTTCTTGTTGTTGGTCAGCGCGCAATAGGCCTCCGCCTTCAGCGGGTTGGCGGCGATCCACTCGGGACGGTCCATGGTGGTCGCGCCGACCTTCGAGCCGGCCATGCGCGAGAAGACCAGGATCTCCTCGATCGGCATGCCGGTGGTCTCGGGCGTCAGCGCCAGCCATTCGCCGGTCTGGTCGGCGTTGAACTTCGCGACATAGAGCGTGCCGTCCGACAGCAGCCCGTCGGTCGGCTGGCCCTCGGCCCAGGAGCCGTTCGAGACATAGCGGTACATGAACTCGCCGCGCTCGTCATCGCCCATGTAGACGACGATCCGGCCGTCGGCGGCCTGCACCATTTCCGCGTTCTCGTGCTTGAAGCGGCCGAGCGCGCTGTGCTTGACCGGGGTGCTTTGCGGGTCGGCGGGGTCGATCTCGGTGACGAAGCCGTGGCGGTGCGGCTCGTTCGGCTCCTTCGACAGGTCGTAGCGCGCGTCGTATTTCTCGTAGGCGTAGCGGCCTTCGCCGCCGATGCCGTAGCGGCTGTAGCCCTCGCCCTCGGGCATCGCGCCGGTGGTGCCGAAATAGCCGTTGAAGTTCTCTTCGCAGGTCAGGTACGTGCCCCAGAGCGTCTTGCCCGAGCCGCAGTTGTTCATCGTGCCCTTGGGGTTCACGCCCTCGGCATCGGCATTGGTCTTCACCAGATCCGACCCGGCCGCGGGGCCGTCCATGACCATCTGGGTCTCATGGGTGATGCGGCGGTTGAAGGGGCTGTCGACCACGACGTCCCAGGTTCCGCCCTGCGGCGCGATTTCCAGCACCGTGACGCCCTGCATGTTCTTCAGCATCAGGACTTCGTCGGCGGTCTTCGGCATGCCTTCGGACTCGGCGGGCAGGTTGATCTTCGGGTTCACGTATTCCGAGTTGATCGCCAGCAGGACATGGCCGTCCGCCTCGAAGGTCTCCATCCCGTCGGTATTCTCGCCGAAGACCTTGTCGGACATCGCGACGGGAACGCCGGTCTCGGGCGAATAGGCGCCCTCGGCCACGGAGAACAGCGCCTGGCCCCATTTGACCAGCGGCTTCCACTGGTAGCCTTCGGGGACGTGGATCTCGAAATCGGTGGCGATGCCGATCGGCTGGAACTTGAAGGCGGCGCCTTCCGCGCGGGCGGCGGTGGTGGAGCTCATCAGGCCCGAGCCGAAGACCGCGGCACCGGAGCCGAAGGCCAGGACGCTGCCGAGGAAGCCGCGGCGGGACAGCGCGCGCTCGACAACCTCGTCGAAGCCGTTCGCGGCCGGGCGCGGATCGCGCATCTCGTCGAATTCGTCCCAGGAGAGGTCGATTTGGGATTTCGGATCCATCACAATGCTTCCTAGCTTTCTTGGTCATGGCGAGGGACCGGGAGGCAGGGCCGCCCGGCGTCGTGCAGGTGACGTTATATCATTCCTAGTTTGTCAGGAGTGTGACAGCCGGAGAGAAAGAGCAGGAATTCTTCAGGAAAATGAAGGGGATCGCCGATGGCCGTCGCGGGTGGCGGCCCTGCGGCGGGGAAAATGGGGCCTCTCTCCCACAGGTTTTCTGCAGCCGGATGACAGGGCCATGACAGTTTCGCGACAATCCCAGCCCGGGGCGGGCCTGTTCCGGCCGGAACCGGGCCGCGCCCTGGGGCCTGCGCGGCCGGGGCCCGCAGGTTGTGCGCAGATGCACGCAATTTAGGCGGAATTGGGATTGCTTTCATCCGCGTCGAGTGAAATGTACGAGTTAGTACATTCCAGCCGCGAGCGGTCAGCCCGGTCTCCGGGCACGGACCGCCCGGGCCAGATGGCAGTTTTCTTCCCCCGAAGGACATGACATGACCGGACCATCCCCAAATATTCCGCGGCCAGTGACCTGGCTGCTGACCCTGCTCGGCGCCGTGCTGGCGCTCTGCGGGCTCGGACTCGCTGTCGGCGGCGTGATGCTGATCGCCCGCGGCGGCAGCTGGTACTACCTCATCATGGGCCTCGCCCTGATCGCCTCGGGCCTGCAGATCGCCCGCGGCAAGCCTTCGGGCGCGGCGATCTACGCGCTCGCCTTCCTTGCCACCGTGATCTGGGCCTTCTGGGAAGCGGGCCTCGACTTCTGGGCGCTGCATGCGCGGATCTTCACCTTCCTGGTGATCCTCGTCGCCGTGCTGGCGCTGCAGCCGCTGACGCTCCTGCGCGCGGGCCGCGCGCCGATGACCCGGGGCTTCCTCGGCCTGGCCGCCATTGCCGCGATCGCGGTCGCGGGCATGGGCTGGGGCATGTTCCAGCCGCACGGGCAGCGGAATTTCGAGCTCTCTGCCGATCGCAGCGCCGCCCCGGCGGGCGCCGCGCAGGACTGGGCGAATTACGGCGCCACCCCCGAGGCGACGCGCTTCGCCGCCTCCGGCGCGATCACGCCGCAGACTGTCGGCGATCTCGCGGTCGCCTGGACCTTCCGCACCGGCGACATCCCGGAAAGCCCTGGCGGCGGCGGGGCCGAGGACCAGAACACGCCGCTTATGGTCGGCAATGACCTCTTCGTCTGCACGCCCTCGAACACCGTGATCTCGGTCAATGCCACCACCGGCACCGAGAACTGGCGCCGCGAATTCCCGACCGAGACCCGCACCTGGGTGCGCTGCCGCGGCCTGGCCTATTTCGACGCCTCTGCGCCGGTCGTGCAGCCGAGCGTTCCGGACGCGACGCCGGTCACCCCGGTCTCGCTGCCTGCTGGCGCCGCCTGCGAGCGCCGCATCTTCATGAACACGATCGATGCCGTGCTGGTCGCGCTCGACGCGGATACTGGCGAGCTCTGCCAGGATTTCGGCAATGGCGGCATGATCGACCTGAAGGAAGGCCTGGGCGATGCGCAGGCGCCGCTCTATTCGCTGACCTCCCCGCCGCTGCTGGCCGGGACGACCGTCGTCGTCGGCGGCCGCGTGGCCGACAATGTCGCGCTCGACATGCCGGGCGGGGTGATGCGCGGCTTCGACGTCATCACCGGCGAGATGAAATGGGCCTTCGACCCGGGCAATCCGCGGGACCGCGACGCGCCGGCGCCGGGCTCGGTCTTCACCCGCTCGACCCCGAATGTCTGGGCGCCGATGACCTATGACGCGGAGTCGAACACCGTCTTCCTGCCGGTCGGCAACGCCGCCATCGACCTCTGGGGGGTGGAGCGCACGCCCGAGGACGAGAAATACGGTGCCTCGATCCTGGCGCTCGACGCCACCACCGGCGACGAGAAATGGGTCTACCAGACGGTCCATCACGACCTGTGGGACTTCGACGTGCCGATGCAGCCGACGCTGATCGACTTCCAGGGCACGCCCGCGCTGGTCTTCGGCACCAAGGCGGGGCAGATCTTCGTGCTCGACCGCGCCACCGGCCAGCCGCTGACCGAAGTGACGGATGTCGACGTCAAGCCCGCCGCCATTCCCGACGAGCGCTATGCGCTGAAGCAGCCGAAATCGACCGGCATGCCGCAGATCGGCGCGCCGCTGCTGACCGAGGCGGACATGTGGGGCATGACGCCCTTCGACCAGATGATGTGCCGCATCCTCTTCAAGGGCTACCGCTACGAGGGGCTCTTCACCGCGCCGGACACCGACTATTCGCTGAGCTTCCCCGGTTCGCTCGGCGGGATGAACTGGGGCGGTCTGTCCTATGACCCGCAGGCCGACACGATCTTCGTGAACGACATGCGGCTCGGCCTCTGGGTCCACATGGTCCCGCAGGCGCGCGATGCCGCGGCCTCGGACGGCTCCGAGGCGGTCAATGCCGGCATGGGTGCCGTGCCGCTGAAGGGCACGCCCTATTCGGTGATCAAGAACCGCTTCCTGTCGCCGCTGGGCATTCCCTGCCAGAAGCCGCCCTTCGGCACGCTGACCGCGATCGACATGAAGACCCAGTCGGTCGCCTGGGAGGCGCCTCTGGGCACCGTCGAGGACACCGTGCTCTTCGGCCAGAAGATGCGCCTGCCGATGCCCGTGGGCATGCCGACGATCGGCGGCTCGCTCTCGACGGGCGGCGGGCTGGTCTTCTTCGCCGCCACCCAGGACTACTACCTGCGCGCCTTCGACAGCGCGACGGGCCGGGAAGTCTGGAAGGCGCGGCTGCCGGTCGGCAGCCAGGGCACGCCGATCTCCTATGTCTCGCCCGAGGACGGGCGGCAGTACATCGTGATCTCGGCCGGCGGCGCGCGCCAGTCCGCCGACCGCGGCGACTACCTCGTCGCCTTCGCTCTGCCCGAGGGCTGAGCGTCCTCTCCGGGGGCAGCGCGCGCTGTCCCCGGAAACCCCGCCTTCCGCGGAAAGAGGCTGGATCGCCGGGCTTCTCCTGGGATAGGGGAGGGAGACGGCGCGCTGCCGCCCGCTGCCTAGAGGAAGGACAGGACACATGACCCAGGCGCTCTTCATCCAGATCCGCTGCCGTCCGGGCACCACCTACAAGGTGGCGGATGCGATCGCGCTGAAGGAACTGCATTCCGAACTCTACTCGACCAGCGGCGACTACGACCTGCTGATGAAGCTCTACCCGCCGGAAGGCGCCGATATCGGCCATTTCATCAACGAGGAGATCCTCGGGATCGACGGGATCGAGCGCACCCATACCATCGTGACCTTCCGGCCCTGGTAGGGCCCGCCGCCGGGCGATTGGCCCGGAGCGACCGGGCAGGGCGGTCCGCGCGGCCCTGCCGACCTCCCCGCATTTTCAAGGAAAGCATCCGAACATGCCTCGCGTCCTGGTTACCGGCTCGGCCGGCTTCATCGGCTTCCACCTCTCGCGGCTCCTGCTCGAGGAAGGCTGGGAGGTCTGGGGCTATGACGGCATGACCGACTACTACGATGTCTCGCTGAAGGAGGCGCGCCATGCCGCGCTGGCGCAGCACCCGGGCTTCACCGCGCGCGAGGGGCTGATCGAGGATGCCGCCGCGCTGGCCGCTTTCGCCGCCGAGGCGCGCCCCGAGGTGATCGTCCATCTCGCCGCCCAGGCCGGCGTGCGCTACTCGATCGAGAACCCGGCCGCCTATGTCGACGCCAATATCGTCGGCACCTTCAATGTCATGCAGGTCGCGCTGGAGCACCGCGCCGGCCATCTGCTGATGGCCTCGACCTCCTCGGTCTACGGCGCCAATACCAAGATGCCCTATGCCGAGACCGACAAATGCGACACGCAGATGTCCTTCTATGCGGCGACCAAGAAGGCGAATGAGGCGATGAGCCATGCCTGGGCGCATATCCACGGCCTGCCGACGACGATGTTCCGCTTCTTCACCGTCTACGGGCCCTGGGGGCGGCCGGACATGGCGCTCTTCAAGTTCACCAAGGCGATCCTGAACGGCGATCCGATCGACATCTACAACCACGGCGAGATGTACCGCGACTTCACCTATGTCGAGGATCTGGTCCGCGGCATCCGCTTGCTGGTCGACGCGGTGCCGCCGCTGCCGGGCACGGCCGGGCCGGTCGAGGGCGACAGCCTCAGCCCGGTGGCGCCCTGGCGGGTGGTCAATATCGGCAATTCGCAGAAGGAGCGGCTGCTCGATTTCGTCGAGGCGATCGAGGCCTCGACCGGGCGCGAGGCGGTGCGCAACTACATGCCGATCCAGCCGGGCGACGTTCCGGCGACCTGGGCGGATGCGGGCCTTCTCAAGGCGCTGACCGGCTACCGTCCGCAGACCGACATGCGCGACGGCGTCGCCCGCTTCGTCGAATGGTACCGGGACTACTACGGCGTCTGACGTTTCGGGGGAGCGACCGGGTGACCTTGCCCCCGGAACCCGGACTGGGGCGATATTCGCTATGCGGCCATCTTGGCGGCCACGTCGATCCTTGCCTGCTCGGGCGTACGATATCCGATGCTCGAGTGGCGGCGTCGCCGATTGCAGAAGATCGCAATGTACTCGAACAACTCCGCCTTGGCCTCGCGGCGCGACCTGAAACTAGGTCGTGTGACAAAAGGGATTCACAGTCGGGCGCTTCCGTGATTCAAGATTACCGCCATGACGGAGGTGACCTTTCGGCCTTGTAGTCGCGGCCTTCCCTGCGCGCCTTTGCCGCCGCCTTACGCATGGCGGCCTCGATCTTCGGGTGCCATCGCGCGCAGAGCTTTCCGTTGCAGCCGCAGCGGATCTTCATGGGTCAGCCTCCGGCAGGAAGGACGCGGTGGTCGCGGCGATCGTCCTGAAATGGGCAACCTGCGGGCTGTCCTCGAGCTCCGGATCATCCTCGAACATCTCGACCATCGCCCTGGCATTGGCATTCTCCCGCCTGAGCGCCGCGATCTGGTCCGGGTCGGTCCGGTCCACCAGCAGGTGGCTGCAGGCCGCGCTCCTGCCGCCCGCCGCACCGGCGGCGGTGGAAAAGCAGGACATGTGATGCGGGCAGGGTTCGGTCGCCAGATCCTTCAGGCAGAGCCCGTGCGGCATCACGTTGACCTGCCGCAGCCGCGAGTCGAGGATGTCTTCGGCCTCTTCCCTCGTGACATCGGCGCGGGTGACGACACCGGCCACGAGCCCGCCGATCACGCCCTCGTGGATGCCTTCCCTGACCTTTTCGCGCCGCTCCGCATTCGTCATCTGGTTGTAGACCGAGTTTCCGGCGGTGCTGCGGCGGTTCATCAGCGCGGCGATCTGCGCGTCGGTCAGCCCGCCCTTGTGGAGATTGGTCTCCAGCCAGTGGCGGATATCATGGCTGGTGAACTTGGCAGTCTTGCCGCTGCGCGGATCGATGATGCCATAGCGCTCGAACACCGAAGCGCGCCCGGGCTTTCCGCCGAGCCACTGCATGATGTGCTCTTTGGTGAGCCGCTGCCAATCGTCGGTCTTTGTGGCACACGCGCCGATGAAGAACCGCGGCATGACGAACAGCGCATCCTCGACGTAGAGGAGGGGAGTTCCGTTCCGGTCGGAGAGGAGAACCGGCTTTTCCCGCGCATGCCTGGCCTCGAGCTCCGCGTCGAAAGGCGGCGGCGGAATGACATCGCCGGAGAGCTGGAACTCCAGCGCTTCCGCGACGAGAGACCGGATGGCTGGCGAATGGTGCTGTTGCCCGGATGCCACTCCCATCATATTGAAAAGTTTGAACTTATCGCAGACACGGGCGTCCCTCATCCAGCCATTCACGGTCCTTGGCTTGCGCGTCCAGATCCGTCCCTCGCGGGATGCGCGTTGCTGCTTCCGCAGCGCATCGAATGTCTCCCAGTTCATGCCCAAGGCTGTAGCAGCCCTGGCGACATTCGGGTGACTTTCCAGTGCTCCCAGGACATCGACCCAGCCGTGGTTCCGGTTCCAGGCGGCGTCGGGATTGATCAGCCGGTGGTCGGGGTCCGATCCCCAGCGATGCAGGAGCTTCCGGGCAAAATACAGGATTGCCCTGCCGTCCCGGAGCACCGTGCGCCAGTCGGGATCGCCGGCCAGCGGCCAGGCTTTCGCGATCGCGCGGCCGGGCCCGGTCAGGCGGAGGATGGTGGCAACGGCCTCCTCCACCATGGGCGCAAGGGCAGGCGCCACGAGCTTCGGGGCGATCTTGCCGCCCTTTCCCGGATAGCCGCGGACATAGAGCTGGCCCTCGTCGCGGAACAGGCAGTCGGCGGGGAGCGTGGCCAGCTCGCCGACACGCCAGCCGCAGGCAAGGTTCAGCGCGATCGCCGACAGCAGCAGCCGGTCGTCATCGGGGATATCCTCGCGCGGCAGAAGCGCGAGCAGGTCCATCAGCACCGCATCCGGGATGAGTTTCGCGGAGCGGCCTACATCGGTGCCCCTGGTGCCATGGCGGGCGGCCGCCGTCTTCGGCGCCTTGTAGTCCACGGCAATGCCGTAAAGACGCCGAAGCTCGTCGGTCATCGTCGCGAGAGCTTTCAAGTAGCTGCGGGACTTGACCAGCAGATTCGCCTCGGCACGGTGGACATCGCCGGAGGTCAGGCTCGAAAGAGGTCGCGCGCCCAGAACGTCGCCGAGAGCCCGGGCAGCGAAAAGGTAGTTTCTGGCGCGCTCTGGGCCGATCCCTTTTTTCCGTCTCCGTTCCAGGATGATGACCTTCGCGGCATCCCGCATCTCCGGGTGGGCGATCTTGCCGAACTTCAGCGTCTCCTTGCGGGGCCGGGCAACCGTCCCTTTCCAGGAGCCCAGCTCCCATTCGTCATAGGCAAAGCCGGTGCCGTCCGGCAGCAGAAGTTCGAGGGCTCCGGCGTCAGGCCGCAGCGCGGGCTTGACCGCATTCAGCGCGCGGAGAAGGACCGGATCAACCATCTTCCATCCCCGCAGCTATCCCGGCCGCCCGGAGGCCTGCATGGATGCGCGCGAAGTCGTCCTGGATGCGGGTGCGTTGGGCATTGCCTTCGGCCTGCCGCCAGCGCTCGTGCTCGCCGCGCAGGAAATCCTCCGCGGCATCGACATCGGCATCGCGGAAGAACAGGAAATGCGCGCATCCGGCGAGACAGGCCGCGAAAGGGCTGTGGGGACAGGTTCCGGTCCTCCCGCATTGCCCGATGATCGCGCGGTTCTCCAGGTCGGGCACGATGACGGGCTTGTCGATCTTCCCCGCGGGCCGGGGCACGACCTTGCCCTGGAAGCTGCTGGCCAGGTCGGAGAACACGCCGCCCAGGGCCCGGTCGGCGCGCTCGAGCGCGGGCGTCATGTCGTTTCCGACCGCGTCGATATAGGCCTCCACGGCATCGTCCGAGTAGTGTTCCAGGAATTCGCGGATGTCGGCCTTCGACCACCCCTTGCGGGCCAGCTGCGTGGCGACGGTGTGGCGCAGGCGGGTCGGCGTCACATGCAGCGGCTTTCCGGTCCGCGGGCTGATGATCCCGACCCGCTCAATCCAGTTCTGGAGGAGCACCGTGCATTCCCCGGCAGCCTTTGGTCCGGCCACGCGCGTCTGGTGCGTCAACGGCGTCACGAAGAACAGCCCGAGATGCGCCTGCGCCTCCCGGATGGCCGGGCGCTCCGCGAAGCGCATCAGGTCGTCGTAGAGATCGTCGGGAAGGTCGTAGGGCCGCGGCGCGCCGTTGCGCTGCGCCTTCGCGCCGGGCACGTAGACGACCGCGGGCAGTCCCGGGTCCTGCGGGCGGCGGAAGATGCGGTCGGCCGGCACGGCAAGCATCTGCGCTGGCCGCCGCCCGAGGGCCGTCAGCGCGCGCAGCAACACCCTTGAAAAATGCTCCGTGTCGGTTTCCGGCTGCGGCGGCGGCAGGAGGTTGCCGCGCAGGACCTCGAGTTCAGACGTGGTCAGCGCGCCGGACCCGGGGTCCCACGCGCGCACATCGGCCAACGCGGTCCTGCTCGACAGCCGATATTGCCGGAGCTGCTCCAGCTTTTCCGCAGTGCATCCGGGATGGCCCATGCCCTCAAGATCGGCGTAGAGCGACCTGAAATAACCGGCATATTCCGCGCTGACCGGTTGGAGTCCCAGCATCACGGCTGCCAGCTCGGCCGCGGTGAAATCGCCCAGCGAGGCGTGCCCGTCAAAGGCTGCCGGAGACATGTCCTGCAACGCGGCGAGCATGGTCCGCATCTTCGCCAACTCCCGTCGGTACCGGACCCGAAGGCGCTGGATCAGCACGGCCTTCAGTTCCGGCAGGAGCCATGCAGGCAGGTCGAAGGCGTTCCAGTCGATAGAAAAGACAGTTCCGCTTACCCTCGTCCGCCAGATCTCGCCGTCAATCCGGACATAGACCGGGTCCGCGATGCGGTTGAGGTTCTGCACGTATTCGGCCCCGTCCGGCGAGAGCCACAGGTCGCGCCCGGCGTCATGGGCGAGCGCGACTTCTGCCCCGTCCTCGCGCCGGTACAGCCCCGTCTCCGGGTTGAACCGGAGGTCGTCGGTGATGACCCGGCGGGTCAATCGAGTGCGCTCCAGCTTGGCTTGCCGTCCGTCCCCTCGAGGGCGAGGGCGGCGCCGCGTGCCTTGTTCCGGCGGGCGGTCGCGGTATAGATGTCGAGACTGTCCGGGGAGGACCAGCCGCCCCAGTAGACGAGGCCGGCGCGCCTCTCCTCGCGCTTCAGCGGATCCTTGATGCCATCCATCAAAACGTAGGCCCGGTTGAAGAACGCGTGGCGCGCCGCGTGCCAGTGGAAATCCACGCCGGTTTCCGCTCGGATGAAGGCGGCCCGCCGCTGGGCGCTCTGCATGGACAGGGGCATGCCGTCGGTGGCGTTGAGGATGAGATAGGGGTGCGCGAACCGGGTCTTCTGGTAGCGGGCGCCGCTCTTCCGGCTGGCCCAGACCCATCGGTGGCTCGACTGGTAGAGGCTGAAGAGCTGCGGGAAGCGCGAATTCCTGAAGTAGCAGCCGAGGTCGCGACCGAGGGTCTTGACCTTCGGCGCCCTGGGTTCGCGGGGGTCGACCAGGTCGCCGCGGTCCTCGATGCGCACGATCTTCAGGTAATCCTGCGTCCGGGACGGAAGGTCCCCGAGGCGCAGCGCCAGGATCTCGCCGATGCGCAACCCGTATTCGATCGCCATCCGCCGCATGAGATAGTCGCGGGCGGCAACGCGGCTGTCCGCCCCTCCGCTTGCCGCGGCATGGGCGAGGAATGTCTCGATCTCCCGGATTTCCGCGTCTTCCAGGTCTTCGGCGAATTTGACCTTCGCGACATCGAGCGGCTTGACTTGCCCCCAGATCCCGCCATGCGCCTCGAGGGCCCGCGTCATGGCGCCGGCGTCGCCCGCATTGCCTTCGGTGACGGCCCATCCGGAAAAGCGCCGCGCGCCGCGGAGCGTGGCATTGAATGTCCCCGCGGCCGCAGGGGCAATCGCCGTCCTGCCGATGCCGGACCGGGCCTTCAGCCAGGCGGCGAAGGCCCGGCACTGCGCCAGGGTCGGCGGCTGGCCGCGGGCAAGCTGGAGGCACAGGTCCGGGGCGCTGGCGGCCGCCCATGACAGCAGGAACGCCGCCGACTCCAGCTCCTTCCTTGCGGTGTTGCCCTTGACGCTCGTCGAATGGAGGTGCGCCGCATAAAGGTTGCCGAGGACGCTCTGCTCACGGGTGTCGCGGGCCTGCCGGCGCTACTGATCTCCGGCCATGCAGTCCGCGCCCATGGCGGGGAGGAGGCGCAACGCGCGTTGCTGCCTCTGGCCCGTGCGCAAGGCCCGGATGACCGGCAACCATGCGGACAAGACGAGCAAATTCAGCCAGTTGATGTTCTGCAGTTTGGAAAGGGCGGTGCCTTAGCCGCCGCGTGCAACGGCGCGCCCGGGCCGACGCCCGGCACATGAAAAACCCCGCCAAACCGGAGGCTTGGCGGGGTGTTGTCAGCTCGGGGCTGAGGTGCCTGCTTTACTCTCTGTTACCGAGAAATGACAGGAGGAACATGAAGAGGTTGATGAAGTCGAGATAGAGCGACAGCGCGCCCATGATCGCCGCCTTGCCCAGCCATTCCTGGTCGGCGTGCTGCGCATGCGCGATGTAGTCAGTCTTGATCCGCTGGGTGTCGTAGGCGGTCAGGCCCGCGAAGACCAGCACGCCGATCACGGAGATCGCGAAGGACAGCGCCGAGGAGGCGATGAAGATGTTGACGATCGACGCCACCAGGATGCCGATCACGCCCATCATCAGGAACGTGCCGAAGCCCGACAGGTCCTTCTTGGTGGTGTAGCCGTAGAGGCTGAGACCGGCGAAGGCGATGGCGGTGATCAGGAAGGTCTGCGCGATCGACTCACCGGTGAAGACCAGGAAGATCGAGCTGAGCGACAGGCCCATCACCGCGGCATAGACGTAGAAGACCAGCTGCGCGGTCGCCGCCGACATGCGGTTGATCCCGGCGGAGAGGCCGAAGACGAAGGCGAGCGGGGCGAACATGATCACCCATTTCAGCGGGCTGGCATAAATCGCCTGGCCCAGGCCGGTCAGCGCCTGCTGGCCGGTCGCGGGATCGGTGGCAACCGCCAGGCCGGAAATGGCCCAGGCCGCCAGCGCGGTCAGCAGCATGCCCACGGACATCGTGCCGTAGACCTTGTTCATGTGGGCCTTCAGGCCCGTGTCAATTGCAGCCGTGCGGACCCCGGCGGTGCCGCGCATCGTCTGGTAGTCAGCCATAGGTTGCCTCCTCGCGTGAAACACTGGTGCGGTCCCGGAGCGGGACCGCGGCTCAGCTACACATAAAGGCATCCGGGGGCCCGCTTTCAAGCAATTGCGGCGGGGGGGCACGGAAATTTGCGAGAGCTTCGCAAACTGCCGGTTCGATCCGTGAAACTGCCCGGATTCCGGTCATTTCCACCAATCTGGCACGTCCCAGAGCGGTCGGCGGCCCTCGTCGAAGGCCTCGTCGCGGCTGATCCCGACATCTTCCAGCAGATGTGCGTCGAGCTGCCGCAGATGGCGGCGCTGCCGCTGGAGGGCGAAAAAGTCGAGGATCCCGACGCGGGGAAGCCGGGGCAGGAAGCGCGCGGGCAGGGGACGCACTGCGCGGGAGAGGAATGAAACGGCCATGGGATATTCCTTTCGCTTCTGTGATGAAAGCACTGGATTGGATGATGTTGATTGATGTATGCTCTTCCCTGTCCCATATTGGAAACGAATGATTGTTGGGTTATTCATCACGAGGTTTGATATGTCCCGCGTGCTCGACCTGGCCGCCCTGCGCTCGCTGATCACCATCGCCGAACTCGGCGGCGTCACCCGTGCCGCGAATGTGCTGAACCTGACCCAGTCGGCGGTCTCCATGCAGATGAAGCGGCTGGAAGAGTCGCTCGACGTGAAGCTCCTGAACCGGCAGGCGCGCAGCGTGACGCTGACCTCGGCGGGCGAGCAGCTCGTCGGCTATGCCCGCCGCATGCTGGAGCTGAACGACGAGGCGGTGACACGGCTGACGACCCAGGACTACGAGGGGCGGCTGACGCTCGGCGTGCCGCATGACATCGTCTATCCGCATATCCCCGGGGTGATGCAGCGCTTTGCCGCCGAATTCCCGCGGGTGAAGGTGCATCTGGTCAGCTCCTACACGATGAACCTGCTCAAGCAGCTGGAGAACGGCGCCTGCGACGTGATCCTGACCACGCAGGAGGCGCGGGTCGACGGCGCCGAGACGCTGGCGACGCTGCCGATGGTCTGGATCGGCGCGGTCAACGGCCAGATCTGGCGGCAGCGGCCGGTGCGGCTGGCCTTCGAGCCGAACTGCCTGTTCCGCGCGCCGGTCCAGGCGGCGCTGGAATCCGCGGGGATCCCCTGGGATCTGGCGGTGGAGGCCGACAGCTCGCGCACCATCGAGGCCAGCGTGGCGGCGGATTTCGCCATGCAGGTGATGCTGCGCGGCACGCTGCCCGAAGGCTGCTCCGAGGTGCCCGACTGCGCCGGCCTGCCTGCGCTGCCCTCGATGCATATCAACATGTACCGCCGCAATGGCACGCCTTCGCCCGCGGTGGAGCGGGTGCAGGCGCTGCTGCGGGCGGCCTATGGCGTCCCGATCGGCCCGGCCGAGCAGGTCGCCGCCGCCGAATAGCGCGGGGTCAGATCTCGATGACGATCTTGCCGGTGGATTTCCGCTCGCGCAGCATCGTCATCGCCTCCTCGACCTGGTCGAGCGGCAGGACATGGCTGACATGGGGTTTCAGCCTGCCCTCGGCATACCAGCCCAGCAGCGTCTGCAGGCTGCCGGTCAGCGCGGCCTCGTTGAATTTCAGGTAGCCGCCCCAGTAGAAGCCGATCACCGAGATGTTCTTCACCAGCAGGTGGTTGGCCGGGATCTGCTGGACCTCGCCGCCGGCGAAGCCGATCACCAGGTAGCGCGCCTCGGGCCTGCAGGCGCGGAAGCAGGGGGTGAAGAGCGGCCCGCCGATCGTGTCATAGACGACATCGACGCCGCCCAGATCCTTCAGCGCCTGGCGCAGATCGGGATGGTCGCTGTCGATCAGCTCGTCCGCCCCGGCGGCACGCGCCGCCTCCAGCTTATCGGCGCCGCGGGCGCAGGCGATCACCCGCGCGCCCATCAGCTTGCCGATCTCGACCGCCGTCAGCCCGACGCCCCCGGCCGCGCCGGTCACCAGCAGCGTCTCGCCGGGCTGGAGCCGCGCCGAATGGCCGAGCGCGAGATGCGAGGTGCCATAGGCGATCTGGAACCCGGCCGCTTCGGCCATCGGCATACAATCCGGGATTTTCAGGCAGCGTTCGGCGGGAAAGGCGCCGTATTCGGCCAGCCCGCCATGCCCTGCATAGACTGCAACGCGCTCGCCTATCGCGGGACTCTCGACCCCGGCCCCGACTGCGACAACCTGTCCCGCCAGTTCCAGCCCCAGAGTGGCCGGAAGGGGCGGTATGTCCTGATATTTTCCCTTTGCCATCAACAGATCGGCGAAATTCAGCCCGCAAGCTTCGATCCTGAGCAGGACTTCGCCTGTTCCTGCAGCAGGTGCCTCCACGTCAATCAGGGCGGGAGTGCGGTCGAAATCCGAAATTTGGTAGGCGCGCATGACAAACCCCGTTTACAGTGCTACGTGTTTACCTAGTTAGGGATTCAATGGAAGGTGGTCTCTGGCACGAAAGCGGTACTTCGCGGGGTTTCCGTGGCAGGCACCGCCAAGCGCCGGGGGCTTGGTGTGGAAAGCAATATAGTCTCTGCGTAAGCCCGGTTGCCGTTGCCTTTTAGGGGAGGGAAGGCGGTACGCCACCGGAGGGAGCATGCATGGCATTGGAAGACATCTGCCCGAGGGGCCTGTCTTCTGGCTGTTCCGTGCGGGAGACAGTCAGGAGGTGGAAATGAAGCATCCGGTAGACGTCCATGTTGGCAAACGGATCCGGCACCGGCGCTGGATGGTCGGGATGACCCAGCAGCAGCTGGCGACCAAGGTCGGGATCAAGTTCCAGCAGATCCAGAAATACGAGACGGGTATGAACCGGGTCTCCGCGTCGCGGCTCTGGGACATTTCCCATGCGCTGGAAGTTCCCGTGGCCTATTTCTTCGAAGGTCTCGGCGCAGAGGAGCCGATGGAGGATGTCTCTCCTGCGGGCGATCTGCTGGCCGACAAGGAGGCGCTCGAGCTCGTCCGGTCCTACTATGCCATCCCCGAGAACCAGCGCCGGCAGCTTTTCGAGCTGGCCCGGGTCCTCAGCAACGCCGCCTGAGCGGCGGTTGCAGCAGCCGCGCCAGCCCCGTAAGGATGGCTTCCGACGCAGCCCGCGCGGCCTGCTGCCCTGTTGATGACCCTTTTCCCTCCGGATGACGCCTTGCAACTCCACCGATCGCTGATCGACACCGCCCATGCCCTCGCCGATGCGGCCCGGGCCGAGACCCTCGCGCATTTCCGCCAGAGCGGGCTCGGCGCCGAGAACAAGGCCGAGACCGGCTTCGATCCGGTGACCGAGGGCGACCGCGCAGCCGAGGCCGCGATGCGCGCCATCCTGGCCGAACGGCGTCCCGGGGACGGGATCTTCGGCGAAGAATACGGCAGGACCGAGGGCACGTCCGGCCTGACCTGGGTGCTCGACCCGATCGACGGCACCCGCGGCTTCCTGTCCGGGACGCCGACCTGGGGCGTTCTGATCGCGGTCTGCGACGCCACGGGGCCGATCTACGGCATCATCGACCAGCCCTTCATCGGCGAGCGCTTCGAGGGCGGGCTGGGCCAGGCCGGCTACCAGGGGCCGCTTGGGCCGCGCCCGTTGAAGGCGCGCCGCGGCGTCGGCCTCTCCGAGGCGCTGCTCTTCTCCACCTACCCCGAAGTCGGCACGCAGGCCGAGGGCGAGCTTTTCCGCCGCGTCTCCGCCCGGGTGCGGCTGACGCGCTACGGCACCGACTGCTATGCCTATGGGCTGCTGGCGCTCGGCCATGTCGACCTGGTGATCGAGGCGGGGCTTCAGCGCTACGACGTGGCGGGCCCGATTGCCGTGGTCCAGGCCGCGGGCGGCATCGTCACCGACTGGAACGGCGGCCCGGCCGACATGGGCGGCCGTCTGATCGCGGCGGGCAGTCCCGAGCTTCATGCCGAGGCGCTGGCCATCCTCTCCGGCATCGGCAGCGCCGGGGACGCCGCGTGAGCGGGATGCTGATCCGCGGCGCCGCCGCCATCGTCACCATGGATGCGGAGCGGCGCGAGCTTTCGGGCGCCTGTCTGCGCATCGCGGGCGGCGTCATCTCGGAGATCGGCCACGGGCTCGTGCCCGCTCCGGGCGAGGAGGTCCTCGAGGCGGCGGGCTGCGTCGTCACGCCGGGGCTGATCAACACCCATCACCATCTCTACCAGACGCTGACCCGCGCCGTGCCCGCCGGGCAGGACGCGCTGCTTTTCGGCTGGCTGCAGACGCTCTATCCGATCTGGGCGCGCTTCACCCCCGAGCACATGCGCGTCTCGGCGATGACCGGCCTCGCGGAGCTCGCGCTCTCGGGCTGCACGCTGACCTCGGACCATCTCTATCTCTATCCGAACGGCGCGCGGCTCGAGGACACGATCGAGGCGGCGGGGGAGGTCGGCATCCGCCTCCTGGCCACCCGCGGCGCCATGTCGATCGGCGAGAGCGACGGCGGCCTGCCGCCCGACAGCCTGGTCGAACGGGAATCCGCGATCCTCGAGGACTGCATCCGCGTCGTCGACGCCTTCCACGATCCCGCGCCCGGCGCGATGATCCAGGTCGGCATCGCGCCCTGCTCGCCCTTCTCGGTCAGCCGCGAGCTGATGCGCGACGCGGCGCTGCTGGCGCGCGACAAGGGGGTGCGGCTGCACACCCATCTGGCGGAGAATGACGAGGACATCGCCTATTCGCTGGAAAAATTCGGCTGCCGGCCCGGCCAGTATGCCGAGGATCTGGGCTGGACCGGCGACGATGTCTGGCATGCCCATTGCGTCAAGCTCGACGGGGCGGAGATCGACCTTTTCGCGCGAACGCGGACCGGGGTGGCGCATTGCCCCTGCTCGAACTGCCGTCTCGGCTCGGGCATCGCCCCGGTGCGCGCGATGCGCGACGCGGGCGTGCGCGTCGGGCTCGGCGTCGACGGCTCGGCCTCGAATGACAGCTCGAACCTGATCCTCGAGGCACGCCAGGCGATGCTGCTGCAGCGGGTCGCCCGCGGCGCCGATGCCATGTCGGTGCGCGAGGCGCTGGAGATCGCGACGCGGGGCGGGGCGGAGGTGCTGGGCCGGCTGCACGACCTGGGCTCGCTGGAGCCCGGCAAGCGCGCCGACATCGCCATCTGGGACGTCTCGGGGATCGAGGCGGCGGGCGCCTGGGATCCGGTGGGCGCGCTCCTTCTGGCCGGGCCGCCGCGGGTGCGCGACCTGATCGTCGAGGGCCGCCGCGTCGTCGCCGACGGGCAGATGGCCACGCTCGATCTCGGCCGCCTGATCGAGACCCAGACCCGCCTGGCCCGCGGGCTGGCGGAAAGCGCCTGAGCGTGGCGGATGCCTTCGGCCCGCTCTTGAACGCCTTCCGCGCCGACGCCGGGCTGCCGCCCCTGACCCTGCATCCGCTCTGCGAGCGCGCGGCGCTCGAGCATGCCGCCGACCAGGCGCGGCGCGAGGTGCTGACCCATGGCAGCGGCTTCGAGAACCGCGACACCGCCGCCAACCGCATCGGTGCGCTCGGCTATCAATGGGGCTTCGCCGCCGAGAACGTGGCCTTCGGCCAGCGCGACGAGGCGCAGGTGCTGGAGGCCTGGGCGAATTCCCCCGGCCACCGCGCCAACATGCTGAGCCCGAAGCCCGTGCATTACGGCTTCGGCGGCGCCTCGAACCGGCTCGGCCCCTACTGGGTGCTGGTGCTCGCCGCGCCGATGTGACCCTGCCGCGCCGCGGCGCCGCGCAAATGTCCGCGAGCCGCCGTGATCGTGCCGTGCCTTGGCGCCAACTGCCCGGTTTGCAAGCCGGATAGCGGTAACGTCTCCGACTTTAGGTGTAGTGCATCCCTCTTGTTTCGCGCCGCGTTCCGGGTAGGCTCATCCGCGGGAGGACAGTGTCCGTCAGGCTTTTTCTGCACAAGCAGCCGTTCCGGGAATTGCTCCGGACCGGAGCCGTCGGACTGTCCGCAGCGGCGGGCGCAGGCGCCCGGCAGAGACAGGACAGGGCGGGTTGAGGAGCCCGCCGAAAGGGAGGACCCATGACCCAAGTGACCTTGACGGTGAACGGCAAGGCGGTGCGCCGCGACGTGCCCGACACCATGCTGCTGGTGGAGTTCCTGCGCGAGGAGCTGCGCCTGACCGGCACCCATGTCGGCTGCGACACCAGCCAGTGCGGCGCCTGCGTCGTCCATCTCGACGGCAAGGCGGTGAAATCCTGCACCACGCTGGCCGCCCAGGCATCGGGCGGGACGGTAACGACGATCGAGGGGCTGGCCAACGGGTCGCTGCACCCGATGCAGAAGGCCTTCAACGACAATCACGGGCTGCAATGCGGCTTCTGCACGCCGGGGATGATCATGTCGGGCGTCGACATGGTGGCGCGCTACAAGGCGGCCGGCAAGGAGCTGACCGAGCACGCGATCCGCGAGGAGCTGGAGGGCAATATCTGCCGCTGCACCGGCTACCACAATATCGTCAAGTCCATCCAGCAAGCCGCCGGGGAGATGTGAGCGATGAGCGAGAACGGGATCGGCAAGGCGGTCAAGCGCCGCGAGGACAAGCGCTTCATCACCGGCAAGGGCAAGTACACCGATGACGTGCGGATGGAGAACCAGGCCTATGCGGCCTTCGTCCGCTCGCCGCATGCGCATGCCAGGGTCACCGGCGTCGACAGCGCCGAGGCCATGGCGCAGGAGGGCGTGATCGCCGTCCTGACCGGGCCCGAGCTTGTCGGCGACGGCATCGGCAACATCATCACCGGCTGGGCCATCACCTCGAAGGACGGCACGCCGATGAAGGTCGGCGCCTGGTCGGCGCTGGCGACCGACACGGTGCGCTATGTCGGCGACGCGGTCGCGGTGGTCATCGCCGAAAGCCGCCAGGCGGCGCGCAATGCCGCCGAGATGGTCGATGTCGCCTATGACGAGCTGCCCGCGGTGGCGCGCGGCGACAGGGCGCTGCAGCCCGGCGCGCCCACGCTGCATGACTGCGCCCCCGACAACATGATCTTCGACTGGGAAATCGGCGACGAGGCGGCGACCGACGCGGCGCTGGCCTCGGCCGCGACCGTGGTCGAGCTGGAGCTCGTCAACAACCGCCTGGCGCCGAACCCGATGGAGCCGCGCAGCGCGGTCGCCATCTTCGACGAGGCGGAGGACCACTACACGCTCTACACCACCTCGCAGAACCCGCATGTCGCGCGGCTGGTGCTCTCGGCCTTCTACCAGGTCGCGCCCGAGCACAAGCTGAGGGTGATCGCGCCCGATGTCGGCGGCGGCTTCGGCTCGAAGATCTACATCTACCCCGAGGAGATCGTCTGCCTCTGGGCTTCGATGAAGACCGGGCGCTCGGTGAAATGGACCTCCGACCGCAACGAGGCCTTCATGACCGACGCGCATGGCCGCGACCATGTGACGAAGGCGAAGATGGGCTTCGACGCCGAGGGGCACATCCTGGGCTTCAAGGTCGACACGATCGCCAATCTGGGCGCCTACTGCTCGCTTTTCGCCACGGCGACGCCGACATACCTCTACGCGACGCTGCTCTCGGGGCAGTACAACATGCCCGCGATCTACGGCAACGTGAAGGCGGCCTACACCAACACCGTGCCGGTCGATGCCTATCGCGGCGCGGGGCGGCCCGAGGCGACCTATCTGGTCGAGCGGATGATGACCACGGCCGCAAGGCAGATGGGCGTCGACGAGACCGAGCTGAGGCGGAAGAACTTCATCCAGTCCTTCCCGCACCAGACGCCGGTCATCATGTGCTATGACGCCGGCGATTTCTCGGGCAATCTCGACAAGGCGATGGCGGCGGCCGACGTGGCGGGCTTCGCCGCGCGCAAGGCAGAGGCCGCCGCGCGCGGCAAGCTCCGCGGCCTGGGCTATTCCTCCTATATCGAGGCCTGCGGGATCGCGCCCTCGAAGGCGGTGGGCTCGCTCGGCGCAGGCGTCGGCCTGTGGGAATCCGCCGAGGTGCGGGTGAACCCGGTCGGCACGATCGAGATCCTGACCGGCTCCCACAGCCATGGCCAGGGCCACGAGACCACCTTCGCCCAGATCGTGGCCGAGCGCTTCGACCTGCCGATCGACAGCATCTCCATCGTCCATGGCGACACCGACAAGGTGCAGTTCGGCATGGGCACCTACGGCTCGCGCTCGGGCGCGGTCGGCATGTCGGCGATCGTCAAGGCGATGGACAAGGTCGAGGCCAAGGTGAAGAAGATCGCCGCCCACCAGCTGGAGGCCGCCGAGGACGACATCGTCATCGAGGGCGGGCAGGTGAAGGTCGCGGGCACCGACCGGGCGCTTGGCTGGCACGAGGTCGGCCTGGCCGCCTACACGGCCCATAACCTGCCCGAGGGCATGGAGCCGGGGCTGAAGGAGACCGCCTTCTACGATCCGGCCAATTTCACCTTCCCGGCCGGCACCTATATTTGCGAGGTCGAGGTCGATCCCGATACCGGCGTCACCGAGATCGTGCAATTCACCGCCGCGGACGATTTCGGCACGATCATCAACCCGATGATCGTCGAGGGCCAGGTCCATGGCGGCGTGGCGCAGGGGATCGGCCAGGCGCTGCTGGAGCAGGTGGTCTATGACGACGACGGCCAGCTGCTGACCGGGTCCTACATGGACTACTGCATGCCGCGCGCCGACGACGTGCCCTTCTACACGATCGAGCACAACATGACCGTCTGCCCGGGCAATCCGCTGGGCATGAAGGGCTGCGGCGAGGCCGGGGCCATCGGCACGCCGCCGGCGGTCATCAACGCGATCACCGACGCGATCGGCACCAACGACCTGTCCATGCCCGCCACGCCGCTCAAGGTCTGGCAGGCGATCCAGGCCACCCGCGCGCCGATGGCGGCAGAATAGGGAGCGACGCCATGTATCCGACCAAGTACCACCGCCCCGCCTCTCTGGCCGAGGCGCTGCAGCTCCTCTCGGAGAACGAGGATGCCAAGCTGCTGGCCGGGGGGCAGACGCTCCTGCCGACCATGAAGCAGCATCTCGCCGCGCCCGAGGCGGTGATCGACCTCTCGGCCTCGGGGCTCTGCGGCATCTCGAACGGGGGGACCATGGTGACGATCGGCGCCATGACCACCCATGCCGAGGTGGCGAGCTCCGCCGATATCGCCGCCGTCGTGCCGGTGCTGAACGGCGTCGCGGCGGGGATCGGCGATCCGGCCGTGCGGCACCGCGGCACGATCGGCGGCTCGATCTCCAACAACGACCCCTCGGCGGACTACCCCGCCGCGCTGGTCGGGCTCGATGCGAGGATCGTGACCAATGCCCGCGAGCTCTCCGCGGAGGAGTTCTTCGACGGCATGTTCGCCACCGCGCTCGAGGAGGGCGAGATCGTCACCCAGATCCGCGTGGTCGGGCCGAAGCGCGCCGCCTATGTCAAGTTCCCCAACCCCGCCAGCCGCTATGCCATGGTCGGCGTGATGGTGGCCGAGACCGCCGACGGCATCCGCGTCGCGGTCACCGGGGCAGGGGAGGACGGCGTCTTCCGGCACGAGGGGCTCGAAGCGGCGCTTGCCGCCGATTTCTCGCCCGCCGCGCTCGATCCGGTGGAGATCTCGGCCGAGGGGCTGCTCAGCGACATGCACGCCACGGCCGAGTACCGCGCGCATCTGGTCAAGGTGATGGCCAAGCGCGCCGTCGCCGCCTGCTGAGCGCCGCCCGCAAACCGCCCTGTCCGGCCCCGGCCTCCGAGCCGGGGCCTCTTCCGTTGCGGCATCTGTGGCGCCGCTGCCGCCCGGCCCTCCGCGTCTCGCGCATTCGTGAACTCCGGACTGGCCTTCGCCCCTCGGCCATGCAAGGTCCGGCAAGCTAAGAGGTGCAGGAGAGATGACCATGGACATGCCAAGCTACCTGGAGAGCCCGCAGGGCCGCCGCCTGGCCTATCACCGCTCCGAGGGCGCGGGCCCCGGCGTGGTGTTCCTCGGCGGCTACATGTCCGACATGTCCGGCACCAAGGCCACCCATCTGGAGGCCTGGGCAAAGGCGCAGGGCCGCGCCTTCCTGCGCTTCGACTATTCCGGCCATGGCCAGTCCGAGGGCGCCTTCACCGAGGGCACGATCGGCAGATGGGCCGAGGATGCCGCCGCCGTCATCGCCGCCGTGACCGAGGGCCCGCAGATCCTGGTCGGCTCCTCGATGGGCGGCTGGATCTCGCTGCTGCTGCTGCGCCGCCAGCTCGTCGACTGCGCCGGGCTCGTCACCATCGCCGCGGCGCCCGATTTCACCGAGGACGGCTTCTGGGAGAGCTTCTCCAATGCCGCCCGCGAGGAGCTGATGAGCCATGGCGTGCTGCATGTGCCCTCCGATTACGGCAGCCCCTATCCGGTCACCCGCGGCCTGATCGAGGACGGCCGCCGCAACCTGGTGCTGCGCGAGCAGCTCGCCCTGCCGATGCCGGTGCGCTTCCTGCAGGGCACCGCCGACCGCGAGGTCGAGGTCTCCCGCGCGACCATGCTGCTCTCCCATGCCCAGGGCGACGACATCCGCCTGACCCTCGTCAAGGGCGCCGATCACAGCTTCTCCACTCCGGCCTGCCTCGCCCTCGTCGAGCAGGCGATCGGCGAGGTCCTGGGGCATGCATGATCCGGCGGCTCGCGCTCCTTCTGGCGCTGGCCGCGCTGGTCCTGGCCGTCCATCAGCGTGAGGCGCTGCGGATGGCCTGGCGCGAACCGGTGGAGCTCGGCTGGAGCGATCCGCAGGTCCCCCCGGCCGCGGAGCTCGACGCCTGGCTCGCCGCGCGCGAGGCGGCCGTTCCCGCGCTGAGGCCCGACGCCGCCAAGCAGATCGTCTGGGCCGGCGAGCCGGGGGCGCGCACGCCCTTTTCGCTGGTCTATGTCCACGGCTTCTCCGCCGCCCCGCCCGAGCTGCGCCCGGTGCCTGATCTCGTCGCCGCGGGGCTCGGCGCCAACCTGCATTTCACCCGGCTCTCGGGCCATGGCCGCGACAGCGCCGCGATGGCCGGGCCGAAAGTGGCCGACTGGGCGCATGACCTTGCCGAGGCGATCGCCATCGGCCGGGAGCTCGGCGACCGGGTGATCGTGATGGGCAGCTCGATGGGCGGCACGCTGGCGACGCTGGCCGCGCTCGATCCCGATTACGGCCGGGACGTGGCGGGGCTGGCGCTGGTCTCTCCGGCCTACCGGCTGCCGGGGCTCGGCGGCAAGGTCATCACCAAGCCCTTCGTCCGGCTCTGGGGCCCGCCGCTCTTCGGCGGCACGCGGACCTCGCAGCCGCGCAGCCCGCGCCATGCCGAGGCCTGGACGCTGACCTATCCGACCGTCTCGGTGCTGCCGCTCGGCGCGCTGGTGCGCGAGATCGGCGGGGCCGACAAGGCGGAGGCGGTGATTCCCGCGATCTTCTTCTTCTCGGAGGCCGACCAGGTCGTGGACCCCTCCGCGGTGCGGCAGGCCGCCGCGGACTGGGGCGCCGCGGCCGAGCTCGTGCCCCTCGTCATGGGGCCCGGAGACGATCCGGCCGCGCATGTGATCGCCGGCGACATTCTAAGCCCTGGCCAGTCCGAGTCCATGGCCGAGCGCGTGATTGCCTGGGCGAAGGGGCTCTGACGCCCGTTTCCCGGGCAGTTTCCGCACCGCCGGAAAAATGCGCTGAGACCCGTCCCCAAATGATCGTCATGGAAATATCGCTTTACAGAATCCGGATCGTGACCCACCATATGTTGTAGTGAGACGGTCTAGAACCGCCGCTAGTATACAGGCACCCGCCCTCGGGCCCGCCCCGTGGGGCCCAGACCTACGAGGCCGAGCATGTCCCTTAGCGAACACGATCTGCACACGTCCGAAATCGATCCGATCGATATCGTGGAATCTCTCGCGGAGCATCACGCCTGGGAATTCGACCGCATCGCGGAAGACCAGATCGCCATGGCGGTGGAGGGCCAGTGGCGCACCTATGCCCTGACGCTCGCCTGGTGCGGCATGGACGAGACGCTGCGGCTCATCTGTTCCTTCGAACTCGACCTGCCCGACGACAAGCGCGCGGCGCTCTTCGAGGCGCTCAACGCCGCCAATGACAAATGCTGGTCGGGCAACTTCACCTACTGGGAGGAGCAGAACCTTCTCGTCTACCGCTACGGGCTGATCCTGGCGGGCGAGCAGATCGCCTCGCCGGACCAGATCGGCACGATGATCGACGCGGCGGTCTGCGCCTGCGAGCGGTTCTACCCGGCCTTCCAGCTCGCCGTCTGGGGCGACACGCCGGTGAAAGAGGCGATGCATGTCGCCATTGCCGAGGCCTACGGACGCGCCTAGGGTCCCCCCTGCACAGGCAGGGAGACACGCATGTCTATGGAAAATGTGCGGCAGCGGGGCATTGTCCTGCTCGGCTGCGGCAAGATGGGATCCGCGATGCTTGCGGGATGGCTCGATGGAGGGCTGCCCGCAAGCTCCGTCTGGGTGGTGGATCCCCGCCCTTCGGACTGGCTGAAGGGCATCGAGGGTCTGCACCTGAACGCGGACCTGCCGGAACGCCCGGCGCTGGTGCTGGTCGCCGTGAAGCCGCAGATGATCGGCGAGGCGATGCCGCAGATCACCGCGCTCGGCGGCGGGGACACGGTGTTCCTGTCGATCGCGGCCGGTGCGACCATCGCGAAATTCGAATCCCTGCTCGGTGCGGGCACCCCGGTCATCCGGGCGATGCCGAACACGCCCGCTGCCGTCGGCCGCGGCATCACCGCGCTGATCGGCAATGCCGTGGCGACCGCCGCGCAGCTTGACGAGGCCGAGGCGCTGCTCTCCGCGATCGGCCAGACCGTGCGGCTCGAGGACGAATCCCAGATGGATGCGGTCACCGCCGTCTCGGGCTCGGGCCCGGCCTATGTGTTCCACCTGATCGAGACGCTGGCCAGGGCCGGCGAGGCCGAGGGCCTGTCGCCCGCGCTCGCGATGCAGCTGGCCAAGGCGACGGTCGGCGGGGCAGGGCACCTGGCAGAGACCGCGGCGGAAGACCCGGCGCAGCTGAGGATCAATGTCACCTCGCCGAACGGCACGACCGCCGCGGCGCTCGAGGTGCTGATGGATGAAACCGGCGGTTTCCCGGCCCTTCTGGGCAAGGCGGTGAAGGCCGCTGCGGACCGCTCGCGCGAACTGGCAGGCTGAGACGATGGACGCGACTTTCGACGACTTCATGAAGATCGACATCCGCGTGGGCGTCATCGCCCGTGCAGAGCCCTTCCCCGAGGCGCGCAAGCCCGCCTACAAGCTCTGGGTCGATTTCGGCCCCGAGATCGGCGAGAAGCGCAGCTCGGCCCAGATCACCGTGCATTACACGCTCGAGGAGCTGGTCGGGAAGCGGGTGATGGGCGTGGTCAATTTCCCGCCCCGCCAGATCGGCAAGGTGAAATCCGAGGTGCTGGTGCTGGGCGTGCCGGACGATAACGGCGACGTTGTGCTGACGGTGCCCGACAAGGAGGTGCCGCTGGGAGGGAGACTGTTCTGATGGCGAAGATCTACGTGACGCGGCCGCTTCCGGAGGCGGTCGAGGCGCGGCTGAAGGGGCTGGGGGACTGCACCTTCCGGCCCTCGACCGCGCCGCTCGACGGCGACGAGCTGCGCATGTCCCTGCGCGATTTCGACCTGGTGCTGCCGACGCTGCGCGACATGTACTCGGCCGGGGTCTTCGCCGACGTGGCGGCGCCGCGGGCGAAGCTGCTGGCGAATTTCGGCATGGGCTTCAACCATATCGACGTCGCCGCGGCGGCTGCGGCCGGGATCATGGTGACGAACACCCCCGGCGCGGTCACGGATGCCACTGCCGATATCGGCCTGATGCTGATGCTGATGAGCTGCCGCCGCGCCGCCGAGGGCGAACGCCTGGTGCGCGCGGGCGGCTGGGAGGGCTGGCACCCGGTGCAGATGCTGGGGCTGCACATGACCGGCAAGACGCTGGGCGTGATCGGCATGGGCCGGATCGGCAAGGCGGTGGCGCGGCGCGCGGCGCTCGGCTTCGGCATGAAGGTGGTCTTCTTCAACCGCTCGCCGGTGGCCGATCCGGGCGTCGAGGCGACGCAGCTCGGCTCTCTGGCCGAGGTGATGGCCGCCTGCGACGTGGCGATCGTCTGCGTGCCGGGCGGACCGGCGACGCGCCACCTGATCGACGCGGCCGCGCTCGGGGCCATGCAGCCCCATGCCCATCTGGTCAATATCGCCCGCGGCGACATCGTCGACGAGGCGGCCCTGGTCGCCGCGCTCGAGGCCGGGACGATCGGCGGGGCGGGGCTCGATGTCTACGAGAACGAGCCGGAGGTGCCCGAGGCGCTGCGGCGGCTGCCGAATGTCACGCTGCTGCCGCATCTGGGCACGGCGACGCTGGAAGTGCGCGAAGACATGGGGCACATGGCCGTCGACAACCTGGAGGCGGTGCTGAAGGGCGGGACGCCGCCGAACCTGGTCGCCGCCTGACGCGGCGCTGCGGTGTCGCCGCCTGACGCGGCGCTGCGGTCCCGTGTACACCCGCATACGGGCCGCACTCGCCCCTGTCGATGCGTGATAACAGCGCGTCGACCTCAGTCTGTCTTTCCCGGCCCGGCGCAATCGCTAGGATCGCCTGCAACTGCCGGTTGGAAGGACCCGATGACCAAGCTTGCCGACGATCCCCTGCGCGTGCCGCTCTCCAACGAGCTGCATGCCCGTCCCTTTCCGATCATCGCCGCGCCTGCCAGCGCGGTTCTGCTGGCCGTGCGCCATCCCGACGGGGCGGCGCGCGACCGCGGCCGCGACCGGGCCCATCTCGACCGGCTGCTGGCGCGGTTCTCGGTGCAGAACAAGCCCGCCGCCGACGGCACCCATTTCTTCGGCCAGCTCGGCCGCTACTGGCTGAAATGGGAGAGCCACACCGAATTCGTCACCTACATGCTGATCGCCGAGGGCGTCTCGGAACGGCCCTTCGCCGAGGGGATGCTCGGCGTCTTCCCCGCCGACTGGCTGGAGGACATGCCGGGGCTGCGCGTCACCTCGGCGCTGATCCGCGTCGAGGAGATGCCCGAGCCGCGGACCGAGATTTCGGACAAGCTCGACCGCTGGTTCCTGGGCGAGAGCCTGGCGGTCTCCTCGGTGCTCGACGGCGACGCGGTGGTGGCCAGCGATTTCCGTCTCGATGACAGCGACCATACCCGCATCGCCATCTTCATCGCGCCCAGCTGCGGCCCGCGGCGCACCGGCCGCGTGGTCCAGCGCATGGCCGAGATCGAGACCTATGCCAAGATGTCCCTGATGGGGCTGATGACGGCGCGCGATCTCGGCCACGAGCTGAACAAGATCGAGACCGACATGACCCGGCTGACCGCGACCATGGCCGATGACGCGGCCTCGGCCGAAGAGACGCTGGGGCGGCTGCTGTCAGTCTCAGCGGCGCTCGAGGCGCTCTCGACCAAGACCTCCTTCCGCTTCGGCGCGACCGGCGCCTATGCCCAGATCGTCCGCCAGCGCATCGCCGTTCTGCGCGAGGAGCGCTTCATGGGCCGCCAGCTGATGGGCGAGTTCATGACCCGCCGCTGGGATCCGGCGATGCGCACCGTCGAAAGCGCCGAGCGGCGGCTGCAGCAGATGACCGAGCGGGGCGGGCGGGCCTCGAACCTGCTGCGGACCCGGGTCGATGTCGAGCGCTCGGCGCAGAACCAGAAGCTGCTGGAGAGCATGGACCGCCGCGCCGACATCCAGCTGCGGCTGCAGGAGACGGTCGAGGGGCTCTCGGTCGTCGCGATCAGCTACTACGCGGTCAGTCTCGGGCTCTACCTGCTTGGGCCGGTGGCGGAGGCGAAGCTGCTCAGCAAGGCCTGGCTCGCCACGCTGCTGACCCCGGCGGTCGTGGCCTGCGTCTGGCTGATGGTCCGCCATATCAAGCGCAAGATGCACTGAGGCCTCCGCGGTCCGCCCCGGACGGCGGATCGCGCATTAACCACTGTCGCGCAAACAACTCGCCCGCCGGGGGCGAGGCCTGTAATCCCGTCTCCGTATTCCAGCCCCGGGGCCTTTGGGTCCGGCGGGCAGGCTGTTCCGGCGGGTGTGTCATGTTGTGTCTCCGAATCTGGTTTGTGTGCGCGATCGGCGCCCTGGCGTCTGCCGGGCAGGCCATGGCCGCTACGCTCAGCGAACTGGATTTCGACGGGGGCTTCTCGGACAGCTTCTCCGCGCCGACGGCGATCGGCGTCGCCGGGATCTCATCGATCACCGGATTCTGGACGGCGGAGGATGCCGGCGGCTACGACTACCTCGTCCTCACCGGGCTGGCCCCGGGGCTGCAGACATTCCATATCGACATCCGTCCGGTCGACGGCGCGCTGCAGCAGACCGACCATGCCTATAACGGCGGCGCCTATGTGAAATACTTGGACAGCCAATTCGCCTATGACTATGACGGAAGGGAAACGGTCGGCCAGATCGACATCCTCCATGGCGACGAGGTCCCGGTCCGCGTGGACGTGACCACGGAGGTCGCGCCGGGCGGATCGGTCTACCTGATGCTGCACGACACCAACGGCCTGCCGGGCTACCCGCTTTTCTACGAGATCTCGGGCCTGGAGGGGGCCGGGATCCCTGTCAGCGTGGTGCCCCTGCCGACAGCCGCGCCGCTGCTGCTGGGCGGTCTTGCCGTCCTGGGCGCCATCGCCTGCCGGCGAAGGCGGAGCTGAGCCCGCTGGGCCCTGCGCAGGCATGGATTCTCCGGGGTTTCCGCCTATGATGGCGGAAACCTGGTCCCGGAGTACCCATGCCGATCAAGAACCGTTTCGCAGAGCTGCTGCCCGAAATCACCGCCTGGCGCCGCGATCTGCATGAACATCCCGAAATCCTCTTCGAGACGCACCGCACTGCGGGCATCGTCGCGGAGAAGCTGCGGGCGTTCGGCTGCGACGAGGTTGTCGAGGGCATTGGCCGCACCGGGGTCGTGGGGCTGATCCGCGGCCAGGGGGCGGGGCCGGTGATCGGGCTGCGCGCCGACATGGACGCGCTGCCGATCCTCGAGGCGACCGGGCTCGATCATGCCTCGAAGACCGCCGGCGCGATGCATGCCTGCGGCCATGACGGCCATACCGCCATGCTGCTCGGCGCAGCGAAATACCTGGCCGAGACCCGCAATTTCGACGGCACCGTGGCGCTGATCTTCCAGCCCGCCGAAGAGGGCGGCGGCGGCGGCCGCGAGATGGTCGCCGACGGCATGATGGAACGCTTCGCCATCGAGGAGGTCTACGGCATGCACAACTGGCCGGGCATCCCGCTGGGACAGTTCGCGATCCGCCCGGGCCCGTTCTTCGCCGCCACCGACCAGTTCCGCATCACGCTGGCCGGCAAGGGCGGGCATGCCGCCAAGCCGCACGAGACCTGCGACCCGACGGTGATGGGCGCGCAGCTGGTCCTGGCGCTGCAGACCGTGGTCAGCCGCAACTGCGACCCGGTGGAGCAGATGGTGGTCTCGGTCACCAGCTTCGAGACGGCGAGCACCGCCTATAACGTGATCCCGCCCTCGGTGACGCTGAAGGGCACGGTACGCACGCTGAAGGACGCGCCCCGCGATCTGGCCGAAGAGCGGATCCGCGAGATCGCCGCGGGCATCGCCGCGACCTTCGGCGGCACGGCCGGGATCGAGTACGAGCGCAACTACCCGGTGATGGTCAACACCGCCGAAGAGACCGATTTCGCCGCCGAGGTCGCGCGCAAGGTGGCGGGCGACTGCGCCGAGGCGCCGCTGATCATGGGCGGCGAGGATTTCGCCTATCTGCTGCAGGAGCGCCCGGGCGCCTATATCCTGGTGGGCAATGGCGACAGCGCGCCGGTGCATCACCCGGAATACGATTTCAACGACGAGGCCATCCCCGCGGGCTGCTCCTGGTGGGCCGGGATCGTCGAGGCCCGGCTCGGCCGCAGCCCGGGCTAAGTGCCGCAGACGGGCCGCCCCGCCTTGTCCTCCCTCCGCCGGGCTGGTCCCCTCGGGGGGCATGAGCACAAGGGGGGAGCCATGTTGCAACATCTGCCATCCGTCGCGGGTCTCGCGGCGCTTGCCGTCCTGTCCGGCTGCACCGGCAGCCCGCCGCCGGACATCACCCGGCAGGTGCCGGTCGATGCCAGCTTCCACGATCTCGGCCTCGACTGGGGGCGGACGGCTTCGGGCATCGACATCCGCCTGGGCTTCTTCGAGGGACCGGGCAGCGCGCTGGAGATCTGCGGCGCCTATGCGGTGCGCGGCAGCGATGCGAGGGAGCACACCCGCAGCGTCCTGCAGGCGATCGGCGTCGCGGTAGAGGGCAGGACGGTGCTGATGGACATCTCGTATTTCACCCGCGTCTCCTCGGCGGGGGCCCTGCCCGGGGCGGCGGCGAACTGCCGGGCGACCGGGACCGAAGTGCCGCCGCCGGATGCCGATATCGAGATCCTCTTCGAAGGCAGGAACCGCTATAGCGGCTGACGGCGCTCGTCCCGGGACCGGGCCTTCCGGCCATGGCGCGCGGGAAGGCGCCGCTATCCGCCTTGACCACGGCGCATCACGCGCAGGACGGGCGCGCGGGGTCCGGGCCGCCTAGCCGCCGGTATGGCTCATGTGGCGCGACATCTGGCCGTCGGCGCGCTGGCGCGAATAGTCGAAATCATGGCCCTTGGGCTTGCGCGAGATCGCCTCGCGGATCGCGTCCTCCAGCCCGGCGTCGCTTTCGCTGGCGCGCAGCGGGCGGCGCAGGTCGGCATTGTCCTCCTGGCCGAGGCACATGAACAGCTCGCCCGTGCAGGTCAGCCGCACGCGGTTGCAGCTTTCGCAGAAATTATGGCTCAGTGGCGTGATGAACCCGATCTTCTGCCCGGTCTCTTCAAGCCGCACATAGCGCGCCGGGCCGCCGGTGCGCTCGGGGATGTCGGTGACGGTGTAGCGCTCGGCCAGCCGCGCGCGCAGGTCGCTGAGCGCCCAGTACTGGTCCAGCCGGTCCTCGTTGCCCAGATCGCCCATCGGCATGACCTCGATCCAGGTCAGGTCCATGTCGCGCTCCGCGCACCATTCGGTCAGGCGGAAGAGCTCGTCCTCGTTGAAGCCCTTGAGCGCCACGGCGTTGATCTTGACGCGCAGCCCGGCCGCCTGGGCGGCGTCGATCCCCTTCAGCACCTGGGGCAGGCGGCCCCAGCGGGTGACCTCCGCGAATTTCCGCTCGTCGAGCGTGTCGAGCGAGACATTGATCCGCCGCACCCCCGTGGCGGCCAGATCGGCGGCGAAGCGCCCGAGCTGAGAGCCGTTGGTGGTCAGCGTCAGCTCCTTCAGGGCGCCGCTGTCCAGATGGCGCGCCATGGCGCCGAAGAAGGTCATGATGCCCCGCCGCACCAGCGGCTCGCCGCCGGTGATGCGCAGCTTTTCCACGCCCATGCGCACGAAGGCCGAGCAGAGCCGGTCGAGCTCCTCGAGCGTCAGCAGCTCCTTCTTGGGAAGGAAGGTCATGTTCTCCGCCATGCAGTAGACGCAGCGGAAGTCGCAGCGGTCCGTGACGGAGACGCGCAGGTAGCTGACGGGACGGGCGAAGGGATCTATGAGCGGGGTCATGCACGAGACTTAGGGCTTTCGCCGCGTTGGAACAAGGGAAAGGCGCGCCCCGGACAGGCGCTGCCGCGCAGGCTTTGGTCGCAATTGCGCGATCAGACGCCCTCCGAGGACGACGCCCAGAGCGTCTCGTCATGCAGGGGCTTCAGCGCGTCGATCGCCGCCAGCTCCTCGGCGGTGAAGGCGGTGTTGTCGAGCGCGCCGCAGCTGTCGACCACCTGATCGGGCCGCGAGGCGCCGATCAGCGCCGAGGCGACCCCGCCGCGCAGCACCCAGGCGATGGCCATCTGCGCCAGGCTCTGCCCGCGGGCCTTGGCGATCTCGTTCAGCCCGGCGACGCGCTCGCCGAGATCCGGGGTGATCTTCTCGCGGGCGAGGAACCCGTCCTCCGCGGCGCGGCTGCCCGGCGGGATGCCTTTGAGGTATTTTAGCGTCAGCATCCCCTGGGCGAGCGGCGAAAATGCGATGGCGCCAGTGCCGAGCGCCTCGAGCGTGTCGATCAGCCCGTCACGCTCCACCCAGCGGTTGAGGATGTTGTAGGCCGGCTGATGGATCACCAGGGGCGTTCCGAGCTCCTTCAGGATCGCGGCCGCCTGGCGGGTGCGGCGCGAATTGTAGGAGGAGATCCCGGCATAGAGCGCGCGGCCGGAGCGGACGATATGGTCGAGCGCGCCCATCGTCTCTTCCAGCGGCGTTCCGGGGTCGAAGCGGTGGCTGTAGAAGATGTCGACATAGTCGAGCCCCAGCCGCTTCAGCGACTGGTCGCAGGAGGCGATCATGTATTTCCGGCTGCCCCATTCGCCATAGGGGCCGGGCCACATGTCGTAGCCCGCCTTCGAGCCGATCACGAGCTCGTCGCGCAGCCCGGCGAAGTCGCGGCGCAGGATCTCGCCGAAGGCGGCCTCCGAGGCGCCGGGCGGCGGGCCGTAGTTGTTGGCCAGGTCGAAATGCGTGATGCCGTGATCGAAGGCCGCGCGGCAGATCTGCGCCTTGCTCTCGAGCGAGCGGTCGTCTCCGAAGCTGTGCCAGAGCCCCAGGCTGATCCGCGGCAGCATCAGCCCCGAATTGCCGCATCGGCGGTATTCCATCCTGTCATAGCGGTTCGCGGCCGGAACATAGCGCATCGCGGACTCCTCCCTTTGCCGATTCTCTAGGGCGGAGTCCTCACCAAGCGGCAAACGCGGGCGAAGTTTTTCCGCGCGGCCGGGGGGCGGCGTCCATCTTTCCTTAGCCATGGCCGGGCTAGGCAGGAACGGTTCCAGAACGGAAGGCATGGCGATGACGCTCCTGCGGGCCCTCGGCGGTCCGATCCTCCTCTTGCTGCTGGCGCTGTCGCCGGGCGGGCCCGCTGCGGCGCAGAGCCTCTTCCAGGGGGGCGGCGGCAGTCCGCTGCTGCAGCCGGCGCGCGGACCCCTGGCTGGGCAGGGCGGGCGGCTCTTCGAGGCGGCGGCGCCGATGCCCTTCGTGCAGCCGCGGGCCCTGGCGCTTGGCGACCGGGACGGGCTGGCGGCGCGGCGGCAGCGCTGGTTCGATCCGCTGCCCGGCCGCGGCTACCGCCCGCCGCCCGCGCGCGAGATCCGGGCGGAGGCGGCCTGGCTGGCCGCCCATCCGCCGCAGGATTTCTCGCGGGAATCGGCGCTGATGTGCCTCGCCGTGTCGATCTACCACGAGGCGCGCAACCAGCCGCGCCAGGGACAGGCGGCGGTGGCCAGCGTGATCCTGACCCGCGCCGCCGACCCGCTGCGCTGGGGCCGCACGCCCTGCACGGTGGTGGTTCCGGTGCAGTTCTCCTACCTCACCCCCGCGCGCCGCTTCGCCCCGATCCGCAACCGCCGCGCCTGGATCGAGGCGGTGGAGATCGCCGCGCAGGTGCTGATGGCCGGACCCGATCCGCGGCTCCGGGGCGCCGACCACTACCACGCGACCTATGTCGACCCGGTCTGGAACAAGGACATGGATCTGGTGCAGCGGATCGCCGATCACATCTTCTGGCGGTCACGGCCCGGAAGATCCTGAGCGGCCAGGAGCCCGTCGAGGAAGCGCGGCATGTCGCGTGCATCGACCGTGGCCTCGCGCACCAGCCAGTCGAAATGCCGGGCCATGGCGCGCACGCGGGACGCCTCGCGGAAGGCCAGGTAGAAGCGCCCGACATAGAGCACGGCGAGCCCCGGCCCGAAGACCGAGAGCGGCGCCGAGAAGGCGCGGCGGGCGTCGAAGAGGAACAGCCGCAGCGACGGGAAGAGCGTCTCGCAGCGCTCGCGGATATGCAGGAGCTGCTCGGCGCGCATCTCGGGCGCGATGCCGGAATAGTAGCCGGTCCCGGCGGCGAAGGCCTCGAGCTCGTGCACCGGCATGGCGATCTCGTAATCCGAGAGCCCGGCATTCAGCCAGTCCTGCTCGGGCTGCATCGTGGCGGTGCCGGGGGCGGGGCTGCGGCCGAGGAAGGCGGCGTATTCCCAGCGCCGCACGGACTCGGTGCGCAGGAGGTCGGGCAGGGTGGCGGGGACATGGCGGATCTTGTAGCCGGCCGCCTCGCGGTGCCAGTCGAGGATCTGGGCATCGGCGCCGGAGCGCTCGGCCTCGGTCAGCCGCACCGCCGCCTCGATCATCTCGCCGACGGGCTCGGGCCGGTCCGAGAGGCCGAGCAGCCAGTCGACCGAGACGCCGAGCGCCGCGGCGCAATCGGCGGCGAGCCCGGCATTGGGCAGCCGCGCGGCGCCCTCGGCGAGGATCTGCCCGATGGTGGAGCGGTCGACCCCGGTCAGCCGCGCCAGCGCGCTGCGCGACAGGTCCTTGCGGGCCATGGTCTCGCTCAGCCGGGCGCGGAAGAGAGCGGCGCGGTCGCGCTTGTCGAGTTTGGTCATCATTGCAGGGAAAACTCTAGCATGGTGAGGAAACCGGGACAAAGCCCCGAATTCTCCCGGCGGCCGCCCCGGGCTAGGCCGGAGGCGAGCAGCATGGAAGGAGACGGCAATGGACACGCCCCTGCGCACCCTGGCGAAAGCCCTGACCTGGCAGGGACTTGGCCTGGGCCTGATGACCCTGATCGGCCTCGCCTTCACCGGCTCCGTGACAACCGGCGGGGGCATCGCGCTGACCGGGGCGGCGACGGGACTTGTCACCTATGCGCTGCACGAGCGCGTCTGGGCCCGCGTCGCCTGGGGCCGCCGCGGCTGAGTGTCTGGCGGCCCGTGCTGGGGATCGCGCGGCCGGGCGCGGGGATGAGGCGGTGCCAGCTGTGCAGAGCGGTGCCGAGTCCGGACGGGATCATTCCAGCGCTCGGGCGCTGACCGCTCCGGGTTCGCCGGAGGCTCCGAAGCGTGTGTGGATGGAGCCCATGGCACGGGATAACCAAGCGAACAGCTAGGCGCCGAGACCCGCGAGCGCGCGGTTCGAATGGTGTCCGACACGCGCGGCAGCTATCCGGAGCCGTCGTCAGCCATCCGGGCCATCGCGCCCAAGATCGGCTGCAGCCGGGCATCCCAGCGCCGCTATGTTGCCCATGCGGAAACGGATGGCGGCGTGCGGAGCGGCGCGATCAGCCAGGAGCGGGCCCGGATCCGCGAGCTGGAAAGAGACGTCCGGAAGCTTCGGCAGGCGAACCAGATCCTGATCGAGGAGGATCAGGAATTGATCCGGGGGATCAATTCCCCGGCGGAAGGCGTCAGCGTATTTCGCCCTGGCGGAGTCCGGCCGCCCACTGAATCGATGGTCGCCTTCATCGATGCCGATCGTGGTACGCACGGGGCTTCGCCATCGCGGCGCCATCAGTCCGGGCCCGACGGCCGAGGCCGATCTGCAAGGTCCTGCCGATCGGCCCGTCCACATGCCATGACAGTGTGGCCACGGCCCGCGATCCGTCCAGGGCAAGCGCCGGTCGCGCCGTGATGCCGCTCTGCTGCCGGACATCGGCGGGTTTGGGATGAGAACTTCAGCCTCCGCGGCGCCAGGACGGCCTGGCTGCAGCTGCGGCGCGAAGGTTTCGAGTTCGCCCGGCTCGCACGGGGCCCGGCTGGCGAAAAATCCAGGAATGCGAGGGGCTGTTCGCGGTGATGTCCTCAAGACAACCCGTCCGGGCCCGGGGTGTCCCTGACCGAAGGACGAGGTGACCCGCCAGTTCCGGGCTCCGGCGCCGAACAGGTTCCGGGTCCCGGATTTCACATATGCCTCGACCTGGCAGGGGGGCGCCTACGTGGCCTTCGTGAACGACACCTTCGCGGAGCGGATCGTCGGATGGCGGATTTCGCGGTCACTGCAAACATGGTTCGCACTCGATGCGCTCGAGCGGGTGCTGTGCGAGCGGCGTCCCGGCGGGGAACCTGTGCATCGTTCCGACAGGGGATCCCAGTACCTGTCCCTGCGCGGCACCGAGCGCCTGGCCGAAGCCCGGCTCGAACCTTCCGTCGGCAGCGTCGGGGAGTCCCATGGCAATGCCTGGCCGAGACGATCATCGGGCTGTTCAGGGCCGAGGTCATCCATCGGCTCGGTCTCTGGAAATCGGCAGATGCTGCCGCATGGGAAATGCTGACATGGGTCGACTGGTTCAATGCGCGGCGCTTGCGCGGTCCGATCGGAGACATCCCTCCAGCCGAGGCTGAGCGGAAATTCTCTGACGAGCAAACGCGGCTGAATATGGTCGCCTTAGACCAAGCAGAAAGCCTCCGGCGAACCCGGCGCGGTTCACGCCGCCCGGTTGGTCCGGGTGCGGGTCCGCTTGGCCATTGCGGCCGATGCGGTGTCCGTTTCGGAAACCTGCCGGAACGAAGGGCCAGCCGCCGGGCCGGGTCCGGCGATCTGCGCAGGAGAAGCGCTTCGGGATGTGAATACGGTCGAGAGCGGCCGCCGATGGATAAGGGAGCGTCCACATTTCACACCGGGCACAGGGGGACTGCGCGGCCTTTCAATCGGCTTTCTCTCTGGCCGTCCCCGATTTCCGGCCGGATCTGCGGTGGCGCCAGGCTTGCCCGTTGATCCTGACGCCGCCTTCAGGCCAGAGCCCGGATGGGCCGCGAAGGGTACCCGTCCTCCGGGCGCCGCATGCGGGCGCACGCTGTTACCGAGCGGGTCAACGCATGCGATCCGTCCGCGAGAGATGGCGAAGGGTCCCCTTGCCGATCCGGCCCGGGACCCGGTCTCGCAAGCGTTCCGGCAGAGGCACTTGCGCTTCCCGGATCGCCACAGCCGTTCGATCATGACCTTGCCCGTCCCGCGCCCGCAGACGTCCATCGGGATCCGCGCCTCCGCGTCCTGCAGCGTGTCCGTGAAACGGGGCCTGGTGCAGGACGATCCCTGGCCCGTGTCGGCGATCTCCGGCCGCCCGCGCAGCCGCAGGGCATCTTCCTTGGTCTCGCCGCGGCGTTCGGGCGCCAGGCGATTGATCCGGGGAGTTCCATCGTAGCGAAAAAGGACATCAATCGAGGTCCATGGCCGCCAGGCCGGCACCCGCCGCGTCGCACGCGCCATCGTTCCCGGACGGATGGCGGACAGTGAGGAGTTCCATGATCGCGGCGAGGCAGCGGAGCACGTGCCGCATGGGGAGAGCTCCGCCAACGCGCGACGCAATGCCGTCCGGCGATATCCGCGAGGTCTTCTCCGCGCTCGGAGGGGCGCAGGTCCTTTGCGACAGATGGCGACGGCCCGGCAGCACGGAACGGCCGCTCGCATGCTCCCGGTTGGCGCCCCAGGTCCTCATTCCGGTCGATCGGGGGCCTGCCCTGCGGCCGCCTGTGGGTCCGGACCTTCGGGCCGGGACCTGCCCGCGCGATCCCGCCCCGGCGCGACGCGCATTGTCCCTGCCGCGGCTCTCCGGTACATCGGGGCGAAACTGACGGAGGGCCAGATGGCAGCTTACCAATATGTCTACCACATGGATGGTGTCTCCAAGACCTATCCGGGCGGCAAGAAATGCTTCGAGAACATCCGCCTGAGCTTCCTGCCGGGGGTGAAGATCGGCGTGGTCGGCGTCAACGGCGCGGGTAAGTCGACGCTGATGAAGATCATGGCCGGGGTCGACAAGGACTTCTCCGGCGAGGCCTGGGCCGCCGAGGGCGCCAAGGTCGGCTACCTGCCGCAGGAGCCGCAGCTCGACGAGAGCCTCAGCGTGCGCGACAACGTCATGCTGGGCGTGGCCGCCAAGAAGGCGATCCTCGACCGCTACAACGAACTCGCCATGAACTACTCGGACGAGACCGCCGACGAGATGGCGCAGCTGCAGGACGAGATCGACGCGCAGAACCTGTGGGATCTCGACAGCCAGGTCGATGTCGCGCTCGAGGCGCTGCGCTGCCCGCCGGACGAGGCGATGCCGGAGAACCTCTCGGGCGGCGAACGCCGCCGGGTCGCGCTGTGCAAGCTCTTGCTCGAAGCGCCCGACATGCTGCTTCTCGACGAACCGACCAACCACCTCGATGCCGAGACCATCGCCTGGCTGCAGAACCACCTGATCGAGTACAAGGGCACGATCCTGATCGTCACCCACGACCGGTACTTCCTCGACGACATCACCGGCTGGATCCTCGAGCTCGACCGCGGCCGCGGCATCCCCTACGAGGGCAACTACTCGGCCTGGCTGGAGCAGAAGGCCAAGCGGCTGGAGCAGGAGGCCCGCGAGGACAAGTCGCGCGCCAAGACGCTGGAGCGCGAACTGGAATGGATGCGCGCCAGCCCGAAGGCGCGCCAGGCCAAGTCGAAGGCGCGGATCAACTCCTATAACGAGCTCGCGAACCAGTCCGAGCGCGAGAAGATGTCGCGCGCGCAGATCATTATCCCGAACGGCCCGCGGCTGGGCTCCAAGGTGATCGAGGTCGAGGGGCTGCAGAAGGCCTACGAGGACAAGCTGCTGATCGAAGGGCTGGATTTCGCCCTGCCGCCGGGCGGCATCGTCGGCGTGATCGGTCCGAACGGCGCCGGCAAGTCCACGCTCTTCCGCATGCTGACCGGCCAGGAGACGCCCGATGCGGGCACGGTCGAATACGGCGACACGGTGCAGCTGAGCTATGTCGACCAGTCGCGCGACGCGCTCGATGCGAACAAGACCGTCTGGGAGGAGATCTCCGAGGGCAACGAGGTGATCAAGCTCGGCGATGCCGAGATGAACTCCCGCGCCTACTGCTCGGCCTTCAACTTCAAGGGCGGCGACCAGCAGAAGAAGGTCGGCCTGCTCTCGGGCGGCGAACGCAACCGCGTCCACATGGCCAAGCTCCTGCGCTCGGGCGGCAACGTGCTGCTGCTCGACGAACCGACCAACGACCTCGACGTCGAGACGCTGCGCGCGCTCGAGGACGCGCTGGTCGATTTCGCCGGCTGCGCGGTGGTGATCTCGCACGACCGCTTCTTCCTCGACCGGATCTGCACGCATATCCTGGCCTTCGAGGGCGAGGCGCATGTCGAGTGGTTCGAGGGCAATTTCGAGGATTACGAGGAGGACAAGAAGCGCCGCCTCGGCCCCGATGCCGTCGAGCCCAAGCGGATCAAGTACAAGAAGTTCGCGCGCTGAGCGCGGGCGCTGCCCGGGTGCCTGCCCGGGCCGCGCGGGAAAGAAGAGGCCGCCCGTCCCGCGAGGGAGGGCGGCCTCTGTCCTTTGCGTGCCGGATCAGGAGCCGGTGCCGGCCTCTTCGAAGAGCCCGGTGAAGGCGCCGTAGCCTTCCTCCTCCAGTGCGGAGGCGGGGACGAATCGCAGCGCGGCGGAGTTGATGCAGTAGCGCATCCCGCCCGCCTCCTGCGGCCCGTCGGGGAAGACATGGCCCAGATGGCTGTCGGCCCCGGCCGAGCGGGCCTCGACCCGGACCATGCCGTGGGTGGCATCGCGGTGCTCGGTCACGGCGTCGCCGAAGACCGGGCGGGTGAAGCTCGGCCAGCCGGTGCCGCTGTCGAACTTGTCGATCGAGGCGAAGAGCGGCTCGCCCGAGACCACGTCGACATAGAGCCCGGGCTCCTTGAGGTCCCAGTAGGGATTGGCAAAGGGGCGCTCTGTCCCGTTCTGCTGGGTGATGCGGTACTGTTCGGGGGTGAGGCGGGACAGGGCCTCGTCCAATTTCTTGCGGCTATCGCTCATGGGGCGTCTCCTGTGGCGCGTCGTTCCCTGCAGATTTCGGTCCTCCGGGCGCGGACATCAAGCCCCCCGGAGGATTGCTTCCCTTGCGGCAGTCCGGACGTTTACCTTTACCTCCCGACTGGCCTATCCTGTTGCAGTGAGTGCAGTTGGCGGAGTCCCGAATGATCGACACCCTCGTGATCGCAATCGTCACGATAGGCTACTGCCTGATGTCGCGCCGCCTGTCCCAGAGCGTGGTGACGGCCCCCATGGTGTTCATCCTGCTGGGTTTCCTGCTGGCGCTGGCCGGAGGACCGGGCGAGGGAGAGATCGTCCACGTGCTGCATGCGGTCGCCGAAGTGGCGCTGGTCGTGCTGCTCTTCCTCGATGCGGCGCAGACCGATCTGCGCAGCCTGCGCAGCCACCGGCAATGGCCGGTGCGGATGCTGCTTCTCGGCCTGCCGCTGGCGATCCTGCTCGGCACGGGGCTGGTGGCGCTGCTGGCGCCGGGCTGGCCGCTGGCGGCCGCGGCGCTGGTGGCGGCAATCCTGGCGCCGACGGATGCGGCGCTCGGCCAGGCGGTGATCTCCAATCCCGAGGTGCCCGAGCGCCAGCGCCAGTCGCTGACGGTGGAGAGCGGGCTGAATGACGGGCTGGCGCTGCCGGTCGTGCTGATGCTGGCCAGCCTTGCCGCCGGGGTGGAGACGCAGGAAACCGGCTACTGGCTGCGCTTCGCGCTGGCGCAGGTGGTGCTCGGCCCCCTGGCCGGGCTGGCGGCGGGCTGGGCGGGGGCGCGGCTTCTCGACCTGGCGCGGGCGCGGCGCACGACCGAGGCGGCCTTCGAGGGGATCGCCACCCTGGCCATCGCCGCGGCCTGCTATGTCCTCGCCGACCTGATCGGCGGCAACGGCTTCATCGCCGCCTTCACCGGCGGGCTGGTCTTCGGCCATGTCCATCGCGGCCGCTCCACCTTCATCTACGAATTCGCCGAGGGCGAGGGGCAGATCCTGGCCTGGGCCGCCTTCCTGCTGATCGGGCTGGGGCTGATGCCCGAGGCGGTGGCCTATCTCGACTGGCGCATGCTGGCGGTGATCCTGGGCAGCCTCTTCGTCATCCGGCCGCTGGCGATCTGGCTGTCGCTGGCGGGCACGGATGCCGATCCGGCGACGCGGATCTTCTTCGGCTGGTTCGGTCCGCGCGGCCTGGCGACGGCGCTGTTCGCGCTTCTGGTCGTGCCGCAGATCGACCCGCTGCAATCGGTGCCGATCCTGCATCTGGCGGTCAATGCGGTCTGGATCAGCGCGCTGCTGCACGGCATGACGGCGGCGCCGGGGGCGCGTGCCTTCGCACGGAGGCGGCAATGACGGGCGCGCGGCTCGATGCAGAGGATTTCAAGGTCCCCGCGGACTGGGTGCGCAGCGCCATCCGCATCTCGGGGGCGGGATCGAACCTGGTGGCCCGGGTGCTCGGCGCGGCGGGGATCGATCCGGCAGCGCTCGAGGGCGAGGATGCGGTGATCGGCCAGCGCCAGGAGGCGACCTTCTTCCATGCGCTCTGCGACCAGGCGGGCGATCCCTATTACGCGGCCGAGCTGGGGCTGCGCATGCCCGGGCGCACCAGCACGCTGCTGAGCTACGTGATCCACGGCTCGCGCAGCCTCGGCGTCGCGATGGAGGCGGCCTCGCGCTTCCTGAAGCTGGCGCGGCCGGGGCTGCACATGGAGTTCGAGCGCGAGGACGGGGCGGGGCTCTGGGTGATCCGCAGCCCCGATCCCTGGCTGCAGCACCTGCCGGCCTACCAGGAATTCGCGGTCTCGGCGATCATCGCGGATTTCCGCAGCGCCACGCAGAGCGGGCTGCGGCCGGAGTCGGTCGTGCTCCCGGCCGCCTCGCGCGGCCACGAGGCGCGGCTGTCCGGCCTTTGGGGCTGTCCGGTCCTCGCCCAGGCCGACCAGCTGGTGGTGACCTTCGGCCCCGGCGCCATGGCGCTGCCGCTCCACCGCCACGATCCCGACCTGCAGCGCCATCTGGAACGCTACGGCGAATTGCTGCTGCAGAGCGCGCCCGAGGTCGAGGTCGCGCTGACCCATAGCGTCGAGGAGGCGGTGCTGGCGCATCTGCCCGAAGGCGGCGCGCCGGCGCTGGCCGTGATCGCCGCGGATCTGGGGCTGAGCACGCGGACCCTCAACCGCAGATTGTCGGCCGAGGGCCAGAGCTACCGCGAGCTGGTGGAGGAGGTGCGGCGGCGCAAGGCCAAGCTGATGCTCGGCGACCGCAGCCTGCGCCTGGCCGAGATCGCCTTCCTTCTGGGCTATTCCGAGCAGAGCAGCTTCACGAATGCCTTCCGCCGCTGGACCGGGCTGTCGCCTGGCGCCTACCGCTCCGGGCTGGCAAGATAGGCGGCCCGGCGCCGATGGGGGCTAGTCTTCAAAATCCCGCTTTGCGAGATGCCGCAAACTGAGTCGCGCTGCCGCTCCGGACGGCAGCGACGGCTCGGGGGCGCCCAATTTGAGGGCAGAAATGCCGCGTCAGCTGCCGTTGGAGAAAATTAGTTTCCCAAGTATGTTCGTAGGCAAACGATATTCCGTGACGTGAATGGCTCGAAGCGCGCCTGTCTGATTTCCGTCATGGACGTCACGGGGGCGTGATGCTGTTATGTCATCGGTCTTCCGGGGGGAACGTGGATCTACTGCGATGGCGGATGTTGAAAAGAGCGATGACATAGCGGCTGCATGGCGCCGGCGTCATGGCGCGTTCCTGGCGGAGCCCGGCGCATGGCTGCTGCGCTCCGGAAGGGAAGCTGCCGGAGGGACCCTGTTCGGACTGGCCGACCGGGCGGATGCCGCACTCATGCGCCCGTCGAACGCGGGCTATGCCGTTCTGGTTCCCGGAAAGGACAGGCCGGGTGGCCCGGCGCTGCCCTTGCCGGGTCTCCAGGAAGAGGCCCTGGGCCGGCAGGGCTGGAGCTGCTGGAAGGCGCTGCCGCGGGCCGTGCCCCTGGTGCTGACCGTTTCCGGCGCGACCGGGGCAAAGGCGCGGATGCGCGGCCTGCAGGTGCCGCTGACCGGACCGGCGGGACGCCGCGCCTGGCTGGCGGCCGGGCTGGTCTCCTGCCCGGTGCAGGTCGAAGACGGCACCGGCAGCGGCCACTGGCAGCTGGGCTGGCAGCTGCCGCTCGGCATCGGCGGCGAGATGGCCTCGGCTATCCTCCTGCTCGGCCTGCAGGGGCTGATGGAGGTCCTGTCGCAGCCGGGACAGGGACGTCCCTTCCTCGTCCGGCTCGACCTTGCCGGGCTCGGCCTGGCGCGCAGCGGCATCCGGCGGTTGGAGCAGATGCTCTCGCGGGAGCTGCAGCGCTACTGCCGGGTCACCGGCCATGGCGCGCTGCTCCTGGGCGAGCAGGGCTTCGTGCAGGAATATGCCGATGCCTCCGTCGTGCTGCAGCCGGGCCGCGCGGCGCGGATGGATCTGATCCTGCCGCCGCGGCGCCGGGCGCCGGTCTTCATGGATCTGCACCAGGCGGCGGTCTCGGGCGCCTGCGGTCCGCTCGGCCTGTCGCTGCAGGCGCAGTCGGGCGAACGGCTGGAGCTGTCCACCGGCGGGGCCGAAGAGGAGAGCTGCGGTGAGATCCGCGCGGTCAATGGCGGGCGTGCGGCGATGATCGCGCCCGATCCGCGCGGCAGCGGCTGGATGCAGCGGCTCGACCACGCGATCGGCTTCGCGCCGACGGCCCGCATGTCGACCTATTACGGGCGCAACATCGCCGAGCCGGGGGAATGGAACCTCACGGTGCGCAATCTCGGCCTCTCGACCACCCGGCTGACCTTCAATCTCGACAATGCCATGCCGCTGCTGCCGGACTGGCAGATGCCGCATGCCAGCCTGCAGCTCAGCCGCGCGCAGGATTGGGATGCCGAGATGCTGGACTATGTCCGGCCGGAATTCTTCGGCATCCGCAGCCGGTTCGAGGCGCTGGTCCAGCGCGGCGACCATGTCCCGCCCCTGGTGCTGCGCCGCTTCGCGGAGGTCGGGCAATGGCCGGTGGCCTCGGTGCTGCTGGGCGGGCGGATCGAGTACCTGCCGGTGCTCGGCGCGCGGGCGCGGCGGATGTACCCGGCCTCGGACGGCCGTCGCGTGCTTGCCGAAGCGCCGGCGCCCGGCGCGGTGCCGGAGCCGCAGAGCGACCGGCTGATCGGGCTCTGCCTCGACATCCTGGCGGAGACCTCGCCGGACAATGTCGCCGCGCGGCTCGCGGCCCGGCTGGCCGGGCAGAGCTGAAAGAACGGGCCGGACGGCGGCGGCGGGCTATTCCGCGGCCATCTGCAGGGCGCTGCGGCGGCCGATGAACCGCGCCGCGGCGGCGCCGCCGAGATAGGCGAGACGCCCGCCGCAGACGGTTGCCTCGACCTTGCCGGTTGCCTCGCTGACGAAGGCCAGATCTGCGCGCGCGCCGAAATCCAGCCGCCCCCGGCCGGTCTGGCGCAGGAGCCGGGCGGGCTGTTCCGAGATCAGCGACCAGGCGCGCGGCAGATCGGCGAGCCCGGCGCCCGCGAGATAGACGGCGAGCTCGGCCAGGGGCAGGGCGGCGCCGTCCGAGACGATCGCGTCGCAGCGCGCCAGCAGGTCGCGGTCGAGCGTGCGGGTCTGGATCTGCTCGGCCAGCTCGCGCGCGGAGATCACCACCGGATCGCAGACCGCCCGCGCGGCCGCGGCGGCGCGGTAGCTGGCCGGGGTCATGCAGATCCCCGCGCCGATCATCGAATGGTGCTCGCGCGCCTCGCCGCTCTCGTCCTCGGCCGAGCCGTAGAGCACGCCCCTCGCGTCGAACTGCTCGGCCAGGTCGCAGAGCGCCCGCGGGATCGAGGGCGCCGCGACGGCCAGCTCCTCGAGGAGCTGCGACAGCGCCTCGGGCGCGCGGCCGGTCGCCTCCGCCAGCCGGGCGAAGCCCGCGGCATCGGCATCGCGCAGATCGCGCGCGCGGGCGGCGCGGTTGGTGAACATCACCAGGTCGATGCCGTGGCGGCCGATCAGCTCCAGGAGGCGCGCCGTGCCGCGCGCCGAGGCATGCTCGACCCGCAGGAGCAGGCGCAGATCGGTGACGAGCCGCCCGGACATCGCCGCGAGCGCCGCCGCCATCTCCGCCGCGGCGGCCGGGCTCTCGGCGGGGCCCTCCCAGGACCAGCCCTGGTGCATGTACTGAAGCGTCACGCCCTGGGCGGCGCCGGTGCGGTCGGCCTCGTCGAGGACCCAGGCGCAGCCGCGCTCGCCGCCGCGCGGCGCCGGGGCGGCGGCCATCATGTCGATGACGCCGGGCAGGATCAGGTAGCCGCTCATGTCCACGGCCGGCAGCGGTCCCTTGGTGATCCGCCCCTCGGCAATGGCGATGGAGCGGTCCTGCAGGAGGCCGTCGCGCAGGATGCGCGCGCCCGTGAAACGCATGGGGGGAAGCTGACCAGACATGTCCTCGCTCGCTTGTCGTTCCGGAAGGCATAGCGATTCTCTGTGTCGTGCTTGTGACAAATCAGCTCTGGCGGCAGCGGATTGGCCGCGCAGGGGGGCGGGCTGGACGCGGGCGGCTGCGGTGCTAGCTTGGGGGGATCGAAAAGGAGGACCCTCCGATGACCGAGCTGATCGCCCCCGGCCAGAGCCTGGCCGAGATCGCCCCCGATCTGGAAGCGGCCGGCTGGCGCCGCGACGCCGAGAGTGGCGCAATTGCCAAGAGTTTCAAATTCCCCGGCTTTCCCGAGGCCTTCGCCTTCATGACGCGGGTCGCCTTCGCGGCCGAAGCGGCGGATCACCATCCCGACTGGCGCAATGTCTGGAACCGCGTGGACATCCGGCTGAGCACCCATGACGCGGGCGGGCTCACCGCGAAGGACATCGCGCTTGCACGGGCGGTCGAGGCGGTCTAGCCGCTTCATCCCGTCCGCTTGCATGCTGCAGGGCAGCAAAGTACGGTTCGCTCAATTTGCCGGAGGAGCCTTCCGATGACCGATGACGCCGATCTGACTCCGCTCGACCGTGCCCATGCCAGAATGGACTCTGCCCCCGAAGACGATGCGGCGCGGCTGCGATTCTACGACACCCTGGGCTCGTCCGAGCTCTTCCTGCTGCTCGACCGCGAGGCCGAGGGCGACCGCATAACGCCGCGGGTCTTCGACCTGGAGAACGGGCAGATCGTGCTGGTCTTCGACCGCGAGGCGCGGCTGGCGGAATTCGCCGGCGGGATCGCGCCCTATGCGGGCATGTCGGGCCGGGTGCTGGTGGAGATGCTGGCCGGGCAGGGGATCGGGCTGGGGGTGAACCTGGATGTCGCGCCCTCGGCGATCGTGCTCCTGCCCGAGGCGGTCGACTGGCTCGACGCGCAGCTCAAGCACCGGCCCGAGGAGGGCGAGGCGCGGCCCTCGGAGGTGCGCGCGCCCGCGGGCCTGCCAGAGGCGCTGATCGAGGGGCTCGACGGCAAGCTCGCCCTGGCGGCGGGGCTGGCCGATCTGGCCTATCTGGCGGCGGTGACCTATGCCGACGGGCGGCACGGCCATCTTCTGGCCTTTGTCGATGCCATGCCCGGCGCCGAGCCCGCGCTGGCGCGCGCGGTGCACGAGGCGCTGATCTTCTCCGGCCTCGCGGCAGGCGAGATCGATGTCGCCTTCTTCCCGTCTTCGGACGGGATCGCGCCGCAGCTGGCCAAGGTCGGGCTGCGCTTCGACCTGCCGAAGCTGCCCGAGCCGGTGGCCGAGCGCCCGGCGCCCGGCATGGACCCGGACACGCCGCCGATCCTGCGCTGAGCGCGGGCGGCCGCCGGGGAGGTCCCGGCGCGGGGGCCGGGACGGGACAGCGCTAGAACGCCTCCTCGGCGAGCTCCATCACCGGTTCCGCGCCCGAGCGGATCCGCGACAGGTGCAGGGCCGTGGCGGGCAGCTGGCGGGCCATGTAGAACCGCGCGGTCGCCAGCTTGGCCTGCCAGAAGGCCGGATCGCCCTCGCCGGCGGCGCGCTTCTCCAGCGCGACTTTCGACATCCGCGCCCACATCAGCCCCAGCGCGACATGGCCGAAGAGATGCATGAAGTCGTAGCTGCCCGAGAGCGCGGCATTGGGGTTCTTCATGCCTTCCTGCATGAAGTACATCCCGGCCGCCTGCAGGTCCTTCGAAGCGGCCTTGAGCGGCCCGGTGAAGGCGGCCATCTCCTCGGTGTCATTCTCCTTGCAGAAGGATTTGACCATCTCGAAGAAGGCCATCACCGCCTTGCCGCCCTTGGCGGGGAGCTTGCGAGCCACCAGGTCGAGCGACTGCACGCCGTTGGTGCCCTCGTAGATCATGGTGATCCGCGCATCGCGGACGAACTGCTCCAGCCCCCATTCGCGGGTGAAGCCCGAGCCGCCCAGCGTCTGCTGCGCCAGCACCGTCGTCTCGAAGCCCTTGTCGGTCAGGAAGCCCTTGATCACTGGGGTCAGCAGCGAGACCAGTGCCTCGGCGTCTTCGTCGCCGGCATGCGCCGCGTCGATCAGCGAGGCGCCCCAGAGGACCAGCGCGCGGCCGCCCTCGACGAAGCTCTTCTGCATCATCAGCCCGCGCCGCACGTCGGGATGGACGATGATCGGATCGGCCGGGCCGTCGGGGTTCCTGGCGCCGGTCGCGTCGCGGCCCTGCAGCCGGTCCCTGGCGAAGGCGGCGGCGTTCTGGTAGGCGACGGCGCCCTGGGCCAGCCCCTGCAGCCCGACGCCGAGCCGCGCCTCGTTCATCATCGTGAACATGGCGCGCATGCCCTTGTGCATCTCGCCGATCAGGAAGCCCCTGGCGCCGTCGTAATGCATCACGCAGGTGGCGTTGCCGTGGATCCCCATCTTCTCCTCGAGCCCGCCGCAGGTCACGCCGTTGCGGTCGCCGAGGCTGCCATCCCCGTTGACGAGGAATTTCGGCACGATGAAGAGGCTGATGCCCTTCACGCCCTCGGGGCCGCCGGGGATCTTGGCCAGGACCAGATGGACGATGTTCTCCGTCAGGTCGTGCTCGCCCGCGGAGATCCAGATCTTCTGCCCGGTGATCGCGTAGCTGCCGTCGTCCTGCGGCTCTGCCCTGGTGCGGATCAGCCCCAGATCGGTGCCGCAATGCGGCTCGGTCAGGTTCATAGTGCCCGACCAGTCGCCGGCGATCATCTTCGGCAGGTAGGTGGCCTTCTGCGCCTCGGAGCCGTGGGCATGGATCGCCGAGATCGCGCCGTGGCTGAGCCCCTGGTACATGTTGAAGGCCATGTTGGCGGAGACGAACATCTCGCCCACGGCGCAGTTCAGGACATAGGGCATGCCCTGGCCGCCATAGTCGGGATCGCAGTCGAGACCGATCCAGCCGCCCTCGCAAATCTGGCGGTAGGCCTCCCTGAAGCCCTCGGGCGTGCGGACCACGCCGTTCTCCAGCCGGCAGCCCTGGCGGTCGCCGACCGCGTTCAGCGGGGCCAGCACCTCCATCGACAGCCGCCCGGCCTCTTCGAGGACCTGGGCGGTGAAATCGGGCTCCAGCTCGGCATGGCCGGGCACGGGGCTCCGGGCGATGGCCAGCAGATCCTGCAAGACGAACTGGATGTCCCGCGTGGGCGCCGTGTAGCTCGGCATGGTCTCTCTCTCCCTTGGATGCGGACCTTCGCGGTCCGCCGAAATCATCTGGCGCGCCCCCTCTTCGGCGGGGGGCTGCGCCTGGCGGCTTACGCCGCCTCAGTCTTTCCCATGGCGGCGATCTGCTCCGCGCCCAGATCGAGCTGCTCCTGGAGTTCGTCGATCGCGGCGGTCAGGACGTCGCGCTGTTCGGTCATCTCGGCCAGATGGACCCGGCCAAGGCGGACGGCCTCGCGCACCTGCGCGGCATTGCCATCCGTGGGATTGTAGAGATCCAGGAGCTGGCGGATCTCCTCGAGGCTGAACCCGAAGCGCTTGCCGCGCAGGATCAGCTTCAGCCGGGCGCGGTCATGCTTGGTATAGAGCCGCTTCTGCCCGATCCGGATCGGCGACAGCAGTTCCTTCGATTCGTAGAACCTCAGCGCGCGCGCGGTCACCCCGAAGGCGTCGCACATCGCACGGATGGTCATGGTTTCTTCTTGCGTCATTGCTTTTTCTCTTGTTTCCGCCAGTAGACCCGGCGGCAGATGTACTCTACGTAAGCCAAGTGCAAGAGCGGTTGACGCCTGCGTAAGCGGAACGTGACGTCATCCCCGGGAAATGGCGTGTCGTAACAAGTTGACGGAAATCAGCTCTGCGTCCGGCGCATGGCTCCGCCAAGCTGGGCGGCGGTCTCGTCGCGCAGGTCGCGCAGCTCGCCGATCGTCTCCTCCAGCTGGCGCTGCTGCTCCTCCAGCGTCTCGAGCTGGCGCGTCGCCAGGTCGATCCAGGTCTGCATCTGCGCCTCGGTTCCCTTCTCCTCGTAGATCAGCAGCCACTGGCGGATCTCCTCCAGGGCGAAGCCGAAGCGGCGGCCGCGCAGGATCAGCGTCATCCGCGCCACCTCGCGCGGGCCGTAGAACCGCGCCGAGCCCTCCCGCTCGGGGAAGAGCAGCTCGATGGACTCGTAGTAGCGCAGCGTGCGCGGCGTCGCGTCGAACTTCGCGCACATCTCCTTGAAGTTCAGGCGCTGAGTGCCGTCGATTTCGGCTGTCATGTCGGTCCTCCCTTGCGCCAAGGCTAGCCGGGCGCGATGTCTGAGGCAATTCGGCACGCTGCGTCACGGCCCTCGCGTCAACGATATGGACCTCCCGCGCGTTTCCAACAATATGTGGCCGGGGAGATATGCAATGACCGGCAACGAACTCGAAGAGATGAAGACCTTCACCGAAGAGCTGCCCCAGGCGCGGGCGCTGGGGCTGAAGGTGGAAAGCGTCGCGCCGGGCGTGGCGGTGCTGTCGATGCCCTATTCCGAGGAGCTGGTCGGCGATCCGGAGACCGGGGTGATCCATGGCGGCGCGGTCTCGACGCTGATGGACACCTGCTCGGGCGGGGCGGTGATCTCGCATCCCGACATGACCGAGGCGGTGACCGCGACGCTCGACCTCAGGATCGACTACATGCGCCCCGCCGCGCCGGGCAAGCGCATCTTCGCCCGCGCCGAATGCTATCACGTGACCCGCACCGTCGCCTTCGTGCGGGCCCAGGCCTGGACCGAGGGCGACGAGGACCGCCCCGTCGCCGCCGCCACCGGCGCCTTCACCGCGGTCGGCCGCAAGGGAGGCGCGCAATGACCCCAGAACCGATGCAGGTCGTCAAGGAACGCCGCGACGCCGCGCTGGAGGCGCTGCAGGCGCGCATCCCCTACATGCGCTTCATCGGCGTGACCATGGACCGCCGCGGCGACGAGCTGACCGCGGTGCTGAACTATTCCGGCCACCTGATCGGCAATCCGCTGCTCCCGGCGCTGCATGGCGGCGTCACCTCGGCCTTCCTGGAATGCACCGCGCTGATCGAGCTGGCCTGGGGGCCGCTCTGGCAGCAGATCGAGTCGGGCGCGGTCGCGGTCGAGGCACTGCGCGACCCCGCCTTCCGCCTGGCGATGCCGAAGACCATCGACTTCACCACCGACTTCCTGCGCTCGGGCCTGCCGCGGGACGCCTATGCGCGGGCGCGGGTGAACCGCTCGGGCCGGCGCTATGCCTCGGTCCATGTCGAGGCCTGGCAGGACAACCGCAGCCGCCTCTTCGCCCAGGCGACGGGCCATTTCCTGATGCCGCAGGATGGCTGACGCGGCCATCGTGGCGCCTGCGCCGCTGACCCATCGCCGGGTCTGGCGGATCGCCGGGCCGATGGTCATCTCGAATGCCACCGTGCCGCTCGTGGGCGCGGTCGACACCGCCATGGTCGGCCAGCTCGGCCTGGCCGCGCCGATCGGGGCGGTGGCGGTGGGCGCCGCGCTGCTGAATGCGTTCTACTGGATCTTCGGCTTCCTGCGGATGGGCACGACCGGGCTGGCGGCGCAGGCGCTGGGGGCGGGGGACCGCGCCGAGCTGGTCGCGCTTCTCAGCCGCGGGCTGATGGTCGGCGGGCTGGCGGGGCTGGCGCTGATCTGCCTGCAGCTGCCGCTCTTCCACCTGGCCTTCGGCCTGTCCACGGCCAGCGCCGAGGTGCAGGAGCTGGCCCGGACCTATTGCGCGATCCGCATCTGGTCCGCCCCGGCGATGATCGCCAGCTACGGGCTGATCGGCTGGCTGATCGCCAATGAGCGCGCCCGCGCGGTGCTGATCGCGCAGGTCGCGGTCAACGGCGTCAACATCCTGCTCGATGTCTGGTTCGTCATGGGACTGGGCTGGGGCGTCGAGGGCGTGGCCTGGGCGACCTTCGCCGCGGAATGGAGCGGGCTGGCCGCCGGGCTCTGGTTCTGCCGCGACGCCTTCCGCAGCCCGGCCTGGCGCGACGCGGCGCGGGTCTTCGACCGGGCGCGGCTGGCCAACATGGCCTCGGTCAATGCCGATATCATGATCCGCTCGGTGCTGCTTCTGTCGGTGGTGATCAGCTTCATCTTCTTCTTCTCGCCCGCCTTCGGCGAGGTGCCGCTGGCGGCGAACCAGATCCTGATGCAGTTCATCACGATCACCGCCTTCGCGCTCGACGGGCTGGCCTTCGCGGTCGAGTCGCTGGTCGGCCAGGCGATGGGCGCGCGCGACCGGCTGCGGCTGCGCCGCGCCGCGCTGCTGTGCAGCCAGTGGGGCCTTGCGGCGGGCGCGCTCCTGTCGCTGGGCTTCGCGCTGTTCGGGGCCGAGCTGGTCGACCTGATGACCACCGCGCCGCTGGTGCGCGAGGAGGCGCGGCACTACCTGCCCTGGATGGTGGCGGTGCCGCTCTTGGGGGTGGCGCCCTGGATGCTCGACGGCATCTTCATCGGCGCCACCCGCGGGCGGGACATGCGCAACATGATGATCGTCGCCACGGCGGTCTATTTCGCCGCCGCCTTCGCGCTGGTGCCGCTTTTCGGCAATCACGGGCTCTGGGCGGCGCAATGCGTGTCCTACCTCGCCCGCGGCGCGGCGCTGGGGCTGCGCTATCCCGCGCTGGAGCGCTCGGCCGCCGGTTATTGAACCGTTATTTCACCCAAATTGAACCGGCTCTGGCGGCCCGGGCCTCTAGCATGGTCCCTGCTGGCATTTTCCGGCATGTGCGCTCCGGGCAAGGGCCTGCCCGGGGCGCGCTTGGCATCGCGGCGCGTCTTCGCGGGTCCAGGGGCATGGCAGGGACTCCCTCCCGGTGGGCATGACCGGGGCAGAGACGCCCGGCGCCGCCGCGACAGGATCGGCGGGCATCCACGGTCGCGCGAGACACCGGCGACGGCTGCGTTCCGGCGAGGGGGCATTCATTGGTCCGGCGACTGCGCCCTGTGCGGTCATGGCGCTGTCAGCAAACATCCGGCAGGCGACTGGTGCGGTGAAACTATCACCGTGTCCATTGCCGCCCGGGGAAACTCCGGGACCGGCGCGGGATCGGGGGATGCGCTCTGCCCGGGCATGTTCCGGATCATTCCCGTTTGCCGAGAGGCAAGCGGAAGCTCGGCAATGGCGGTCCCGGGAATCCCTTGCCCGGCATTTCGACGGCAAGCGGCGGGACTCGGGGACAGCCGGGAAAGCCGTCCTCGGCACATGGTCCTTCGCCGGTCCGTCCCGGAAATGCCGCTGCCGGCCGGGATCCCGCTTCGCGGCGCAGCGCTCCCAAGCCTTGCGAGGAGAGAGCTGCCCGGGCGGTACGGGGCGGCAGGGGGCGGCGGGCTCAGTCCGGATCCGTCGCCCAGTCCTTGTCCTGCATCTCGCGCAGGCGGCTGGCGGTGCGCTCGAATTCGAAGCTGCCTGCGCCGTCCATGTAGAGCCGCTCGGGCTCGTCCGCCGCCGAGACGACCAGCTTGACCTTGGCCTCGTAGAGCGCGTCGACCAGCGTGACGAAGCGCTTCGCCTCGTTGAACTTCTCCATCCCCAGCCGCGGCACGTCCTCGAGGATCAGCACCCGCACGGCGCCCGCGATCGCCAGGTAGTCGCCCGGGCCCAGCATCGCGCTGCACAGATCCCAGAAGGAGGCGCGGCCGACGCCGTTGCGGAAGCGCGGGATGACCACCTCGCGCCCCTTGATCTTCAGCACCAGCTCCTCGCCGGTGCGGTGGCGCTGCTCGGCCATCCGCCCGCCCTTGGTCGGCGCCTCGCCGCGCACCCGCGGCGCGCCGGTCATCTCGTGCCAGATCGCGTCGATCTTCTCGCGCGCCGCGGCATTGGCGGGATGGAAATAGACCTGCTCGCCCGACAGCCGGTCCTGGCGGTAGTCGGTGGGCGAGACCAGCTCCCACACCGTCAGCCGCTCCTTGATCTCCTTGATGAAGGGCAGGAAGAGCTGGCGGTTCAGCCCGTCCTTGTAGAGATCGTCGGGATGGCGGTTCGAGGTCGTCACCACGGTCACGCCGCGCTCGAAGAGCCGCTCGAAGAGGCGGCCGACGATCATCGCGTCGGTGATGTCGGTGATCGTCATCTCGTCGAAGGCCAGCAGGCGCACCTCGTCGGCAATCCTGTCGGCGACCGGCACGACCGCATCCGAGGCCCCGGCCTTGCGCGCCTCGTTCAGCCCGGCATGGATCTCCTGCATGAAGGCATGGAAATGCACGCGCCGCTTGGGCACGGAGACGTGGCTGGCGAAGAGGTCCATCAGGAAGGACTTGCCGCGGCCGACCCCGCCCCAGAGATAGAGCCCCTTGACCGGCTCTGGCTTCTTCGCCTTCAGCCCGAACAGCCCCTTCTTCGGCGGCGGTGCCGCCAGCGCCGCGCGGATGCGCTCGAATTCCGGCAGGACGGCCTCCTGCGCGGGATCGGGCCGGATGGTGCCTTCGGCGGCACGGGTGGCGTAGATGTACTTCAGCTCGGTCATGGACCGCATTTAGCGCGGAAGCCCGCAGGGGGGAACCGCCATTGTGCCGCGCTGCCGCATGGCCGGACGGAGGGCGCGATTGTCCGGATGGCTAGTTTTCGGGCGGTTGCGTTGACGTGATTAACCTTGTGGCGAGGGTCGCGGAAAGTTCGGCGGGGCCGACTTGCCACTGCCCGGCAATCCCGCCATGGTGGTAGCCGAGCTCTGGCGATGCTTGAAAGACCGGATGCTTCGTACCATGTACGAAACCTTACCGGAGAGGAGGGAGTTGCCTGTAGCCAGGGGCTCCCGTCCGCTGCCACGAAGGAAGAACCATGACAGATACCCTCAGCCCGTCCTATCCCGTCCTGCCGCTGCGCGATATCGTCGTCTTTCCCCATATGATCGTGCCGCTCTTCGTCGGGCGTGAGAAATCGGTGAAGGCGCTGGAAGAGGTGATGCGCGAGGACAAGCAGATCCTGCTGGCCTCGCAGATCGACGCCAGCGAGGACGATCCCGATACCGGCGCGATCTACCGCATCGGGGTGCTGGCGAATGTGCTGCAGCTGTTGAAGCTGCCCGACGGCACCGTCAAGGTGCTGGTCGAAGGGCGCAAGCGGGTGAAGATCACCAGCTATATCGACAATCCCGACTATTTCGAGGCCTCCGCGGAGCTGCTCGAGGAAACCCATGGCGACACCGCCTCGGTCGAGGCGCTGCTGCGCTCGGTCGCGTCGGAATTCGAGAAATACGCCAAGGTCAAGAAGAACATCCCCGAAGAGGCGCTGACCGCCGTCGCCGAGACCCATGACCCGGCGAAGCTCGTCGACCTGGTCGCGGGCCATCTGGGCGTCGATGTCGGCCAGAAGCAGGACCTGCTGGAAACGCTGGTGATCGCCGAGCGCCTGGAGAAGGTCTACGGCCTGATGCAGGGCGAGATTTCGGTCCTGCAGGTCGAGAAGCAGATCAAGACCCGCGTGAAGTCCCAGATGGAGCGCACCCAGCGGGAATACTACCTGAATGAGCAGATGAAGGCCATTCAGAAGGAGCTGGGCGACGGCGAGGACGGCTCGAACGAGATCGCCGAGCTGGAAGAGCGCATCGAGGCCACCAAGCTGTCGAAGGAGGCCCGCGAGAAGGCGGATGCCGAGCTGAAGAAGCTGCGGCAGATGTCGCCGATGTCGGCCGAGGCGACGGTGGTGCGCAACTATCTCGACTGGATGCTGTCGATCCCGTGGGGCGTGAAGTCCCGCGTCAAGAAGGACCTCGCCAAGGCGCAGGAGGTCCTGGACGACGATCACTACGGTCTGGAGAAGGTCAAGGAGCGCATCGTCGAGTACCTGGCGGTGCAGCAGCGCTCGAAGAAGCTGAAGGGGCCGATCCTCTGCCTCGTCGGTCCTCCGGGCGTCGGCAAGACCTCGCTGGGCAAGTCGGTGGCCAAGGCCACCGGGCGCGAATTCATCCGCATCTCGCTCGGCGGCGTCCGGGACGAGTCGGAAATCCGCGGCCATCGCCGGACCTATATCGGCTCCATGCCGGGCAAGATCATCCAGGCGCTGAAAAAGGCGAAGACCACCAACCCGCTGATCCTGCTCGATGAAATCGACAAGATGGGCCAGGATTTCCGCGGCGATCCCGCCTCGGCGATGCTCGAGGTGCTCGACCCCGAACAGAACGGCACTTTCGTCGACCACTACCTGGAGGTCGAATACGACCTCTCGGACGTGATGTTCCTGACCACGGCCAACAGCTACAACATGCCGGGGCCGCTGCTTGACCGGATGGAGATCATCTCGGTCGCGGGCTACACCGAGGACGAGAAGCGCGAGATCGCGACCCGCCACCTGGTGCCCAAGCAGGTCAAGAACCACGGGCTGAAGGCGAAGGAGTTCAAGCTCGAGCCCGAGGCGCTGACCGACGTGATCCGCTACTACACCCGCGAGGCGGGCGTGCGGAACCTGGAACGCGAAGTCGCCAAGATCGCGCGGAAATCGCTGACCCGGATCGTCAAGAAAGAGGTCGACACGGTCGACGTGACGCCGGACGTGCTCGAGGACTATCTCGGCGTGAAGAAGTTCCGCTACGGCCTTGCCGAGAAAGAGGATCAGGTCGGCGTCGTGACCGGCCTGGCCTGGACCTCGGTGGGCGGCGACCTTCTGTCGATCGAGGCGCTGAAGCTGCCCGGCAAGGGCCGCATGAAGACCACCGGCAAGCTCGGCGACGTCATGAAGGAGTCGATCGAGGCAGCGTCCAGCTACGTGCGCTCGATCTCGACCGCCATCGGGGTGAAGCCGCCGCGCTTCGACAAGGTGGACATCCACGTCCACGTGCCCGAGGGCGCGACGCCGAAGGACGGGCCCTCTGCGGGCGTGGCGATGGTGACGTCGATCGTCTCGGTCCTGACCGGCATCCCGGTCCGCAAGGACATCGCGATGACCGGCGAGGTGACGCTGCGCGGCAATGTGCTGGCGATCGGCGGGCTGAAGGAGAAACTCCTGGCGGCGCTCCGCGGCGGCATCAAGACGGTGCTGATCCCCGAGGAGAACGCCAAGGACCTGCCGGAGATCCCGGACAACGTGAAAGAGGGGCTGCAGATCATCCCCGTCAGCCACGTGAGCGAGGTTCTCAAGCACGCGCTGGTCAGCCAGCCCGAGCCGGTGGAATGGGACGAGGAAGCCGAAGAGGCCGCCGCCCAGGCGATGGCCCAGGCCGCAGCTGCGGCAGCGGCGCGCCCGGCCCACTGATCTCGGCCGCGGCCGGACCGCGCTGAAGACAATTGCCCCCGCCGGAAACGGCGGGGGCTTTTTCCTGTCCGGCGTCCTGCCCGGTGGATTGCGGCGCGGCCGTCCCGGTGGCGGGACGCCCGCCCTCCGGTCAGCCGCGGCGGCGGCGGTCCCGACGGTCCGGTCGACGATCCCCAGCGTGCCGGAGCTGGTATGGGCCGCGCACTCTGCAGGCCGCGCGAAATAGGGGCCGCGCACCAGGCCCGTCCCCGGCAAGACGTTGCCATAGCTGCTGTCGGAGGTTTGCGTGGTTCAGTCCCGAAGATCGGGATCCCCGAGGAGAACCTCTCTTCCAGCACGGTCAGCACGACACCGGTTGTCGATCCCACCGTGAACTGGAACCAGTCGTTTCGGTCGGGGGCGCCGACCGTGCCGCACATCGCGAACAGGTCTCCGGCGCCGGTCGCGCCGAGACCGGTCGATGCCAGCACCGCCGATCGCCTTGTCCCAGACGAGCGTCGCCGCCTGGCCGATATGGTCTGCAAGGAGGGCGGAACTGGCGATGAGCGACGCTCCGAAAATGGACACGCCAGATGCCTCCCTCGCAGAATCCGTGGAATCCCGACAAAAACGCCGATGACGGTCGCATTTGGAAAATCGGCGCAGGTAGCCGCGCCGGATCGCCGGAACGGGGAATGCGGGGGCCTGCCCGCGGGTCAGCGCTCGCCGACGGCGGCGCGGGCCTCGACGGCCTGGGCGCGCTGGATGCCGAGGATCATCGGATCGGCGGTCGGCACGCCCTCGAAAACCGGGGCCGCGCCGCTGCTGCCCATGGCGGGACGGGAGATGGTCCGGGTCGAGGAGAGCGCCTGGGCCTGCTGGCGCACGCGGCGCAGCTCCGCCTCGTCGGCGGTGCCTGCGGCGGCATCGGTGGCGATCTGGTCGAGCCGCCGCAGCTGGCTTTCCGCGGCATAGGGGGTCAGCGTTTCCGTCGCGCTGCCGGCCGCCGTGCCGCGCGGCAGCCCCGCCATTCCGGCCGCAGCCGAGGGCGCGGCCGTCCGCGACGGAGCCTGGCCGGGCTCGATCTGGCTCAGCTCCCCGGCGCAGGCCGAGATGGCCAGGGCGGCGAGGAGCGGAGCGGCTCTCATCCGAGGATCCGCGAGACCATTTCGGTGGTGTCGCGGCTCAGGGACGGGGCGGCGAGGATGCGCTCCAGCGCCTCGCGCATCTGCGCGCGGCGGTCGTCATCGTAGCGCCGCCAGGTCTCGAAGGCGGTGGTCATCCGCGCCGTGGTCTGCGGGTTCACCGGGTCGAGCCGGATCAGCCAGTCGGCCACCAGCGCATAGCCCGCCCCCGAGGGATCGTGGAAGCCCGCCAGGTTGCCGGCGAAGCCGCCGATCAGGGCGCGGAAGCGGTTCGGGGTCTTCCAGGTGAAGTCGCGGTGCCCGGCCAGGGCGCGGGCGGTGGCCACGGCGGTCTCGGGCGGCGCCATCCCGGCCTGCAGCCCGAACCACTTGTCGAGCACCAGCCGGTCGCCCTTCCACTGCTCGTAGAACCGCGCGAGCTCCCGGTCGGCACTGCCGATCGAGACCAGCGCGGCCAGCGCCCCGAACTGCTCGGTCATGTTGTCGGCGGCCTCGAACTGGCTGCGCGCGCGGTTGCCGCCATCGAGCAGCGTCATCAGCGACAGCGCGGCGCCGCCCAGGGCGCGCATCCCGGCCGAGGCGGCATCGGGGCTGTAGGGCCCCTCGACCCGGCAGAATTCGAAGAGCGCGGCCAGCCGCGGCCGCATCTCGTTGGCCATCGCCTCGCCGAAGGCGCGGCGGGTGCGGTAGATCGCGATCGGGTCGGGCACGACGCCCGCGTCATGCAGCGCCTGGGCCAGGTCGTCCTGCGAGGGCAGGGCGAGGCAGAGCGCGCGGAAGGCCGGGTCGAGACCATGCTCGCCGATGAGGTCGTGGAGCGCCTCGATATAGGCGGCATCGGGCTCGGCGCCGTCGCGCAGCATCGCCAGCATCGCGTCGCGCGCCAGCGCCCGGCCGGCTTCCCAGCGGTTGAACGGGTCGGTGTCATGCGCCAGCAGGAAGAGGCGCTCCGCGGCGCTGGAGTTGCGGTCGAGGATCACCGGCGCCGAGAAGCCGCGCAGCACCGAGGCGACCGGGCGTTCGGCGAGCCCGTCGAAGCGGAAGGTCTGGCGCCGTTCCTCGAGCTCCAGCACCCGGGTCGGCACCACTTCGCTTCCGTCGGCGGCAATCAGCCCGACCGCCACGGGGATCAGCAGCGGCGCCTTCTCGGGCTGGCCGGGGGTGGGCGGCGTCTGCTGCGTCAGGGTCAGCGTGAAGGTGCCGTTCTTCCAGCTCTCTTCCGCCGTCACCCGCGGCGTCCCGGCCTGGGCGTACCAGCGCTTGAACTGCGACAGGTCGCGCTCGCAGGCATCTTCGAAGACCTTCAGCCAGTCCTCGATCGTGCAGGCCTGGCCGTCATGGCGGCGGAAATAGAGGTCGAGCGCCTTGGCATAGCCCTCGGCCCCGACCAGGCGGCGCAGCATGCCGATCAGCTCGGCGCCCTTCTCGTAGACGGTGGCGGTGTAGAAGTTGTTGATCTCGACGAAGCTCTCGGGGCGCACCGGATGCGCCAGGGGCCCGTTATCCTCGCGGAACTGCCGGGCGCGCAGCGCCAGAACGTCGTTGATCCGCTGCACCGGGGCAGAGCGCTCGTCGGCCGAGAACTGCTGGTCGCGGAAGACGGTCAGGCCCTCCTTCAGGCAGAGCTGGAACCAGTCGCGGCAGGTGATGCGGTTGCCGGTCCAGTTGTGGAAGTACTCATGCGCGATGATCGACTCGATGCGCTCGTAATTGGCATCCGTGGCGGTCTCGGGGCTGGCGAGCACGGCGGAGGAGTTGAAGATGTTCAGCCCCTTGTTCTCCATCGCCCCCATGTTGAAATCGTCCACTGCGACGATGTTGAACACGTCCAGATCGTATTCGCGGCCATAGACCGTCTCGTCCCAGGCCATCGAGCGTTTCAGCGCGTCCATGGCGAAGGTGCATTTGCCCAGGTCGCCCTCGCGCACCCAGATGCCCAGCTTGACGTCCCGCCCCGAGCGGGTGCGGAAGCTGTCCGGGTGGCTGACCAGCTCGCCCGCGACCAGCGCGAATAGATAGGCGGGCTTCTTCCAGGGGTCGTGCCATTCGGCGAAGCCCTCGCCGACCTTGCCGGGATTGCCGTTCGACAGCAGCACCGGCAGATTGCCCTCGATCCGCACCGAGAAGGGCGCCATCACGTCGGGGCGGTCGGGATAGTAGGTGATCTTGCGGAAGCCCTCGGCCTCGCACTGGGTGCAGTACATGCCGTTCGACATGTAGAGCCCCTCGAGCGCGGTGTTCTCCGACGGATTGATCTCGACCTCGGCCTCCCAGATGAAGGGCTTGGCGGGGACCTCGCAGCTCAGCCCGGTCTCGATGACGCGCGGCTTGACCGGATTGCCGTCGATCCGCGCGCCGATCAGCTTCAGCTTCTCGCCATGCAGGAAGATCTGCGGCTTGGCGTCCTTCTTCCGCGGCAGGGCCGGGGCGGCCGGGTTCGGGCGGAAGGCGATGCGGCTGACCACGCGGGTCGCGGTCGGATGCAGGCGGAAGACCAGATCGACCTTGTCGATCAGGTGCGTGAAGGGCGCGTAGTCCTTCAGGTAGACGGTTTCCGCGGCAGATTGGGGGCTCGCATCGCGCATCGGGGACTCCTCTGTTCGGACGGAGCCTAGACCCGCGGCGCGCGAAGCGGAAGGGGCTGCCGGGCGCGATGCCGTGATCGGTCGCGCCCGGGCCGGATCCGTTTCCGGGTCAGTTCAGGTAGTCGATCGGATCGACGCTTTCGAAGCCGTTTCTGACCTCGAAATGCAGGAAGCCCGGATCGGACTGGCGGACGACGCCGATCTGCTGGCCGCGGCCGACCGTGTCGCCCTTGGCCACCGCGATCGAGTCGACATTCGCATAGACGGTCAGCAGCCCGTCGGAATGGCGGATGACCACGATCGGCACCTGGTCGACATCGCGGGTGATCGCCGCGACGGTGCCGGAATCGGCGGCGCGGACCGGCGAGCCGGCCGAGGCGGAGAAGTCCACGCCCTCGTTCGAGCCCTTCTCGTAGCCGCGCAGGATGCGGCCCTCGACGGGCTTGGCCAGCCGCGCGGTGTCCGAGGCCGAGGTCTGCGGCGCATCGATCGGGGCGACGGCCACCGGCGCGGCCGGGGCCGGCGCGGGCTCGTCATTCTCGGGCAGCGGCTCGGCCGCGCTTGGCGGCTCGGCGACTTTGGTGCCCTCGCCGGGGATGGAGGCATCCGCGGGCGCCGCGCTGGCGCTTGCGGCGGCGGCGGGCTGCTGGCCGGGCAGCGGGATCAGCAGCACCTGGCCCTCGCGCACCGCATAGTCCGGCGGCAGGCCGTTCCAGTCGGCGAGGCCGCGCACCGAGACATTGTAGAGCCGCGCGATCGAATAGGCGGTCTCACCGCGGGTGACGGTGTGGCGCACCGGCTCGGCCGCGTTCTGCGTGCCGCCCGGGGCGGAGCTACCATCAGCGCGGTCGAGCGCCGCGCCCGCGATCGAGGCGATGTCGCTGCTTTCGGCGGCGCCCCCGGCAGAGAGCCGGACCGGCAGCACCAGAAGCTCGCCGTCGCGCAGCGACGCATTCTCGGGCAGGCCGTTATGCCGCGCCAGCGTGCCCGCATCGATGCCCAGTCTCGCGGCGATCGTCGTCGGCGTGTCGCCCCGCTGGGCGCGCACCGCGTCATAGGTCGGATAGCTGATCACCCCGCGGCTGTCCGCGGGCGGCGGCGCGGCGGTCACCGGCGCGGACGGCGCATTGCCCGGATCGGTGCCGAAGATCGGCGGACTGACATTGGTGCAGGCGGCGACCAGGGCGACCGCGGCGAGCGAACCGGCTCTGAGGAGGTGCGGCTTGTGGCTCATCTGCTCATCTTCCTTCTGGCGCGCGCCCTCTGCGGGACGCTTTCCGCGCGTGTCACAACAAAAAAATTCGGCCGCGCCGCCTCGTGCCGCACAGACCGGTCCCCGTCGGGGCTATATCTCGTCATGTCCGAGCCCTTCGACAAGGGGAACGAAGCGGACGTCGCCGAGTTCTTCGTATTCCACCCCCTGAGGGCCGCGGACTGCCTTGATAAGCCGCTGCACCGAATGGGACTGGCCCACCGGCACGACCATTGTACCGCCCTCGCGCAGCTGCGCCAAGAGCGTGCCGGGCGGATCCTCGGCTGCGGCGGTCACGAGTATGCGGTCGAAGGGCGCGACAGCGGGCAGGCCGCGGCTGCCGTCCGAGGTCATCGCGGTGACATTGGAGAGATCGAGCGCCTGGAATCGGCGCGTGGCCTCCTCGACCAGCCGCCGGTGGCGGTCGACGGTATAGACCCGCCGCGCCAGATGGCTGAGCACTGCCGCCTGGTAGCCCGAGCCGGTGCCGACCTCTAGCACGGTGTCGCGCGGCCCGACATTCAGCGCCTGGGTCATCCGCGCGACCACCGAGGGCTGCGAGATGGTCTGGCCGCAGGGGATCGGCAGCGGCATGTCGTCATAGGCGCGCTCGGCGAAGGTGCCGGTGATGAAGAGGCCCCGGTCCACGGCCTCCATGGCCTTGAGCACGCGGTCGTCCAGGATGCCCTGCTGCCGGAGGCGAAAGATGAACTGCATCTTCTGTTCGGCCGAGCTCATGGGCGTGCTACCCTTCGTCGAGCCGGGCCGCGAGCCCGGCGAGATGGTCCTGCGCGGTCAGGTCGGCCCGCAGCGGCGTGACGGAGATGTAGCCGTCGAGATTGGCCGCCACATCCGATCCCGGCGCCGAGCGCACCCTCTGGTCGCCGCCCCGCGCCCAGAGGAACTGCCGTCCCGAGGGCGAGGGCTGCGCGGTGACCGAGAAATTCACCCCCGGACGCCGTCCCTGGGCCGCGACCCGCGTGCCCTTGACCTCGGCGGCCGCGCAGGCCGGGAAATTGACGTTGTAGAACAAGTGGTAGCCCGCTTCGGCATCCCAAGAGGCCTTGTCGAGCAGCGCGCGGACGATGCGCGGCCCATGGACGCCGGCGGCCTCGAAACTGTCCTCGAGCCGGACATTGCCGGGGCCGTAGAACTGCGACAGCGCGACCGAGGGGATGCCCTGCAGCGCGCCTTCGAGCGCGCCGCCGAGCGTGCCGGAATAGAGCACGTTCTCGCCCGAGTTGTTGCCGCGGTTGACGCCCGAGAGGATCAGGTCCGGCGGATGGTCCGGCAGCACGTGGTAGAGCCCGGCGAGCACGCAGTCGGCCGGGGCGCCCTCGGCGGCGAAGCGCCGCGGGCCCAGCTCCGCGATCATCGTCGGATGGGTGTAGCTGATGCAGTGGCCGACGCCCGACTGCTCGAAGGCCGGGGCGACGGTCCAGACCTCGCCGTCCGGCCCCGCGACCTCTGCGGCGATGCGTTCGAGCACGGCCAGGCCCGGGGCGTTGATGCCGTCGTCATTGGTAATCAGGATGCGCAAGGGGAAAGTGTCCTCGTCCAGTCCCGTCGGGGATAGAAGACCGCCGCGCGCGGGTAAATCCCCCGCCATGCGGTTTTGCGGCGGGGTGATGGATATGTCTCAGGATATCCCGTCCGGGCCCGCCGAACGGGCGCTGCGGGCGGCCTTCTGGCGCGCGAGCAGGCAGAGCCAGTCATGCGCCAGCGTCGCGGCGGCCAGCGCAGTGACCTCGGCATGGTCGAAGGGCGGCGAGACCTCGACCAGATCCATCCCCGCCAGATCCAGCCCGTCGAGCCCGCGCACCAGCTCCAGCGCCTGCCAGGAGGCCAGCCCGCCCGGCACCGGCGTGCCGGTCCCCGGCGCGAAGGCCGGGTCGAGCGCGTCGATGTCGAAGCTCAGATAGACCGGCGCGTCGCCCGCCCGCTCGCGCACCGCCGCGATCGCCGCATCGATGCCGTTGCGGTGGATCCAGGGCGCGGTGAGGATCCGGAAGTCCGGATCGGCGTCGTTATGGGTGCGCAGCCCGACCTGCGAGGAGCGCGCCACGTCGATGATCCCCTCGGCCACAGCGCGGGCGAACATCGTGCCGTGGTCGAGCCGCGTGCCGTCGTCTTCCCAGGTGTCGCAATGGGCGTCGACCTGCACCAGCGCCAGCGGCCCGAAGCGGCGGGCATGGGCACGCAGCAAGGGCAGCGAGATCGAATGGTCGCCGCCCAGCGTCAGCATCCGCGCGCCCGAGGCGAGGATCGCATCCGCATGGGCCTCGATCGCCGGACCGACGGTTGCGGGATGGTGCGGATCGAGCCAGGCATCGCCCCAGTCGATCACCGAGAGCGTCTCGAACGGGTCGACGCCCCAGGGAAAGGCCTTCAGCTCGGCCAGCTGCACCGAGGCCGCGCGGATCGCCTGCGGCCCCAGCCGCGTGCCGGTGCGGAAGGTCACGGCGCTGTCGAAGGGCACGCCCGAGACGACGGCATCGACGCCGCCGAGGTCGCGGCTGTAGCTGCGGCGCAGGAAGCTCAGCACCCCGCCATAGGTCATTTCCGGCCAGCGCCCCAGCCGTTCCTGGCGGCGGAAGGCCTGGTCGCCCTTCGCGCCGGTGATCTCCGCGGTCATGCCCTGTCTCTCCGTGCTGCGGCGCCGGAAATCGGGCCGGTGCCGCAGCTTTTCCCGAGCGGGCGGGCGGCGTCAATCGCCCTGCTGCCGGGGTCAGCGCCCGGCGCAGACCGCGGCCGCCGCCTCCAGCGCGCCCTTGCCATGGGGAATGCCGAGCGCCAGCATGCCGGCCTCGATCGTGCCGAGCACGCCCAGCACCATATGGGCGTTCACATGGCCCATATGGGCGATGCGGAAATAGCCGTCGGAATCGCGCTTCTCGACCGTCTCCATGCCCAGCCCGATGCCCAGCGTCACGCCGGCCTCGTCGGTCAGCCACTGGCGCAGCCGCGGCCCGTGCTCCTTGCCGATGCTGACCGTGGTCACGGCGTGGCTGCGCAGCGACGGATCGGCGATGTTGAAGGCGACGGGGCCGTCCGCGCCCCATGCCCCGACCGCTGCCCAGACGCTGCGCGCCAGGGTCGCGTGCCGCGCCCAGACATTCTCCATGCCCTCCTCGTGCAGCATGCTCAGCGCCTCGCGCAGGCCGTAGAGATGGTGGGTCGGCGCGGTGCCGTTGAAATACTGGTAGAACATCTCGGGCTCCGAGCGCGGCACCCAGTCCCAGTACATCGACACGGACTTCGCCTCGGCGCGGAAGGCCCTGGCGCGGTCGTTGAAGAAGACGAAGCCCAGCCCCGGCGGCGTCATCAGCCCCTTCTGCGAGGCGGTGATGACGACATCGGCGCCCCAGTCGTCCATCCGCATCTCGTCCACGGCGAGGCAGGCGATGCAGTCGACCATCAGGAGCGCGGGATGCCCGGCGGCGTCGATCGCGGCGCGCACGGCGGCGACATCGCTGCGCACCGAGGTGGCGGTGTCGGTCTGCACCATGGTGATGACGCGGATCTGGTGGCCGCTATCGGCGCGCAGCCGCTCCTCGACCCGGGCGGGATCGACCGGCGACTGCAGGCCGAAATCCATCCGCTCGACATCGACGCCCATCCGTCCGGCGGTCTCCGCCCAGCCGAAGCCGAAGCGCCCGGTGCACAGCGCCAGCATCCTGTCGCCGGCCGACAGCACATTGGCGACCGAGGCCTCCCAGACGCCATGGCCGTTGGCGATATAGATTGCGACATGGCCGTCGGTGCAGGCGACCTTCTTCAGGTCGGGGATCATGCCGTCGGTCATCTCCGCCAGCGCGCCGTAGTAGATGTTCGGGGCAGGGCGGTGCATGGCCTGCAGCACCCGGTCGGGCATGACCGAAGGGCCGGGAATTGCGAGATAGTGACGACCGTGAGCGAGAGACATGACGCACCTTTCCGACTGCGCGAACCACCCCGTTCCGTTAGTGCGCCCCCCCGCCGCCGTCCAGCCTTTGGCGCGGTTTTTGCACCCGGGCCTTGATGGATCCCCCCCGAGCGCGTATTTCCCCGCCACTTGCGGTCCGATATCCACAGGAAGAGGACCGCGCAGATGACGGCAGGAAGATGAATCCGATCAAGGCGCGGTTCCGCGAATTCGAGCACAAGATGCGCAGGAAATACGGGCGCAGGATCGGCACGCCGGCCGAGCGCCGGCAGGCGATGATGCATTTCCACCTGATCGACCACGGCATCCTGAGGGTGCTGTGGTGGAACATGGAGGAGATCGCGCCGGGCATCTGGCGGTCGAACCAGCCCTCTCCGCGCCGCGTGGCGCGCTATGCGCAGATGGGGATCCGCACGATCATCAACCTGCGCGGCCAGAAGCAGCATTCGCCCTATCTCTTCGAGCGCGAGGCCTGCGCCCGCTTCGGCATCGAGATGCTCGATATCGAGCTGTCGGCGCGCAAGCTGGTGCCGCGCGATGAGCTGCTGAACCTGGTCGCGCTGATGCGCCGCGCCGAGCGGCCGATGCTGATGCACTGCAAGTCGGGCTCGGACCGGGCGGGCTTCGCCGCCGTGCTGTATCTTGCCGTGGTCGACGGCCGGCCGATCGCCGAGGCGCGCAGGCAGCTCCACTGGAAGTACCTGCACCTGCGCAGCACCGATACCGGCATCCTCGACCATGTGCTAGACACATACGAGGCCGATAGCCGCGCCAGCGGCCAGTCCCTCGAAGACTGGATCGCGACGCGCTACGATCACGAGGAACTGACAGAGAGCTGGAAGAGGTCGCGCAGATGAGCAGGCGGGAGACCGAAGTCCCCGAGGCGGCCAGCTGGCCGCTCTTCAAATGGCTCTGGATGAGCTATCTCAATCCCTACAAGTGGAAGGTCTCCATCGCCTTCGCGATGATGGCGCTCGAGGGCTCGATGATGGGCCTGCTGGCCTATGTGCTCAAGCCGATGTTCGACCGCATCTTCGTCGGCGGCGATGCGGAGGCGCTGAAATGGGTCGCGCTGGCGATCATGGCGATCTTCCTGACCCGCGGCGTCTCGGGACTGGTGCAGAAGCGCATCATGACCTGGGTGGGCGAGGTCTCCACCGCGCAGATGCGCCGGGACCTGCTGTCCCATGTCATGGCGCTCGATTCCTCCTTCCACAACGACCACCCGCCGGGGCACATGATCACCCGCGTGCAGGGCGATGCCGCGGGCATCGGCGCGGTCTGGCGCAGCTTCGTGCTGGGGGTGGGGCGCGACATCATCGCGGTGATCTCGCTGACCGTGGTCGCCGTCTCGATCGACTGGCGCTGGACGGCGATCGCGCTGATCGGCGCGCCGCTGCTGATGGTGCCGATCCTTCTGGTGCAGCGCGCCGTGCGCTCGCTGTCGAAGCGCACCCGCGACCTGGGCACCGACATCACCGTGCGGATGGACGAGATCTTCCACGGCATCAACCAGATCAAGCTGAACGCGCTCGAGGACTACCAGCACCGCCGCTACATGACCCTGCAGGACGAGATCATCGACCTGTCGATGCGCACCCAGCTGGGGCGCTCGATAATCCCGCTGCTGGTCGATGTCGTCACTGCCGTGGGCTTTGTCGGCGTGCTCTATTTCGCCGGCGGCGAGATCATCTCGGGCAACAAGACCGTCGGCGAGTTCATGAGCTTCTTCACCTCGATGCTGCTGGTCTTCGAGCCGCTGCGCCGCCTGGCCGGGCTGGCCGGGGGCTGGCAGGCCTTCGCCACGCGGCTGGAGCGGGTGAAGCACCTCTTCGACACCAAGCCCTCGATCGTCAGCGCGCCGGGCGCGCGCACCGCGCGTCCCGAGCGTCCCGAGATCCGCATCGAGGATGTCAGCCTCGCCTATGGCGAGCTGCCGGTGCTCAACCACACGGCCTTCGTCGCCGAGGCGGGCAAGACCACGGCGCTGGTCGGTCCCTCGGGGGCGGGCAAGAGCACGCTCTTCAACGTCATCACCCGGCTGATCGATCCCGAGGACGGCCGCGTGGTGATCGGCGGCGTGCCCGCCAAGGACATCGACCTGGCGACGCTGCGCGGCATGTTCGCGGTGGTGACCCAGGACAGCCTGCTCTTCGACGAGACCCTGCGCGAGAACATCACGCTGGGGCGCACGGACGTGACCGACGAAGAGATGAAGACCGTGCTCGACGCCGCCCATGTCAGCGATTTCGTCAACCAGCTGCCGCGCGGGCTCGACAGCGATGTCGGCGCGCGGGGCAGCCTGCTCTCGGGCGGCCAGCGCCAGCGAGTGGCCATCGCCCGGGCGCTCCTGCGCGACACGCCGATCCTGCTGCTCGACGAAGCGACCTCGGCGCTCGACGTCAAGAGCGAGGCAGTGGTGCAGGCGGCGCTCGACCGGCTGTCGAAGGGCCGCACGACCATCGTCATCGCCCACCGGCTCTCGACCGTGCGCGACGCCGACAAGATCGTCGTGCTGAACCAGGGCCAGGTGGTCGAGGAAGGCAGCCATGAAGAGCTGCTGGCGCTTGGCGGCGCCTATGCGGAGCTCTACCGCACCCAGTTCGGCAGCGATGCCATCGAGGGCAAGGCGGATGCGGATGCGCAGAGCGCGGACGACGAGGCCGGCGCCTCCGAAGCGCCGCGGAGCTGATCCCGGACCGCAGCTGCGCAATGCGAGGCGCCGCCCCCCGGGGCGGCGCTTTGCGTTCCGGGGCTACTGCGTCTTCGCGCCGTGGCCCGTGGCGTCGCCATGCATCATCCCGCCATGATTGCCGCCGGGCCGGGTCTGGCCGGGGCCGCGCTCCAGGTCGACGGGCACCTCGATGGCGATCTCGCCGGCCTTCTCGAAGGTCAGCGTCACCGGCACCATGTCGCCCTGCTTCAGCGGCTGGAGGAGCCCCATGAGCATCATGTGGTCGCCGCCGCGGGCCAGCGCGTGGCTGCCATGGGCGGGGATCTCGAAGCCTTCCTCGACCTCGGTCATCTTCATCACGCCATTGGCGTCCTGGATATGGGTGTGCAGCTCGGCCCGCTCGGCAGCGGGCGAGGCAACGGCGATCAGCCGGTCGGGCGCCGCCCCGGCATTCTCGATGGTCATGAAGGCGGCGCCGGAGACCGAGCGGCTGGTCGAGGCGCGGGCATAGGCGTCATGGATGGCGATGTCGCCTGCCAGGGCGGCGCCTGCGGCAAGCGCCGACAGCGCGGCGGAAAGGGCGATGGTGCGGAACATGGGAAACTCCTCCTTGGTCTGGTCCGGTCTTCAGCGGGGTCAGAGGAGGCGGGCCGGCGGTCCCCGGGGCGGCACGGCCGGATGGCGGAAGCCGGGCGGGACGGTGGCTCCGGCCCGCTGCGGTCCGGGGCGGAGCCCGGCGGGGCGCGGCGCGGGAAGCGCGCCGGGCGGCAGCAGCGCCGAGAGCGCCCCCTGGATGCCGTCCGGGCACAGATGGGTGTCGCGGACAGGCTGCCCCTCGGCATCGACCCGGACCGTGACCGCGGCGCCGCCCGCGCAGATCACCAGCTCGCCCGCCGCCCGTGCCTGGCCGCGCGCCGCGCCGTAGCTGAAGCCGGAGACCAGCATCAGCAGGACGAGGAGGGCGGCGGCGGGGCGCAGCGGGCTCACGGCAGGGGCGCTTCGGGCATCGGATCAGTCCTCGAAGCGGGCGGCCCAGAACCGGGCTTCCTGGCCGCGGGCCTCGGCGATGTTGGCGAGCCCCAGATCGCGCGCCTTGCGGTCGAGCTCCTCGAGGATCTCCGGCAGCAGCGACAGCCCCTGGTAGACCAGCGCCGAATAGAGCTGCAGCGCGGTCGCCCCGGCGGCGATCTTGGCGAAGGCGTCATCTGCCGAGGCGATGCCGCCGACGCCGATCAGCGGCAGCTTGCCCTCGGTCAGCTCGTAGAGCTGCGCCAGAACCGCCGTCGAGCGGGTGAAGAGCGGCGCGCCCGACAGCCCGCCCGCCTCGCCGCGATGGCGGCTCTGGATGCCGCTGCGCCCGATGGTGGTATTGGTCGCGATGATGCCGTCGAGGCTGGAGATCGCCGCGACTTCGGCGATGTCGGCCAGCGACTCCGCCTTCAGGTCGGGGGCGATCTTCAGGAAGACCGGCGGCCGGTGGGTGCCGGGCAGGGTGGAGCGCGCCTGCATCACCTCGGTGACCAGCGCCCAGAGCGCCTTCTTGCCCTGCAGGTCGCGCAGCTGCTCGGTATTGGGCGAGGAGACGTTGATCGTGACGAAATCGACATGGCCGCCGCAGGTGCACAGCACGTCCACATAGTCCTGGATGCGGTCGCTGCTGTCCTTGTTGGCGCCGAGATTGAGCCCCAGCACGCCGCCTTCGGGCCGCGCGGCAAGCTTCGCCGCCATCGCCTCGGCGCCCTCGTTGTTGAAGCCGAAGCGGTTGATGACGCCCCTGTCCTCGGGCAGGCGGAAGAGGCGCGGCTTGGGATTGCCGGGCTGCGGGCGCGGCGTGGTGGCGCCGACCTCGACAAAGCCGAACCCGGCCTTCATCAGCGCCGGCAGCGCGCGGGCGTTCTTGTCGAACCCGGCCGCCAGCCCCAGCGGATTGGCCAGCTCGAGCTTGCCCAGCCTGGTGGCCAGCCGCGGGCTCTCGACCTTGCGCGGCAAGGGCGCCAGCCCGTGCTCCAGCGCCCAGATCGCCCAGTCATGCGCGGTTTCGGGATCCATCCTCTGCAGCACGGCAAGCCCGGCCTTCTCGATTGCCTTCATGCCATGTCCTCCGGGAATGCGTGGCGACCTTGGGCATCGAGCGGCAGCGGCCAGTGCCGCAGCACCTCGGTCCGCGCGAGCGCGCGGTAGAGATGCGGGAAGAGCTGTCCGCCGCGCGAGGGCTCCCAGGCCAGTTTCTCTCCCAGCGCCTCCGCCTCCAGCTCGGCCAGCACCAGCCCGGAGGCCCCGGCGAAATGCTTCGCCGCCGTCTCCGCGGCCTGGCTTGCCGTGCTGAAATGGATATAGCCGTCGGCCAGATCCACCGGCGCGCCGTCCGTGGTTCCGTCCCGCTCCAGGGCCGCCCATTCGGCGGCGCGAAATATCTTGTAGATCCGCATGCGCCCTCGTGGCCCCTCCGCGGAATTTGGTCAAGGGGGCGCGCGCCCACGGGTCGCGGGCGGGGCGGGTCAAAACGTTTGCCCGAAGCGCCGGGCGGCGGGTAGCATCGCCGGAAAGTCCGTAACTGGAGGCCTCCATGCTCCGCAATTCATTGTCTGTCCTGGCGCTTGCCGCTGCCTCCTCCGCGGCGCCCGCCGCCTGGGCGGAAACGACGATTCACATCCTGCATATCAACGACCTGCACAGCCGGATCGAGCCGGTCAACAAGTACAATTCCACCTGCACCCCCGTGGATGACGCGGCCGGCGAGTGCTTCGGCGGCGTGGCGCGGGTCAAGGCCAAGATCGACGAGCTGCGCAGCCAGCTCGAGGGCGAGAAGGTGCTGGTTCTCGATGCCGGCGACCAGTTCCAGGGCTCGATGATGTACACCGCCTACAAGGGCGAGGTCGAAGCCGCCTTCATGGAGATGATCGGCTTCGACGCAATGGCCGTGGGCAACCACGAATTCGACGACGGGCCGGACAACCTGTCGAAATTCGTCGGCAAGGTCGGCTTTCCGCTGACCTCGGGCAATCTCGACGTCTCGGCCGAGCCGAGCCTCGCGGGCGATGTCGCCGACACGCTGGTCTTCGATCTCGACGGGGTCAAGGTCGGCCTCGTCTCCGCGCTGGCCACCGACACGGTCGACACCTCGAGCCCCGGCGGCAATGTGCTCTTCAACGACGAGATCGACTCGATCGCCGAGGATGTCGCTGCGCTCCAGGCCGAGGGCATCACCCATATCATCGCGCTGACCCATGTCGGGCTGCCAAAGGATGTCGAGATCGCCGAGGCCGGGATCGACGGGCTCGACGCGATTGTCGGCGGCCATTCGCACACGCTGCTGTCGAATACCGAAGAGGACGCCGCGGGCCCCTATCCGCTGATGGTGGGCGAGGTGCCGATCGTCCAGGCGATGGCCTATTCGCGCTATGTCGGCCATCTGGCGCTGACCTTCGACGACGCGGGCACGCTGCTCTCGGCCGAGGGCGACACGATCCCGCTCGACGCCTCCGTTGTGCCCGATCCGGATGTCGCCGCCAAGGTCGCCGCCTATGCCGCGCCGCTCGAGGAGATCAAGGCCGAGGTGGTCGGGTCCTCCGCGGGGCTGATCGACGGCCAGCGCGAGACCTGCCGGGCGGAGGAATGCGCGATGGGCAATCTCGTGGCCGAGGCGATGCTCGACGCGGTGGCCGAGCAGGGGGTGACCGTCGCGATCCAGAATGGCGGCGGGCTGCGCGCCTCGATCGACGAGGGCGAGGTCACGATGGGCGAGGTGCTGGCCGTGCTGCCCTTCCAGAACACGCTGGCCACCTTCGAGGCGCCGGGCGCCATGATCATCGACGCGCTGGAGAACGGCGTCAGCCAGGTCGAGGAGGGCGCCGGACGCTTCCCGCAGGTGGCCGGCCTCCGCTTCACCTGGGATCCCTCGATCGGCCCGAACGAGGGCCGCGTGACCGAGGTGCTGGTGCAGGACGGCGAGGACTGGGTGCCGATCGACCCCGAGGCCACCTATCTGGCGGTGACCAACGACTACATGCGCAGCGGCGGCGACGGCTTCCGGATGTTCACCCAGGCCGGGAACGCCTATGACTACGGCCCCGGGCTGGAGCAGGTGGTCGCGCGCTACATCGGCAGCATGGAGGGCCCCTACGAGCCCTTCACCGACGGGCGGATCGCCCGCAAGTGAGGCGCGGGCCGGACCGCCGCCGCTCCGGCCTCCGGGCGGGACGGCGGCCGGGTCCGGCCTTGCTGCAGCCGCGGAGAGAGCCATGTGCGGACGTTTCGCTCTGACCCTGCCGCCCGAGGCGATGGTGCAGATCTTCGGCGCCGCCCCGGCGAATGACCTGCCGGAGGTGCCGAACTGGAACATCTGCCCGACCAACGCGGTCCATGCGGTGCTCAGCCAGGAGGGCTCGCGCCGCCTGGTCTCGCTGCGCTGGGGCTTCGTGCCGCTGTGGTACACTTCCCCCTCGGACGGGCCGCTCCTGATCAATGCCCGCGCCGAGACGATCGCGACGAAGCCCGCCTTCCGACAGGCGGCGCGGGACCGGCGCTGCCTGATCCCCGCAAGCGGCTTCTACGAATGGACCAAGGACGAGGACGGCCGCCGGCTGCCCTGGTACATCCATCCGCAGGAGGGCGAGTTCGTCGCCTTTGCCGGCATCTGGCAGGACTGGAGCTCGCCGGAGGGCGCGGCCATGTCGACCTGCGCCATCGTCACCACCGCGGCGAACGAGGCGCTCGGCCATATCCACCACCGCATGCCGGTGACGGTGGCTGCGCCCGACTGGGCGCTCTGGCTGGGCGAGGCGGGCCATGGCGCCGCGGTGCTGATGCGCCCCGGCCCCGAGGATCTCCTCGCCGCCCACCGGGTCGACCCGAAGGTCAATTCCAACCGCGCCGAAGGACCCGAGCTGATCGAGCCCTTCGACGGCTGAGCGCTCAGAGCGTCATGTGCCGCGCCCGCGCGCCGCGCTCGATCGCCGCGCCGGCCAGGCGGTCGATCTTCAGCTCGTAGCGGATCTCCTCGAGGAAGCGCAGCTCCACCTCGCGCAGCCGCCCGTCCGCCGCCGCCACGTCGCAGCACAGCGCATAGGCGGTCTCGTTCAGCTTCTCGGGCAGCGCCTCGCGCACCAGCCCGAAGAGCGCGTCGAGCCCGTCCTCCTCCTCGAAGAGGTCGAAGACCGTCTGGCTGAGCTTCGGGAAGCGGTCGAGGTCGTATTCCGCGAAGACCGGCAGGTGATTCACCAGTGCCTGGATCGCCACCAGTTCGGCGGTGCGGATCGACTCGTCGCTGACCGACGCCGCGATCATGAGGAGCACCAGGGCGTCCTGGGGGCTCAGCGAATGCGGATCCTGCGGGTCCAGCGTCTCTTCCTTGGCCACTTCGGCCTCCTTACCATCATGCATGGGGGCTAAATATTGACCTCCGCGGGTCCGATCAATAGGGAGGGCCGCGCGGCACGGGGCCGCCTTCAAACAGGAAGACTAGCGAAATGACCGATCTGGCGGAATACGGAATGGACTCGAAGGCCTGGCCCTTTGAAGAGGCCCGCCGTCTGGTCAAACGCTACGAGAAGAAACCGCCCGAGAAGGGCTATGTGCTGTTCGAGACCGGCTACGGTCCCTCGGGCCTGCCGCATATCGGCACCTTCGGCGAAGTCCTGCGCACGACGATGATCCGCCGCGCCTTCGAGCAGATCTCGGACATCCCCACGCGGCTGATCTGCTTCTCCGACGACATGGACGGCATGCGCAAGGTGCCCGGCAACGTGCCGAACCAGGAGCGGCTGCGCGAGGACCTGCAGCGCCCGCTGACCAGCGTCTACGACCCGTTCGAGGAATACGAGAGCTTCGGGCACCACAACAACGCGATGCTGCGCCGCTTCCTCGACACGTTCGGCTTCGAGTACGAATTCTACTCCGCGACCGAGTTCTACAAGTCCGGCCAGTTCGACGAGGTGCTCCTGCGCGCCGCCGAGCGCTATGACGACGTGATGAAGGTCATGCTGAAGTCGCTGCGCGACGAGCGCGCCTCGACCTATTCGATCTTCCTGCCGATCCATCCGGAGACCGGCCGCGTCCTCTACGTGCCGATGAAGCATGTCGACGCCAGGCAGGGCACGGTCACCTTCGACGACAATGACGGCCGCGAATGGACCCTGCCGGTGACGGGGGGCAACGTGAAGCTGCAGTGGAAGCCCGATTTCGGCGCCCGCTGGGCCGCGCTCGATGTCGATTTCGAGATGTACGGCAAGGACCACTCGACCAACACGCCGATCTACGACCGGATCTGCGAGATCCTCGGCGGCAGGAAGCCCGAGCATTTCACCTACGAGCTGTTCCTCGACGACAAGGGGCAGAAGATCTCGAAATCGACCGGCAACGGCATCTCGATCGACGAGTGGCTGACCTATGCCTCGACCGAGAGCCTCAGCTACTTCATGTTCCAGAAGCCGAAGACGGCCAAGCGGCTCTATTTCGACGTGATCCCGAAGGCGATGGACGAGTACCACCAGCAGCTCAACGCCTATGCGGGGCAGGATCCGAAGGCGCAGCTGGCCAATCCGGTGTTCCACATCCACGGCCCGGGCAAGGTGCCGGCCTCGGACATGGTGGTGCCGTTCTCGATGCTCCTGAACCTCGCCTCTGCGGCGCATGCCGAGGACAAGGAGGCGATGTGGGGCTTCATCCGCCGCTACGCGCCCGAGGCGACGCCCGAGACCCATCCGGGCCTCGATGCAGCGGCCGGCTACGCGGTCCAGTACTACAAGGATTTCGTCAAGCCGACCAAGGTCTTCCGCATGCCGACCGAGACCGAGCGCGCCGCGCTCGAGGACCTGGCCGCGCGGCTGGCCTCCTGGGAGGGCGGGCTCGATGCCGAGGCGCTGCAATCCGAAGTCTTCGCGGTCGGCAAGGCGCATGGCTTCGAGCCGCTGCGCGCCTGGTTCACGGCGCTCTACGAGGTGCTGCTCGGCCAGAGCCAGGGCCCGCGCTTCGGCGGTTTCATCGCGCTCTACGGCGTCGAGGAGACCATCGCCCTGATCGGCCAGGCGCTGGCGGGCGAGCTGGCTGTCGCCTGACGCAACGGAAGTTTGGGGTATTCTTTACTGCAAGATTAGTTAACGCCATATTGGTATATGGTGTTAACTAATTGCGAGCCCCGTTTTGGACCAGATCACATACTTCCTTCAGCGCCCTGAGGGTGCCTACAACAATCCCAGATGGCCGTCTCCGCTGACGGTGACGGCCTCGACGGAGGCGCTTTTCGAGTTCTCCGACGGCAGCCTGCGCTATGCGTTCGATGGCACTTTCGGGACCACGCAGGAGACTGGCGGCATCGACGTGCCGCAGGGAAGCATCTCGGGGATCAGGATCTACTCCGGATCGAGGCTGGCCATCACGATCTCGGCCGAGATCGCCGACGCTTACGGCCTGCTCAGCGAGGTCATGCTCGACCGCGCCTACAGCAACACCTCGCTCGTGCTGCTGATGGCGCGCATCGGCGAGGGGACGGGGCACTATACTGGCAGCGACCGCACGGACTTCGTGGAAGCCGGGCCCGGGGGCGACCTGATCGAGGGCAATGACGGCCATGACCAGCTGTCCGGCGGGGCCGGGCGCGACACCATCCTGGGCGGCACGGGGCGCGACGTGCTGCGCGGCGGCCTAGGGGCCGATCGGATCGAGGGCGGGATCGGTGGCGATGTGATGCATGGCGGTACCGGAGCCGATACCATGCTCGGCGGCCTGGGGGCGGACCGGCTGCAGGGCGGGCCCGGGGCGGACCTGCTGCGCGGCGGCCTCGGGTCGGATACCTTGATCGGCGGGGCGGGCAACGACCTGCTGCGCGGCGGGCAGGGCGACGACTCGCTGATCGCGACCAGGGGACAGGACAGCCTCCATGGCGGTGCGGGCGATGACACGCTCTTTGCCGCGGACGGAGTCCACGTCCTGGACGGCGGCGCGGGCACCGATATCTTCGAGATCGGCCTGTCCGGCGAGCTGCACATCGATCTGGCATCGGGCGATCACTTCGTCTTCGGCGACGATCTGGAGGTCTGGCTGACCGATGTCGAGGGGATGAGGCTGGACCGCGCGACCGGCAGCCTGACCGGCACGGCCGGCGCGGAGTATCTCGGCGGCGGTCTGGGCGCCGTGACGCTTCGCGGCCTCGGGGGAGACGACAGCCTTGACGGCGGCGAGCTGAGGGACCTGCTGGAAGGCGGCGATGGCGACGATCTTCTGCGCGGCGGCGTGTCGGTGGACACGCTTCTGGGCGGCGCGGGCGACGACACGCTCTACGGCGAGGACATTCCGCACCGGGCCTGGACGAATCACGGTGCCGACTATCTCGATGGCGGGGAAGGGAATGACGTGCTGATCGGCGCGGACACATTCGCCGACTACGGGCTCTACTACGAATTCTGCGAGTACTGCGCCAACGAACAGCCTGGCTATGCCGATACGCTGATTGGCGGGGCTGGCGATGACACCCTGTGGATGTCGCTGCGCGACGAGGTCTGGGGCGGCGAGGGCGCGGATGTCTTCACGTTCCTGCCCGGAGGCAGCGGCCGGACCTATACCGAAGTGACCATCCACGACTTCGAGCAGGGGATCGACGTGATCGACCTGTCGCCGAATGCGGACATGCTGGAATCGGTCGCGATCGACGGAAGCACGGCGGTCCTGACCTTCGCCGGCGGGCGCACCTGGATCACGCTCGAGACCAATGCCGCGCTGGAGCAGGCGGATTTCACCGGCATCGGCGATCTCGCCTTCGTTTGATGCGGTCCGCCGGGGCGAATCGTCCGCGCGAAGCGTTTTTTCCGCTCCGGCTCTACGACTGATGTCTAGGATCTTGGCGCGACATTAAGGGTGACATTAACTTCTGCGGCCCTAGGCTGATCTGCCAGGAGGGAACGTGGATATGAGATTGCTTAGTTTCACGGCAATTTTGTCGGGATCGGCGACTTTCAGCGCAGTGATGGCGATGTCGCAAGAGGACCGCGGGGCCGCGATCAGGTCGGCAATCGACCGGCAGCTTGCGGCGCTCCGCACGGAAAACCTGTCGCGGGCCTACGGGTACGTATCGCGCAATATCCGCGGCCAGCTGGGCTCGGCGCAGCTTTTCGCGCAGCTCATGCGGCAGGGCTTTCCGATGGCCTGGGATGTCCGGCGGGTGGGCTACCTGCCGCTGCGCTGCCGCGACGGGCTGGTGCAGCAGCGGGTGACGATCCGCGACAGCGCCGGGCGGACCCATGTCCTGGAATACGACATGGCGGAAGAGGCCGATGGCTGGAAGATCGACGGTCTCCGCACGCTGCCCCTGACCGGGCTGGAGCATCCGGGGAAATCCGCGGCGCGGGACGGCTAGCGCATGCGCCTGCCGTGTCGGCGTCATGCCGGCGGCAGGCGCGGCGGTGCAGCCGGAGCTAAAGGCCCAGATCTTCCGGGGAAAGCTGGTAGGCCTTGCCGAATCCGCCATTCAGGGCCGCCGAGCCGACGGCGAAGCTGGCGAAGAGGAAATCCGCGAAATCGATATAGAGCTTGGCCTTGGGATAAAGGCCCAGATAGTGCGCGCGCAGCTCCGCGCGGCCGGGATCGTCCTGGCGGGTGAAGCGCGCCTCGCAGGCCAGGGTCATGCGCGGATGGGTCAGCGGATCTCCGGTCGGGCCCGGTTCGCCGATCAGCAGCGCGCAGCGCGGATCGGCCAGGAGATGGCCGGTATGGGCGGCAAGCTCCGAGATCAGCGTGAGCGGCGCGCCGTCCGGCCCGGGCACCAGCGCGATGCGGCTGACCGTGGGCGCGCCGGTCGCGCGGTCGGTGACCGCCAGGGCGGCATGCCGCGCCGACGAAAGCAGCTGCCGCGCCAGGGCGCGCGCCTCGTCATCTGTTTCGCGGATCGGGCTGGTCTGGGACATGGCGCCGAGGCTAGCCGCAGCGCCCGATTCTGCAAGCCTTCAGAATTCCAGCCAGAGCCCCGCGCGCAGTCCCATCCGGTCGCCGCCCTCCGCATCCCAGAGGATCGCCGTCTCCAGCGCCAGCCAGTCGAACGGCCGGAAGACATAGGTCGGCACCAGGCGGTAGTTCGGCGGATTGTCCGGATAGTCGGAATACTGCAGCTGCAGATAGGCCAGGCTGCGCGGCCCCGGGGCGATGCCGATCGTCGTGTCGATCTTCGGGATCCGGTCGCCATGGGTCTGCCGCATCACCAGCCGCGCATCGACCGCGATCCAGCCATTGCCGAAGCGGGTCGGAAAGCCGGTCCCCCAGGAGATGCCCGGGCGCAGCACCAGCTCGGTGCCGGCCTCGCGCAGATCGGCCAGATTGGCGGCATCGAAACTGTCCGCGGGATATTCCCGCTGCCCGATGCCGAATTCCAGCGCGATCTGGTGGCGCCACTCCGCCGGGGTGACGTTGAGGCTGGCGAAGAGGATCGCCTGGTTGGTGTCCGGTCCGTGATCCTGCCCGGCATCGAGCCCCAGCGTGATGCGGTCGGTCAGGCCGATCTCTGCATAGACCGAGCTGAAGCTGAAGATCTCCGGCTCCTCTTCCAGCGCGCCGCCCATCCCCAGCGCCGCCTCGGCATCGTCCTGGCGCACGGTCTCTTCGTGCGAGACGCTCAGGAAGCCATGCCCCTTGCCGCGGGGCCATGCCCCGGAATAGGCCGGCTCGGACCAGAGAAGCGCGATCAGGCAGGAGGCGAGGCGGAGGATCATGGCGTTAACCATTTGGGCGCCATGGTGAATTTGAGGTTAAAATGCACTCCGAATCCGGCAGCGGACCCGCCGGATGTCCGGTCTTGCGCCGTTACGGGGCCATGTCCGCCGGGATGCCCCCCGCGGCCTGCGCCTTCAGGCGCTGGCCTTGAGCACGCCGATCTCGGCCAGGGCCGCGGCCAGGGATGGCGGCAGGGCGGGTTCGGAGGTGGCGCCTTGCGCGCCCATGTCGGGCGGGGCGTCGCCCTCGGCGAGATAGCGCCAGCCCTGGAACGGGCGCCGCGGCCGCGCCTCGGTACGCACGATCTCGGGGTCGAGCACGATGGCGCAGCGGCGGATCCCGTCCTCGGTCACCACTTCGTCGAGCCGGAGCACGCGCTGCCGCGCGAGAATCAGTCCCTTGAACACCCAGTAGAGCGATCCGCCCGCGAGCAGCTCCGACTCGCGCTTCGGCCACATCCGCGTGACGTGCCGCGGCAGCCCGCCGGGCATCGAATCTGCCCGCGCCGCCTGCCAGAGCGCCAGATCCTCCACCTTTTCGGCCCCGACGCAGAGCTTCACCAGATGAACCGCAGTCATCGTATCCAACCCCTAGATCATGTTATTGTCTGTCAAGACTATACTAGGTCTTGCGGGGCGAAAGGGAAGTGCCTACAAGACCAGTCTGATCTACACTAGTAACGACTTCTCTCTGGAGCTGCCACCCATGAGCCGTTTTGCCGCCCCCATCTCGGAAACCATCTGGGACATGAAATACCGGCTGAAAGAATCCGACGGCACGCCGGTCGATGACACGGTGGAGGGCACCTGGAGCCGCATAGCCAAGGCGCTGGCCTCCGTCGAGACCGATCCGTCCGCCTGGGAGCCGAAATTCTACGACGCGCTGGAGGATTTCAAGTTCCTCCCCGCGGGCCGCATTACCGCGGGTGCCGGCACCGGCCGTACCGTGACGCTGTTCAACTGCTTCGTGATGGGCACCGTGCCCGATTCCATGGCGGGCATCTTCGACGCGCTGAAGGAAGCCGCGCTGACCATGCAGCAGGGCGGCGGCATCGGCTACGACTTTTCGACCATCCGCCCGCGCGGCGCCGAGGTGAAGGGCGTGGCGGCCGACGCCTCCGGCCCGCTGAGCTTCATGGATGTCTGGGACGCGATGTGCCGCACGATCATGTCGGCCGGCTCGCGCCGCGGCGCGATGATGGCGACGATGCGCTGCGACCACCCCGATATCGAGCAGTTCATCACCGCGAAATCCGACGCTGCCCGGCTGCGGATGTTCAACGTCTCCGTCCTTGTCACCGACCCGTTCATGGAGGCCGTGAAGGCCGACAAGCCCTGGGATCTGGTCTTCGAGGGCCGCGTCTACAACACGGTGAACGCGCGCGAGCTGTGGGACAAGATCATGCAGTCGACCTATGACTACGCCGAGCCGGGCGTGATCTTCATCGACCGCATCAACCAGAAGAACAACCTCGCCTATTGCGAGACCATCGCTGCCACCAACCCCTGCGGCGAGCAGCCCCTGCCGCCCTACGGCGCCTGCCTGCTGGGCTCGATCAACCTGGCGCGGCTGGTGAAGAACCCCTTCACCGACGCGGCCGAGCTCGATGTCGCGGCGCTGGACGAGCTGGTGCGCACCGCGGTCCGGATGATGGACAACGTGGTCGATGCCAGCCGCTTCCCGCTGGACCAGCAGGCCGAGGAAGCCCGCAACAAGCGCCGGATCGGCCTTGGCGTGACCGGCCTGGCCGATGCCCTGCTGATGGTGCGGCTGCGCTACGGCTCCGACGAGGCGGCAGCCCAGACCGAAGCCTGGCTGAAGGCGATCGCCCGGGCCTCCTACCTGGCCTCGACCGATCTGGCCGCCGAGAAGGGCGCCTTCCCGCTTTTCGACGCCGAAAAGTACCTGGCCTCGGGCACGATGCTGGAGATGGATGACGATGTCCGCGCCGCGATCGCCGAGAAGGGCATCCGCAACGCGCTGCTGACCTCGATCGCGCCGACCGGGACGATCTCGCTCTATGCGGGCAACGTCTCTTCGGGGATCGAGCCGGTCTTCGCCTATTCCTACACCCGCAAGGTCCTGCAGAAGGACGGCTCGCGCACCGAGGAAGAGGTGGTCGACTATGCCGTCAACCTCTGGCGCGACGTGATGGGCGATGCTGCGCTGCCCGACTATTTCGTCAACGCCCAGACCCTGGCGCCGTCCGAGCATGTCAAGATGCAGGCCGCCGCGCAGAAATGGATCGACTCCTCGATCTCGAAGACGATCAACTGCCCCGAGGATATCGGGTTCCAGGAGTTCAAGGACGTCTACATGCAGGCCTGGGACGAGGGCTGCAAGGGCTGCACCACCTACCGTCCGAACGCGGTGACGGGCTCGGTCCTGACGGCCTCCGACGAGAAGCCGAAGGAAGAGAAGAAGACCGGCGAGGTCCGCGCGGTCAGCTCGAATGCGCGCGACGCGGGCGTGACCGGCGAGGTCGTGCACCTGACCGAGCCGCTCGACCGTCCGCAGGCTCTGGAAGGCGCGACCTACAAGCTGAAATGGCCGGATAGCGAGCATGCGATCTACATCACGCTGAACGACATCACGCTGAACGGCCGCCGCCTGCCTTTCGAGGTGTTCATCAACTCGAAGAACATGGAGCACTATGCCTGGACCGTGGCGCTGACCCGGATGGTCTCGGCGGTGTTCCGCCGCGGCGGCGACGTGAGCTTCGTGGTCGAGGAGCTGAAAGCGGTCTTCGACCCGCGCGGCGGGGCCTGGATGGAAGGCAAGTACATCCCCTCGATCCTGGCGGCGATCGGCGGCGTGATCGAGCGCCATCTGGTGGAGATCGGCTTCATTGAGGGCGAGGGCATGGGCCTGAAGGCGGATCCGCATGCCGAGGCGGTCGCGGTGGGCGAGAGCCGCGGCAAGGCCTGCCCGAGCTGCGGCCAGTACGGCATGCGGATGATCGAGGGCTGCATGACCTGCCCGAGCTGCGGCCATTCCAAATGCGGGTAACGGCCGGCAGGGGCAGAGTCAGAGAAAGCAGATGAATGCGCAAACGGAAGCATAAGTCTGCGCAAGGGGTGTCAAGGGCGAAACGTACCGCCTTGTGTCCCTGGGCTGCTCTCTGAAAGGCCGTGATAGAGGCGCTGGGGCAGACGCTCCGGCGCCTTTTGCGTATGAAGGGGCCTTGTTGCACAAATCGTGCGAGGGATTCACTGCATGAATCCAGCATGATAGCCGGTAGGCATGAGCAGTTGGGCCCCTACGAAGTACAAG
>NZ_VATA01000180.1 GCF_005870025.1 Poseidonocella sp. HB161398
ATGTCCTTTGCCTGTCTTGCGATGCTGCGATCGCTCTGGTCTCAACGCAGGGCGGTGGCCGCCCCGTCGCATCTCTTTGCCAGGACGTCGCGGAAAGCGCCGGAAAAGGGCCTCTGCCCCGCCGGAGCCGCCTGCGTCCTGCTCTCCCCGATCTAGCCTGCCCGCGTGTCCCGTCTTGGTCCCGGCTGTAACGAAACATTGCCAGGGGCGGGAAATTTGCAAACGAAGCTTGCTGGCGCCCGGCCGGCAAGGTTGCGATACAATTCCCTGCCCCCGCGGCCTGCCGATCGGGCTATAGACGGGCGCGGAGACCGCCCCCGCCGGACCCGGCCTCCGCCCCTCCTGCCGTCCGCCCCCGCCCTTTTCCGCCCCCGCCCAGTTTCCGCCCCCGCCCGCTGACCGCCCCCGCCCGCAGACCCGAGACACGCCATGCAGACCGCCCCCGCCATCCTCATCGTCGACGACGATCCCGAAATCCGCAGCCTGCTCGGGCGCTATCTCGCCGGACAGGGCTTCCGCGTGCTCTCCGCCGCCAGCCGCCGCGACTGCGAGGCCGTGCTCGCCCGCAGCCTGCCAGACCTCGCCGTGCTCGATGTCATGCTCCCCGACGGCTCCGGCCTCGAGATCTGCCGCGACCTGCGCGCCCGCCATCCGCAGCTGCCGCTGATCATGCTCACCGCGCTCAAGGAGGATGTCGACCGCATCATCGGCCTGGAAATCGGCGCCGACGACTATCTCGGCAAGCCCTTCAACCCGCGCGAGCTGGTCGCCCGCATCAAGGCCGTGCTGCGCCGCGCCGCCGCCGCCGCCGCGCCGCCAGACGGCCCCGCCCCGGAGGCCCGCGCCTACCGCATGGCGGGCTTCGCCATCGAGATCGAGCTGCGCCGCGTCACCGCCCCCGACGGCCGCCAGGTCGAGCTGACCGGCGCCGAGTTCGACCTCCTGCGCGCCTTTCTCGAGCGCCCGGGACGGCTGCTGTCGCGCGACCAGCTGCTCGACTTCACCCAGGGGCGCGACCGCGACCCGCTCGACCGCTCGATCGACGTGCTGATGAGCCGGCTGCGCCGCAAGCTCGGCGAGGCCGCCGATGGCGGGGCCCCGCTCTTCAAGACGGTGCGCAACGGCGGCTACCAGCTGGTCGTGCCGGTGGAGGCCCGGCCGTGACCACGCTGCGCGCGCGCATCGCCGCGCTGATGATCCTCGCCATCCTCGCCGTCGCCGGGCTCGCCACCCTGGCGGCCAGCCGCGCGCTGGTGCCGCCGCCGCCCCAGGCCACGATCGAGCCGGTCGCCCGCCAGATCCAGCTCCTCGCCCGGCTGGCCGAGACCGGGACGACCGACGGCCTCGCGCTCGCCGCCACTCCGGCCGCAGGCGCCCCCGTCGCGCCCGCCGCCCGCTTCCTCGGCCGCGCGCTGGAGAAGACCGGCCCGGCCCGCGCCGTCGAGGTGGTGCGCGGCCCCGACAGCCCGGCCCTGACCGCCTCCGTGCAGCTTGCCGGCGGCCGCTGGCTGGCCGTCGCCATCCCCGACATGTCCCCGCCCGAGGGCGGCTGGAAGATCTTCGCCATCTGGATCGCGGTGATCCTGGCGGGCGCCGCGGCGGTCTCGCTCTATGCCGCCGAGCGGCTGGTGCGGCCGCTGCGGCTGCTCGAGGCCGCGGCCGGGCGGATCGGCGCGGATGCGACGCTCTCGCCGGTGCCCGAGACCGGCCCGGCCGAGCTGCGCGCCACCGCGCGCGCGCTCAACCGCCTGGCCGAGCGGCTGGCCGCCGCGATGGAAAGCCGGATGCGGCTGGTGGCGGCGGCGGGCCACGACCTGCGCACGCCGATGACGCGGATGCGGCTGCGCGCCGAATTCATCGAGGACCCGGCCGAGCGCGGCAAGTGGCTGGCCGATCTCGAGGAGCTCGACCTGATCGCCGACAGCGCGATCCGCCTGGTGCGCGAGGAGGTCAGCCGCGACGCCACCGCGCCGGTGCGGCTCGACCGGCTGCTGCCGGAGATCGCGGCGGAACTGGCCGAGCTGCGCCATCCGGTGCGGCTGGGGCGGCTGGAGCCGGCCGAGGCGACGGCCGGTCCGCTGGCGCTGAAGCGCGCGCTGAGGAACCTCGCGCATAACGCGGCGACCCATGGCGGCGGCGCGGAGATCGCGCTGGCGCTCGAGGGGGACTGCGCGGTCGTGACGATCCGCGACCGCGGCCCGGGCCTGCCGCCCGAGGTGCTCGGCCGCGTCTTCGAGCCGTTCTTCCGCGTCGATCCCGCCCGCCGCAAGACCCTGCCCGGCGCGGGGCTCGGCCTCGCCATCGCCCGCGAGATCCTCGAGCGCTTCGGAGGAACCATCGAGATCCGCAACCTCGAGCCGACGGGACTCGAGCAGAAGATCAAGATCAAAGCGCGGAAACCTGCCGATAAGTGACTGAAATCTTGCGGCATCGCCCCGGCCTTCCTAGGCTCGGCCGGACCCCTCCGGAGACAGCCATGCCCCGCCCCCGCTTCTTCCCGGCCGCGCTGGCCGCCCTTGCCTGCGCCGCCCCCGCCGCCGCCTCCGCCGATCCGCTGGCCCGCGGCAGCGCCCTCGCCGAAGCCTTCCTCGCGGGCGAGACCGGC
>NZ_VATA01000181.1 GCF_005870025.1 Poseidonocella sp. HB161398
ATTGGAGCTCTTCGACACACTGAACCTGTCAAAACCCGCCTGACCAAGCCGCTGTAGTTACATTTTCGGCATTTGCGCCTTAACAATATCAGCTACTTACGCGTCTAGCTGTCGAACTAGGGGACACCGCCCGTGCTATGCCTCATAGGACATGCTATCTAGAAGAACCCCAACGGGTTCGCGGTTCAAGGCGGCCTGAGCAAGACCGCCGCGCGCGCCCCACGCCGAGAGGCCAGGAGAGGCCGGAAAATCACGCCACCCTGTCCAACACGGCGGAAACCGTTGCTCGTACGCCTATTTTCAGTACCCTGTAAAACGCCGCTCTAGCTGCCGTTCTCGGGATAAGGTGACAACCTTAATAAACCTGACATGGAGTTGTGGAGAGGTGACATACACATTGTAAAACTTAAGAAAGCAACCTCATGCGGCGAGGAGTTGCTTATGAAGGATGTTGCGAAATCTACTACTAGCTAAGATCATAAAATAATGGCAACGAATCGGCGGTCAAAAGAAATGACCCCACGCAAACTTCCGAACATATGGTTGTGGCATCATATCCTACCCTAATCGTGCACATCGGTGCTGGCAAGACTGGCTCAACCTCAATCCAATTCACGCTAAAGAGGGCGCTCGAACGGCTTGCAGAGTCAGAACTTGCGTACGTCGGTTTGGCGCTTGAGCATATTCCGGAAGCAACCAATTATCGGTGGCGTGTTGCCAATTCTCCTCAGTTTTTTTCCAGGAACAAGCGCGCAATCAATCGAGAACAGATCAAGAAGTTGAAACAGTTCTCATTGCAGAACTAAAACGACTTGGTGCGATTGGCATAAAGCGGGTAGTATGGAGCAATGAGGCGTTTTTAGCTAGGCCGGGAAGTGTTTTGCCAATTCTTCGCAATCTGGCGGCGCTGGGTGTGGAAATTATTCCAATTGCTTATGTTCGAAGACATGACAGTTGGGCGCAGAGCGGATATGTACAATTCGGCATAAAGTCAAAACCATATCATGGCCCGCTTCGCGGTTTCGAACAGTGGGTACAAGAACATGATATTTCCTACGCCGAAAATTTGAGAATCTGGCTAAATTCATTCTCCAATCTTGAAATATATAATTTCGATTCAATTGATAACGTCGCAGAGCATTTCATTTCATTTCAAGAGTTGGGGCATCTAACATCGATGTGATCAGAGCAAACGAAAAGCCCGGACTAGCGTTGCTCTCAGCTTGGGCAGTGCACAATGCTAGCACACCAGGGAGAATTAGAGGAACAGCCTTTAGGAAAATAGCGAAACGACTCGATATCTTGGACAGCGAGAGCTTCGAAATACCTCCAATAGGTGAGCTTTTACCCAGCGCACAGGATCTTCTTAATGTTCAAGAAACATTCTCTGAAGACTTCAGTGAGGTTAATGACCTCTTGGAGAAACAGGGTCAGCCGCCACTTGAATTTGGACCTCCGAAAGTTAAGAGCAAGTCGATATCAAATTGGGATATGGATCAAATGATGCTCAGGATGATTTTTTCGCTCCAGCGCCAAGTGCTCAACTTGGAAAGTGAGCTTCAAGCACTGCGGGAAGATGACTGAGAATACCGCGGATGGCCATTGTTCCAAAAGTTGGAAGCAAGACCCGATGTCCATTTCCCAGTGCAGGGCCGGACAACACGTCCGATCTACGCGGCGCCGAAAGGGGCGCAGTGATTAATATGAACGACGTATATTTGTCCCTCGGTGTTCAGGCGATCAGGGATCTTTGATACATTCCGTGCGCTGAAGGATTGGCGGCTGCAGGCACGATAGACGGCTCATAGTTTCAGCTTTTCCGAACGAGGTGCTGGACTGGTGGTAAAGCGTGGCTTCGGACTAGAGTCGCGAAACAATCCCCGTTTCAGAGGAAACCATATTTGCGAATGGGAGAGACGTTTTTGCCGCCATACTTGGATCGCCGAATGGAACATGCAGATATCGAAGGCGCCGTTAGAGTAGGCTAATTGCTTAGCGGCTGAGCCCGAATATCGCCAGTCGGCGAGCACAGCGCCGAATGAACCTTACGTTCGCGCTTGACATCAAAAACCAAGAATATTTGATTGAACCGCAGATCAGTGTGGGCAAGCTAAAACCGGGCAGTCCAGCCTTGGCAGGCGGACACATATTTGTACCATTCCGGTTGTTCACCGGGACGGCAGATAAAAGAGCACCTTCATTTTAAGAAGAATTGGACGGCCACCTCGGAGAACAAACCAAAACCATCTGCATTTCGTCATCGGCGCCCGCCAGTCGAAATGGGCAATAGTCGAAACAATCGCCATGGCCGAATTCCACGCCACTCCAAGAACCTTGATCAAAAGCTACAAACACCGCTTCATCGTCTCGCGTAAGGTTTTCGGTTGGTGCTGCGGTAGTAGTGGGGTCCTCGTCTCAACCCACCATGCTCGTCCGGCATGACATGCACGACGCTAATCTCACACGGCCTTGTTGCACAAATCGGGGGCTGAGCGCGGTTCCCCTTTCCCCGGACGGACTTATCCTACGGCCACAGTGACGGGTATGCCGAGCGCGGT
>NZ_VATA01000182.1 GCF_005870025.1 Poseidonocella sp. HB161398
CCTCCGTCGCGATCGAAAACCTCCTGATCGAAGACGGGATAGTCCCGGAACTCGGCAGAGACCTGTTCGCCGGTTTCGAGCGAGAGAACCTTGAGGCTGGCCTCGATCGTCCCGGATGCGTCGCGATAGGCGATGGCCGTGCCGTCCCTGACATACGCGACGATCCCGTCTCCGTCATTGGAGGAGAAGGCGACCCGCCGCTTGCCCTCTCCGTCGAAGACGACGGTCCGGCCGCCATCGGCCGTGATGATCGAATTGCCCCAGCGCGATGCCACGAGGCCGTAGGGCTCGTCCCGCAGCCCCGCCGGATCGCGCGGCAGCGAAAAGATCGGCGTCATCGCGGCGCCGTCATGGATGAACACCTGCGCGGCCGGGCCCGCTTCCTCCCGCAGCCTCTCGGCGACGAGGAACTGGCCCCCCGGGAGCCAGGACACCATGAAGCTTCTCCGGTCGGGCAGGGGCAGTTGCGCGACAGACCAGATGCCGAGGGAAATGACGTAGTGCCGTCCCCCGGCCGTCCGGAGCAGAAGGCGCTGCCCGTCCGCCGAGAACCCGACCGGATCGATGATGGTCGAATAGCCGTCGAGGTAGCCTTGCCAGTCCGGAACCGGAACCGTCACCCGATGCACCGCCGCGCCGGTTGCAGCGTCGAAGAAATGCACGGTGACGCCATCGCTTTCGGCCAGCGCGAAGAGTGCGCCATCCGGGGTGAAATGCGCGAAGGTCGTCGAGGTGACAGCGGTCCCGTCCGCACGGAGCAACTCGGCGACGGGCGTGCCCCGGGGCATCGCGTAGAGCCGCGGCCGCTCGCCGCTGACCGCCATCACGCGCCCGGTCGGACCGACGATCGCGGGCATGGACGGTTCGGCCGGAAGCCGCAGGACACGTGCGGCCACGCTGCGATAGAGGAGCAGATGCGCGGCCTCGAAACGGTCGAAATCGGCATCGTCCGGGGCCTCGGGCAGTCCCTTCAGCGCCGCGACCATGGCGCCTGTCCGGTCCCCCGTCAGCAGGAGCCGCTCGGCCTCGCGCGCGAAGCCGGTCGAGGCAGCGTCGGCCGCCGGGGTCTCGACAACCTCCGGCGCCTCTACCGCCCCACGGCCGACCAGCGCAACGGCGGCGTCGTAGAGCGCAGCCCCCTCCGGCAAGCCGTCACCGTGATAGGTCGTCTGGAAGCGCCCTGCCAGCGACCCGACGATCTCGCCCTCGGGCGAGTATACGAGATGGTCGAAGGGCGTGTGGTCCGATGGCGATACGGCAAGGCTCTCGCCCGTCAGCGAGTACACCGCGACCTGTGCATCGGACATCCTCTGCACGTCCTGGCCGTCCGAGACCGCAATGGCCGTCCCGTCGCGGACGAAGCGCGCGGCGCCGAAATCCACGGGAAGCTCCGCGAGCAGCCGGCCGTCATAATCGTGGATGCGCGTCCGCATTTCGGCGCCGAACGTGCCGATGAGGAAGACCGGCTCTGTCGGCGAGGGCACCGGCATGCCCGCGAGCTGGCCGTCAATGCGGGGCACGATGGTTCGCGCCGTTCCGTCGAGCGCGTAGATCAGGACCTCTGCCGTGCCGCTGCCCGCGACCCGCGTGGCAAGTATCCGGCCGTCATGGGTCCAGTCGAAGCTGTGCCCGAGATCGTCCGTCAGGGCGAGCACCCGGTTTCCGCTGGCCAGCTCCCATACCGCTCCGCCCCCCATCGCATATGTCAGCAGATACCGGCCATCGGGAGAGAACTGGGGAAGAAGCGCATTCCCCGGAACCCGCAGCCGCTCGGCGCCCGTCAGCCCGTCGAGAACGACGGTCTGTCCGTTCATCAGCGAGACGGCCCCGAGCCTGCCATCGGCCGAGAAGCCGACAGGCGCGGCGGAGTAGTAGCCCTCTCCCAGCGGCGCGTCGGCCAGAATGGGCGTCCCGATCACCGTGCCGCCGAGCGGATCGACAAGCATCGCGCCCACGCGCAGGTCGCTGTCGATCGAGCCGTCAACGCCCCAGCTGACGAGCGCGCGCGTTCCATCGGGGCTGAGCGTCCCGAAGAAATGCGTTTCGTTCCGCAAGGGGGCCGTCACGGGGCGCGCGGCCATTGCGCGGTGCAGGGCGGACCAGGCGTCCGGCCATTTGCCCAGATCGGCCTCCTCCGGGGGCTGCGGAAGACCGCGCAGGGCTTCTGCGACCGCTCCGGGCCGGTCGCCCTCGTCGAGCAGAAGATCGAGTGCACGTTCGGCGTGATGGCGCGAGGCATCTTCCGTGAGCTGTGTCGCCTCGGGCAGGGCGGCACCCGCAAACAGGACAGCTGGCAGCGCCGCGAGCAGGGCCTTCCGGAGAGCGGCGGCCTGGTGGAAATGCAGCATGGGAGTATCCTCGTTCCCGCGTTCAATAAATCAAATGCCGAAAATCTTGGTGGGAGCGGCATGCAGCCGCTGCGTCATGAGAAGAAGCGGCGCCGTTTCTGTCAAGGCTCTCCTCGGCAGGACCCTGGTCCGACGGGGTCC
>NZ_VATA01000183.1 GCF_005870025.1 Poseidonocella sp. HB161398
CGATCATCCATGTTGATACCCCCTATTTTCACGCTGACTGATTCTCAGATCCAGTTCGCTGATGATGTGATTTCGAAGGTTCCGCACGCCGTCCAGAACGACCGACGTGTCGGGAAACAGATAGGCACCGGTGGGCTGAGGGTCTATGAGCAAACGCTTTTTCCTGATCCGCACGTAGAGCCAGTTGACCGGGATCCCGAGCTTGGCAGCAAGAGCGGTTGTGCTCAGGAAACCAGGATCGTGGTTCCACCGCCTGCGCGCAGGGGGCGTGCTGATGCCTTCGGCCAGCCGAATGCGCTGGACTGTAACGGCGAGCACCTTGTCTGGCGAATTCGCCGAGCGGTGCCCCTCGCTGGTGAGAACGCGGACGATTTCATCGTCGGGCATGCCCGCCCTTGCCAGTTCGAGCAGGCGCTCCCGCATTTCGGCTCCGCGTGCGAGTTTCGCGATCGCGGTTACCCGCATCTTGATGTCGAGCTCGGTCACCGCACCGCCGCGCCACACGATGAGGACTAGCGCGCTCTCGGGCGTCCGGTTGAGCACCGCCTTGTCCACCAGGCAGCGCAGGAGCGACTTGCGATGCGCGTCACTGGTGGCAGGATCCGCCCAGATTTGCGGCAGGCGTCCCGCCAGGGTCACGACCTTGCCGGTGAAGGCCTTCCCCATGGCCACAGGCCCGGCAGGCTGCTGTGCGGACTGCTCGGCCAGCGCGGTCTCCGCCGCCCGAACCTCCATCAGCGCGCTTTCCCAGCGGCGCTCGAGTTCGGCGGCGACAAGGCGGTTGTCGGGATCGACGCGATTGTACTGCCGCTGTGCCAGGGCTGCTGCATAGCGGGTGCGCTCGACCTCGCGTTCGGCATTTGCACGCAAGGCGCTGTCGACCTGGCTCTGGGCCCGGCAGGCGCGCGACAGGGCATCGAGTTCCGCAGGGGCCAGCGCGGTCAGGAATGCGTCCGCAACAGCGGCGTCCACCGCCCTGGCCCGGACAGGCGGGCAGGCGGGCAGGCCCGAATGCTTGTTCAAGTGGTTGCAGACATACTCTCCGCCGCCCTTGTACCGGGCATACATCTTGTGGCCGCAGCGTCCGCACCAGACGATGCCGTGCAGCAGAAGGTCGCCGTCGCGGGGGATGCCCCTTGTCTTGGTGCGCATGTCTTCGGCCCGGTTGTCGCTCACTAGGTCGGCCAGTCGACATAGGCTGGATACCGGTCCTTCACGACGATGCGCCACTCTTCGAGAGGTCTCGCCACTTTCGCCTTTGCCGGACGCCGTCCGTCCGGTGCGGTGTCCCGCATGCGGGTCCGGCCATAGACGAAAGCCCTGCATACGCGGAATTCTTCAGGATCGCGGCAACCGCGGAGACCGTCGCGCGAGCCCAGTACAGCTCGCCATGCCGGTCCCGGCGTGGCAGGTCGAGGCCGCGGGCATTCAGCATCCGCATCACCTTGGCGACGCTGCGCAGCTTCATGAAGAGCTCGAACACAAGGCCGAGCCGGCCCTGGACAGCCGTGTCGGGGTCTTTCAGCACGACGCCGCCGGGGTCCCGCACGAGACCGGCCGGCAAGGTGAGAGCGAGCTCCCCGCGCTGCGCCTTGGCGATGAGCCCGGCCGTCAGGCGGCTGCGGATCGTGTGCAGCTCCAGTTCGGAAATGGTGCCCTTGAGGCCGAGAAGCAGGCGCCCGTTTGCGCTGCCCGGATCATGGACGCCGTCGCGATCGGCGATCAGGCAGCCCCGCAGCCCGCAGATGTCCAGGAGAGGATACCAGTCGGAACAGTTGCGCGCGAGCCGCGTCACATCGACGGACAGGATCATCCCCACTTCGCTGAGCCCGACCCGGCCGACAAGTTCCTGGAACCCGCTGCGATGCGCTGCGGAGGCGCCGCTGAGGCCGAGATCGGCATCGATCACATCGATATCGGCTTCATGCCATCCGAGATCGCGGGCGCGCTGGCACAGCGCGTACTGGAGCCGCAGGCTTTCCTGGTTGCTCACGACCTGATGGGGCGTCGACTGCCGGATATGGACAATTGCCCTGCGCTTCAGATGCATCGGCTGGATCAGCTCTGGCATCACGAAAGACCTCCGCCAGAACCACGGCGATGTCGTCGACGATCTGGCGCCTCAGCGTCACCGGCAGCGTCGTCCAGAGATCTTCGGGTGCCGTGCTCATGATGCTCGGTATCCACCACATCTAGTAGGTCCCGCAAAGATTCCATGCTCAATTTGGGTAGATCGACCGGTGAGGCAAGCGGTTCGGTCGCTGCAACGGGAACGTTCAGCGTCACCCCGTCGCGATACGCGACCTCGTAGAAGGAGGGAGAGCCAGCCCGGCAGAAGCTTGATCGACCGAGAACCTGGAACGTGCGCCCATAGAGCGGGTGCCGGGGATCGAGGACCTGAACGACCTCAGGAAAGGATTCGTCAGCATCACCAAGGGGGGTATCCCGAAACATCTTCGCT
>NZ_VATA01000184.1 GCF_005870025.1 Poseidonocella sp. HB161398
GTATGCGATGTCCCGGCCCCACCTGTTTGTGAGGCGGCGGTTCTGAGATCTCATTTCCAGCGATAGGCAGGGAGTGACTTTCTCAATGAGCGCATATTTTGAGGTTCTCACGAACGAGCGCGAGACGCAGCGCAGGAACCGGAAGTGGCCGGACAAGCTGAAGGCGGAGATCGTCGCCGAGACGCTGCGCTCCGGCGCGACCGTGAACGCGGTGGCCGCGCGGCACGGGCTGGCGGCGAACCAGGTTTCGGCGTGGCGGCGGATGGCGCGGGACGGCAGGCTGGTGCTGCCAGCCCCCGAGGACGCGGTCGAGTTCGTGTCGCTGATGGTGGCGACGCCGGAGCCCGCTGCGGAACCGCCGTTGGCGGGCGGCAGCGTCGAGATCGCCGTCGGCGCGGTGACCGTGCGGCTCGAGCCCGGCGCTTCGCCGGAGCGGATCGCCGCCGTGGTGCGGGCGCTGGCATGATCCCATCCGACCGGGTGCGGATCCTGATCGCGACGAAGCCTGTAGATTTCCGCAAGGGCCATGATGGCCTTGCCGCGCTGGTGCAATCGGCACTGAAGGAGGATCCGTTTGCGGGCGCGGTCTTCGTCTTCCGCTCGAAGCGGGCTGACAGGCTGAAGATCCTGTTCTGGGACGGCACGGGGCTGGTGATGGCGTACAAGCGGCTGGAGGAGGCGACGTTCACCTGGCCGCCGGTGACCGACGGGATCATGTCGCTGAACCGGGCGCAGTTCGAGGCGCTCTTCGCCGGGCTCGACTGGCGCCGGGTGAAGGCGCTCGAGGCTCGGCGGCCTGCTGTGGCGGAATGACTCGCGGGGTGTTTTCCCCGCCTGCCGCGGCGCGCGCCGGTCTATGCTGCCAGCATGACCGACGCCCCCGCAATCGACCTTTCCGCCATCCCCGAGGAGCAGCGCGCCGCCGTCGCCCTGCTGATGCGGCGCGTCGGCGAGCTCGAGGAGACGACCCGGCGGCAGGAGAGCCTGATCGCCGAGATGAACCAGGCGCTCTACGGCAAGAAGTCGGAAAAGCTCTCGGAAGACGAGCGCCAGCTGGCCTTCGAGGATCTCGAAACGGCCGTCGCCGAGGTCGAGGCGCAGAAGGCGGCACAGGCCGCTGCGGCCGGGGAAGCCCCTCGGCGCAAGAGCTCTGCCGCGAAGCGCAACCGCGGCAATCTTCCGGCCGATCTGCCGCGCATCGAGGAGACCATCGAGCCCGCCAGCCTGGACTGTCCCTGCGGCTGCGGGCAGCTGCACAAGATCGGCGAGGACCGGACCGAACGGCTCGACATCATCCCCGCGCAGGTCCGCGTCATCGTCACGATCCGCCCCCGCTATGCCTGCCGGGCCTGCACCGACGGCGTGATCCAGGCCCCGGCACCCGCGCATCTGATCGAGGGCGGGCTGCCGACCGAGGCGATGATCGCCCATGTGCTGGTCGGCAAATACGCGGACCACCTGCCATTATATCGGCAGAGCCAGATCTTCGCCCGCTGGGGCCTGTCCATCGACCGCGGCACTCTGGCCGGATGGGTCGGGACCGCGGCTTTCCACCTCGGTCCTGTGGTGGACTGTCTCTCCGAGCACCTGAAGGCCTCGACCAAGCTCTTCATGGACGAAACAACGGCGCCGGTGCTGGATCCGGGGCGCGGGAAAACGAAAACGGGATATCTCTGGGCGCTCGCCCGGGACGACCGGGGATGGGGCGGCGACGACCCGCCCGGCATCGTCTATTTCTACGCCCCCGGCCGCGGCGGCGAGCACGCCGAGACGTTTCTGAATGGCTTCGACGGCATCCTGCAGCTCGACGGCTATCCAGGCTACAACCGGCTAACGCGCCCCTCCCGAAGGGGCGGCGCTCCGGTCACGGTCGCGCATTGCTGGGCACACGCAAGGCGCAAGCTGAAGGAGGTCTTCGACCGCGACGGGTCCGAGATCGCCGCCGAGGGCCTCCGCCGGATCGCCGAATTCTACCGGATCGAGGCGGAGATCCGCGGCATGGGCCCCGGCCAGCGCCTCTCGGCCCGCCAGGCCCGCACCGCGCCCTTGGTCGCAGCCTTCGGCACCTGGCTGCAGGACCAGCGGCGCCGGGTCTCGGCGAAATCCCGGCTGGGCGAGAAGCTGACCTACATCCACAACCACTGGGACGGCCTGCAGACGTTCCTGAATGACGGTCGCGTCGAGATCGACTCCAATTCCGTGGAGAACCTGATCCGCCCGATTGCCCTCAATCGCAAGAATGCGCTCTTCGCGGGCCATGACGAGGGCGGCCGTGCCTGGGGACGGATCGCCTCGCTGATCGAGACCGCCAAGATCAACGGCGTCGAACCCTTCGCCTACCTGAAGGCCACGCTGGAGGCGATTGCCGCCGGGCATCCGCAGAAGCGCATCGACGAACTTCTGCCATGGAGTTTCAAGCCGTCAACCTGAGATCCCGTGAGCCGGGAACACCGCTTACG
>NZ_VATA01000185.1 GCF_005870025.1 Poseidonocella sp. HB161398
TGTCAATGGCAACTGAATTTTCCCCAGTTTGGGCAATTTGGAATTCCCCACTTGGCGGTTCCGGCGATCAGCCGGGGTCAGTGATCGGCAGCTCCATTCCGGATTTTCGGCGGCCGTCCGCGGCGCTTCGGCGGCGGTGGCGGGGTGATCGGGGCGTTGGCGCGGACATGTTCCGGGATCAGGTCGGCATGGGCACGCAGCCGGTAGCTGGCGCCCTCGATTTGGACGACGACCGCGTGGTGCAGAAGCCGGTCGAGCAGCGCCGTGGCAACCACCGGATCGCCGAAGACCTCTCCCCACTCTGCAAATCCGCGGTTGGAGGTCATGATCATCGCGCCCTTCTCGTAGCGCGCGTTCACGAGCTGGAAGAACAGGTTGGCCCCACCCTGGGTGATCGGCAGGTAGCCGATCTCGTCGACGATCAGCAGCGAGGCCCGGGCATAGAACCGGATCTTCTCCGGCAGGCGGCCTGACCGCTCGGCTTGGGACAGCGCCTCGATCAGCTCGGCGAGCGTGGCGCGATAGACCGTGCGCCCGGCCTTCACCGCCGCCACGCCAAGCGCCGTCGCAAGGTGGCTCTTCCCGGTGCCTGGCGGGCCAAGGAAATGGACCACCTCCGACCGGCGGATGAAGCCGAGCTGGGCAAGCGCTGCAATCCGCTCCCGGTCCAGCGACGGCTGGAACGAGAAGTCGAAGCTTTCCAGCGTCTTGATCGGCATCAGCTTGGCGGTGCGCAGGGCGACGTCGACGCGTCGGCCTTCGCGGGTGACGTATTCTTCGCTCAGCAGGCTGTCGATCGCCTCGACGGCGGTGATCTCGCCCTTCTCCAGCTGCTGCAGCGTGTGGTCGAGCGCCTCCAGCGCGCGCGGCATCTTCAGCCCGACGAGGGCTCCGCGGATGCGGTCGAGCAGCGCGCTCATGGCTGGCTACCCGCAGCCAGGCGGCGGCCGACGGCATCGTAGAAGTCCAGCGGACGGCGCAGGCCCTGGACCGGCATCTGCTGGGGCGGGCGCGGCGGCGGGGCCTTGCGATGGGCGGGATCGACCCGGCGCAGCGCCTTGCCCTCGAGCACCGGGTGCCGGGCGATCAGCTGGCCGTCCTCGAAGATGCGGATCTCGGCAGTGTGGTGCTGGACCTCGAGCACGCGGCGCCGCGCGGTGTCGGGCACCGAGTAGAGATTGCCGCCGACCGAGACCATGCCCTCCTTGCTGACCCTCCGCTCAACGGTGAGGACGGCGTCATAGGCCAGGGCAGGCAGCGGCCGGAGGCTGGGCAGCTCCTCGGCGAAAGCCTCGTCGACAACCCGCTGGGTGGTGGCGTGGGTGCGCGGATTGGCGATCCCGGTGCGCCATTCGGTGAACTGCGCGTTCAGGTCATCGAGGTTGCGGAAGGTCCGGGCGAGGAAGAAATCCTGCCTGATGTAGCGGAACGGCCGCTCGATTTTCCCTTTCGTCTTCGCGCGATACGGGCGGCAGGCCCGGGGAATGGCGCCGTAGTGGTTCAGCAGCGCGACCAGCGATGCGTTGTAGGTCACCACGCCCGCGTTCGCCATGGGTCTCGAACCATGGCGACCACATGGCTCACTCCTCGCCGATGACCGCGGTCTTCATCCGGTCATAGAGGATTTCCTCCGGCACGCCGCCTATCTCCTCGAAGGCGCCGACATGGCAGCGGAGAACGGATTGCAGGTTCTGGCTGGCGACGAAGCGGCCCCAGAGCCAGCGGCTGTGGCCGAGGACTATGGAGAACAGCCAGACCTTCCGGACGACGCCGGGCTCGTCGGTGAATTCCGCCGTGAACTCGGCGAAATCCACCTGCGCCTGCTTGCCCGGGGGTGTCTCGAAGCGGCGTTCGAACTGCGTGCGACGGGGCGGCCTGACCGATCTCAGAAAGGGCTTCAGAGTGGAGTAGCTGCCCTTGTAGCCCATCGCGCGGATCTCGCGCAGCAGGCGCCGTCCGGACAGGTCCGGGAACAGCCCGACCCGATCCCGGAGATAGGCCTCGAAGGGCTCGAGCAGGTTCGGGACCGGCTCCCGGGTCTTGTAGACCGGGGCTTCGAGGCCCTGCTTCAGGTACTTGCGCACGGTCTTGCGGTCGCAGCCCAGTTTGAGCGCGATGGCGGTGACGCTGAGCCCCTGGCGTTTCAAATCGTGGATCAAGACGATCTCCCTCAAACACTTCACCTGACTGCCCCTGCCTTGTTGTTGGGAGCATCAGGCCAGTGATCCGCGGCGCCGCCAATTTCCGGATCCATGAGGTCCGTAAATTGACGACCCCGCTCACGGTCGGGGATTTTTCAATTGCCCGTTTCGGGGAGATTACGGCTGCCCCTTACA
>NZ_VATA01000186.1 GCF_005870025.1 Poseidonocella sp. HB161398
AATGGCACCATTCCGACCGATCAACCCTTTGATTTTACAAGACCCGCCTGTGCGAACAGGCCAATTTTGAGCTTCCAACTGTCGAAGTTCGGGGCACCGGTCTCGTGATGGCGTACAAGCGGCTGGAGGAATCGGGCTTCGTCTGGCCTCCCGTGACCGACGGGGTGATGTCGCTGAACCGGGCGCAGTTCGAGGCGCTTTTTGCCGGGCTCGACTGGCGCCGGGTGAAGGCGCTCGAGGCCAGGCGGCCTGCTGTGGCGGAATGACTCGCGGGGTCTTTTCCCCGCCTGCAGTGGCCCGCTCCGGGCTATGCTGCCAGCATGACCGACGCCCCCGAGATCGACCTGTCCGCCATCCCCGAGGAGCAGCGCGCCGCCGTTGCCCTGCTGATGCGGCGCGTCGGCGAGCTCGAGGAGACGACCCGCCGCCAGGAGAGCCTGATCGCCGAGATGAACCAGGCGCTCTACGGCAAGAAGTCGGAAAAGCTCTCGGAAGACGAGCGCCAGCTGGCCTTCGAAGACCTCGAGACGGCGGTCGCCGAGGTCGAGGCGCAGAAGGTGGCGCAGGCCGATGACAGCGCAGGCCAGCGCCGCAAGAACTCCTCCGCGAAGCGCAACCGCGGCAATCTTCCGGCCGATCTGCCCCGGATCGAGGAGACCATCGAGCCGGACAGCCTCGACTGCCCCTGCGGCTGCGGGCAGCTCCACCAGATCGGCGAAGACCGGACCGAACGGCTCGACATCGTTCCGGCGCAGTTCCGCGTCATCGTCACGATCCGCCCCCGTTATGCCTGCCGGATCTGCACTGATGGCGTCGTCCAGGCCCCGGCGCCTGCGCATCTGATCGAGGGCGGGCTGCCGACCGAGGCGCTGATCGCCCATGTGCTGGTCGGCAAATACGCGGACCACCTGCCTTTGTACCGGCAGAGCCAGATCTTCGCCCGCTCGGGCCTGTCCCTCGACCGCAGCACGCTGGCCGGATGGGTCGGCACGGCAGCCTTCCATCTTGGCCCCGTTGTGAACCGGCTGGCGGAGCATCTGAAGGCCTCGACCAAGCTGTTCATGGACGAGACCACCGCGCCGGTGCTCGACCCGGGACGCGGGAAGACGAAAACCGGCTTCCTCTGGGCTCTTGCCCGCGATGACCGGGGATGGGGCGGGGACGACCCTCCCGGGGTGGTCTATTTCTACGCCCCCGGCCGCGGCGGCGAGCACGCCGAGACATTCCTGGCCGGCTTCGACGGCATCCTGCAGCTCGATGGATATCCGGGCTACAACCGCCTGGCGCGCCCCTCCCGCAAGGGCGGCGCCCCGGTCAGGGTCGCCCACTGCTGGGCACATGCGCGGCGCAAGCTGAAGGAGGTCTTCGACCGCGACGGGTCCGAGATCGCCGCCGAAGGCCTGCGCCGCATTGCCGAGTTCTACCGCATCGAAGCGGAAATCCGCGGCATGGGCCCCGGCCAGCGCCTCTCGGCCCGCCAGGCCCGCACCGCGCCCTTGGTCGCCGCCTTCGGCACCTGGCTGCAGGAGCAGCGGCGCCGCGTCTCGGCCAAGTCCCGGCTGGGCGAGAAGCTGACCTACATCCACAACCACTGGGACGGGCTGCAGACCTTCCTGGCGGACGGCCGGGTCGAAATCGACTCCAATTCCGTGGAAAATCTCGTCAGGCCAATTGCCCTCAACCGCAAGAATGCCCTCTTCGCGGGCCACGACGAGGGCGGCCGTGCCTGGGGCCGGATCGCCTCGCTGATCGAGACGGCAAAGATCAACGGCGTCGAGCCCTTCGCCTATCTCAAGGCGACGCTGGAGGCGATCGCTGCCGGGCATCCGCAGAAGCGCATCGACGAACTTCTGCCGTGGAATTTCAAGCCGTCAACCTGAGATCCAGTGAGCCGGGAGCACCGCTTACGCCCTTCCTCGTCTGCCATGATGCGTTCGATGACGTCGGGCTCGCAGCGCCCGTCGCGCAGGAACTCGCGGACTCCGCCTTCCCAGGTGCGGATGTCGGCAAGGAACTCCTGCAGGCTTTCGATGCCGCGGGCCGTGAAGGTCGTGATCCCGCTCTCGGTGCCGTCGTCGACCCAGATCATCTCGCCGTAATCGATGTTGTCGGAATTGGCGCTGATGACCTCGATGAGCTCGAGGTTCTCGCCGATCCGCCTGGCGGCCTCGCCGATGGACAGGACCTGCGTGACGCGGGCCATCAGGCGGCCGCCGCGGAGCGGCCTTCCGGCCGGGTCCAGTTCCAGGGAAGCAGTTCGGGCAGCCGCGAGA
>NZ_VATA01000187.1 GCF_005870025.1 Poseidonocella sp. HB161398
TATAGCGCGTCAATCTGGGTGAGAGGTGCGCGACAATCAGGATAAGATTCTATGTCGCGACATCTGTGACGGTATCATCCTGATTGTCGCTGGCAAGACTTTCTGCGGTTTCTGTTTGTCGCTCCGCGTCAATCAGGGGGCTGTTGGTGATTGTCGCGTAGGCAGCGGGCCTTCCCCTCCTTCGCTTTTTCTCGAGCGCAGACCTGCGGCGGTAGCTCTCGACATTCATCTCGAAGATGGTGGCATGGTGGACGAGCCTGTCGACGGCCGCGAGCGTCATGGCCGGATCGGGAAAGACCCTGTTCCATTCCCCGAAAGGCTGGTTGGCCGTGATCATGATGGAGCGCCGCTCGTACCTTGCCGAGATGAGCTCGAACAGGACGCTGGTCTCGGCCTGGTCCTTCGAGACATAGGCGAGGTCGTCCAGGATGAGCAGGTCGAACTTGTCCAGCTTCGCGATGGCGGCCTCGAGCTGCAGCTCCCTGCGGGCAACCTGCAGCTTCTGGACGAGGTCGGTTGTCCGCGCGAAGAGCACCCGCCAGCCGTTCTCGATCAGTGCCAGGCCGATGGCAGCTGCCAAGTGGCTCTTGCCGCCGCCGGGCGGGCCGAACAGCAGGATGTTGGCGCCCTTGGCCAGCCAGCTGTCCCCGGCAGCCATGGCCATGACCTGCGCCCTGGATATCATCGGCACGGCCTCGAAATCAAAGCTGTCGAGCGACTTGCCGGGTGGCAGGTGCGCTTCCCCAAGGTGGCGGGCCATCCGGCGATGCGCGCGCTCGGCCAGCTCGTGCTCGGCGATGGCGGCGAGGAAGCGCGCAGCGGGCCAGCCCTCCCGGTCGGCCTGTTCCGCGAATTGCGGCCAAAGTGTCTTGATCGTGGGCAGCCGCAGGTCATTGAGCATGATGCCAAGTCGTGCCTCGTCGACGGCATGGGAGGTCATGCGCATTCTCCTTCCGGCTGTTCCTGCCCGACAAGGGCCTGGTAGCTGTCGAGCGAGCCCTGCATCACCGTGACGGCCGGCAGGTCCTCCGCGACCGGGGCGAAGCGGCTGCGCAGGAGCGCCAGATCAGGCAGGTCGCCCCGGGTCAGCCCGCTGGCGATTTCCCCGGCCAGCTCGGCTTCGCAGCCGCGGTCATGCGCCAGGGCCAGAAGCTCGACCGCAACCTTGCAGGCCAGCCGTTCGGGCTGGCTGTCGAGCAGCGCCTCGAAGGCTTGCCGGTACTCGGCCCGCGGGAAGAGCTTGTCGCGGTAGACCAGGTTCAGCAGCGCCATCGGCTTGCGGCGCAGCGAGTGGATGACATGGTGGTAGTTCACCACCTGGTCATGCCTGCCCCCGGCCTTCGCCCTCCCCCGGGGCAGGGTGAGCAGCAGGGTTCCTCCCGAGAAGACCTCCAGGCGGTCATCGAACAGCCGCACGCGCAGCCTGTGCCCGATCAGGCGGGAGGGCACGGTGTAGAAGACCTTGCGCAGGGTGAAGCCGCTGGTGCTGGAGACGGTGACGATCACCTCCTCGAAATCCGTGCTGCGGCGTTCCGGAAGCTCCTGCAGGTACGGGCGCTCGGCCGCGATCCGCTTGCTCCTGGCTGCATTGTGCCGCCCCACGACCTCGTCGATGAAGGCCCGGTAGCCGTCCAGCGAGGCGAAATCTGAACTGCCGCGCATCAGCAGCGCGTCGCGGATGGCGCCCTTGAGATGGCCGTGGGCACTCTCGATCGAGCCGTTCTCGTGCGCCACCCCCTTGTTGTTCCGCGTCGGTGTCATCCGGTAATGCGCACATAAGGCATCGTAGCGCGTCGTGAGGTCTGACCCGGCTTCGGCGTCGAGATTGCGGAAGGCGGCAGAGAGGCTGTCGCTGCGATGCTGGGACGGGGCGCCGCCCAGGGACCAGAGCGCGTTCTGCAGCCCCTCGGCCAGGGCGACGAAGCTCTCGCCGCCGAGAATGACATGGGCATGCTCGAAGCCCGACCACGGCATGCGGAAATGGTAGAGGAGATGCTCCAGCGGCTGGCCCTCGATCGTCACGCCGCAGGCGCCCATGTCGGTGAAGTCCGACAGTCCGGCCCGGCCCGGTTCATGCACCTGCCGGAACATCACCTCCTGCTCCTCCCCGTGCTCGGCGCGCCACGCCCGGATCCGGCGCTCCAGCGTCCGGCGGATGCCGTGCGGCAGATCGGGATGGCGCCGGAGCATTTCCCCGAAGATGGCGACGGGGCGGAGGCCGGGGGCAGCCTGCAGCAGCGGCACGACCTCGGCGTCGAATATGTCCT
>NZ_VATA01000188.1 GCF_005870025.1 Poseidonocella sp. HB161398
GCCATGCCGAATGGCTCGGCCTGCTGATCGACCGCGAGGCCGCCAGCCGCAGCACGAAGAAATTCCGGAGCCGGATGCGGGCGGCCAAGCTCCGCCATGTCGGCGCCTGCATCGAGGACGTGGACTTCCGTACCCCGCGCAAGCTCGACAGGAGCCTGTTCCAGGAACTCGCCAGCGGCCGCTGGATCGGACAGAAGCAGAACCTGCTGATCACCGGACCGTGCGATCCTGCTTCATAATGCCCACCTCACTATGTCTCTATAAGGAAAGTGTTTTTTGATGCGGATCTTCAGACGGCGGGCGGCGGCCGCGCCTTTTATCCGCTGCTTCAATGACATCGTTCCTGTCAAGGTCGTCCATTTTGATGATCCAGGGCGCACCTTTGCAGAACTGTTGCGCCGGTAGCCGGCCCTCCTGGATCAGGCGGCGGACGCTTGATGGACTGATGGCCAAGACCTCGGCTGCCTCGTCAAGCGTCAACTCACCACGCTCATGGCGTTCGCCCTCGCGATAGACATTGATCTGATGGTGATTGCGCAGAGTGCAGACGCGCGATTGCGTCCATCCGTTGCCGCGTCCGGTCACCTTGCCTGCCCGGTTGAGCGTTGCGGCAATCAGCTTGTCAGGCATGAGGCGAGCCAGCGCACGCGCGAGATCGACAGTATCCCGGTCGGTACTCCAGCGGTGCTGGCCGCTGCGGTTCTTGCGGACAGCCAGTGCGGAATGCGCGCCACCTTGCCAGCGGACAACAAGCTCGATGGTCTCTCCGTCAACGCGCACAATGATCTCCTCGACCAGAGTGCGAATGATCTGTTTCTTGGTGGCAGGTGCCGCACCTGGGCTTGTCCATGCGCGCTCAAGGTCGGTTCCCAGGCTCAGCAGCCTGGCGCGATCGGCGGTGCCCGCCTTTTGCGACAGGGCTGCCGCATCATGCGCCTTGATCTGATCCTCGAGCGCGGCGACCGTACCAAGCCGCGCATTCCAGCGCGCTTCCAGTTCTCCCGCCACCAGGCGATTGTCGGGATCGACCGCATCGTACTGGCGCCGGGCACGAGAGGCCTCGTAGCGCGCCTGCTCCAGGCTCAGCTCAAGCTGATGGCGCTTCTCCTCATGTGCCTGGCCCTGGGCCACCTCTGCCTCGAGTGCCGCCTCTATGCCGAGCGGCTGCAACCGCGCGATGATCTCGGCGCTGATCGCCCGATCGACCCGCATGCCACCGAATGAGATGCAGCGCGCGCCACCGTGATTGAACTGACTGCCGCGGCAGTGGTAACGCCCGGTATTGCCGCCTTTGCCCGAATAGGCGACGTGAAGTTTGCGCCCGCAATGGCCGCATCTCAGAAGCCCGGCCAGAAGAGCTTCGCCACGCCGTATGGCGCCCCGGCCCGGGCCGAACTTTCCGGTGGCATTGTCCGCGATCAACCGTTGGTTCCTCTCGTAAATGTCCCAGCTGATATAACCATCATGATGATCGGGGATCAAAACATCCCAGTCTTCCTGCGGTTTGCGCAGCCCCTGGATCACGCGTTTGCGCCCGTCCTCGATCACCGTGCGAGAGCCGGTGCGTCCGAACACGTAGGCCCCGGCATAGATCGGGTTGCTGAGGATGTGCAGGACCGTGTTGTAGACGGGCAGTTTCCAGCGGATCTCGCGCCCATCCGGTCCATGGGCGACCGCTGGCAGCGAGATCTGTTCCTGCCGGAGCCACACATGTACCTGCCGGACGGACCGCATCTCGTCGAATTTGGCAAACACCAGCCCGATGGCGTCCTGGACCCGCCGGTCAGGGTCCTTGTCGATCCGATCCCGGCTCATGCGCACATAACCGATGGCAACCGTCATGAACAGCTCGCCGCGGCGTGCCTTCTGGCGGAGCGCCTCGTGGGAGCGCTGGCGCAGGACCGACAGCTCCATCTCGCTCATGGTCCCTTTCATGCCGAGCAGCAGGCGGTCATTGGGATGACGCGGATCGTAGACCCCATCTTCATCGACAATGAGCGTGGAAACCAGGCCGCAAAACTCCAGCAGCGTGTGCCAATCGCGGCCATTGCGCGCCAGCCGCGAAGCTTCGATCGACACCACCGCTCCGACACGACCCTCGCAGATCCCGGCGAGAAGCTTCTCGAAACCGGGCCGTGCGACGCCCGAGCCCGAGCGGCCAAGATCATCGTCGATGACCTCAGCATCGGCCCAGCCAAGCTGGCGGGCACGCTC
>NZ_VATA01000189.1 GCF_005870025.1 Poseidonocella sp. HB161398
CCAGAGCGGCGTCTGCGACACGAAGATCAGGACGACGGCGATGAAGAGCACGGTGGAGAGCGGGCTGGTGAAGAGCCCGTGGAAGAAGCGGCCCAGATCCTCGCGCTCGGAGATGATCGCCCGGCGCCAGTTGTCGTCGAGGAGCCGCGAGAGGATCACGCCCAGGATCACCGGCCCCAGCGGATAGCCGTAATGGCGCATGAAATAGCCGAAGATGCCGAAGCCGAGCATCCAGTAGACATCGCTGAGCGAATTGTTCACCGCATAGGCGCCGACCACCGACAGCAGCATGATCAGCGGGATCAGCACCGCGCGGGGCATCTCCACCATCTTGGTGAAGAGCTTGATGCCGGTCAGGCCGAAGATCAGCATGAAGACATTGGCGGTGAAGAGCGCGCCGATGATGAACCAGAACATCTGCGGCTGCTCGACCATCAGCATCGGCCCCGGGTTCAGCCCGTGGATGAAGAGCGCGCCGATCATGATCGCCGTGACCGCGTCGCCGGGGATGCCCAGCGTCATCATCGGGATGAAGGCGCCGCCGACAGCCGCGTTATTCGCCGTTTCGGGCGCGACGAGCCCTTCCATGGCGCCCTGGCCGAACGGCCGTTCGGGATTTTTCGTGATCCGCTTGGCATGGTCATAGGCCATCAGCGCCGCGATGTCGCCGCCGGTTCCGGGCAATGCGCCGATCAGCACCCCGATCGAGGAGGTCTGCAGGCTCAGCGGCAGGTGCTTCTTCACCGTGCCGAAGGACGGGACGATGCGGCCGATCTTCTGGCGCACGGCCTCCTTGTCGACATGGTGGAGCTGCATCAGCGCCTCGGAGACGCCGAACATGCCGATCATCACCGCGATGAAGCTGATCCCGGATTCGAGGATCGGCAGGTCGAAGGTGAAGCGCCCGGTGAAGGTCAGCGGGTCCATGCCCACCGCGCCGATGGCGATGCCGAAGGCGCCGGCGAAGATGCCCTTCACCAGGCTCCCCGCCGAAAGCGAGCCCACGAGCAGGATGCCGAGCACGGCCAGCAGCATGTAGTCCCTGGGCTGGAAGGTCAGCGCGAAATCCGACACGAAGGGCGCGGCCAGCGCCAGCACCGCGATGCCGACGAGCCCGCCGAAGAAGGACATCACCGTGGTCACGCCGATGGCGGTGCCCGCCTCGCCGCGCTGCGCCATCGGATAGCCGTCAAGCGCCGTGGCGATGGCCGAGGGCGCGCCGGGGATGTTCAGCAGGATCGCGGTGCGCGAGCCGCCATAGACCCCGCCCATGTAGATCCCCACCATCAGCGCGATTGCCGGATAGACGTCCCAGGAGAAGGTGAAGGAGATCAGGATCGACACCGCCATGGTGACGGAAAGCCCCGGGATCGCGCCGACATAGACGCCCGCGAAGGTGCCGAGCCCGACCAGGACGAGAAGCTGCGGCTGGGTGAAGACGGTGAGGAAGGCCATCAGCGTGTCCATCACGACGCCCCCCCGAAAAGCCCGCGCAGCGCCTGCAGGAGCTCCGCCTCGGGGAAGATCCCCGCGGGCATCAGCACCGAGAAGACGATGCGGAAGACCACCCAGATCAGCACCAGCGTGCTGAGCGAGATGCCCAGGGTCCAGCCCCAGCTGCGGTGGCCGAGCAGCTTGATCGCCAGCACCAGGAAGAGCGCCGAGGCCGGCACGAAGCCCAGCGGCTTCAGGAGCGCGCCATAGGCCAGCAGCATCGCCGCGATGGCCACGACCCGGCCCGGCAGGATGTCGCGGGCGACGGTCTCGTTCTGGACCTTCGGCAGGCGCATGTCGCGCATCAGGATGATCGCCGCGCTGGCAGCCATCACCGCGGTGGTCGCCATCGGCACCGTGCCGGGCGCCGAGAGCGCCTCGAAGCCGGAAATGCCGTAGGCACTCCATAGCAGGCCGAGGCTCGAGGCGAGCATCAGCCCGCCGAAGACCAGCTCTCCGGGGCGCCTCTGCCCCTCGTAGCCGCCCGGTGTTGCGTCGGACGTGCCGTCATGGTGATCGGCATCGCCCCGGAAATCGGATTTCATCTGCACCTCCTCTGCCCGCCGTCGTGGCGGTCCCGTCCAGGAGGTCCCGGCTCAAGGCCGGGACCCCGCACTGCGCTGCCCCGGCCTTGAGCCGGGGCCTCCTGCGGGTCGCGGATCAGGGCCGCGGAATGCCGAACTCCTCAGGCGATTTCTTCGC